>NZ_JAXCLC010000056.1:0-63493 GCF_034043715.1 Kitasatospora purpeofusca | reverse complement strand
CCGCCGCTCCCTGCCCGACTACCGCAGCCCGGCCAGGACGCACGACCTGCACCTCCTGCCCGAGTACCACGCCCTGGTCGCCAGCGGCACCAAGACCGTTGAGGTACGCACCGCCAGCCCGACCAAGAACCTGATCCGCCCCGGCGACCGGATCGACTTCCGCACCGACCACGACCGGCCGGTCACCTGTGAGGTCGTCCGCGTCGGCCGCTACCCGGACTTCTCGGTCCTCCTCGACGAGGAGGACCCGGCCGCGATCAACCCGGCCACCGACCGGGCCGCCACCCTTGCCGCCCTGCGCGGCATCTACCCGCCCGACAAGGAGCAACTGGGCGCCCTCGCCATCGAGATCGCCCTGCTGGCCGCCGACCACCCCGACCGGTAGCAGGCCGTGCGGCGGCGGTGCCCCGGCCGCCGCAATCCCGGCCCGGACGACGTACCGAACAGAACGGACGCACATGGGCCACCTGCCAGGGAACACGCTCACCGCCGAGCAGTGAAACGACGCTCTCCTGCTCTGGCACTGGGGGTGTAGGCGATCTCCACGTTGTTCGCCGCCGCCCACGTTTCGACCCGCTGGCACCGCTTCGTCGTCAGGTGCGGCGAGTAGTTGTCGGCCACGATCGCGATCCGCACGTCCATCGGGTGCAGCGAGCGCAGGTAGCGGCAGAACTCCAGGAACGTGGAGCGGTTCTTGGTCTTCTTGATGTGCCCGTAGCGCTGGTCCTTGCCGAGGTCGTTGACGGCGAACAGGTGCCGGACCCCGTGCGGGCGGGTGCAGGTCGCCCGCCGCCCGGGCCGGGGCCCGCGGTCGGGGTCCTTGTGCCGCCCGCCGCGCACCGCCCCTTCCGGCCGGGGCGGGACTGGAGGTCGAGCGGCCCGAACTCGTCCATGCAGTAGACAACTTCTGGCTCGCCCTCCTCGGGTATGACCTCACCGTCGGCGATCGCGTAGAGGTGCTCGACGTGGGCCTTCTTCGTGGCGTAGTCGGGGTCGTGGGAGATCTTCCAGGTCTTCACGCGTTGAAAGGAGACGCCTTCCTCGCGGAGCAGGATGCGAAGGCCCTCGTGGCTGATGTCGTCGACCACCCCCTCGGCGACCAGGAAGTCGGCCAGTTTGGCCAGGCTCCAGGTCGAGAAGGGCAGGCCGTGCTCGGCCGGCTTCGATTTGGCGATCTTCTTGGTCTCGCGACGTTCGGGCAGCGTGAAGGTCCTCGGCCGGCCGCCCCGGTACTTCGGGTAGAGCGAGTCGAAGCCGTCCGTATTGAAGTTGTGGATCACGTCCCGGACGCGGTCCGCGCTGGTGAACGTCACCTCGGCGATCTTCGCCACGTTCATGCGCTGGGCGGAGAGCAACACCATCTGGGCCCGCCGCCAGGTCACCACCGAACTGGTGCCCCGGCGGACAATCCGCAGTAGCCGCCGCCCCTCGTCCTCATCGATTTCCCGGATCGGCGACGGACAGTTCCTCATCGTCGGTCATCCGGCGATGCTCGCACGACGTTCGACACCGATCACACCCAATATCGAACCTGCCCGTTCTGCGGACAGATCCGGAGGAAAGGCCCTAAACGCTCAACCATTCGCAGAGTGGCAGCTCCAGGACTCCCAGGTTCTCCCAGACGCAGACCTCCAGGGTCGAGAGGTACCCCCCGAACGCGAAGATCATCGCCTCCCCGATGTACTGACCATCGGCGCCCTGGACGTTTCCGTCAGCCATGACCGGACTTCGCTCCACCACGGGCCCAGCCGCCACGGTGTCCCGGTCCACTCGAAGGTCCACGGTCGGACACCCGCATGTACATCCGGGCTTCATCCACACATGGGGTATCTGTGCCCGGTACGCCCGGTCCACATCAGTATCCCCAGCCAACAACAGCTCCAAGGTCCGACGCACATCCTCGCTGAGTGGTCCCCACACCTCTGGTGCTCCTCTCCCGATCGCCGGGGATCGGCATTGCGGCACCCCGGGCACTCGCTCTCACTGACAGAACAGCTTATTCCCTGCTGACCTGCGAGATCAGATTGACAGCCAGAGATAACGAACGGCCTCACCAGGCCCCAGCTCCTCGCGGTCTCCGCCGCCTCCAACCGCAGCAAGGGCGACCAGACCCCGGACCAGTGGAAGCCACCATCCCGGTCGGCCTGGTGCAGCTACGCCAAGGCCTGGACGGACGTGAAGAGCTTCTACAAGCTGACGGTCACCAAACCGGAGAAGGCAGCGCTCGGCGAGATGCTCGACACCTGCCCGGCGGGATCATGACCGCCCCGGACCTGCCCGCCGGGCCCGAGCCGTTCGTCACTCTGTCCCGGTGTGTCCTCCGCCTATCTGGTGCTCCGGCCTGTTCCCGCTGGTCAGGGCCTCGGGCGGCAGTAAGTCAAGTAAGGCGCGTCACCCTGGGCGGCCCGGCATGCTCGCCGCCCTCGCCGAGGACGTCACCGCGTTCGCCGAAGCGGTCGGTGTCGAGGTGGAGTTCGTCCGGATCGCGGTCACCCAGGAGCAGATCGAGCAGTATCACCTGCACCTGCGGTGAAGCCCACCGATGTTCATCGCCGGCTGAACACGCTGGACTGAGTACGTCGTTCCCCCGAGCTGACGGGCCGGGCTGCGGTAGAACAGCAGGCATGACCACTGCCTCAGCCCGGCTGCTGGTGCTCGGTGATGACCACCAGGATCCGCTTGACCGGCTCGCCTACCGTGACGTCGCGGCGAGGGCCCACGAAGCTCTCGAGATCGCGCCGCACTATCAGGGCGAAGGCTCGATGGCGGCACGTGAGGACGCGCTCCACAATGCCATCGCAGTCGCCGTGCCGGCGATCGTGGCGGCCGCGCTGTTGCGACTCTTCGACGATCCTGCAGCCCGTCTCACCGGCGAGCAGCAGGAGTACGTGACAGCCCTGGCCGTGGGCCTCGACGTGGACACGGCGGAGAACCTGTCGGGCGCCAACGGCGACGGTCTGGAGGATCGCATTTCGACATGACCTCCGCCGCCACATGCCTTGTCCCGGCTGCTGATCAAACGGCGCCTGCCCATCGAGGGCCGTTGCTGTCGCTCGTCCGAGTGATCCGGGAGGCGAACACGCCTCGGCGGGGTCTCGTGCAGTGTCCTGCCGAGGATCAGTTGGTGGCGCGCGCCGAGCGGAGCGACCGGCCGAGTTCGTCGACGAGTAGACGAGGGTGGCGGCGCCACCACCACATGTCGATAGGGTCGAATCCGCTGATCCGGTGGAACTGCGACAAGGCGATGCCGTCGTCGAAGACGGTGACGGCCCGGAAACGGTCGTCGAGGGCTCTGATCTGCGGGGACCAGAGGACGATCACGCGGTCAGTGAGGATCGGCCACGCCTCGTGCAGCCAGTTCCGGCTGTAGAGGTCGTTGGTGTATTCGTCCACTGAGTCGCTGTAACCGTCCTCGACTCTGGTCACGAGCCAGGCCCACTTGTCGGCCATCTCTTGGACGGTGAATGCCTTGCGCCAGCCGCGGCGATGCAGGACCTCGCCTGCGGCCTGCTCGTTGTGGGGCTCCATATGCCGGAGCCTGGCATACGGAACGGTCCCGTGACCACGGGTTTCTCCGGGTCACCGGACCGGACTGAGCGGCACCCACCTGGTTGTCAGGTGCCCGCGATCTGGGCTTCGAGGTCGGCGACGCGGCGGTCTTGGAATCGAAGGTTGGAACGGGCGGCCTTGAGCTGCTCGTCGAGGGTGCGGTTGTCGGTGGTGAGTTGGCGGACGCGCTGCTTGAGCGTGGTGTTCTCGGTGGTGATCCGCCGGATGGCCTACTCGGTCCGATGGGCCCGCAAGTCCTGGACCTCGCCGAGGAGTTCACCGATGCGCGCTTGCGCTGGGAGAGGGTCTCGGTGTGGGTGGCCTTGAGTGGGTCTTCGGCGTTCGCGCCAGGTTGCTTCGCGTTCGTGGTCCTGGCCGGCGAGCATCTGGTTCCGGCGTTCGCCGTTCTCGACCACGGCGGCCAGCAACTGCGGCTGCAGGCCCAACGGGCCCTTGCGCGGCCGGCGCCGGGCTGACAACGCGTCCAGCACCGACTGGACGTGCCGACGCCAGCCGCCGACCACGCTGTAGTGCCAGCCCGCGGCCGCCGCGACCTCCCTCGTCGCCGCGAGCTTCACCGCGTCCTCGTACCGGACCAGGGTTGCTGGGCGGACATCGAACAACCAGATGCCGTCCGGCATCAGCGCCAGGAAGTCCGACATGTGCGCCGAGTGGCCGTCGGCGTGCTCGAACTCCAGCCGGAAGGGCTGCGGCAGCACTTCCCGGACCTGCACGAAGTCCAGCGCCAGCAGCAGATCCCGTTCCTCCAGCGACTCGAAGCCGTACTGGCGGCCGGTGGAGACCAGGAACTCCAGCCCCGGCCGGTGCCGCTGCCGGGCTCGCCAGGTAAACCGGCGAAGTGGCTGCGAACTCAGCACCGGCACCGAACCCAGATCCCGAACCGGCCAGACGACCTGGCCGCCGTCGAACTGCCAGGTCGTCGACCATCGCCGCGGCCAGGGCTCATGGAGCACCAGCTGCCCGCGAGGGCACCCGTCTTCGGTGAATGCGCCGATCAGGTCGGTGAGGCCAGGCGCATCTGAACGGATGCCAGGGCCGGTCCGCGTACTCATGACCCCACGACACCATCCGTAGCAGGTAGCGCAGGCCGACATCCTCGAAGGAGACGCCCGACCCAGCGACGATCACCCTCTGGAGCGATGGCCAGTCAAACCTCCTGACGACGCCCGACGGGATTCACACCCGCCACTGCTTCACCGGCCGACCGCCCACCCACCCAGAGCCGCCCCCAGAGGAGGCACCCCGACTGCGACGTCGCCCCTAGCTGGCCGTTCGGTTCGGGTGGTCTCGCGGCACCGCCTGAGCCCACCCGCGTACGTCGTCCAGCGCTCCCGGCGGGTGCGGGCCACCGGCTCGGGCATGGGGATCCGTCCGGCTGCGACGGCGGCCAGCAGGGCGTGCACCTCGGGCCGGGTGAGGTGGAAAACGGCCACGTGCTGGTCAGCCGTCTCTGCAGCGAGTTCCTCCGTGCGGTGGCTGCCGACCTTGACCAGGCACACCCGCCACCAGATGTCCCACGACCACTCGGCCGCGCGCCGCCTCTCGTGCACGTCGGCGGTCAGCAGCTCGGCGTCCGAGATGTGCCTGACGTAGGCGATCGGCTCAAGCTCCAGCACGGGAGCCTGCTCGCCGACGGCGAGCGCCGCCCCAGGTGAAGAAACGCGAGCCGGTTCGGCGGACGCATCGGTGCTGAGTGCGTTCACGTCGGCGTCGACGCTCATGGGCGGGAACGTGGGCGCCTCTGCGCGGGAACCCAGCGCGACGGAAGCCACGTACCGGCTGGTCAACGAATTCCGTCGGTTGCCCCGGTCTGCTCATCATCGTGGTCGTCGCGCCGCAGGTTTTCCCGGACCACTGCCGCCGGGCCCGCCGGTCGGTCACTCGTCTGCGCGGGCGTTGAGCCCACACCGCTCTGTGATCTCGTCCGGGACCGTCTTGCCCTTGCCTCCGGGGGCGTAGCCTTGGAGGCCGCCGCGTGCCTGTCGTCGCCGACCACGAGTCAGATCGTGCGCGTGCAGACCGAGCGGGTGCAGGACTCGCTTGCCACGATGTTGCCGTTCTCGTCGATCATCTCGATGACGACCCGCTGGACCCCGCCGGGGAGGGGGATGGAGAACGGCTCGTTGAGGACCTGGTCCGGGCCGCCGGCGTATGCCCAGGGGCTGCAATAGCCTTGATCCTTCGCGCTGCCGTTGTAGGCGTCGGCGCAGATAGCGCGCTGGCCGCTGGCCGCGTGCACGACGCCGCTGAGGGACGCCGTGTAGCCGCTCGTGAAGTGGATCGAGCCCGACGTCTGGCTGTTGCCGTACGTCATGGCGAAGGGCTTGGTCACGTCGCCGGTGGCCGCCTGCGCCGGTGCGGCGGCGAAACCGAGCGCGGCGGCAGCCGCGATGATGGTCGTCAGGAGAGTCCTGCGCATGATCGGCACCTTCTTCGTCGGACGAGATTTCGGTGGACGAGCGTGAGCGACCGACATCATCGTGCCTCCCGGCGACCGCGGGCAAGGGCGCCACACCGGCCGCCGGTCACGGTGAGCCCCTCCCGCGCGTAACCCCGTGGCACAACCCCCGCAGGACTACCCTGTGGCCGGAGCTGACGCCACGGCGACAGCGGCGAGCAGGGCGATCATGCGCACGGTGGGCTGACCAGCTGGAGGTCGTGGTCGAGCAGGCGGCAGGCGTCGGCGAAGACCGCTGCCGGTCCCGGGCCCAGTCGGGCGAGCCGGGCGGCCACCCGCGCGCGGCGCGTCCTCCCGCTCGGGCGGCTGCGGGGCGGAGGCTTGATGCTCAGTCATCCATCCAGGATTTCATACCAGTCGGTCACCGTCACCCGCCTGACCGCGGCACGTCGCGGGCCGGCGGGCCGGTCTCAGGGGCGGAGGCGGCCGTCGATGGCGGCGTCGATCAGGCGCTTCGCGCTGTCGCGGACGGTGGGTGCCGCGGTGCGGAGGTTGCGTTCTACCTCGGCAGCAGGGATGTCCAGCACCCGGTCGAGGCCGCTGAGCAGGGTGGGGAACGGCGCCGCCGCAGTCGCGACGTGCATCAGCTGCTCGGCCCAGCCGTGACGGATCATGGCGGCCGCCATACCCACCAGCAGCAGGCGCAGCAGGGGGTCCTGGTCGAGGGCGGCGGCATTCTGCAGGCCGGCACTGTTGGGCTTGCCGGTGGCCGCGGTCAGCATCCGCGCGGCAGTGGCCAGGCCTCCGGCCAGCACGACGGCGATGCGACGGGCCTGGTCCAGCTCGGCGTCGCTCGCCTGCGCGAGCGCCCGGGCCATGCTGGGCAGCGAGGTGACGGCAGCACCGGCGTCGAACATGTCGACGGCCGGTCCGACCAGCGACGGTCCCGCACCGGCCACCCGCTCACGGCGGCCCGGAGAGATCCCCAGGACCCGCTCGGCCACCAGCGCGTCGCTCTCGCTGACCTGCGGCTGCTCGCCGAACGCGAAGGTGCGTATCAGGGTTTCCAGGGTGCCGGCGCGCTCCGCCGCCGTCACCCGGACCGTGCGTGGCAGGGCGTCCGGTCCGCGGGGGGAGGCCATCTGTGCGGCCAGGGCCGCCAGCGCGGTGTCGCGATCGGCCGGCCGGCTGTCCCCGAGCCGCGCGGCCTGCGCCGCCACCTCCTCGTCGAGCCCGGTGCGTATGCCCTCCAGGACCGCGGCGAGGGCTTCGCGGGCGGCGGCCGGCTCGATCCGGTGGTCGTCCAGCCATAGCAGGGCGAGCAGCTGGGCGCGGTCCTTGGTGCGGGTGCGGTGGGTCATCAGGTCTACCAGCTGGCGGTCGGCACCGGCGGGGTACAGCCACACCGGACGAACGCCGGCGTTGGCCACGCGTGAGGGCCTCGGGATCAGGCCCTGGGAGCGGAAGGTCTCCAACAGCCGCGCGCTGACCTGGTGGCCGGCCGTCGCTGCGGCGTGCAGCAGGTCCTCACCCCGGAGTCGGGGGCCGGCGATGTCGTCCGTCATGGGCCAAGGGTAGTGGCCGCCGCCGGACACGGTTCGAGGGCTCCGGGCCCGGTTCGGGCAGGTACTCCCGGCCACGGTCCCCACAACGTGCAAACAGGCAAGTCACGCTTGATGCAGCGCAGTTCCCGTTGGTTGTGTGGTCTTGGGCCCGCTGCGGGGCCTGCTCGGGAATTCGATGCGAAAGGAACTATTGATCATGAAGACGAAGTCGGTGTCCGTGGTGGCGCTCGCGGCGCCGTGCGCGCATCTGCTCGCCCGCCGGTGGGCCCTGCGCAACGGCCTCCGCCCGTGGGAGGTGTCCCTGGTCGCGTGGGCGGCCGGCGCGCTGGTGTCAGCGGCGGTAGTGCGGCTGTAGCGGTTGGCGGCGTGTCGCCCCGGGTGAAGGCGCCATTGCCCAGGGCGTGCACGGCACTCCTAGGCCATGCCGAGTAACTACTCCGGCCTGCGGGCCGAGGGCCTGGCGGGTGCCCGGCCGGGGCCGGCCAGCACGCCCGCCGGGCCCGGGCCGGGACCGCTGTGCTGTCAGTTTGCCGCGGGGCCCTCCGACAGAATTCGTTCGACCTGTGGGGACGTCCGGTCCACCGGGATTCATTTCCCAGGCCGCCGGAGAAGGTCTCCCAGGGCACTCGTTGCGGGATGCTTCATCGGCCGGGGACGGCGATGCCCTGGGTCGTCCTGCCGCTTCCGCTCCAGTCGCCGGTGACGGGGAATCCGCTGTCGCCGTAGGAGACGGAGGTGGTGGAGCCGTCGGGGGCGCCGCCACGGAAGTGGAACACGCTGCCGGCGGCCCGGTAGACGCCTACCTGGGTGGTGCCGCTGCCGTTCCAGTCGCCGGTGAGGGGTGTGTCGCCGCGGTTGCCGAATCCGATGACGGTGTCGGCCTCGCCCCCGTGCGGGGAGTTCACGAGGTAGAAGGTGGCGGTGTCGGGGTCGAACAGGCCCGGGGTGTCGTAGCCCTTGTGTGTCCAGTCTCCGGCGATCGGCTTCCAGTTGCCGCCGTCGCCCAGGCCGAAGGACGTCACGGTGCCGTCGTGGTGGCGCAGGTGGAACTCGGCGGTGCTCGGGCGGTAGATCCCGACCTCGGTGGTGCGTCCGCCGTCCCACCGGCCGACCACGGGGACGTCGCCCGGATTCCCGAACCCGAACTCTGTGCTGCTGGGGCCGCCGTCGAGTGAGTTGGTCAGGTAGAAGTGGGCGGTGGTGGGGTCGTAGGCGCCGGGGGTGTCGCCGCCGATGCCGTCCCAGTTGCCCGTCAGCGGGATCATCGGGCTTTTGCCGAAGTCGACCGCGACCCGGGTGGCGACGTTCGACTGGGCGGAGTCGGAGAGGAACCAGCGCAGGACGCCAGGGGCCTGGGGCGGCAACGGGCGGGAGCGCACGAGCATGATCCATTCGGCGAGGTCGTCGGTGCGGGTGTCGTAGGCTCCGGTGCGGGTGGTCGGGGCTGCGCCGAGGCAGCCGTTCTGCCAGGAGCGGCTGTTGAGGGCGGCGAGTTCGTCGTGGTCGCCCACCTTTCGCAGGGCGGGGCCGCCGGTGTCGCCCTTGCAGACGGTGGCGTCCGCGGGAGTCTTGGCGGCGATGGCCAGACCGGTCGGATCGACCGTGCCGACCGAGAAGAGCGCGGTGTGGAGCTTGTCGGGCACCCACTCGGTCCTGGTGCGGCCGTAGCCCGTCACCCGGAGTTCCTCGCCCGGAGTGGGGGCGGTAGCGGACACGGCGAGCGGGGTGATGCCGGTGACAGGGGTGGCGAGCCGGGCGAGGACGACGTCGCGATCGGCCCGGGGGACGAGTTCGGCGATGTCCCGGACCTGACCCGCGGTGGTGGTGAGGTCGGTGCGGCCCACGGTGGCGACGGTCCTGAGGACGGGCGGGCCGGCGGGGACCGTCGTCGGCAGGGCCGGGTCGTCGGCGAAACAGGAAGCGGCGGTGACGATCCAGTACGGGTCGACCAGCGCACCGGTACAGGCGCGCTTGCCGTCGCCGATGTCCAGCTTGGCGGTGAACGCGTACGAGCCTGTGGGTGCGGTGTCGCCGCTGACGGCGGGCGCGGGCGTGCCGGCCAGCAGCGTGCCGGCGAGGGCGGCGGCGGTGAGCGTCCCGGCCGTCCGTGCGGAGCGTGGGCGAAGCATGGGGTGGTTCTCCGTTCCTGGATCTGGGGGCGCGGTGGGTGCGGTCAGCCGGTTGCACTCGACCGGTGGCGGTCAGCCCGTCGTGGGGATCTGGCCGACGATGGACCAGCCGGACCAGGCCCCGTCGGCGACCTTGGTGGCGTGGGCCATGACGCCGTCGGTGCCCTGGCCGAAGACCTCGGCAACCCTGGTGTCCGGGTTGTAGACCGCGGAGGGAGAGTTGCCGAACCTCCAGGCGCCGGTCATGGTCCAGGGCCCCCAGCCGGTGGCACGGCTCCACGTCGCGCGGTACATGGACCCGTCGGTACCGACCGCGAACACCTCCAGGGTGTTGCCGGCCGGATTGTGGAGGACACTCGGCACGCCCGTGAACCGGCCCCCGGGGTTGAGGGTGAAGGGGCCTTCCCAGCCCACGCCGTCGGTGTTGTAGAGGTGGGCCATCACGCCGTCGGTGCGCAGGGCGAAGACCTCGGCCGTCCTGGTGTCCGGGTTGTAGACCGTGACGGGGGAACCGCCGTACTTCCAGTCACCGGCCATGATCCAGGACGTCCAGCCGGCGGCGCGGCTCCACGCGGCCCGGTACATGGACCCGTCGGTGCTGGTGGCGAACAGCTCGAGGGTGTTGGTGACGGGGTTGTGGACGACGGCCGGCGTGCCGACGAATGCGCCGGAGGGGTTGAGGGTGAACGGGCCGTGCCAGCCCACGCCGTCGGTGTTGTAGAGGTGGGCCATCACGCCGTCGGTGCGCAGGGCGAAGACCTCGGCCGTCCTGGTGTCCGGGTTGTAGACCGTGACGGGGGAGCCGCTGTACTTCCAGTCACCGCTCATCGTCCACGGTTGCCAGCCCGTGACACGGCTCCACGCGGCCCGGTACATGGACCCGTCGGTGCTGGTGGCGAACAGCTCGAGGGTGTTGGTGACGGGGTCGTGGACGACGGCCGGCGTGCCGACGAACCGTGCGCCGGGCCCGACCAGGTGCCAGCCGTTCCAGCCTTGACCGTTGGTGTTGTAGGCGTGGATGAGGGCGCCGTCCGCGCGCAGGGTGAAGAGCTCGGCCGTCTTCGTGTCGGGGTTGTAGACGGTGTTCCGCGTGCCGAATCGGCCGCTCACCACAGCGTTCCAGGCGGCGACGGTCTGCTGGATCCAGCTGCCGAGGTCGTCGGTGCGGGTCTCGTAGGCGCCGGTACGGGTAGTCGGGGCGGCCCCGAGGCAGCCGTTCTGCCAGGAGCGGCTGGTGAGGGCGGCGAGTTCGTAGCGGTCGCCGGCGCGGCGCAGGGCGGGGCCGCCGGTGTCGCCCTTGCAGAGGGCGGCGTCGGCTGGGCTCTTGGGGGTGATGCCGAGGCCGGTCGGGTCGACGGCGCCGACGGTGAACAGGGCGGTGTGGAGCTTGTCGGGTACCCACTCGGTCCTGGTGCGGCCGTAGCCCGTTGCCCGGAGTTCCTCGCCTGGGGTGGGGGCGGTTGCGGTCACCGCCACCGGGGTGATGTCGGTGACGGGGGTGGCGAGTCGGGCGAGGACGAGGTCGCGGTCGGTGCGGGGGACGAGTTCGGCGATGTCCCGGACCTGGCCGGTGGTGGTGGTGAGGTCGGTGCGTCCGACGGTGGCGGTGGCTTTACGGGCGGGCGGGCCGGCGGGGACGGTCGGTTGGGCGGGGGTGTCGGCGAAGCAGGAGGCTGCGGTGACGATCCAGTACGGGTCGACCAGGGCGCCGGTGCAAGCGCGTTCGCCCTCACCGATCACCAGGCGCGTGGTGAAGGCGTAGGTATTGTCCGCAGCGGCGTCACCGACCACGGCGCCCGCCGGGACGAGTGCGCTCAGGGTGACGACGGTCAGGGCCGCGGCCAGTACTCCGGCCCGCCGCGAACGGGGAGGGGCCTTGCGGGGCATGGGAGTGCCTTTCGGAAGAGTGAGTGAGGCGGCCCGGTCGGTGTGGAACGGTCTTCCTCCGCTGTCGTGCGGCGGCCGGTGACCGTCGGATGGACGCACGGACCGGGCGTCAGGCCGTGGCGGTGATCTCCAGCAGGGTGAACACGCGCTCCTGTGGGTCCGCGGTCTCGCCGACCTGCGTCCACTTGTTCTTCTCGACGTCGAAGGACTTGGCCTCGGTGCCTGTCCGCATGTCGAGGCGTACGGCGTAGTCGTTGCCCTTGGCGGCGTAGACGGAGGGGAGTTCGAGACTCAGCCGGCCGGTGGAGCCGCTGACCTGGAAGCAGAACCGGCCGCGGCCGACCGGGTCCGTGGCCGTCATACCCCGGGCATTGACCTCGAGCAGGCCGGGACGGCTGTCGCAGGTGACGAGCAGGATCCGTCCGTCGCCGCTCTTCAGTCTGATGCCGCGCTCCTGGAAGATCCTGTCCGCCTGCGGGTATGTGAAGTCCTCGACGGCCGGCGGCGGGGTGTCGTCTGCGGAGGGGGCGCCTGCCCCTGTTGCGGCGGGTACGGGGGCGGCGCCGACCGCGGTCAGTCCCCCCAGGGCGACGACACCGACGGCCAGGCAGCGGTACAGGGTCTTCATGCTGGCATGCCTCCTCGTGCAGGAATTGCGTGGGCAAGGTAATGGTGCAATCGAAGTAAACGATGCGTGGGCGCCGGCCGGAGCCAGGTGCTTCGCCATCGGACCGAAGGCCCATTGGTATCACGACCACCGAGTTCCACAAAGAGTCGGGTTCGAGCCAATGCCACGACCGGAACGACCTGCGAAAATCTCTTCCGGAATCCGGCCATCCGGCTGTCAACTCCGTACCCTTCCATGGCAACCAGCGATTTCCTCCAGCTGTTGGCCCCGACGCGATCGATCCGTGGAATGGCTCGTAAGTTCAACATCAAGTCCGTGGGTTCACGACCTGTGCGACAGTTCGAAAATCTGTTGCAGATGAACCAGAAAAGCCTTCTATTTCCCATCGAGAGGCACTCAAGAAATGGGGGAGAAATGGTCGACAGGCGACCCGTGACCGTGCCGATTCGTCGGCGCCGCGCCCGGTTCACTGCGGCGACGGCGCTGTCGCTGGTTATTGCGGTCTTCGGCACGACGGTGGCGGCGGCGGTCCCCGCCGAACCGGGGCCGGCGCCGCTGCCCGCGGGCGCGCGGGCCCAGGTGGTCGAGGCGTGGACCACTGGAGGGTCGGCGGTCAAGGACGCCGCGGCCGCCGCCCTGCTCGGCGGTGACGGCGAGATCGGCGACTTCCTGGCCACCGGCCTGCAGTGGGCGACCACCGAGGACGAACGCCTCGCGGTCCTGAAGATGCTCGCCTTCTCCGGTACCGGTGTGCGGACCGCCGCCCAGACGGCATTGAGCGGTTCGGACGAGGAACTTCACCAGTTCGTGCTGACCGGCTTCCAGGCACCGCTGCAGGAGGACCGGCGCGCTGCCGCCCTGGTCGCGATCGGCACAGGCGGCCGCGCGGTCCAGGAGGCGGCGCGGAAAGCGCTCGACGACGGTTCCGTCAAGGCGTTGACGGACTTCATGGGTGAGGGTCTCGCCCGGGCGAGGGAGGAGGACGACCGGGTCCGGGTCATCAAGGTCCTGGGGACCGGCGGCCCCGAGGTGCAGGAGCTCGCGCAGCGGGCCCTGAACGGAACGGCCGAGGACATCACAGATTTCCTGGAGAACGGGCTGGAGCTGGCCCGGGCACGTGACCAGGAGACTCTGACGATCGGCCAGCTCGTCGAGGCCGCCACAGAGGCAGGCAAGCGCGCCAAGGCCGAGACCGAAGCGGCCAAGGCGGCGGGCGAGCGAGCCCAGGAGGCCTCCCGGCTGGCCAAGGAGGCCGCGCAGAAGGCCGCCGCCGAAGCCGAGGCGGCCAAGAACGACCTTGTGAGAGCGGGACAGGCGGCGAACCGCGCGGCCGAGGCGGCGGAGGGCGCGGCCAACGCCGCGCGGACCGCGATCCAGGCCTCCAACATGGCGGTGGCCGCGGCCCGGACGGCGGCGAACGCGGCCCGAGGCGCGGCCAGTGCCGCAGCGGCCGCAGGGCAGGCCGCCACACGCGCCTACCAGGCAGCCTCGGCGGCTCGCCAGGACGCGGGCCAGGCTCAGGCGGCCCGCAACGCGGCGCAGGCCGCCCGGGAGGCGGCGGCCGGCGCCCGCAGTGCCGCGGACGCCGCCGCGAGCGCGGCCGTCGCGGGCGGGCAGGCCGGGCTCTCCGCTGCGAGCGCGGCCGGCGCGGCGCGCCACGCGGCGGATGCCGCGGACGCGTCGCGCGCGGCCGGCGTGTCCGCCGGCCAGGCCACCGCGCAGTCCCGGCGGGCGACGGAGGCGGCCGCTGTCGCGCGCAGCGCTTCCGCCGCCGCGGACGCGGCATCCAAGCGGGCCAGCTCGCTGGCCTCCCGGGCGGCTTCGGCCGCGAGGGACGCCCAGTCGGCCGCCGCCGGGGCCGCCACCCACGCGGAGAACGCCGCGAAGGCAGCGGACGACGCCGCCAACCAGGCGGGCAACGCCCAGGACTGGGCGAACAAGGCCACCGAGCACGCCAACGCGGCCGTGGCAGCCGCCCAGTCGTCCACGAACGCGGTGACGGTGGCGCAGGGCGTCGAGGCGCTCGCCCGCGAGAGCGAGCAGGAGCAGCTCGACGCCGACAGCAAGGTGGGGGTCGAGGAGGCCACAACGCTTCGCAAGGCCGAGCAGGAGCTGGAGCGGTCGCGGGAGACCGCCGCAACCCAGGCGGAAGCCGTCGACGAGGCCACCCGGCAGTTGGTCGTCAAGGCCGCCGACCCGGCGGTCGACACCGCGACCGCCGTCGCCGCCGGCCGCAGGGCCGCCGTCAACCTGCTGGCCAGCGGTGGTGCGTGGACCAGCCGGGCGGCCCAGACCGCGCTCTCCGGCACCGACCGGGAAGTGATCGACTGGGCGGTGTCGCACTACCCGCAGGCCCTGCGGCAGGACGATCGGGAGAAGGCCCTGGTGCTCGCCTCCGTCGGCGGCCCCGGCCTGGCGGAGGCGGCCCAGCGGGCGCTGGCGGCCGACAGCCCGGCACAAGTCCAGGCCTTCCTCACCCAGGGCGTCCACGACGTCCAGGCCGAGGACAACCGGGTCCGGATTCTCAAGCTGATGAACAACGCGGGCAAGGCGGTCAGCGCCGCCGGGAACGCCGCCCTGAACGACGGTTCCTCGAAGACCCTGACCGACTTCCTGGTCACCGGCTACTGGCCGGCCAAGGCCGAGGACGACCGGGTGTCCGCGACCGCCGTCATGGGTCGTGGCGGTCCCGCCGTGGCGGCCCTCGGGCAGGTCGTGCTGTCGGGTCCGGACACGATGCAGAGCGACTTCGTCGCCTGGGGCCAGTACCGGGCGGCCCAGCAGGACCAGGACACCGCCGCCCACGTGGCGGCGGTTCGGGCGATGATCGCGAACGCCGCCGGGGTCGCTGCGCAGGCGAACCAGGATGCGGCCGAGGCGTCCGCGGTCGCGGCCCGGGCCCGTTCGGCCTCCGAGGAGGCAGGCCAGTGGGCCGATCGGGCCCGGGCATCGGCCTCCCAGGCCAAGGGCTACGCGGACGAGGCACGCAACAGGGCCGCGGAGGCCACGGCCTCCGCCACCGCTGCGGCGTCCTCCGCCCAGCAGGCGACGACCGCCGCGGTCACGGCGAGGCTGGCCAGCCGGCAGGCCAACTACTCCGCGAGCCAGGCCGCGTCGGCGGCCCACGCCGCGGTCGCCTCAGCGGCCGGCGCCGCCGCGTCGGCGGCCGGCGCCAAGGAGGCGGCGCTGGCCGCCGGCAAGAGCCAGGAGGAGGCCCAGCAAGCCGCGAACGACGCCGGGGCCATCGCGACCCGCAAGTACGCGCAGGAGCAGGCGGCGGAAGCGGCCAGGGCAGCGGAACAGGCCCGCCAGGACGCCGCGAACCACGTCAACCGCTTCGACAACGCGGCCTACGAGACCGTCCAGCTGTTCTCGACGCCGGGCCCCGATACCTTCATCGACCCCAAGGCCCTGGCCCGCAGGTATGCCACGCTGACCGGTGACGTGAGCACCTGGCTGGGCGGCGCGTCGGCGCTGAGCCTGTTCGCCGGCCCGCCAGGCCTGCCCTTCTCCGAGATGTTCGGCGTGACGTCACTGGTCACCGGCGGCGTGAGCGCCCTGCTGTCCGGATACGGGCACGGCTGGACCAGCTCGCAGTTCAAGTCCTCCGTCACGATGTTCGGCTTCAACCTCCTCCTCGCCGGGCAGGGGTACACGGTCAAGAACTTCGCCCAGCTCGGACCGGAGATCGCGGACAGGGGGGCCCAGGCCCTCATCGGCGGAGGATCGGCCGCCGTGAACTTCATCACCTCGAAGCCCTGGAAGCGAATCCCTCACCCCCACTGGTGACGAGCGCCCGTGCGGCGGCGGCCCCGGCCCAGCCGCCTGTCCGGCGCCACCCGCCCGGCCGTCATCCGGCAGGGCGGGTTCCGTGGCACAACGTCGAGGGCCCCTCACGAAACCGTGAGGGGCCCTCGACGTATCCGCACAGCAGAACAGCCGGTCAAGTCGGCATGGTGTCGGATCGACCGGCCGCATTGGGTCGGTTGACCCGCGGGCACGGCAGGTGCCGGACGGCGTCGTCGTGGTGATCGTCACCACTCACACGCGCGGCTGCCCGGTGTGGGCACGGTGCTGATCCGGATACCTGCGCGTCGGCTGTGGCCCGTGGCGCCGCGCCGGTCAGCGCTGCGTCCGAGCTGGTCTGCCTGGCCGCGGCCCAGGTGCTGCTGGGCTTTCACTCCGAGGCGCGCTGGACCGGGTGAGGTCGTCGGCCTCGCGCCACTCCTCCTGGTCGGCAGCCCCGCCGAGCTCGCGGTGGCGGGCGCTGACTGAATCCGGCACCAACGCAACGCGATGACCGTTGCTCTCAGCGACGTCTACTCCAGCCTGCGGCGGACAGGGAAAGGCATTTTCTTCCGCGCCGCCGTCGGCGCACTGTCCAAGGGAGATTCCTGACCTGGCAGTCCGGCAGGCCATCGACCTCTACGACTGCCGCGTCGCTGAGGGAGAGGACGCATTGATGCATGTTGGCACCTGCATCTTGTCGCCAGACCTGCGCGCCGGGGCCCGGCACCGCTGGTCGTCTTGGACGAGTTGGGTGAGTGGCGTGATCTTCCGGCCTTCCGCGGCTCTCTCAAGGGCAACGCGTGGCTGACTGTGAGGGGCCGGTTCGTGCCGCAGATCCTGTCAATCGCCGTTCTGGGTGAGGTCCTCGCCGTCGCCAAGCCGGGCAGCACCCAGTGGTGGCAGCCCGTCTTCCCCTCGGTGGTGGTGCTGCGGCAGGCGGCTGTACTGGTATCTGCGGGAGTACGCCAGCGTCGGTGGGCTGAGCACCATCCGCTACGGCTACCTCACCCTGCCCCGCCAGATCCTGCAGGAGGTCATCGACAGGGGTCTCCCGGCCCTGAGGCCTGACCTCGAGCGATGGTTCCCGCCTCCGCGCCGGCCGACGCCTCCCAAGTCCTGGCCGCCACCGCCTCGGCGAAGGAACCGGCGGGTGGGCGGGCGGGTGCGGCGAGGCCGGCCACCCGGCGGCGGTAGCCGGACCAGAGCTCCCGCAGCAGGATCCGTCGGGCGGCGTCGTCGGCGGCGTGCAGGCTGAGGGTGGCGAGGAAGGCGTGGTGCCCGGGCTCGTGGCGGAGCAGCCGGAACCGGAACGGCGGGGCGGTGGCGAGGTCCCACGGGCGGATGGCGTCGAGGGCCGCTCGCCGGTCGGCGAAGGCGGTGAACCGTTCCGGGGAGGTCGGCGCGACGCGCTGGTACCGCAGGGCCTCGGCGCAGGCCGGCGGCTCGCGGAACTCCTGCACCGCGGGCCCGGTGGCCGGGCGGGTCACCCGCAGCCGCAGCGCGTCGTGCCGGTCGACCAGTTCCTCGATCGCCTCGCGGAAGGCGCCGAGATCGAGTTCTCCGCGCAGTCGGCAGGAGAAGGCTGTGGTGAACCGCACCTCGGGCCAGCGCTGGGCGACCTGGTCCAGGGCCTGTTGGGCGAGGGTGAGCGGCAGTGCGGGGCGGCTCGCCGGTCCGGGTGGTCCACGTGGGGTGCTCTTCCTCGTTCGGTCCTCGTCGGGTCCTCGTCGGGATCCTGTGTTCGAGTGCTCGTCCGGCTGCTCGCCGGACGGTGGAGCGGCCGGGCGGCGGCCGGCACCCCGGGTGGGATGCCGGCTCCGGCTTCCGCCGACTGCCTACGGGCAGCCCGGCGTGCCGCCACCGACCAGGTCGTCGAGAGCGTCGTCGTCGAGCAGTTCAAGGTCGATGAACTCCGCGTCGAGGTTCTCCATGCCATTCACCTCCTTCGGGTGTCGTTCAGCCAGGTATCGCCGTCCGCCGCCCGGCGGGTTGAAGCGGCGTCAGGGCCCGCCGGCGTCGGGCACCGGCCGGCGGGCGGACGACTGGAGGTGGCCCGGGTCCGGTGGGACGGGCCCGGACGAGGGTGGGACCCGCTCCGTTCGCGCAGGAGCCGCGCCGCGCGAGGGCTGTGGTCCTGGAGAGTTGGTGGTGCGGCCGCGGTCCGGTGGCTTCTTGACGGTGGATGATCCCCAGCCGTGGATCACTATGTCAAGGTGTGACCGGTGACATTGCATTAGGGTGGAGGTGTGCGCCGGCTCGGGCCGGACCGTCGCACCGCCCGTTCCGAACCGCCGTGAGGATGGCCATGGATGACAAGATCACCCACCTCAACGACCTCGTCGAGGCCCGCCGCCACGGCACTGGACGCTATGTCGGACTGACCCCGGAGGGTCCGCGCGTGCTCGCGTTCGCGGACCTCGCCGAGCTGTGCGGCGCCCTGGCGGTCCGGCTCGCGCGAGCCGCTGCGCCCGGCCGGGAGGCCGAGGGGCGCAAGAACGTGCTCATCGCCCTCGGCGACCCGCTCGCCTTCGTCCAGTGCTTCTTCGCCGCCTCGCTCGCCGGCCTGGTCCCCGTCCCCGGTCCCACCCGCTCCCTGCGGCACCCAGGCCACCGGCGGCGCCTGCTCGCCATCCTGGCGGCCTCGCGGCCCTGCCTGGTGGTGGTTGACGACGCGATCGTGCCGGAGCTGACGGCACTGCTCCCGGACGGGCGCACCCCGGTGACCTGCCTCGGGGGGCCCGTGGAGCCGCGCGGCGGCGCGGCGGCGGGTGCTCGCCCCGGTGCCGCCTCCGACATCGGGAGCGGCCGGGCCGACGTCTGCTACGAGCAGTACACCTCGGGCTCGACGGCGCAGCCACGGCCGATCGCGATCCGGCAGCGCCACGTCCTGGCGCAACTGCGCCAGGCGGCCGAGGTCTTCGGCGAGTCACGGGACTCGGTCTCGGTGAACTGGACGCCGCTGTTTCACGACATGGGCCTGGTGACCAGCGTGCTCCGCCCGCTCTGGTCCGACTACACCTCGGTCCTGATCGAGCCGCGGGCGTTCGCGATGCGGCCCGAGTGCTGGCCCGCCGCGCTCTCCGAATGGCGCGCCACCCACACTTCCGCCCCCGATTTTGGGTACGCGCTCTGCGCGGCCAGGACACCGCGGCCGCAGGCGTACGACCTGCGTCCGCTCGTCGTCGCACGCAGCGCCGGGGAGCCGGTGCGCGCCCGGACGCTGGCGGCGTTCTCGGCGGCGTTCGCGCCGGCGGGCTTCGACCCCGCCGCCTTCAAGCCCTCGTACGGGCTGGCGGAGGCGACGCTGACCGTGACCAGCTGCCCGCTCGACGCTCCGCCGCAGGTTGTGGAGTTCTCCCGGAGGGCCCTGGAGCGCGGGCGCGCCGAGCCGGCGGCGAATCCCTCCGACGCCCGGGTGCTCGTCTCCTGCGGCCTGCCGATGCCGGGCACCACCGTCACCATCCGGCGGGAGTCCGGGAGCGGGCGGCTGCGGGCGGGCGAGGCGGGCGAGGTGTGGATCGCGGGCCCGCAGGTCGCCGCCGAGGGTGAGGGCGGGCGGACCGGTTTCGGGACGGGGGACCTCGGATTCCTGTGGGAGGGAGAGCTCTTCCTGCTCGGCCGCGGGCGAGACCGGTTCCAGGTGCGGGGCCAGAACTTCTACAGCCATGAGATTGAGGACGTGGTGGTGGCGGCCGACCTCCAGCTGCGCCCCGGGCGGGCGGTGGTGTTCCCGGCCGAGACGTCGGGGGGGCGCGGGCCGGCTCTTGTCGTCGTGGCCGAACTCCGGCGGAGCACCGAGCCGTTGACAAACGCGCAGGAGCGGTCGGTGGTTTCGGCGATTGTGACGGCGCTCAGCCGGGAGTTCGAGCTCTCGGCTGCTCCCACCCTGGTCCCGGCCGGCACCCTGCCGCTGACGACCAGTGGAAAGGTGCGCCGCGGCGACTGCCGACAGCGCTATGCGGCAGGGGAGTTCACCAGCGGCGAGGCGGTTGCGGCCGGCGCGGAAGGTCATTGACAGCCTTTCGGGTGTCATGCATCATAAACCCGCCCGTTACCGCTCACGTGATCGATAACGGCCGGGATCGATCCGGTCACCGAGGGCGCAGCGCCGGGAGTCATGGGGGGAGGGGACGCGTGTCGACGAACGTGAGCCGGGACCTCCCGGCGCGCCGGGTGCGATCCGGCCCGACGACCCTCGGCCAGACGGCCCAACTCCTCGACTACGAGGGGATCCTCGTCCGCACACCGGAACTCGCCTGGACCCGCAACCTGCTGCTCCGGTGGACCGCGCCCCGACCCCACCCGCTGGACGCCGTCCGGCGGGCGGTGCGTCTGGTGGCCGAGCGGCACGAGGTGCTCCGGTCGACCTTCCACGGCGCGTCTGGGGCGTCCCCCGTCCAGGTCGTCCACCCCTACGACGAGTCGGTGGCGCTCTCGGTGGAGCTTGACCCGGCGCCCGGCGACGGCACCGGCAGTGGCACCGGCGACGACGCCGAAGGTGGCGCGGCTCAACGGCCGGAGACCCGGATCTTCGCGATCGACCAGGCCCCGCCCCTGCGCTTCCACCTCCGGGGGCGGGACGGCGAGGTCACCGAAATCGTCCTGGTGGCTCACCACATCGCGCTCGACGTGACCGCCGCCCGGATCGTGCTGCGGGAACTGGCGGCCGTCCTGGACTCCGGTCCGGACGCCTTCGACTCCCTCCCCGCCCCGGTCCAGCCGATCGAGGTCGCCCGCGAGCAGGCCGCACGGGACGGGACGGCCCCGCTCGCCCGCTGGGACCGGTTCGTCCGGGCCGTGCCACCGACTCCCATGCCGCTGATCGGACCCGCCGGCCCGGGCCGGCCCCATCTCGCCCAGTACGTGTCGCCCGGCCTGGGTGGTGCCCTCGCCGCAGTCGCACGCCACCACCAGCTGCTGCCCGCGCAGATCCTGCTGGCCGCGTTCGCCGGTGCCGTCGCCGACCGCACCGGCGTCCCGGACGTCGCCGTCGGCGTCATCTCCGCCAACCGGTTCAGCTACCCGGCCGCCGTCCACTGCTGCGCGCTGCGGGTGCCGGTGGTCGTGCGGTGTGAGGGAGCCAAGGACCTGCCCGAACTCCTCGGCCGTATCCGCGCGCTGACGCCCGAACTCGCCGCCAACGCCGATCACGACGTCAGGCTGGTGCGCCGGATACAGGAGGAGGAACACCTGCGCTCCGGGCACAACACCCTGATCCGGATCGAGTTCAACTTCCTCTCCCGCCGCCCTCCGCGGACGGGTTCGCGGCCGGCGGCGGGGCCGGGCGGCTTCTCGTACGGGCCCGCCGAGGGCTCGGACCCGTGCCTGCTGTATTTCGAGGCCCGGTACCGCGGCCCCTCCGCACCGGTCGTCCTCGCCCTGGAGGCAGGGGACTCCTTCCTCCCGCCCGCCGCGGCCGAGGAACTGCTGCGGAGCGTCGAGCACCGGCTCGGCCGCCTGGCGGAGGGGAAGCCCGTGCCGCTCCCGGCCGGGACGGGCCCGGCGGGCCCCGGCGGCGGGCGTCCGGTGCACTACCGGCGAGGGCTGGTCGACCTCGATCGCACCCGCGACGCGGTCCGCGCAGCGACGGGCCTCCCGGTGACGGTCGTGTTGGAGGACATGGCGGACGGGTCGGCGCAGGAGCTCACGGCCTACGTCGGCAGGCCGCTGGACGCCGGGTGGCTGGCGGCGGTCCGCGGCCGGCTTGCCGAAGCGGCCCGGTGCGATCCGGCCCTGGTGGTGCCGAGCCGGTACCGGTCCGGCCGTCCGGCGGCAGGCCCCCAGCCCGGTCCGTGAGCCCGACCCCGGACCCGGCCGGACCCGGACCCGAGGACAGAACCGTCGCAACGTCAGGGAGGTGGGCCGTGGACGACACTGGCCGGGCACTCGTGCTCGCCGTCGCCAGTCAGGTGGTGGGCAGACCCGTGTCCGCGGAGGAGAGCTTCTTCGACGTCGGAGGGGACTCCCTGCTCGCGGTCGACCTGGCCCTCCAACTGGAGGCGGTTAGTGGGGCGCAGATCGACTTCGATTTCCTGCTGGATGGGAGGACCTTCGGTGAACTCGCCGACTCGCTCACGCAGTTCGGTACCGGTTCCGCTGCTGGACCGGCTTGAGGCCCTCGCCGGCGAGGAGCCGGACCGGACCGCGCTGACCGAGGACACGGCCGAGGGAACCGGTGTCCGGCTCACTGCGGCGAACCTGGTCACGGAGGTCCGCCGGGCGGCGGACGCGCTGGCGAGGGCCGCCGCCCCCGGCAGCGTCCTGTGCGTGCCGGCCGGCAACACCGCCGCGACCGCCGTCACCCTGCTGGCCGCCCTGGCCGCAGGGCTCCCGGTCTTCCCACACTCCGCCCGCTTCGCCCCCGAGTTGCTGGACGAGGTGCTGCGCGGCGAGGGCTTGACGGGGCCGGCGACCGGCCCGTGGGACGGCGGTCCGCTCGGCCCCCGCGGCACCCTGGTGCGCTCCGACCGGACCGACCTGCCCGCGTACTTCCTGGCGACCAGCGGATCCACCGGGACCCCGCGCATGATCCCGTTCCGGGCCCACCGGAGCTACGACGCCCGGGCGGTACCGGAACTGACCTTCCGCAGCTGTGGATGGCGCTCCCGGCAAAGGCAGTTGATCGTCCTGCCGGTCTACCACATCGGCAACTTCGCGGCCCTGGTGCAGGGCCTCCTCGACGGCAACGAGGTCGTCCTCGCCGGAGCCGGCGCCGAGCGCGTCGCCCGTGCCTTCGAACGCCACCGTCCGGAGTGGACGATCCTCACCCCGGGGCTGATGGAGCGGATCCTGCCGTTCGCCCGCAGTCGGCCGGAGGCGGTGCGAGGGCTGCGGGCGCTCGTCCACACGGCGATGCCGTGCCCGCCGGCGGTCAAGTGGGCGTGGATGGACCTCTTGGGCGCCGAGCGGGTCTTCGAGATGTACGGGGGCACGGAGGGGGTCGGCGTCACCCTCCTCCGGGGCGACCAGTGGGCCGCGCACCCCGGTTCGGTCGGCCGCGGTCTGCTGACCGAGATCCGTGTCCTCGACGACGAGCGGCGCCCGCAGCCCGCCGGCGAGGTCGGACAGGTCTTCCTGCGCCGTCGGGGCTCCGGACGCACGCCGTCCGCCGCCGCGCCCTGGCTCGAAACCCTCCCGGACGGCTTCACCAGCCTCGGTGACCTCGGGTGGGTCGACCAGGACGGCTACCTGTACCTGTTCGACCGCAGTGCCAACCGGCTGGTCCGGGAGAACGGCACGGCCTGGCTGGGGCGGATCGGCCTTACCCTGCGGGCGCACCGTGAGGTGGCGGACGCCGAATGCGTGCCGGTACCCGGACCGACGGGGACCCGGATCCGCGCGGTCGTGGCCGCCCGGCTGGGCGCCCGGCGACCGGTGGAGACGCTCCGCGAGCACTGCGCGGCGCACCTCGCCCCCCACGAGCAGCCGGACGAGTACGTTCTGGTGCCGCAACTGCCGCGCACCGAGGCAGGTAAGCCCGACCGGCGCGCCCTGCTCGCGCTCGCGCCCACCGCCGAGGCGCCCGCCGAACCTGTGCCCGCCGCACCCGCACCCGCGCCCACGGCCGACACACCCGCCGCCGACGGGCGCCCGTCGTGACCGCGGCGGCCCCGCCCCGCAGCGGCTGGACCCGCAGGCTGGCCGAGGTCTGCCCGACGTACCGCCGGGACCTCGCCGTCGCGGTCGGCGGCTCGCTGGCCGCCGAGGCCGCGTCCCTGCTGCTGCCGCTGATCCAGCGGCACATCGTCGACGACTCGATCATCACGGACGCCTCCCCGCTCGCTCCCTGGATCGCCGCCATGCTGGCCGTGATCGCCGTCCAGTACCTCGGGCTGCGCCACCGCCGCCACCGGGGCGCCGCCCTCGCGCTCGACGTGCAGTTCGGCCTGCGCACCCGGATCTTCGACGCGATGGCGCGTTCGGACGGCCCGCAGCAGGACGCCCTGGCCACGGGGCAACTGCTCTCCCGGGCTGGCGGCGACCTCTCGGCCGTGCAGAGGTTCGTCTCCAGCCTCCCGATGCTGATCGGGAACGCCGTCTTCCTCGGCTGCTCCCTGGTCGTCATGGCCTTCCTGTCGCCGCTGCTGACGATCGCGACCCTGGGCGCGGGGCCGGTCCTGGCCGCGGTGGCGGTCGCGGCCCGCACCCGCCTCTACGCCGCGAGCCGGGAGGCGCAGCGGCAGACCGGCGAGCTGACCGGGGTGGCCGCCGCCGCCGTCGACGGCGTGCAAGTCGTCAAGGGCTTCGGACAGGAGCGGCTGGAGGTCGACAAACTCGCCCGGGCGGCCGGGCGGCTCTACGCCGCCCGCCTCAGGACGGTGCGCCTGACCAGCGTCTTCGACCCCGTCCTGCGGGCGATACCCGCGCTCGGCCAGGTCGGGGTCCTCGGCCTGGGCGGCTGGTTGGCACTGCGCGGCGAGCTCTCGCTCGGCACCTTCCTGGCCTTCTCCACCTATCTCGCCCGGATGCTGGGGCCCGTGCAACTGCTGACCGGGGTGATGACCACCACCCAGCAGGCACGGTCCGCGCTGACGCGGATCCTCGAACTTCTCGACGCCCGGCCGACGGTGGTCGAACCACCGGACGCACTCGCGCTGCCCGCAGGGGGAGGCGGCACCGCCCCCGGGATCGTCTTCGACGACGTCACCTTCGGCTACGACGCCGCCCACCCGGTGCTTCGGGGCTTCACCCTGACCGTCGACCCCGGGGAGACCGTGGCGCTCGTCGGCCGGTCGGGCTCGGGCAAGTCGACCGTCCCGTTGCTGCTCGGACGCTTTCACGACGTCTTCGAGGGCACGGTCCGCGTCGGCGGGTACGACGTTCGCGCGGTGACGCTGGACTCGCTGCGCGCGGCGATCGGGCTTGTCCCGGAGGACGCCTTCCTGTTCTCCGGTACGGTGCGCGCCACCATCGCGTACGGCTGTCCCGGGGCCACCGACGCGCAGGTGCGGGAGGCGGCCCGGATCGCGGGGGCGGAGGAGTTCGTCGCCGCTCTGCCCGACGGCTACGGCACCGTGATCGGCGAGCGGGGGCGGTCCCTCTCCGGCGGCCAGCGTCAGCGCCTCGCCCTGGCCCGGGCGGTGATCACCGCACCGGACATCCTGGTGTTGGACGACGCGACCTCCGCCCTCGACGCCCGGGTCGAGGCCGAGGTCCAGGTCGCGCTGCGCGGTGTCACGGCCGGCCGCACCACGCTGCTGATCGCCCACCGCCGGGCCACGCTGGCCCTGGCCGACCGGATCGCCGTGCTCGACGGCGGCCGGGTGGTCGACACCGGCACCCACGGGGAACTGCACGCCCGCTGTCCGCTCTACCGGCTGCTGCTCTCCGGTGAGGAACCGCAGGTCGGGACCGGCGCGGTCACCGACCCCGTCGCTCAGGCGGTCAACGACGCGACCCACGCCCGGTCCACACCCGCGGCCCGGCTCACGCCCGCGACCCCACCGCCCACCGAACCCGCGCCGCCCGTCGACCTGGCGACCGCCACCGCGCCCGACCCGCACTTCGGCCTGCGTACCCTGCTCCGCCCCTTTCGCAGCACCCTCCTGCTCGGGCTGCTGCTGGTCGCCGCCGAGACGGTGGCCGGACTGCTGCTGCCGATGCTGTTCCGCACCGGCGTCGACGACGGCGTCCTCGCGGACTCGACGACGGTGATCCTCGCCGCCTCGGCCGCGGCGCTCGCCGTCGTCCTCGCCGACGGCCTGCTCGACGTGGCGCAGCAGCGGGTCACCGGCCGCACCGGCGAACGGGTGCTGTACCTGCTGCGTCTCAAGGTGTTCGCCCAACTCCAGCGGCTGGGACTGGACTTCTACGAGCGGGAGCAGGCCGGGCGGATCATGACGCGGCTCACCACGGACGTCGACGCCGTCTCCCGGTTCCTGCGCGCTGGTGTGCAGCAGACCGCGGTCGGCGTGGTGACCTTCCTCGGGATTGCCGCGGCGCTGCTGCTGACCGACTGGCGGCTGGGTCTGCTGGCGCTGTCCGTCGTGCCGGTGCTGGTCCTTGCGACGCTCCGGTTCCGGGTGCGGTCGCGGGCCGCCCGGACCGAGGCGCGGGAGAGGCTCGGGGCCGTCGACGCCGACCTCCAGGAGAATCTCGCCGGACTGCGCATCACCCAGGCCTACCGCCGGGTGGGCCGCAATCGGGACCGCTTCGCCGCGCTCGCGGACGAGCACCGCACCGCCCAGCTGCAGAGCCAGCGCCAGACCGCCGCGTTCTTCCCGCTGGTGTACGCACTGACCGACCTGGCCTGCCTCCTCGTCCTGGTCGGCGCCGTCCCCCGGGTGCACTCGGGCGCACTTTCGGCGGGCGCGCTGATCGCCTATCTGCTCTACCTGGAGCTGGCGTTCGGCCCGGTGCAGCAGCTCTCGCAGGCGTTCGACGACTACCAGCAGGCCGCCGTCGGGCTCCGGCGGATCGGCGAACTGCTGCGCACCCCGCCCTCCACGCCCGAGCCGCGGTGCCCGGCCACGCCCGGAGGCGCCGGCGACCTCGCCCTGGAGAACGTCACCTTCGCCTACGCGGGCGGCGGAGGACCCGCCCTGCGCGATCTGACGGTCCGCATACCGGCCGGTCAAACGGTGGCTCTGGTGGGGCGTACCGGTGCTGGCAAGTCCACCTTCGTCAAACTGGTCGCCCGCTTCCACGACCCGGGCACCGGGCGGGTCACCGCCGGCGGCACGGACCTGCGCGACCGCTCCCTCGCCGACTGGCGCCGCCGCTTGGGGGTCGTCCCGCAGGAGGTCTACCTGTTCGGCGGGACCGTCGCCGAGGTGATCGCCTACGCCCGCCCCGGTGCGGGCCCGGACCGGATCGAGGCCGCCGCGCGGGCGGTCGGCGCCCACGCCATGATCACCGCCCTGCCCGGCGGCTACCAGCACCCGGTCGCCGAACGCGGCCGGAACCTCTCGGCCGGTCAGCGCCAGCTCCTCGCCCTCGCCCGCGCCGAGCTCGCCGATCCGGAGGTCCTCCTCCTCGACGAGGCCACCGCCGCGATGGACGTCGCCACCGAGGCCGCGGTCGTCCGCGCCACCGAGGCCGCCGCCCGGCGCCGCACCACGGTGCTGGTCGCCCACCGCCTCAGCACTGCGGCCCGGGCGCAGCGGATCCTCGTCCTCGACGCCGGCCGCATCGTCGAGGACGGCACCCACGACCACCTCCTCGCCGCCGGGGGCCCCTACGCCGAACTCTGGGCGGCCCACGACACCGCGGCCCGGGCCGCCGGCACGGAGGCCCCAGCCCCATGACCCCCCCGGGCTCCACGACCACGGCGCCGCGACGCGGCGCCGTACCCCTGGGCCGCGAGTCCCGAGCCGGGCTCCGGCGCCGTGACTCCTGCGCAGACCAACACCACCACGAGGGAAAAGGGGGCGACATGCCAGGGCATTCCGGCACCGACCTGCCGGCGGAGATCGTCGGCTACTGTGACGACCTGCTGCTCGCTGTTCCGTACGCCGGGACGATCTGTGTCGATCCGTCGGCCATGGAGATCATCGGTCATCTCGACACGGACCCGGCGGACGGTCCGGACCCGACGGCCCTCGGTCGGCTCGTCGGGCCGGTGACCACGAACCTGGGCGGGCTCACCGTGGACGGCACGGCCGTCCGCTACCACTGCACGATCGCGGGCCGCGAGGTCCCGGTCAGCTGGTACCCGCAGTCGCGGGTGGTCGGCTTCGCGGCCGGCGGGCCGGCGGGGGAGCCCTGCGACGAGCGGGAGGCCGAGGGGTACCGCCGGATGGTGGTCGTGTCCTCGCGCTCCCGGGAGGTCAGCTGGGCGCTGGAGGACATCCGGAACGCGGGCGAGGAGAGCGGTCGGGCATTGACCGGCGCACTGGATCCGGACGCCGCGCCCACGTGGCTGACCGAGCTGTTCCCGGCGGCTGCCGGTGTCCTCGCCGGCGTCGGCGCGGACGACTGCGGCATCGTCTGCACCGAGGCCGGCTGCCTGGTGGTGACCACCGACTTCATCAACGCCAGGCCGATCTGCCTCGAACTCGGCCTCGCCGACCGCCGCGCCCTGGGCCGGCTGGTGGTCGGGCACAACCTCTCCGACCTCTGCGGCTCGGGGGCCGCGCCGACCGCCCTTTTGATCGGCGTGATGGCCGAACACGGCGCCGGCACCGAGGAGATGCGCCAGGTGATGGAGGGAGTCCGCGAGGCCTCCGGCCGGTTCGGCGTCCCGGTGATCGGCGGGGACACTAAGCTGGGCAAGGCCTGGACGATCTTCGGGGTGGCCATCGGCAGCGCGCCGGACGAGGACGCCCTGTTCATCAAGTCCCGGGCCCGGGCAGGGGAGGACGTTTGGGTCTCCGGCCCGGTCGGCGACTGCTGCGGCTCCCTGCTCGCGGTTCTCGACACCCCGGACGATCCCGCTGTCCGGGCCTGGGCCACCACGGCGATCGCGGACCCCATCCCGCCAGTCGGGCGGTCGGCCGCGGTGGCCGCGTTGCGGCTGGTCCGGGCCGGCACCGACCTCAGCGACGGCCTGGCCGCGGACCTCGGCGACCTTTGCCGGTCCAGCGGTGTCGGCGCCGAGCTCGACGCCGAGCTGATCCCGGTCTCCGACCGGGTGCGGTCCTACGCCGAACAGCGGGAAACACCGGCCTGGGCCTTCGGTCTGGTGCTGGGCGGCGACCTGCAGTTCATCGTGACGGCGCCGCCGTCTGCCCGCGAGGCGCTCGCCAGCCGCGGGATGACCCGGATCGGCCGGACCGTGCCCGAACCGGGGTTGACCCTGCGCTGCGGCGACCGGGTCGAGCCGCTGGCCGAACTTGGGCACAACGACGCCCGGGGTCTTCCGTTCAGCGCGGAGGCCCGCTACCTGGTAGACCAGGTAAGGGAGTTGGGGTTCACTGCCGTCCGGCCGTGACCGGGGGCGGGTGGCCCGGCCGGGAGTCCGGGCGGGCCACCCGCCGGCTCAGCCGAGCCGGCCGACCAGGGCGCGGTGCTGCTCCCGCAGCTCGCCGGGCAGGCGCTCACCGATGCCGTCGAGGTAGTCCGCGATCAGCTCCGTCTCCCGGCGCCAGGCCCGGGCGTCCACCGACAGCAGCCGGGCCAGGGTCTCCTCGTCGACGGCGAGACCCTCGGTGTCGAGGGCGGAGGCCAGCGGGAGCTTGCCAATCGGGGAGTCCAGGGCGGCGGCCTCGCCGTTGATCCGCTCGACGATCCAGCGCAGCACCCGGGCGTTCTCGCCGTATCCAGGCCAGAGCAGCGTGCCGTCCTCGCCCCGGCGGAACCAGTTGACCGAGAACAGCCTGGGCAGTCGGTCCGGGCCGACCGTCCGTCCCAGCTCCAGCCAGTGCCGCAGATAGTCGCCGAGGTGGTAGCCGAGGAAGGACTCCATCGAGAAGGCGTCCCGGCGCGGTGTGCCGTCCTCCGGCGTCCGGCCAGGCCCCGACTCCACCGAGAGGCAGGCGCCGAGGAACACCCCGTGCGCCCAGTCGTTGGCCTCGGTGACCAGTGGCACAGTGGTGGAGCGCCGCTCGACGAAGACGATGGCGGAGATCGGCACGCCCCGGGGGTCGTCCCACTCCGGCGCGACGGTCGGGCACTGGCTGGTGGGGGTGGTGAACTTTGCCCGGGGGTGAGCGGCGGGCTCCGGGGAGTCCGGGGTCCAGTCGCGCCCGCGCCAGTCGGTCAGGTGGGCCGGCGTCTGCTCGGTCATGCCGTCCCACCAGATGTCGCCGTCGTCGGTCAGCGCCACGTTGGTGAAGAGCGTGTTGGCGTGCATGGTGCGCAGCACGTTGGGATTGGTCGACTCCCCGTTGCCTCTGGCCACGCCCAGGATCCCGAACTCGGGGTTGACCGCCCGGAGCCGGCCGTCGGCGTCGAAGCGCATCCACGCCATGTCGTCGGCGAGCAGCTCGTAGTTCCACCCGTTGGGCGTCCGTCCGAGCATGGCCAGGTGGGTCTTGCCGCATCCGGCAGGGACGGCGGCGGCCACGAAGCGGGGCTCCCCGGTCGGGGGAGTCACCTTGAGGACGACCATGTGCTCGGCGAGCCAGCCGTCCTCGCGGGCCATCACTGAGCCGATCCGCAGCGAGTAGGACTTCTTGCCGAGCGCCCCGTTGTCGCCGAAGGCCGAGCCGAACGACCAGACCTCCCGCGACTCGGGGAAGTGGGCCAGATGCTTGACCGGGTTGGACGGCCAGGGCACGTCGGCCCGGCCTGCGGTCAGCGGTGCCCCTACCGAGTGCACGCAGCGGACGAAGGAGCCCGACTCTTCGATGAGGCGCAGCGCTGCGGTGCCCGCCCGGGTACCGATCAGCATCGACGCGGCGACGAATGGGGAGTCGGTGAGCTCGACGCCGAGCTGCGATACGGGCCCGCCCAGGGGCCCCATCGAGAAGGGGACGACGTACATGGTGCGTCCGCGCATGGCGCCGGCGAACAGCCCGCCGAAGGTGGCGCGCATCTCCTCCGGGTCGCGCCACCGGTTGGTGGGGCCGGCGTCCTTGGGGTCGCGCGAGCAGATGTAGGTGCGGTCGACGATCCGGACCGCGTCGTCCGGGCTGGTGGTGGCGACGAAGCTGTTCGGCCGCTTGGCGATCCGGACGACTGTCCCCTCCGTGACCAGCCGGTCGGTGAGCCGCTGCCATGCGTCCGGCGATCCGTCGCACCACTCGATCCGGTCGGGCCGGGTCAGTCCGGCGATCTCCCGTACCCAGGAGAGCAGGCCGTCGTGCGTGGTCGGTGCTTCCTCCGTATCGCGAACAACCTGATCGGACACGTTTCCCCCTTCACCCTGGCAAGTTGCCTCGGCGGACGGGGCCGAGGAACTCGTGCCAGTGTACTATTGCACTGTTTCCGTGGTAAGCCTTGTGTATCACCAGGGAATCTGCCAGGCTGTTTAGAGCGGAGATTTTGGCATGGGTACGGACGGCTGTTTCTTCTGCCGGATCGCCGCCGGCGAGCAGGAGTCGGACTGCGTCATTTACCAGGACGGCCTCGTCGTGGTCTTCCCGGGGTTGTACCAGCGTCCGCAGAATCAGGCGCACATCGAGGTCGTGACCCGTGCACACGTGCCGACTCTCTATGAACTAGACGACGAATCAGCGGCCCGGGTGGCCACGGTCTCTCGGAAGGTCGCGCTCGCCCTGAAGGCCGAGTACGGGGCCGAGGGCGTGACGATCCACCAGCACAACGAGGCGGCCGGCGGGCAGCATCTCGACCATTACCACATGCACGTTGTCCCACGTTATGCCGACGACCAGTACTGGGCTTCCTTGGGGATCCGGGAGCACGAATTCCTGACGGTCCCACGGGTTCTCCTGGCGGAGCAGGCGAAGCGTTTGCGGGCCCATTTCAGCTGACACCGTGATAACGGGGGGTGTTCATGAACACGGGATCGGAAGGATCGGTCGTCGACGCTGCTTGCCGCTCCGACCTGGGAGAATATCGGTGCCCGCTCTGTGAGGCCGGTCGCGGGCGGGGCGCCGTCCCGCTGGACCGGCCTTGGCTTGAGAGCGAGAACGGGGTCGTCCTGCCAGCCCTCGGGCATCTTTTGCGGGGGCACCTGTTGATCTGTTCCAAGGAGCACCACCCGAACCTTCTGTCGGCGCCGGACGAGATCGCCGAGGAGCTCCTGGAATTGCTCGACGAGACATCCGGACGGCTCCGCGAGGCGTTCGGAAAGGATTGTTTCGCATTCGAGCACGGATTCGTCGGGAAGAACACCGAGGAGATCGGCTGCAGTATCGACCACGTTCATCTGCATGTCATTCCGCTGCCGGCCGGGACGCTCGACCTGGCCCGCGGATGGCTGACCGGATTCACACCACTGAAGGAATCCGGAGCAGCCGACCGGCAGCGCTACCTGCTGGCCCGGGTGGGCGCCGACGGCGACTGGCTGGTTTCCCCTGATGGAATGCGAGTGACCCATCGGCACTTTCTCAAGCTGGTGGACGAGGAGATCGGACGGACCGGTCGCTACGACGAACTCCTGGGAGTTTCCGGCCACCTTATCGAGCAGACCCACGAGGCGCTCGGACTGCGCGACGGCGAACTTCCGATCCGCGTTCCGGTGCGCGCTCGACACGTATATCAGGAAAGGTTGACGGTGTGATCACGCTGGTACTCGGCGGCCGCCGGTCGGGAAAGTCGGACATCGCCCAGGAGGTGGTCGGATCGGGGCCGGTCACCTATTTGGCCACGCTGGTGGCCGACACCCCGGTGACGGAGGCCAGGGTCGCCCGCCACCGCTCGGTGCGCCCGGCGTCGTGGCGGGTCGTCGAGGAGCCCCGCGAGATCGCTGCGGTGCTCCGGGCGACCGAGGGGACCGTCTTGGTCGAGGACCTCACCGGCTGGGTCGGCAACGACGTGGAGGGCGCCGACTTCGAGTCGCTGGCCTTCGCGCTCGGCTCCCGCGCCGGGGACACCGTCCTGGTCAGCGAGGACGTCAGCGCCGTCCGCGGCCGTCTGCCAGCGGCCGAGGAGCGATACTACGACCGGCTCGGCGAGCTCAACCAGATCGTCTCGCGGATGGCCCAGCGGGTGCTCTACGTGGTGGCCGCGCGTGCCATCGAAGTCCCGCGCTGGCACCCCGAGGGGTCGGGGATCGTGCCCCTGGACGCCCGCCCCGGGTACGGGCTGCCCTCCGTCTGAGCCGCCGCCCGGACCTGCCCGTCCGGGCGGACAGCCGTTCGGGCGGCACGCGTCAGGACACCCCGGTTGTGGGATCGAGGCGGGACCCGATCCCACAACCGCCGTCGGGCAGCGCTGCCGCTCGGACGCGGTTGAGCTCCACGGCCTCCGCCAACAGTTCGGCCGGGACGTCCTCCAGGTAGCCGACGGCACCGATCCGCCCGCGCGGGACGGGCGCCCACAGGGCGCGGCCGCCACGCTTGGAACGCATCGCTTCTTGGCCGGCCAGGAGGATGTCGGACCGCTCCAGGACCGGGTCGTACACCGCGAGCCCGAGGCGGCGGTTGAGGGCATGGATCCGCTCGCGGTCCACCGCGGGCAGCCAGCCGACCAGCTCCGCCAGCGTGGTGCTCAGCGCCATGTCCACCGCGACGGCGTGGCCATGCAGCAGCCCGGCGCGGCGCTCGAAGCCGGGGCTCCAGGTGTGCCCGTACGCGTGCGGCCGGTCCTGGTAGATCTCGTAGGCGTTGGTGCCCTCGTGCCGCAGGTAGGACAGTAGCGAGCGGTGCAGTACCTCGTCGCCGGTCTTGCGCAGCGCCGCGTCGTCGCCCGTCGAGCCGAACCGGGTGGCCAGCAGCCGCTCCCCGTGCTCCTCCAGCAGCTCGAACAGACGCAGTTCGTCCACGGCGGCCATCTTCACGATCTCGGCTATGCCGTGCCGCAGGTGCCGATCGTCCAGGGTGGCGAACAGCCCGCTGTCGACGACGCTGAGCACGGGCGGGTGGTACGCCCCGATTGAGTTCTTGAACTGGTCGCCGTTGACGCAGGTCCGGGGCGAGGGTCCGGCGTCGACGGCGGCCACCACGCTGGTCGCCAGCATGACGTACGGGGTGCGGCGGTGGAGCAGCGCGGCCGCCAGCCCGGCGGTGTCAGAGATCACCCCGCCCCCGACGACCAGGATCGGCTCGTCCCGGGCGACGTTGCAGTGGTTGACGCCGAGGAAGTCGAGGATCTTCTCGACCGTCCGCAGGGTCTTGTCCGACTCGGCGGCGGGGCAGACCATGACGGTCAGCCCGATCCCGTGATGGGCGAAGTACGCACGCAGGGCGGCGCCGTAGTGCCGGTCGACCACCGCGTCCACGACCGCGACGCACCGCCCGCGCGGCCCGTACACCTCCAGCAGGGTGGGGTTGTCCGGCCCGAACACCCCGCTGGTCACCGTCACCCGCATGGTGGCGGTGAGCGAGGCGGTGATCTCGATGCCGGTGCCGTCGGCCGTCTCCCGCACCTCTCCGCCGCCTCGGTAGTACTCGCTGGTGGCGAAGAGCTCTCGTTGCGCATTCATCACGTACTCGGTTTCGTCGTTGTCACGGCGCGGGCCTGGGAGAGGAGTTCGGAGACGCTCCGGGTGAAGTGCGGCGTGTCGAAGCCGACCGCGTCGCCGTACCGGTCGGAGCTCGCGGCGGTCGCGCCGATCGGCTCGACCACCAGGTGGCCGTCGGCCCGCAGTTGGTCGACGGCGCGCCGGACGGCGGGGTGACACCACATCCGGATGTTCATCGCGGGGAAGAGGACCGCCGGGCGCCTGCTGCCCAGCAACGTGGCCAGCAGGAGGTTGTCGGCGAGGCCTACGGAGGCCTTCACCAGGGTGTTCGCCGTTACCGGGGCCACCACCACCAGCTCGGCCCGGTCCGCCAGCGTGACGTGAAGGGGCCTGCGCTGCCAGTGGCGATCCCGGTGCACGGGGATGTCCAGCCGGGGAAGAAAGCGTCGGCCGGCCGGGGTGACGACCACCTCGACCCGGTCAGTGAATTTGGTGCGCAGCGCGGCCACCAGCTCCGCGGCGATGGTGGCCATGCTGGAGCCGCACACCCCCAGCAGCACGCCGTCGAGCGGCTTCCCCGGCACGGCCTACGCCCCGACCTCGCGCAGGTACCCGCGCATGGCGTCGGCGATCTGCCGGGTCAGGTCGGCCGGCACCTGATGATTGGCCATGCGCTCGTCCAAGACCCGGCGCCACCACTGGTCGGTCCAGCCGGTGAGCTCCAGGTCGATGAGCTCGTCCTCGACCGGTGCCAACAGGGCGTAGATCTCCAGGACCGCCCGCTTGTCGGTGATGTCGGCGCGGCGGGCCGCCCGCAGTACCTCTGCCAGGGCCTTTCCGGCGGTGCCGATCTGGTCCAGGGAGTGCCCGGAGAGGATCCACTTTCGGCAGGGCGGCAGCCGGTCGGCCTTCAGGTGGGCGAGGGCGACCAGGAGTTCGCAGAGGTAGAAGACCTGGTGGGTCCAGGTCAGTTCCTCGTCCCGGAGTACGCCCTGGTAGACCGATCGCCAGTAGTGGATCGCGTACCGGCGCAGGAGCTCGGGGACGAGGACCTCGCCGACGCGGCGCAGGGCGCCGTTCTCCAGCCACAGCTTGTGCGCGGCCAGCAGCCCGCCCTTGTCGAACCGGACGTCCATCGTCCAGTAGTTCTCAAGGTTCTCCATGTAGTCGAGGTCCCAGCTGGGTTCCTCGCGGCAGAAGTCGGTGAACAACTCCATGCGCAGGAACTTGAGGTTCAGGATGACCCCGTCGACCATGATGTTGAGCACGACATAGTCGGCCCAGGAGTCGTCCCGGCCCTCGTCGAGCGCGCCGTCCAGGATCTGTTCGGGGATCAGCTCGGACCAGACGTACCGGCTGGTCAGCTCGGTGTTCGGAGGGAGGAAGACCCACAGGTCGTAGTCTGACCAACAGTCCTGTGCGCCGCGCCGGACGGAGGCGCAGACGGCGGTGCCGGCGATCCGGTCGTCCGAACGATAAAGCTCGATCAGCTCCTCGACAGTCACGCGCGGCCTGTCCCTTCGCGGAGTGGTCCGATGGAATGTGCCGGCGCGAGATCTGGCTTCCGCGCGGTCGGTTGGAGGCCCGTGGACCTCGCGCCGGCGATCAACTACCTGCTGTCCTGTCGGCCGACCGCGGGGTGCCGGGCCGGGCGGTCGGGTCGTGTGTCAGCAGGGCTTGTGGGTGACCGGCTGAGTGGCCTTCTTGGGCTTGCGAATGATGCTCATATCGGTTTCCCCTCCTTTCCTTGATATTCTCGGTGGATCCTCCGGTATTCGACGCTAGCAGACCGGAAGAAGGTCGACAATGCGTCTCACGGGAAATTCACGAAGGCTCCTGGGATCGCCGGAAGAATCCTTGGAAAGGACTTCTCTGGATCATCGGATCGATTCCCATTGCCTCTTCGTAGGTCCGTCGGACATGCGCCGGCTGGCCTTCCTGGAACGAGTAGTAGCTGCCGTCCGGAAAGCGTTTGCGCTTGGCCGCGAGATCGGCCTCGAAATTCTCCCGGCCGATGCCCAGGGCGTACCGCCCGTGGTCGTGCACCGGAAGCTCCACGGCGGTGTCCGGCGACCCCTGGTCCCGCTCCCGCAGGCCCATGAGCCGCTCGCCGCGTTCCAGGCGGCCCAGCTCGTCGAGGAAGCGCTGCCGGAGCATGATCACCCCGGCGTCGCTGCGGCCCAGCCGCTCCACGGTCCGGTCCGCGATCACCCCCTGGCCCAGCCAGGCGGCGAAGTCCTGGTTGAGCGGCCGGCGGTCGAGTGGGCGCACGGTGGCGGGGTCGACCACGGGTCCATACCAGTAGGGCACCGGGTCCTGGACCAGCGGCCCCAGGTCGGTCGGCCGGGGCGAGTACCACCAGGTGATGATCAGGGTCTTCGTGTCGTCGACCGGCACCCGCCACTCGAAGTGGTTGCCGGTGAACAGCGCGTTCGGCCACAGGCAGACCAGGCCCGCCGACTGCGGCCTGGTCCGCACACTGGCCCAAGGCAGGCCGGAGCCGTCCGCCCGGTCCTCCGTCCGCCGTCCGCAGACGAATCCGAACTCGAACTCGTCGAAAGTCAGCTCCACGTGCTGCGGCCCAAAGGCGGCGTCACCGTCCGGCCGGCGCTGGGTGGCCGACCAGTTCACGTGCAGCCACTCGAAGTGCACCGGGTCGATCGAGTTCTCCTGGCACTGGAACCAGTTGCAGTCGATCTCCGACAGCACGACCTGGACGAAGCCGTGGTCCCAGGTGAACGGCTCGAAGCGGGGGAGCAGCGGAGCGGGCGCCGGCCCCAGGTAGGCCCAGATCAGCCCGCCGAGCTCGGCCGTCGGGTAGGCGGTGGTGCGGACCTTGCGCCGGAACCGTCCCTCGGGATCGACCGTGTCCTCGAAGGGCTGTTCCAGGCAGGCGCCCGTCTCGTCGAACGCCCAGCCGTGGTACGCGCAGCGGATCCCCCGCCGCTCGACCCAGCCCTGGCTCAGGTCGGCCCGGCGGTGCGGGCAGGACCGCTCCAACAGGCCGTGGGTTCCGTCGCGGTCGCGGTAGAGGACAAGGTCCTCCCCGAGCAGCCGGACTGGCTTGACCGGGTGGTCGCGCAGCTCGCCGACCGGGGAGATGGGGTGCCAGTAGCGGCGCAGCAGGTTCCCCATCGGGGTGCCGGGGCCGACCCGGGTCAGTAGCTCGTTCTTCTCGCGCGACAGCATCGGGACCCTCCTTCCTCGATGGCGGGGCGGCGGGTCATGACCGGCCCTCCGGTGACCCGTCCGCCGTCGGCCCGTCAGTCACCGGCTCGTCCGCCGCGAAGCAGAACCGGAGGATCGGGTCCAGGTCCACCTCGCCCGGGCCGGAGGTGTCGACGACCAAGGTGGGCGGTGCGGCGTCGGCCAGCGTGAACTCGGCCAGCGGGAAGGAGCCGTCGGCCAGGTCGGCGAGGACCCGGGCGTCCGGGAAGGGCCAGCGCGTGCCGGGGTCGTCCGCGAGCCGGGCACGGACCCGGTCGAGCAGGACCTCGCGCGGCGCGGTGCACTGCACCAGCCGCAGCTCGGCGACGCCGCCGAGGAGCGGGAGTAGTTTCCTCGCCGTGGTGCGGTGCAGCGCCCACTCGGCCACCAGGCTGACGCCGGCCGTCGCCAGCTCCACCAGCGTCGTCCGGAACCGCTCCGCGGTCAGGGCGGCGATGTCGGCCGGGACCTCCCCGTGGGTGAAGCAGATCCCGCCCTTCAGCGCGTCGCGCGAGATCACCGGGAGGCAGGACCGGTCGGCGATGCGGCGGGCCAGCGCGGACTTCCCGCTGCCGGGCGGACCGCTGACCATGACCAGGATCGGTCGGGGCCGGGGGCGGCGGTACGGCCCGGCCCCGGCCGGGCTGTCCGTGTCGTACCTGCGACTGGCCACGTTCCCCCTCAAACATGTCGAAAGGCCGGGGCGGCCGGTGTGGCGGGCCCCCGTCCGCCGGCCTTCTCCAGGCAAGTGCAATTGCACTCTAGCAAGAGTTCCGGATGCATACAATTGCACTGTAGTGAATTCGGTCGGATGGCGCCGGCTTTCTATCCGATGGTCCTCTATGGGAGGGGGAGACAACGGGTGGAGGTGATTCGAGGTAATGCCGCTCGGGAGGCCCGGCCGGGGCTTCGCTGTCGCCGTCGAGGACGACGACAGCGGGCAGTGGGCGGCTGAGGAAGCCGGTCAGGGCGGCGGTGAGACCGTAGGCGCCGACGTTGGGGATCGCGAGGACGCTGCCGGGCGGCGGGACGGGCATGGTGACGGCCCGGGCCAGGACATCGGCGGGCGTGCAGAGCGGACCGACCAGGTCGAGCGGGCGGGGCTCGCCCAGCGGGCCGGGGGTGCTCAGCACGGTCGGCCTGGCGCGGGGTGGGAGCAGCCGGCCCAGGCCGGAGTACCCGCCGAGCACATTGGTCCCCGCGTCCAGGACCACGTACGTCCGGTCACGACTTTGTTTGACGTCCAGCACGGTGCAGAGCAGCGTGCCGCTTTCCCCGGTCAGGAAGCGCCCCGACTCGAAGGCGGGCCGTACCGCGCCGGTGCGCCAGCTGGGGAACTCGGCGTCCAGGAGGCCGGTGAGCGCGGCCCGCAGGCGCGGGTAGGCGCTACGGGGGCCCGGGCGGGCGAAGGGAGAGCCGAAGCCGCCGCCAAGGTCGACCAGGCTCGGCTCGATCCCCAGGCTCCGGGCGGCTTGCGCGGCGGCCTGGGCGCCGACCGTGAATTCCCGGGCCAGTGCGTCGCCGTCTGCGATGTTGGTGGCCGAGAAGAGGTGGCAGCCGATCAGCGGCGCGAACCGATCACGGTCGGGGTGGCGCAGTTCGCCGATCCGGTCGAGGTCAGTGCCGAACTGCGAGGGGGTGCCGGACATCCGCAGCCCGGGACTGGCAGTTGCCTGGCTGGCGTTGACCCGGGCCAGGCAGCGGACGTGGGTGCCGGCGTCCTCGGCGAGGTCGGCGACGCGCCGGTAGTCCGTCACGGACTCGACGGAGAACAGCTCGACACCACTCGCGATAGCCTCGGATACCTCGGCGGGAGTCTTTCCGGGGCCGGTGTACAGCACCTTGTCGGGGCGCTGGCCGGCGGCGAGCGCCGTGCGCAGTTCACCGGTGGAGCTGACCTCGGCCCGCAGACCCAGGTGGGTGAGCTGCTCGACCACAAGCGGGTGCGGATTGGCCTTGAGGGAGTAGAAGAGCTCGGCGTCGGCCGGGATGGCGGCGCGCAGTTCGGCGGCGGCGGTGCGGATCCGGTCGAGGCGGTGGACGTAGCACGGACTGCCGTGGGTGTCCACGAGATCAGTGAGTTGGGCCACTTCGTGGAGGCGCACGTCAGTGGCCCTCAGGGGTGAGACTGGAGATCGTCGCCCAGAGCGTGCCCGGCGTGGCGAAGGTTTCGAAGGTCAGCAACTCGTCGGGAAGGACGACGCCGTACGTTTCCTCGACGAGCGTCAGCAGCTCGATGACGGCCAGAGAGTCGAGCCCGGCCGAGGGAAGGTCGAGGTCCGCGGTCAGCTTCCCGCCGGGCGGGAACTGCTCGACGACCTCCTGGACCAGGCGCTCGAAGGTCTCGTCCCACGGCGGGGCAGCGGGCGGGGCTGGGGTGGCGGTGGAATCGGTCAACTCTGGCCTCCTGCGGGTGCGGTCTGCGGAATCGTGTCGGTGAGCCGTCGCCGATCGATCTTTCCGTTCACGGTGCGGGGCAGGTCGGCGACGGACGCCACACCGTCCGGCAGCTTGGGGCCTTCGAGGCGGTCCCTGAGTCCGGCCGTCACCACCGCCGGATCGGCAGGGCCGGCGTACCAGAGGGTCAGAGTGCCGTCCTTCGCGCCCGTCAGGCAAGCCTCCGCGACGCCAGGGACGTCGCAGGCGGCTGCTTCGATCTCGGTGGTGCTGGTGCGCATGCCCCGCCGTTTGATGAGATCGTCGCGCCGTCCCTCAAGTCGGAGCCGGCCCTCGGCGTCCAGCGAGCCGTAGTCTCCGGTGCGCAACACCCGCCGGCCGGTGCAGTCGTGGCCGTAGCGCAGCGCGGTCTCCTCGGGGTCGCGCCAGTAGCCGGCCATCAGGTGGGGGCCGGACACCACGATCTCGCCGACCGTGCCGGGCGGCACGGGCTCGCCGTCCTCGTTGAGGATTCGCAGCGTGGTGCCGGGGAGTGCTCGGCCGACGCAGGCGCGCAGGGCGGGGTCGGCCCCGGGCTCGGGGTCGGTGACCGGGTCGGCGATCGTGATCCGTTTGCACTCGGTCATCCCGTACATCGGGACGACCTCTGCGCCGGGGAAGGCTGCCCGGAGCGCGTCGGCCCGGGTCGACGGGAGGTGTTCCCCAGTGTTGGTGAACAGCCGTAGCCGGGTGGGGCGCGGGTCGCGGCGGGCCAGGGTGAGCAGTGAGGTCGCGAGGGTGGGCACCAGTGGCATGACGGTGGCGCCGCTGTCGCGGGCGATCCGCAGGGTGGCGACCTCCGGCTGGTCGCCGGAGACGACGAGCGTCGCTCCAGCGAGGGCGCACAGCAGGATCTGGTACAGCCCGTAGTCGAAGGAGAACGGCGGCCGGCAGTACACGGTGTCGGCCTCGGTGTAGCCGAGGCGTTGGGCGATCGCGTGGACGGCGAAGAGAACGGCCCCGGGCGGACAGATCACGCCCTTGGGGTCGGAGGTGCTGCCCGAGGTGTAGAGGAGGAAGGCCGGCGGCTCGTCGGGCGGAGGTGGCACTGCCGTGGGGGGCAGGGCGGCGGGCAGGTCGTCGGGCGTGTGTGTCGGGAGGCCGTTTAGGAGGGGCAGGTCCCGGTCGGCGCGGTCGGCGAGCAGGAGGATGGGCTGGGCGTTCGCTGTGATCTTCCGCAACTGGAACGGCTTGGCGTCGGGGCTGACCGGCACGGCGGTGGCGCCGGCGCGCAGGACGGCGTAGAGCGACTCCACGAAGGCGAGGCTGTTGGCCATCAGCAGGACGACGCGGTCGCCGCGCTGGACACCGATGGCGGCGAGGCGCCGCGCCAACTGGTCGACGCGCCGGGAGAGGCGGGCGTAGTCGACGGCGCGGGCGCCCTCGATCACGGCCGTCCGGTGGGGATGGCGGGCGGCGGCGTCATCCAGCAGCCGGTGGAGCCCCTTGGGTGTTGGGTCCTGCTCGCTCATCATGGGTCCATCAATCTGCCGACGGGTGAGGTGTCGTGCTCGCTGACGTGAGCGATCACGTGAGCGATCACGGTATGATTGATCAACGTCCACGTGAGTGTCAAGCCCTCTAAGCACAAACATAGTTGGCGTCGAAATGAAGGCATTTCGTGCACCGCGCGATCCGCCCCGATCGGCCCGGTCCGTCAGGGTCCGGCCCGGCAGTGCTCCTCGACGCCGAGGTCGAGCTCGGGCACCGGGTCGCCGTGACCTAGAGTGACCTCACCGAGGGACGGCCGCGGGGCAATCGAGTGAGGAGCGGACGGGTGAACGAGCGTACGGCGGCCAGGCCCAAGCGGGTCACCATCGACGATCTGGCCACTGCGGCGGGGGTCTCCCGCCAGACGGTGTCGCGGGCGATCAACGACAAGGGCGAGATCGACCCGTCGACCCGCCGGCGGATCCTGGACATCGCCCGCTCTCTCGGATATCGGCCCAACCGCTTCGCGCGCGCCATGGTCCATCAGGACGAGGTCACCCTGGGCCTGCTGGTGCCGAACATCGTCAACCCCTACTTCCCCGAGGTCGCGGACGGCGTGCTGGAAGCCGCCTCGGCCCTGGGCTGGCATGTGGTGATGCACCGAACCAGGGAAACGCTCGACGGTGAACTCCGCGCCGTGAAACTGATGTCCCGTCAGGTGGACGCGTTCGTCGGCTACCTGGGGCACCCGGAGGCGGTGCGAGAGGCACGGGATTCGGGTCTGCCGTTCGCCCTCCTGGACGGTGAGGTCCTTAACGCCCTCGCCCCGGAGGAGTCGGCCGTCGGCCGGGTGGAGGTCGACCTGGAGAGCGGCGTCCGGCAGGCCCTGGCCCACTTGGTGCAGCTTGGCCACCGGCGGATCGGCCTGCTCGACGCGGGCGGAACGGTGCAGCCCAGCCCACGAGGGCGTCACTTCGAGCACTGCGCTCGAGAGTTCGGCCTGTCAGACGAGCCCGGCCTGCGCCGCCCGGGCCGCAACTCGGTCGAGGGCGGGCAGCGGGCGATGGGCGAACTCCTGGACGAGCACCCCGGTGTCACCGCGGTGCTGGCCTACAACGACCTGGTCGCCCTCGGAGCGGTCCGGGCGGTCCGGGAACGTGGTCTGCGCGTGCCGGAGCACTGTGCCGTGGTCGGTTTCGACGGTTTGAGTGTCGCTGCCCTGGTCGATCCGGCCCTGACTACCCTGCACATCGACAAGCAGAGGCTGGGTGCCGAGTCCGTCCGGTTGGCCGCCGCTGCGCTCGCCGACCCCGGAGTGATGCCGGAGCGGGTCATCGTTCGGCCGGAACTCGTGGTCCGGGAATCGACCGGCCCGGCAGCCGTCTGAAGCGCCCGGTCGACGGATCGGCCCCGGCGCGGAGTCAGACGGTCACCAGCTCCAGGGGTACCACCAGCGCGGCGTCGGACCCGGCCCGGCGGCGCAGCGCGGTCAGGACGTCCTCCCGCAGGGCGGGCGCCAAAGGCCCACGCACCCGCGCCACCAGGCGTTCGTGCGCCGTTCCCCGGTCCGCGACGGTGACGTCGACGGGCGGCGAGGGCGTGGGTTCCTCCCGGTGGGCCCGTAGCTCCTCCGCCACGGCGCGCGCCACCCGCTCCCGGTCAACCAGACCGGAGTGGTAGGGAAGCAGTTCCCCGGCCCGAGGGCCGGCCCGCCGGGCATGGTCCAGATGCCACCGCCAGCTCCCGGGTTCCGCCGAGCCCCCGCCTTTGCTCTCGTGGCCGGCCAGGTTGTCGGCCAGCGCCTCCACAGCCCGGAGTAGTGACTCGGCGGAGGGCAGCGGGAGGAACGCCTCGTTGGACTCCAACGCCAGCACCAACGGGCTGTCGTCGTCGGCGGCTCGGGCTTCCAGGTAGCTAAGTGAAGGATCGGCCGGGCAGGTGCGCCGATGACTGAACCGTCCCTCCCCCATGCCCTCGGCGCCTGGCCCGCCGGCGCCCGGGACCGAGGAGCCGTCCACCCGGAGGTAGTTGAACTCCGTTCGGAAGTGGGTGTTGAACCCGGTCTTCGCCTGCAGGGTGGCCAGGAGCTGGCGCAGTTGCCCGGCGTCGTGGTCAGCGTTGCGGAATAGCCCATCGGTGGACTTCCGGACCGCCTCGAGAAGCCGGCCTACCTCGTGGTCCCCGGTGACCGGCAGTGCGAATGGGACGCGCAGCGCGCAACAGTGCACCGCGGAAGGGTAGGCGAACCGGTTGGACGAGATCACGGCAATGGGGCTGGTGTCGAGGCCCGTGTAGCGTGCAAGGGCGAAGGCGTACAGTCCGAGCAGCACCTGCGCAGGGAGTAGGCGGGCGCTGTGCGACAGCTTTGCCACGGCCACGCCGAGGCTGGCCGAGGCGAACGTCGCCGTGTAGCTGTCGCCACGCCGGCTGTCGTCGAGGACGGGCATCGGGGTGGGCGGCGAGGCGGCGAGTACCTGACGCCAGGGAGCTAGGAGGTCATTTTCGCCTGCTCGGGCCTGCTGGGCCGTCGCCTCGTCGACCGGCTGTCGCGGTACCCGCCGTACCGGGACCCCGCCGTTCGCACCGGCGGCGAGTAGGCGGTTGAGGTCCCGTCGGAGGAGTTGGCAGGTGCGGACGTCGGCGACGATGTGGTGGTAGAGCATTACGACGTCGCGGGCGAAGCGGCCGTCGGTCAAGACCTCGAACTGCACCGGCGGTGCTGGCTGCAGATCGAGCGGTCGCCGCTGCAGCACGTCCATCCACTCCCGCACCGAGCCGTATCCGGCTAGGACCTCCCGCCGGTCGCGCACCCGGACCTTCTCCCGCCCGGCCGGATGCACGCGCTGCACCGGCCAACCCCCACCGTCGCGGCCGAAGCTGGTTCGCAGCACCTCGTGCCGGTCGGCGAGGGCGTGCAGGGCGGCCGTCGCGGCGGCGACCTCGCAACCGACCGGCAGGGCCCAGTGACAGCAGGCGGTGCGGGTCCACGCTGCCTCTGGGGAGCGCTCGACGATCTCCTCGTGCTCCAGCAGTTGAGCGGTCTGACCGAGAGTCATCGGCCCCTGCCGTTCCACGTCCGACTCCACGGACTTCACCTCCTTTGTCAGTCCCAGAACCCGAAGGAATACCTCCGTTACCGCTCACGTTAGCGATCCCGGATGGCTCTGACCACCCCCGATCCGGGCCGCCGGGATCACGACGCCAGTAGGAGTTGCGCCGGTTGGTGGGGCGGTTCGATGTTCGTATGGTGGGTCCCTTCGATGAAATCTGCTAGCCGTTCTCAAATCTGAAGGTCGCTGGGCCTGCAATCGGAGACCCGCCCTGCGTGGTGAGACCGACAGACGTCTGCAGCGGCAATGGAGTCCCGGTGAGGCAGAAAGGGCCGATGCCCTTCGAGGTCTCCGTGGCGGACGACCTCGGGGGGTCGGAGACTCAGCGGCGTGAAGCACCGGAACGTCTGCCGTTCCTTCTGACCTACAGAGCCAGCCGGAACCGACGCCACCTACAGTGGTGCGCGTTCGTCCTGTCGTACCTGTGGCCACGGCGCGAACAAGTACCTGATGACCCCGGGCTGGCTCTGCCCGTGGGTCGTCGCCCTGGAATCGAGCCGAGCCTCGTGGGGCCGGCCCGCAGGCCGCCTGCTTGTCGCTGCCGTCGACCTTCAATGCCTGCCTTCTGGACGGAGTGAAGACGAGCCCCAGTCGGAACCGGCCCCGGAGCCGCAGGCGCAGCCGTCGATCATCCCAGCGTCACCGGGAGCGGTTGGAGGCTGAGGCGCTCCGTCATCTCGCCGCGGTACTTGGCCGCCCGGCGAGGCCCTCGCCCTGAAGTACGCCTCCGGCACCTTGAAGCTGCCCTCGACCGCGATCGGCGAGAGCGAGTTCGCCGACTGGGCCCTGTTCGACGGCCCATCCGACCTGGCCGCCCTCGTGGACCAGTACCTGGCCGACGGCCTCGGCCGATGACCCCCGCCAACCGCGCCGCCGCTGTTTGGCGGTCGCCGACACCGGTGTGCTGCTCAGCGCCTTCAACGGCCGCGACGTTCTCCACCCGGCTGGAGTGGAGGCGCTAAACTTGCCACGAACCCTGGTCATCTCGTCGCTGGTGCTGGCTGAGCTGGACCACCCCCCGCGCCGCGCGGGCCGCGGTCGACGCTGTCACACGGCTCGGGGCGCTTGTCGGCCAGGGCTGCGTCCAGATCGTAACCATCGACCGGCCCCTGCTCGTCGAGGCAGAGGAGCTGATGCGCCGCCACCTCGGCCAGGAACTCGGCCTGGGCGACTGAGTCAACGCCGACCTCGCCCAGCGTCTCAGTCGGCCCATGCTGCTCACGTTCGACAAGCACTACAGCACGGTGATCGCTTTTGCGTCGCCGCCGTGAGAAGCCGATCGAGGCCCCCGGGCCCGGCCGGTCAGGCCGGGTCTGGGGCCCGGCGCGGGGAGCGGACCCGTGGCAACCGTCCTGACCACCGATCACCCTGCGCCAGGAGCAGCCCGACGGAGCTGGCCGCGCCCGACAGCATGGACGCTCGGCCGTGGGTCACGGGCGGACGTCGGTTTGCGGGTGGCCCCACTGTGGCCGGTGCGCGGGATGCAAGCAGGTCACGGTCCTCGTGGGATGCGAGGACCGTGACCTGGCCGCAGGCCGGGTCCACGTGGTGACAGCCATCCGCTGGGCTGCGGCCCGATCGCCGGGTTCTACGCCGAACGCCACGGCTACGATGCGCGGCAGGGAAGCGGACGGGGAGGGACATGGCCGACCGCCCGAGGAGGCGTTCGTGGCGCTGGCGGCCTCGAATTACCCCTGAAGCCCTGCAACCGGCTTCGGCGCGCTCACGCGCAGGCCGCCCGCTCGGCTTCGACACCGGGGCCCACAAGGAACGGGACGCGGTCGAGCGGTGCATCGGCCGCCTGAAGCGGCGGCGCGGCCCGGCCGTGCGCACCGACTACTGAGGTTTTCAGGGTGGGGTCGGTGGAGCGAGCGACAGTCCGGTGCCGGCGGGGCACCCGTCGATGAGGGCAGGCCGGAGTTGGATGTGTCGCAGGCCCCGGCGAAAGGTGCGGGTGAGGTGGTCGGGGTCGGTGAAGGCGGTGTTCGCCATCGGGCCGCGTCGCAGGACGACCAGAGGCCTTCGACCGGGTTGAGGTCCGGCGCGTACGAGGGAAGCTGGAACACGGTGAGCCAGTCGTGCTCGGCCGCGTACCGCTTCATGCCGACGGCCAGGTGCGTGTTCAGATTGTCCCAGACCAGCACGATCGGGCCGCCGAGCTGGAGATGCGCCCGGACGGCAAGGTCGCGGTAGTCGGTCCAGGCGAAGCTCTTACGGGCACCTTTGAGCAGCAGATGGAAACGGGGACGGTAGATCATCCTGCTCTTCTGCCCGGGCTTGTAGCAGCACAGCGCGGCCACCGAGATCCGGCGGCGGGAGCGCCCCCGGACGCGGACGACAGGTGTGTGTCCGCGCCGGCCCCAGGCGCGGGCGCGCGGCGGCGTCATCGCGAACCCGGCCTCGTCCTCGAAGACGACCCAGGCCCCGAGCGCCGCCGCGGTCACGGCCATCCTGGACCGAGGACGCCTCCACATACCCGGACACCGTGGGGCACGGGATGCCGACACTCATATGCCCGAACCCGTGCAGGTCGGCGAACTCGCGCACCCGCTCGACAGCCCGATGCATCGCGTCGTGACGCCGGGCGGCCGCGACCCCGTTCAAGTCGGCGTCCGACTCGGCGAAGGCCCTCCACCGAGGCGCCTCCAGGAACCTCGCCACGTCCATGGCAGCACGTCCGGCCGCCGACTGCCGGGCGGCCACTACCAACGCGGCCACCAGCGAGGCCCGCAGACCGGGCTCCCAGCCGCGCCACGGACCGGCCACCCGCAGCACCGCACATCCGGACGCCGCCACCAGCAGCCCCGCCCACCACGGGACCCACCGAACCGCCGCCCGCACCCAACCGGGAACCCCCCGGGTGCTGCTCCCCTCCACCCTGCGCCCCTCTCCCGCACCCGGGTTCCCCGGCACGCCGCCAGTTCGCCAGGCCGACCGTGACGAACCTATCCCTTCGACCCCGCACCCGCGCCGCGTCGCCCATCCACGCGCAGACCACCAGGCATCGACCACCGTCCCCGCCCCAGAAACCAACGGAAGCCGACGGACACACGCATGGCGGGTCAACTCCCGGACCTGACCGACGGAACAGGCCGACGAGCCGGCTCGAGCAGCAGTCCATCGCCAGCCCAACCTAGCGTTTGGCGGCCTGACGAGGGCACGTGTACGGGTCCCGTGCCGCCCCTGTTCCACGACTGCGAGTGTGCCGGTGCGGCCGTGAGAGCCGCTGCTTCCTCTGTGGTTGTGGTACGCACCCGGGCGGATCGGTACCAACCTGACAGCGAGGCGTCGAGCCCGGTGACCCGAAGCCCGCGGACGCCCCGGGCTCCTTCGACGGCGCCGTGATCGCCGACACCTTCCACTGGCTCGACCGCCCGCGCGTCCTGGCCGCCCTCGACACGCTCGTACGCCCGGGCGGATTCGTCGCCGTCGTCGGCTACCGTGCCCCCGGTACCCCGCGCGAGTGGTGGCACCCGCTGCTGGTCCCGTGCAGCCGGCCGGCCGATCCGCAGGGCGCGGCGGGCGCCTGGTGGGGTGCCCGGGCGGCGAGCCGGGAGTCGCTGTGGGCGGCCTAGGCATCACGAACGAGATCGCCTTGCAGTGCCCGCCCGCGCAGGCCGGAGGTCTAGCAGAGCACCGATCGCGGCCGTGGACTTCGACCTCGACCTCATCGCGCGCGGCCCCAGGCACGCGCAATCGCCACCGAGCGGCTGTAGTCGATGCCGACGCTGATCACCCGCAGGGCCTGCTGCAGTTTCTCGACGGCGCCGGCGAGCTGTCCGATCGAAGGCAGCTCGCCCCTGTCACCGAAGCGCAGGGGCGGTTCGAGGGAGAACGGGCCGCCGGCGCGGGAGGGCCACTTCTTCGCTCGGGAATGGTTGATCAGGAGATCGTCGAAGGCCACCCGGAGTTCGGCCAGGGCCTCGATGGTCTTCCCGGCGTCCTGGTACTCCTGAGCGGTGCGCAGCCGGGTGGCGACGGCCTGGTCGGTGACGAGGTCGCTCCTGTCGATGGTGCGGAAGTCGCAGCCGAATACGAGCGCGGTCGCGTCCCACGTCCTCTCGGACTTGCCCGATGTCGGAGGGCGAGGGGATGGTTCCGTGGTGCTTCAGGTTGACGGGGCTTGTTCATCCGCTCCATGGCCTTCTTGGCGGGCAGCTGGGTGCCGGCGGGGAGGCGGGGTTCGAGCTTGCTCCAGTACTCGGCGAAGCTGATCTGGGTGGGCAGGTTCGCCTGCAGGTGCTCGCCGGCCAGGACGAGGAACAGCTCGACGGCGTCGTGGAAGGACAGCACGGCTGTCGCGGCGATCGGCTGGGGCTGACGGCTCTGGGAGAGGCCCTGGTCGTGGAGGAAGCGTATGAACGCGAGCCGTCGCACGGTCAGGACTGTCCGTCCGCCCCAGTGGTCCTGCCGTACCGGACACCCGGGGCCACAGGACCGGGGCATGCGGCTCGGCGCGCCGACAGCCCCGTGGCCCTGGAGGCTCGATACCTTGCGGTGTGAGCATCTTTCATCTGTCGCTCGCCCCGTAGGTCGCCTGCCGCTGCGGCTGGAAGGACGACAGGTCTGGGTGCGGAGCGGAGCGATACCGAACGCGTCCGGTGCCTCGTGGTGCTCCTCACCGCGCATCGCCCTGTGAGGAAGCGGATTGGCGCTGATGTTCGCCTCGGCCTCTCGCAGTAGCGGTTGTCTGTCTCAGGCGCCCAGGGCCTGATCCGATGCTAGGGCGCGTGTTCGGTCGTGGTCAATCTGTGCGATTTCGTCTTCGCGGCGGGTCCTGATCCGGTAGACCGTGGTGTGTGACGCGAGCGCAACTGACGGATGCGGAGTGGGCATTGATCGGGCCGTACTTGCCGATCGGCGAGTACGGCCCGTACCCGGAGCGGCTGCGGCAGCAGTTCGAGGGCGTGATCCGGTGATTCCGGACGGGCGGGCAGTGGCGGGAGATGCCGGAGGAGTTCGGTGCGTGGTCAACCGTCTCCAATCGGTTCCGGCAGTGGAGGGACGCCGGTGTCTTCGAAGCCCTGATGGAGGGCGTGATCGCGGAAGCCGCGAAGCGCGGCGAGGTGGACTTGTCCCTGGTCAGCGTGGACTCCACCACCGTGCGCGCTCACCACGACGCCGCCGGGATGCACCTCGACTCCGACACCATGACCGCCCTGGAGAGCGCTGCCGAGGAGGCGGAGAAGGCCCGGCAAAAGGGGGAGGCCCGGAGGAACAAGACGGGCGGGACGCCTCAGGTGACCCGAAACGGGAAGAACGGCGACGCATCCGGCGCCGGCGCAGGCTCCGACTGAAGGAAGCCCTGCTCGGACGCTCCAGGGGTGGGCAGACCAGCAAGATCCACGTTGCCGGTGAGCGGAAATGCCGCCCGCTGGTGTTCGTCCTGACCGAGGGCCAGGCCGCGGACAGCCCGCAGTTCATCCCCGTACTGAAGAAGGTCCGGGTTTGCGGACCCGTCGGCCGTCCCCGCACCCGACCGGACGCGGTCGCCGGGGACAAGGCCTACTCGTCCCGCAGCAACCGTGCCCACCTGCGCAAACGCCGCATCAAGGCGGTCATCCCGGAGAAGAGGGACCAGGCCGCCAACCGGAAGAAGAAGGGCAGCCGGGGCGGCCGGCCTGTCAGCCACGACGCCGAGCTCTACAGGGAGCGGAACACCGTCGAGCGCCTTATCAACAAGCTGAAGGCCTGGCGAGGCATCGCGACCCGGTACGACAAGAGCCCGGAAAGCTACCTCGCCGGCCTTCACCTCCGCGGCGCAATGATCTGGATCACGGACCTCACCCGAACCCATTGATCACAATCGAATACGTGCCCTAGCCGGCTGGACGGTCCAGCCGGACGTCCTGCTGGTCCTCGGTGAGGGCCACCAGGTCGGCTGGGTCGAGCGGGGCCTCGACGGCGGCGACAGCTGGGTCGCGGTCTGCGAGGGCTACTTCATCGGCGACCCGGTCACCCTGGAAGCACGCCTGCACGCCACCCCGGAGCACGCCGCCCGCACCGTCCACCAGGTCTACCTCCAGAACCTGTGACGGGCCCCCGGCCGGGCCCACCAGCACAGGCCACACCCACCTACCCGCACCACCCACCGCCCTGGGTTTCGCCCCACACCCAACAGCGGGGCGAAATCCAGGACGGACCGTCAGCCCCGGCGGCTACGATCCCGGGCATGGACAGCGCCTGCCGACCGCCGCCACCGACCAGCCGGCCGACGACGCTCCACCGGCCCCGCAGTGCGCCCGGTCCGGCTGCGCGAACCCGGTTCCCAGGCCGCGCACCGGGCGGCCGCGCACCTACTGCTCGCGCTCGTGCCGCAGCAAGGTCGACCGCGCCGAGGCCAAGGTCCGCGAAGAAGCAGCAGGTGCAGCAAGGAGTGGTGCTGCATCCGATCCGGGTGCGGCACCGGGCGGTGCAGCAGTCGACCCGGCCGCTGCACCGCCGACGTGCTGCACTGCGGTTGACCCGCTTCCTGGGGGAGACCCCCGCCCGGACACCAGCCTCCCCCCACACGGCCGTGCTGCTTGACGCAGCCCTGGGAGCGGTGACGTCCAGCACGTCAGAAGCGACCGCGAGGCGGCAGGAGAGCGACAGCGCAGGGGGATTCGATACGAGCAGGCCTTCCCGTTAAGCATCCGACGGTCTGGCGGCGGGGGATCATGGTCGTGGGCCAGCCATCGGAGACACAGGGGAGGGGAATCATGGTCGCGTTCCACGCGTCCGCGTTGGACGGGGTCGCCCGTAACCCGGCGTTGCCGACACCGTTGCTGCTGTGCTTGCTCGCTTTCGACGGCAGCGGTGACGGCCCGCCCCGTCACGCTCTCCAGCGGGTTGGACTCCCCGGGCCGGCCGTCGAGGTGATCCTGGCTCACCCGAACCCGGGTGCTCGGATCGACTTCGCGATGAGCAACGGGGCCGAGCCCGCGCAGCGGGCCCGGCTCGCGGACGACCCTTCCCCCGAGGTGCGGGCCGCTCTCGCGTACGGACCCGAGTGGTGCGACCCGCGTACGACGCTCGCGCCGCTGCCGGACGCCGTGTGCGCCCGCCTGCTCGACGACCCCGACCCTTCCGTACGGACAGCCCTGCTGGACTCACCAGACCTCCCGCCGGCGTTCGTGGCCTCCTTGGCCACGCACCGCGATCCGGCAGCGCGCCGAATCGCGGCGCGTGCACGGGAGAAGCTGCCGCCGGGCGAGCGGTCAGCGCTGTTTGCCGACCCCGACCCCGAGGTGCGGCGGGCCGCCGCACTCCTGGAGTGTCGACGGGACGCACGCGTCACCGCCGAACTCCTCCTTGATCCCAAGTCCGCCGCCGAGGCGCTGCGCCGCGGACTCCTGGACCGCGCCGACGCCGAACGATGCGTTGTCGAGCGGACACACCTGGCCGCCCTCGCCGAGAACCCGTCGCTGCCCGCCGACCTCGTGGAGCAGCTCGCCGTCGACCCCGACGACGCCGTGCGGCTCGCGGTCTCCCTCAGGCCCGAACTCGGCGAGACGCGGCGCATGACGATCGACTTCACGGTCGGGGACTTCGACAGGGGGAACGTCGAGTGGGTACGGGACGGGCTCGCCGACACCGAGGTGCTGCGACGGGCCGCGACCTCCGCTCACCCGCTGCTCCGGCGCACCGCCTCCCAGAGCCCCCGCCTGCCGCCCGACCTTATGCGCCTGCTCGCACGCACGGAGGACCCCCTGGTGGAAGACCTCTTGAGTGTGCACCACCCCGACACCCCGGAGGAGGTCCTGATGCGTGTGTACGCACGGCTCGGCGGTACATTCTCCGCCTGGATGGCGGAGACGCACCCCCGCTTCCCCCGCGAGGGTCTCGCCGCGCGCTACGCGGACCACCCGGACGGCAACTACCGACGGCTGGCCGTCCGGGATCCGGCCGCCACACCCACGCTGATCGCGCGGCTCAGCCATGACCCCGCGGTTTGGACACGCCAGGCGGCGGCCGGCGACCCGCGCCTCCCGCTCCACCGGCTCCGTGAGGCACTTCACGTCCCTGAACTGGCCTCCAGCGCGGGTGCCAACCCGGCGCTCCCCGAGGACGAGATGGCCGCCGTCCTGAACCGGGCCGGCGTTCCCGCCTGACCGCCGAGCAGAACCGCCCGACCCTGCGCCGCTCCCCTCTGGCTTGTCCGAGTGGCCCCCGGATACGAAGGCGGCCAAGCGGTCGCTGATGAGATCACATGGATCCACCGAAGGAATATAATTGCAGCTCTTCATTCGGGCTATCATCATCGGCGAGATCGATGAGGAGCAGGTGCCTCAGATTACGGCTGATGCTCTGGACACTTTCAACCACAACCCGTTCATCGTCTTTGCCGATGACTGGGAGATCGAGATCGGCACGACGTCCGACCTCAAGGGTGATGCACCCTGGCAGCCAGGCATCGAGCGTTCGACGTACTACCTGGACTGTTCCCCCGTAGGTGATCAGCCATGGCAGGAAATCCACGCCGCGCTGGAAAACCTCCGCCAGGGCTTCGAAGCGGCCGGTACCCGGCTCGCCTGGCAACTCGTTGACAACCTCGCCGAGTCATAGTAGGTGCATAGCAAGAGGCGGTACCACCGGCCGGTGGTACCGCCTCTTGTGCTTCTCCAGGCGAGGCTGCTGGACTGCCGGCAATCCACCTATGACAAGGTCTGCGCGAACCTCACACCGGCCGGGAGCGAGGGAGTCGAGGGCCGATGCGCCGACGGGAGGACCCCGCCGTCCGCGCCGCGGCCGCCCGCATCGACGGCGGTCTGGGTGTCAGTGGCGTGGTCCCAGAGCCGCATGCTGCTGTCGGAACCGCAGATGGCGAGCCAGGTGCCGTCGGGGGACATCGCCGGGGGACAGATGTTGCTGAGCCGGGAGTGGGTGAGCTGCTGCGCGTGGGCGCCGGTTCTGCCCACCCCTCGCCGTAGGTCGTGGCCAGAGCACCCAGACCCCGCAGGTAGTCCTGATTCGCGGCCCCGGCCGTACCGATCACCCTGATGCCACGCGCACGAGCGACCTGCAACACCGCCGACCCCACACCACCCGACGCACCACTCACCAACAGCGCCTGCCCCCACCCCACACCGACCTCCGCCTCGTCGAGGCCATCACTGTGGACCACGTCTCGATCGCCGACCTCGGTGCGCCGCGGTTGGGTGTCCGGTTCTCCGGTGTGGCGGGGAGTGTGCCGGACGCGTTGGCCGAGGCGGTCGACCTCATCTCGCGGGGCGGGCTCCGCATCCCGGTCGAGAGGTCGTACCCGCTCGGCGAGGCGGCGGTGGCCCACGCCGACAGCCGCGCCGGCCATACCCGGGGGCGCCGGGTTCTGGTCGTTCGGGCCGGGTCCAGCCCGGTGCCGGGCGCCGAAGGGCGGGTTGTCGGCGGAGGGTGAAGCCGTTTCGGAGGGTCCGTTGCCCCGGCTGCCCTGCCTCGGCTGCCCTGCCCGGGCTGCCCTGCCTCGGCTGCCCTGCCCCGCCTGCCCGGCCTCGGCTGCCCTGCCTCGGCGGTCATGCCCGGGCGGCCCCGCCCCGGCGGCCTGTCGGTCGGCGTGGGGCGGGGCGGTCGGGGCGGCGGTGGGTCTCAGTGGGTGGGTTTCAGCGGGTGGTGCTTGCGGTGATGGCGCCGGCGTTGTCGGCTCCGCCGGGGACCTCCGCCCAACTGCCGCTCCACTGGCCGGTGGTGTAGTCGGCGTCCTTGGTGTAGACGCGGCCGGTGGAGCCGAGGACGTAGACGTGCACGGTGTTGCCGGTGACCGCGCTCGCCACCGCCCCCCTGAGGCCGGTGCCGCCCTGGGTGGTCCAGGTGCCGGACCAGCCGGTGCCCGCGTAGTCGCCGTCGGTGGTGTGGAGCGCGCCGTCGGAGCCGACGATGTTCAGGTGGACGCGGTTGCCGGTCGCGGCGGCGGTGATGGCGCCGGCGCCCTCGGCGCCGCCGGGGACCTCCGTCCAGGTGTCGCTCCAGCGGCCGGTGCTGTAGTCGGCGTCCATGGTGTAGACGTGGCCGGTGGAGCCGAGGGCGAAGACGTGCATGGTGTTGCCGGTGACGGTGCTGGCGAGGGACTTGAGGCCGGTGCCGCCCAGGGCCACCCAGGTGCCGGACCAGCCGGTGCCCGCGTAGTCGGCGTCGGTGGTGTGGAGTGCGCCGTCGGAGCCGATGATGTTCAGGTGGACGCGGTTGCCGATGGTGGTGGCGCTGACGGCGCCGGCGCCCTCGGCGCCGCCGGGGACCTCCGTCCAGGTGCTGCTCCACTGGCCGGTGGTGTAGTCGGCGTCCTTGGTGTAGACGTGGCCGGTGGAGCCGAGCGCGTAGACGTGCATGGTGTTGCCGGTGACCGCGCTCGCCACTGCCTTGAGCGCGGTGCCGCCCTGGGTGGCCCAGGTGCCGGACCAGCCGGTGCCCGCGTAGTCGCCGTCGGTGGCGTAGAGCGCCCCGTCCGAGCCGACGGTGCTGACTCGCGCCTTGGAGGCGGGTGCGGGTGCGGGGGCGGGGGCGGTCGTCATCGCGGCGACGATGCGCTGGGCGTCGGTGGCCTGGGGCTGGTAGGCGCTGGGGAAGGCGGAGCCCTGGACCTTCTGGCAGACGACGCCCACCGGCTGGGTCTTCCAGCTGCCGTTGGGGTAGGCCCGCAGCATCCCGTCCAGGAAGGCGTTGGTGGAGTAGGCCGGGTTCAGGCGTTCCTCGGTGCTGCCCCACCACGTCTGCTGCTGGAAGAGTCCGACGCTGCTCGCGTCGAGGACGTTCGGGTTGTTGCGCAGCTCGGACTCGACGATGGCGGTGGTGACGGCGATGACGGCGGCCTGGTCGGGCAGGTCGTGGGCGCGGGTGGCGGCGACGATGGCCCGGGCGCAGGAGAACCGGTACGCGGTCATCGCATGGGCGAGTTTGCCGGTGAGGACGGTGTTGAGGCTCGCGGCGGCCGCCGAGTCCGCGTCGGTGACGGTTCCGCAGGAACGGTCGGGCTGGAGGGCGGCGTGGGCGGAGGTGGCCGTGACCGCGAGGGGCGACAGCAGCGCGGCGACGGCGGCGGTGGCGGGCAGGAGCTTGCGGAACTGCTTGCTCATGAGGATGCGGTTCTTCCTGGGTCTCGGGGCGCCGGGTACGAGGCGCGGAGCACGGGCTCGGGGGCGGCGGGCAGGGGCCGGTGGCGGAGAGGAGGTGGGGCGGGGTGCGCGTCCCCGGTGCCTGTGGCCCGAGCGGCGAGGGCACCGGGCAGCGGGGGCACCGGGCAGCGGGGGCACCGGGCAGTGAGGGCACCGGGATCCGGCCCGGCCCCGGGGTGGAGCCCCGGGGCCGGGTGGACGGTCCTGCGGTCCTGCCCGGGTGGGATCAGGCGCCCGAGGTGGCGGTGATCTCCTGGATGCCGCTGTTGCCCTGGAGCGGCTGGAAGGTGCTCCAGGAGCCGTTCGCGTAGTTGGCGTTCGCGTTGTAGATCCGGTCGTCGGAGCCGACGGCGTACAGGTGGACGGTGTTGCCGACGGCGTTGGCGGTGATCTTCTTGATGCCGCTGTTGCCGGGCAGCGGCTGGAAGGTGCTCCACGTGCCGTTCGCGTAGTTGCCGTCGGCGGCGTTGACGGTCCCGGTGGAGCCGGTGGCGAACAGGCGCACCGTGGTCCCGGTGGTGACGGCGGTGATCTCCTGGATGCCGCTGTTGCCCTGCAGCGGCTGGAAGGTGCTCCACGTGCCGGCCGCGTAGTCGCCGTCGGCGGTGTAGATCCGGTCGTCGGAGCCGACGGCGTACAGGTGGACGGTGCTGCCGACGGCGGTGGCCGCGATCTTCTTGATGCCGCTGTTGCCGGGCAGCGCCTGGAAGGCGCTCCACGTGCCGGTCGCATAGTTGGCGTCGGCGGTGTACACGGTGTCGTCGGAGCCGATCGCGAACAGGTGGACGGTGCTGCCGACGGCGGTGGCCGCGATCTTCTTGATGCCGCTGTTGCCCTGTACCGCCTGGAAGGCGCTCCACGAACCGGTCGCCGTGTCGCCGTCGGCGGTGTACACGGTGCCGTCCGAGCCGATGACGAACAGGTGGACGACGGAGCCGATCTGTACGGCGGAGACCTGCTTGATGCCGCTGTTGCCGGGCACCTGCTGGAACGCGCTCCACGCGCCGGACGCGAAGTCGCCGCCCGCGTTGAAGACGGTCCCGCCCGAGCCGAGGGCGAACAGGTTGGTGACGTCCTTGGCCACCGGGGCGGGGGCCGGGGCGGGGGCCGGGGTGGTGTCCGTGCCGCCGATCGGGGAGGCGTAGCCGCTGATCGACTGGCCCATGTAGGAGCTGTAGCCGAGCGCCGAGTTGTACGGCCCGTCGAGCCGCACCCGCGACGTCGCGGCGAAGTTGCCGCGCTGGCCGCCCTCGTTGCCGCCGATCGTCTTGATCTGGCCGCCGCTGACCTCCGCGACGATCGCGACGTGGTCGGCGTAGCCCGCGCCGTTGTAGTTGAACACGACCGCGTCGCCGACGTGCGGGGTGCTGTGCAGGCCGCCGTTGTACTGGCCGAAACTGCCGGCCGCCGGGGTCAGGCCCGAGACGTTGACACCCGCCTGCGCCCACACCCACTTGGCGAAGTCCGCGCACCAGTTCTCGGGCTGGCCGCCGTTGCCGGTGCAGCTGGAGTAGAAGCCGGTGCTGCCACCGCTGTTGGTCGCGCAGGCCGTCTTGTAGTTGTTGGCCAGCGCGATGCCTGTGATGTTCGAGCCCACGCTGGCGTGGGCCGAGGAGGCGCCGAAGGCCAGGCTGACCGGCACGATCGCGGTGGCGAGGGCGAGGGCGGCGCTGCGGCGGGCGGTGAACACGGACATGGTGAGTACTCCAGTCAACAGGCGGACGAGCGGCGGTGGGAGGTCGGTCGTGTTGCGATGCGTCGGGGCGGTTCGGCACCCCGGCGGAAAGTGCGTGAGGCGGCGGGGACGAGACGCGAGGCGTTGCAGCGCGGGTGCGGTGCGGTGCGGGGCGCGTTGTCGCCGTGGGCGCGGTCGGCGCGGTGCGACCGTCCTGACCAGGGGGCGCCGATTGTGGCAGCTCCCCGAGCGGACGCGGTGGCGGTGGTGGTAGCGGCGGTGGCTGTCGGGCGGCCGGTCCGTCAGCCCCGGTACGCCGTGGCGTGGTCGCTGCCGGCGGCCGGGGCCGGGGAGCAGACCACGGTGGCGGTGGCGGTGGCGGTGGCGGTGGCGGTGGCGGTGAGGGCGGGAGCGGCGCGGAGCATGGCGGTGTTCCTTCGGGAGAAAGAGGGGGTGCCGGCGCGGTGGACCCGGCTCACGTCCCGTGGTGACGCTCCGTCCGGTCCGCCGCCCCGAAGCGGTGCTCCCTGGCGGCGATCACTAGCTTCGTCGCAGCTCAGGCCGGGCGGAAGGGTTCTTGGGTGGACGGAAACGTCCCCGGCCCGATCCGGCCCGATCCGGCCCGATCCGGCCCGATCCGGCCCGCGGGGCCGGGAGCGGCCGGCAGCCGTGTGGTCCGCTGTGACAACGCCGTCCGCAGGTGCGGCCACGGCGGGCGTGTGTGACGTTCGCGGGTGTCGGCGTACGGGTCGTCACGTACCCCCTTGTACGAGTGACCGCGCGCCGGGGTCGATGCGGCGTGGCGGCTGCGTTCGGCGAGCCCCCTGTCGTCGTCCTTCCGGGCACTGCGCAGGCCCACCTGAACGACAGGTCAGGCTTCTGGGATCGGGTCTCGCCAGATGTCCATGGGAACGGCGCGCACCGCGCGTCCGTCGGCGTCGAGGATCCGGCCCATCCGTTTCACGGTGCGCAGCGACACCCGCCGCTCGGCCACCCGCAGGTCGGGGAACCTGCGGGCGAGCGAGGTCTCCAGGCGCTGGACGTCGGCGAGGGAGCGCTGCCAGACCGACAGGACGAGGTTGTGCGGGCCGGTGACGGATACGCACAGCCGGATCTCGGGGAGTCTGGCGAGCTGGGGGCCGACCGTGTCGAGCCGGTCCGGGGGGAGGTCGGCCCGGAAGGTCGCCAGGATCGGCCGGCCGGCGTCGCGGGCGGCGATCTCGCAGCGGAAGCGGATCGCGTCGCTGGCGGCCAGCCGGTCGAGGCGGCGGCGCAGCGTGGAGGGAGTGAGGCCGGTGGCGGCGGCGAGCCCGGCCTGGTCGAGGCGGCCGTCGACGCCGAGTCTGATGAGCAACTCCCGGTCTTCCTCGCGGACTTCGGCCCGCGCCGCGGACGGTTTCCCGCCACCCGTCGGCTGGTCGTCGTGCAGTTCGACGCGCTGGGGGGGGTCCAGTGAGTCCAGTCGCCAGCGGATCCCCTCGGCGTAGAAGCCGGTCGCCAGGTGGACCCGGACGGCGTTGATTCCGGGGAGTCGGCCGAGCCGTTCGGCGGTGTACCGGGAGAGCGCCGCGAGGTCGGTGAAAGCGGCGGTGACGACGAGGTCGCAGCCCTGGGAGAAGTGCTCGATGCTCATCACGTGGGGGTCCTCGGCCAGCTCGTCGGCGAGCTGCCCGATCCGGCCGGGAGCGCAGTCGAGGTCGAGGTAGGCGACGCAGCCGCGGTCCTCGGGATGCGGCAGGCCGTAGGCGGTCACCCAGGCGATCCCGGCCTCGGAGAGTCGCTGCCAGCGGCGGGCCGCGGTGACCGGGCTGATCCCGAGGGTCTGGCCGAGCAGCGACCAGGGTGCCCGGGGCCGCAGTTGCAGCGCGTTCACCAGGGCGAGGTCCAGCTCGTCCACCCTCACCTCGTCACCGCTCACCGGCCACATCCGGTGGATTCGTTCATCGGAGCGCCTCCTGGTGGCGTGATCCTGCGAGATCGCGGGAAACTCCCGCGGCGAGAACCACAATCACCGAACGAGATCACTCGGCACAACTTTCCGCCGCAGGCGGATTCGACGGAGGTACCCCGTGTCCCTGTACGACGACGCTCTCGGGCTGGCCCCGGACCTGGTCCGGCTCCGCCACGACCTGCACCGGTTCCCCGAGCTGGGCCTCGCCCTCCCGCGTACGCAGGAGCGGGTGCTGCGGGCCCTGGACGGCCTGCCGCTGGAGGTGAGTGAGGGTTCCGCGCTGAGTTCGGTCACCGCGGTACTGCGCGGCGGGCAACCGGGGCCGGCGGTGCTGTTGCGCGCCGACATGGACGGCCTGCCGGTCACCGAGAAGGCCCCGCTGCCGTTCGCCGCCGACAACGGCGCCATGCACGCCTGCGGACACGATCTGCACACCACCATGCTCGCGGGCGCCGCCCACCTGCTGTCCGCGCGGCGCGAGGAGCTCCACGGTGACGTGGTCTTCATGTTCCAGCCCGGGGAGGAAGGCTGGGACGGGGCCGGTGCCATGCTCGCCGAAGGCGTGCTGGACGCCGCGGGCGGGCGCCCGGTCGCCGCCTACGCCCTGCACGTGGCGTCGTCGATGCCGCACCGGGAGTTCAGCTCCCGGCGCGGGCCGATCCTCGCCGCCTCCGACGCGCTGAACGTCACCGTCCACGGTGCGGGCGGCCACGGCTCGATGCCGCACCGGGCCAAGGACCCCATCCCGGCGGCCTGCGAGATGGTCACCGCCCTGCAGACCATGGTGACCCGGCGCTTCGACGTGTTCGATCCGGTGGTGGTCACCGTCGGGCTGCTGCAGGCCGGCACCCAGCGCAACATCATCCCCGAGAGCGCCCACTTCGAGGCGACCGTGCGCACCTTCTCCGCCGAGGCCCGCTCCAGGGTCGCCGACACCGTGGTGGAACTGGTCCGGGCCGTCGCCGCCGCCCACGGCCTGCGCGCCGAGATCGACTACGCCCCCGGATACCCGGTGACCGTGAACGACGCGGCCGAGAGCGACTTCCTGGCGGACACCGTCCGCGAGGTCTTCGGCGAGGAACGCTTCGTGACGATGGCCAACCCGATGACCGGGTCCGAGGACTTCTCCCGGGTGCTCGAGGCCGTTCCGGGGTCGTTCGCGTGGCTCGGCGCCGCCCCGGAGGGCACCGACCCCGACGACCTGCCGCTCAACCACTCGCCCTACGCGGAGTTCGACGACGCGGTGCTCCCCGACGGAGCCGCGCTCTACGCCGAACTCGCCACCCGCCGCCTCGCCTCCTGAACCCCGTACACCGAAGAAGGAACGATCAAGCATGACCCAGCCGCGCGACGTGGTCGAGCAGCAGCTCACCGCCTACAACAACCACGACATCGACGCCTTCGTCGCCACCTACGCCGAGGACGTCACGATCCACCGGGCCGACGGCAGCCGCCTGCGGGGCCGGGCGGCCCTGCGCGAGCGGTACGCCGGCCAGTTCGCCCAGGGCCGTTGCCGGGCGCAGATCGTGGGGCGGCTCACCGAAGGCGACTGGGTGGTCGACCACGAGATCGCCCACGGCCTGGCCGCCGAGCCGGTCCGTGTCCTGGTGGCCTACCGCGTGCGCGAGGGCCTCATCGACCGCGTCGACTTCCTCGGCTGAACAGCCCGCACCCGTGCCGCCCGGCAAGCGAGCCGAAGCGCACCCGGACAGCACAGCAGCGCCGGCCGGCCCGACCTCATGCCGGGCCGACCGGCCGCACCTGGTCGACCACCAGAACCCGCTGCCGGCGGCCGGCCTCCTCCGTGGTGAGCCACTGCCGCTGTGCGGAGGCTTGAGAGCGGCTTCTGACCGGCGCGTCTCGTGCTCCTACGACGCCGCCGACGCCGCGCTGTACGGCACAGCGCACGGCGCCGCCCGCCTGCGCGCGGGCATCCAGGCGGTGACGGCCGACGACCTCGCCGCCGCCTGCACGAGCCTGCCGGCGTGGGACGCCTACTTCCACGCTGTCGTCTGCGGCAAGGGCCCGGTCGCAGCCGACCTGAACACCGGCCTCGGGCTCGACGGCCGCTTCACCGTGCACGGCGACTTTCGGACCGGCGTCTCCACGTTCTTCGGTAGCCCTCGCGAAGAGGCCCGCCGACCAGGTCGGAAATCCCCGATGCCGCGCCGATCATGGGCCCCGGATCGCCCGACCTGCACAGGCGCAGGTGTCCTTCGAGCAGGGCGGCCCCACGCTCCGCGTCCGCTTCCAGAAGGCGCCGCGGCAGCCACTTCCCACTGCCGATCCACGCGTAGTGGTAGTCGCAGAGCAGATCGGCCGCAGCGTTGAGGACGAAGCTGGCCACCGCAAGGCGCTCGATCTGGTCTCCCGCGTCGGCGAGATCGTCCAGAGCGTCCGTCAGCCCGTACCTCTTCGTTTCGACCCTCTCCGGTTCCAGTGACGGCGGACCCTCGCGGAGGTCCGCCTCGGCCAAGGCGCGAGCGCGTCCGGCCTCACCGTTCGTGTCGAGCAGGACCTGGCGTTCCAGGAGCGGAGGCAATGATCGCTGCTCGTTGGTCGTCGAGATTCACGACGCTTTCGGGGGATGCCGGGGCGAAGATGTCGACCGTCTCGGGGACCTCGCTCGGAGGTTCCGAGTGGCGAACGTACGCCTCTCGCCCGTTGGTGAACTGTCGTAGTTGTCCCGAAGGGTGGACATTGGGCCGAGCGCCTTGGCAGCAGAGCAGGCGGCCGTCACGTTCCAGCTGTCGCCGGGCCCGGGTGAGGCAGTCGAGATAGTCGGCCCCGCTGAACTCCGTACGTGAGCCGGCGTCGAGGAGTGCGATGACGGCTGCGGAAGGGGCACCGAGGTGGACGCTGACGTGACGGACCGAACCTGCTGTGTCGATGGTCTGAAGACCTATCTCCTCGGTCCACTCCGGCTGGGGACCGCTGGTGGTCTCGGTTGTGCCCTGCTCGGGCCGACTATGCATGTCAACCATGATCTCTACCGTTCGCAGGTTGAGCCAGAATCCGGAAGTCGAGCCAGAACCCAACGATGTGATCAGAGCCACCCGGCCGGCCTGCGCCCCGCTGACCTGGCCTCACCGGAGCGCAGGGCTGCCCTGGTGGTGCCGGGCGACCGCCTCCGGCAACGCCTTCCGCGCACGCGACAGTCGGCGGTGTCTACGGGCGGAGCCGGTCGGGGTCGTGGGAGGGGCAGCGGTCGAGGTCGCGGACGGTTTCGGAGTTGGCCTGGCAGTGGGCGGTGGGCCAGTACGGGGACTCGCAGGGGCCCGGGGCGACGGGTGCGCCGTCGGTGGGCAGCAGACGTTCGCAGTACTCGCAGCACAGGGCGGCCTGTACACCGCCCTCCTGCAGGCTCCTGAGAGCGGCCACGGCCGCCCCGAACGGAAGCTCGGCCCGGGCGGTGACCGGTGCACTGTCGAGAAGCCGCCGGCTCTGCCACAGGCTCCGGCCGGTGACCGTGCGGATCGCCCTCAGCGCTCCCGGCCCGTTGTAGGCCGCCCCCGTCAGGACCACCCTGAACTCCGGATCCTCCACGGACTTCCTCCCCGGCCGACGTGGCACCGTGAGCCCAGTCAACCCCCTGCCACCGCCGGACGGCCACCACATTCAGACGCCGCCGAACCCTCTTGCGCCGAGGACTTCGGCCACGAGCTCGACCGTCCGGGCCACTGGGACACCGCGGCTGGTCGGACGGCCTGCCTCCGAAATCCCCGGGGCGACCACCTATCGGCTCGCGGTCGGCACGTCGGTCGCTGGGTCCCGGGGTGGCTTCGGCGCCGGCCGGTGGCCGTCGGGCTCCGGCGCTGTCGGGATGGTCGCCGATCAGGTGGCGGTAGGCGCTTTCGGGTGTTCGTGTCCGGCGCGGTGTCCGGCGGAGTGCCCGTCGGGCACCGCGCCGCCTGACAGTCGTCCGCCCGACGACCGTCCGCCCGACAGCCGTCCGCCCGAGTGTCGCGGTCTGCCGGCCGGGGCGCGGGGAGGGGGTCGGGAGCGGCCGGGGGGCGGTCAGAGAGCGGTCGCCGCGGGCTCCTGGGTCCCGGGTACGGCCTTCCCGCCGCCGGCTATCGGCGGCCCGTCGACGTACCAGTTGTTCCAGTTCCCGTTCTGGTTGCGGTCCCGGGACCACATGTGGTTGTAGTCGCTGCCGCGCGAGGTGATGGTGAAGGCGCCGCCGAGGGTCTGGCGGGTGATCACGACCTTGCTCGTGAAGTAGCCGCCCAGGGAGGTCCAGCTGCTCGGCTTGTGGGAGCTGCCGCTCGTCCAGCGCGTCCACACGGCGTTGTCGGTGCCGATCACGAAGATCTCGCTGTTTCCGTCCTGGAAGCCGAAGTAGGTCACGCCGTCACGGAAGTCACCGCCGCACAGGAAGCTGCCGCCGAACTGCTTGTCGCTGCAGCGCGCGGGGATGTTGATGTCACCCGCCGAGGCGGGAGCGGCGCTCAGACCGATTCCGGCGAGGGCGGCGAGGGCCGCGACGGCGGCCTTGATCTTGTTCATGTCTGCTCCTGATCGGTCGGGGCGGGGCCTCGTCGGCCGCCCGGTGGTGCCGGGGCGGCGACGCGTCGGGTGGTCGCCCGGCGGGCCCTCACCGGGAGCAACGGGAGCGGCGGTCGATCGAGTTCATCGCCGGCCCGTCCACCTGCCCGCGAACGCGGGGCCCAGAGCTGCCGTAGACCGTGGGGGGTCGCACAGGTTGTCGTCGGCGGCCGTTCC
>NZ_JAXCLC010000055.1:0-63526 GCF_034043715.1 Kitasatospora purpeofusca | reverse complement strand
GCGGCGGGGGGGGGCGGGGGCCCCGCCGCCCCCCCCCCCCCCCCCCCCCCCCCCCCCCCCCCCCCCCGTTCCGGCGCCCCGGGCGGGGACGCCGGCTCAGTGCTTTCCGGCTCAGGGCTTTCCGAGCAGTGCTTTCCGGCTCAGGGCTTTTCGAGCAGGGCTTCCCGGCTCAGGGCTTCCGGGTCGTCGGGAAGGGGCCGAGGTGCAGGCAGGTCAGGACCCCGAGGTCCGGCTCGGGCAGCCCGACCGTGGCCGGGTCCGCGGGCTGCCGGCAGGTGCCGCCCGGCGCGTAGGCGGAGCAGTGGCCGCGGTAGTCGGCGGTGACCTGGGCCTCCCAGGCGAGGCCGCCGGTGCCGCCGTCCTGCTTCGGCATGTACTTGTCGGCGGTGGCCGAGCCGGCCATGCCGAACAGCAGGCCCAGGGCGCAGAGCGTGCCGACGGCCACCGCGCGCGGGCCGGGGCGCCGGGAGAGCCGCACCACACCGAGGACGGCCCCGGCGTCGGTGCCGCGGCGGGCCACCAGGAAGCAGGCGAGGCCGGTGAGCAGCAGCAGGCAGTGGAGCAACTGCGCGCTGGTCCGCGGGTAGAGCATGACCGCCTGGTCGCTCTCCATGTGCGAGGCGTACCAGTAGCGCATCAGCAGGGCGCTCGCGGCGCAGGCGGCGGGGACGAGCACCGAGGCCCGGTCGCTGCCGAGGGCCAGGGCGACCGCGAGCCCCACCAGCAGGACGATCGTGAACAGGCCCACGCCCCCGAGCTCGCCGGGCAGCGGCCAGGCGCTCAGCGCGTCCGCCCCGGGCAGGTCGTCGCGCCACATCGCGAAGTAGGTGGGCTCGGTGTAGGTGTCGAAGTAGCAGTAGCGGTCGACCGTGGCACCGGCCGAGGAGAGCAGCTGGAACAGGCTGATCCCGGCCAGGGCGAGGAAGCCGGCGGTGGCGGCGCCGAGCGTGTACCCGGCGGTGACCAGGGCGGCGGTGCCGGCGGCCCGCCGGAGCCGGACCAGCAGCACGGCGGTGAGGACCACGGCTCCAGCTGCGGACCAGACGAACCAGCCCGAGTAGAGGATGAACATCAGGCCGAGCATCAGGCCGAGGAGGCCGCCGGTGACGGCGGCCTTCCGGCGCGTCAGCCGGGGCGCGCGCTGGACGGTCTGGAGCAGCTTGGCCAGCACCGGTACGAACGCCACGAGCACGATGTTGGTGTAGGGCTTGTACGGCTGCATCATCGGCAGCGCCGCGGTGACGCCGATGCCCAGGGCCCAGAGCGGGGGCAGCAGCAGCCGCCAGGACAGGTAGGCGGCGGGCCCGAGCAGGGCGACGAACAACAGGCCGACCAGCTTGAGGGCGTACCCGGGCTGTCCGTCGGTGAGGTACTCGGCGGTCCAGGCGACCAGGTGCGGGTAGACCGGGGGATAGCCGCCGTCGAGCGGCTTGCCCTCCATCAGGGCGGCGGCCCAGGCCTGGAGGTTCCCGGCGTCGCCGCTCTGGCCGTTCAGCGGCCAGGTGGTGTCGCGCAGCGCGAGCGACACACCGGCGGCCGTGACGCCGGAGGCGAGGCCGGAGACCGCGGCGGCGGCGAAGCGGACCGTGGCGAGCGGCCGGCGGCGCATCAGGAACGCGCAGGCCACCAGCACGCAGCCGAGCAGCAGCAGCAGCCGGAGCTGAAGCGCCGCCAGCCCGCTGACCTGGCCTATTCGCATCATCGGGTTCAGTTCGACGGTCGACGCGGCGGCGGTCATGAGCAGCGCCGCGGCCACGGCCGTCAGGCCTTCCGCGACCAGGGAGAGGGCCGGCCGGCCCTGGGGCCCCGGGATGTCGCGGCGGCCTCGGCTTGCCGGGGGCTGTCTGGTCAGGTCGGGGGCGGCTGTCGGTGCGCTCGTCACTGTCCGAGAGTTCCTTCAGGGGTAGTGATCAGGGTGCGGGGCCGACGGCGGACGGCCGCGTGGGCCGGCCGGTGTGCCGGGGGCGCGGGCCGTGGGGCCGCGCCCCGATTCTGCCAGGCGCACGGAACCGTTCGAACGCCACCTGTGTAGACCCCCGCGGAGGGGAAAGGGTTGCGCCTCACAGATGAACACTCGTCCGTGCCGGGCGTTCGACTGCCCCAAGGGGTCGACCCGGCGGCGGGGCGGAACGCCGCCGGGCGGCGAGGGCGTCACCCCATTGGACACATTGGCCTGGCCCAGGGCCGCGTGGCAGACTTCCCGGTGCGATCCGGAGGGTCCGGGAGGACCGACGCGCCACCCGCCCCGCTCGGACCGGACGCCCCGGGAGCGGCGCGCCGGCGGGAGCCGCACGGATCCGTGGTCGACGGCCCGTCCACCGCACGGGAGCCACGAGGCGCTCCTCCGAGTTCCGGCGGTCCCGCGCGGCCGCCCGACGGAATGGACTGAGATGACGAACCTGGCCCCCGAAGCGGTCGACAGCGCCGCGAGCACCGATCGGGACGGCGCACCGCCGCCGGAGACGGGCGCGAGAGCGGGCCGTGCCGCCCTGCTGGAGCGGCGCTCGGTCGGGATCGCCGCCGAGGCCGTCGTCAGCGTCGCCGCCGCGCTCCTCCTCACCCTGCTGTGCACGCGCATCTCCGTGAACCCGCTGAACCGGATCGGCCAGGTCAGCGGACTGTCGAAGATCCAGCTGTACGCGGCGCTCCTCGGCCTGCCCCTGCTCGCGGTGCTGCTCTACACCGCCTACCGGGGCGCTGCCCTCCGGCACCGGCTGGTCCAGCGGCTGGTCTGCGGGGCGGTCGCGGGCCTGGCGACCGGCGTGGTCGCCGGGGGAGTGGTGGTCGCGCTGCGCGGCACCCCGTGGCCGCTCGGCGGCCAGGAGGGCGACCCCAGCCAGCTGATCCACATGGCCACGTCGATCCTCGACGACAAGGGGCTGCCGGGCGTCTACCCGCCGCTGTTCCCCGGGCTGATCGCGCTCTGGGCGGACCTCAACTACGGCGGGATCGGCGGCGAGGGCTTCGCCCTGCACGATCTGCAGATCTTCTTCACCGCCGTGGCCGGGCCGATGAGCTACCTGGCCTGGCGGCTCATGCTGCGGCCGTTCTGGGCGCTGGCCGTCGCGGTGCCCTCGGTGCTGGTGTTCCTGGACCCGATCCGGCCCTACAGCCACGTCACGATGATCATCCTGCTGCCGCTGCTGGCGGCCTGCCTGCGCGAGCTGCGCCGGGCCGGCGAGCTGTCCACCCGCTCGCTGCTGCTGCGCGGCGCGGGCTTCGGCGTGGTCTTCGGTGTGCTCTTCCTCTACTACTCGGGCTGGTACCTCTGGTCGGCGCCGGGCATCTTCGTGCTGACCCTGTTCCTGTTCCCCTGGCGCGGCGGCGGCCGCGCCGTCCGGCGGACGCTGCTGTTCCTGGGCACCACGGTGGGCCTCGCGGGCGCCATCGGCTCGCCGCTGCTCTACCAGATCGCCAAGGAAGGGGCGACGACCCCGGACCGGTACGCCTACATCGTCAACTACGTCGACCCGGCCTACGTACTCGGCTGGCTGTCGGACCGCTCCGGCCAGGAGACGTACCACACCTGGCCGCAGGCGGGCGAGATGGCCGGCCAGACCGGCTTCGCGCTGCTGCTGGTCGCCGCGGTCGGCATCGGCATCGGGGTCGGGCTGCGCAGCCTGGTGGTCCGGGCGGCGGCGGCGGTGCTCGTCGGCGCCTGGCTGATGCGCTTCTACTACGCCTCGCACATGGCGCACGACCAGATGGTCCAGCTCTACCCGCGGACCACCTGGATCATCATGTACTGCCTGATCGTCCTGGCGGTGACGGGCCTGATGGCCGCCACCGACCGGGGTCGGGGCTGGGCCGAGCGCTCGTTCCGCTCGGTCGGCCGCACCGAGGCGGCGGGCCCGGTCGTCCCGCTCCGCGGCACCAGGCAGCTCGCCGCCGGACTGGTCTGCGCGCTGGCGCTGTTCGCCACCATGGGCGCGTCCTGGTCGGTGGACCGGTACATGCCGCAGGACGAGAAGACCAACACGATGGGCATCGACGCCTGGCGGGCGCACAACATCAAGAAGAAGGACGGCAGCTGCCCGAAGTTCGCCCCGGTGAAGACCGAGACGCCGCAGCGGCCCTGCGCCGACCCGATCGTCAAGGACTGGGAGGCGGAGCCGGACAAGAAGACGCTCCACTGCGCCGGGGTGTCGACCGAGGACTGGCCCGTGGTCTGCGGCAGGATCGCCCCTTGGGTGACCCAGAAGTAGTCCGCCCCTGAGGGTGCGCCCCCGACCGGGGCCGGTGAGGCCTGCCTCACCGGCCCCGATTGGATTTCCGGCTTCCACCTGTGGCAGTATGTCCAAGTTGCTCGGTTGAGTGCCGATGCTGCGCGCCTCCCGCCGGGAGGACCGGAAGCGAGTCCCATCTACTCGTCGTTCCCGTGATGGCCGTCAAGCGTGTGTATTACGCCACGGCAGCTGCGGGGCGAAAGTACGGGAATCTTCCGGGAAGCGTGTGCGGGGTATCAGCCCGGCTCCCCCCTTCCCCGAAAGTTTGAAACCGACGATTCATTCGCCGGTTTTTTGCAAGCGCGAGTGCGACACGCCCGAGCGCGGGGGTCGGAAGAGATCCGTGCAGTGACTGGACAGAAGGACTACAAGGTAGCCATGGCGGGACAGAAGATCCGCATCCGGCTCAAGGCCTACGACCACGAGGTCATCGACTCTTCGGCGAAGAAGATCGTCGAGACGGTGATCCGTACTGGTGCGCAGGTCGCAGGCCCGGTGCCGCTGCCCACTGAGAAGAACGTGTACTGCGTCATCCGCTCGCCGCACAAGTACAAGGACTCGCGCGAGCACTTCGAGATGCGCACTCACAAGCGTCTGATCGACATCCTCGACCCCACGCCGAAGACGGTTGACTCGCTGATGCGTCTCGACCTGCCGGCCGGCGTCGACATCGAGATCAAGCTCTGAGAGGCGCACCGAAGATGGCTAAGCAGATTAAGGGCATCCTGGGCGAGAAGCTCGGCATGACCCAGGTCTGGGACGAGAACAACCGGGTCGTTCCGGTGACCGTCGTCAAGGCTGGGCCCAATGTCGTGACCCAGGTCCACACCGCCGACAGCCCGGCCGGCTACGACGCCGTCCAGATCGGCTTCGGCGAGATCGACCCCCGCAAGGTGAACAAGCCCCTCGCGGGTCACTTCGCCAAGGCCGGTGTCACCCCGCGCCGCCACCTGGTCGAGCTCCGTACCACGGACGCGTCCGAGTACACCCTGGGCCAGGAGATCACCGCCGAGCTGTTCGAGGCGGGTGTCAAGGTCGACGTGACCGGCACCTCCAAGGGCAAGGGCTTCGCCGGTGTCATGAAGCGCCACAACTTCCGGGGCCTCGGCGCCGGTCACGGTGTGCAGCGCAAGCACCGTTCGCCCGGTTCCATCGGTGGCTGCGCCACCCCGGGCCGCGTGTTCAAGGGCATGAAGATGGCCGGCCGGATGGGTCACGAGCGTGTGACCACCCAGAACCTGACCGTGCACGCGGTTGACGCGGAGAAGGGTCTGCTCCTCATCAAGGGCGCGATCCCGGGCCCGAACGGCGGCCTCGTCCTCGTCCGCACCGCGGCGAAGGGGCTGTGAAGGAAATGAGCACCATTGACATCCTGTCGCCCTCGGGCGACAAGACCGGCAGCCTCGAGCTGCCGGCCGAGATCTTCGACGCGAAGGTCAGCGTTCCGCTGATGCACCAGGTCGTCGTGGCGCAGCTCGCTGCGGCCCGTCAGGGCACCCACAAGACCAAGACTCGTGGCGAGGTCCGTGGTGGCGGCAGGAAGCCGTACCGCCAGAAGGGCACCGGCCGCGCCCGTCAGGGCTCGACCCGTGCGCCGCAGTTCGCCGGCGGTGGCGTCGTGCACGGTCCCGTGCCGCGCGACTACTCGCAGCGGACCCCGAAGAAGATGATCGCCGCCGCTCTGCGCGGTGCGCTCACCGACCGGGCCCGCCACAACCGCATCCACGTCGTCACCGACGTGATCGCGGCCGAGGCGCCGTCGACCAAGGCCGCCAAGGGCCTGTTCGGCAAGATCACCGAGCGCAAGAACATCCTCCTCGTCGTCGAGCGTGCCGACGAGCTGGGTCTGAAGAGCGCCCGGAACCTGCCGCACGTGCACATCCTGGACGCCGGTCAGCTGAACACCTACGACGTGCTCGTCTCCGACGATGTGGTCTTCACCCAGGCCGCCTTCGAGCGTTTCGTGGCGGGTCCCGCCGCGTCCGCCAAGGCCGTTGCTGCTGAGGGCGAGCTCGAAGGGAGCGCCGCCTGATGGCTGCAGAGATCACGAGCAAGACGTTCACGGACCCCCGTGATGTCCTGGTGAAGCCGGTCATCTCCGAGAAGAGCTACTCGCTTCTCGACGAGAACAAGTACACGTTCGTCGTGTCGCCCGGTGCCAACAAGACCCAGATCAAGCAGGCCGTCGAGGCGGTCTTCTCGGTCAAGGTCGAGTCCGTCAACACGCTCAACCGTCAGGGCAAGCGCAAGCGCTCCAAGACGGGATTTGGCAAGCGCAAGGACACCAAGCGCGCCATCGTGACGCTGGCTGAGGGCAACCGCATCGACATCTTCGGTGGTCCGACCTCCTGACGGAGGCCGTGATCGTCGATCAAGACGAGGACGAAAATGGGTATCCGCAAGTACAAGCCGACTACGCCGGGCCGTCGTGGCTCCAGCGTGGCCGACTTCGTCGAAATCACGCGGTCCACGCCGGAGAAGTCGCTGGTTCGCCCCCTGCACAGCAAGGGCGGCCGTAACAACGCCGGTCGGATCACCGTTCGCCACCAGGGTGGCGGACACAAGCGCGCCTACCGTGTGATCGACTTCCGTCGTCACGACAAGGACGGCGTGCCGGCCAAGGTCGCGCACATCGAGTACGACCCGAACCGCACCGCGCGCATCGCGCTCCTGCACTACGCGGACGGCGAGAAGCGCTACATCATCGCGCCGCGCGGCATCGCGCAGGGTGACCGGATCGAGAACGGCGCTGGCGCCGACATCAAGCCGGGCAACAACCTGCCGCTGCGCAACATCCCGGTCGGTACCACCATCCACGCGGTGGAGCTGCGTCCCGGTGGCGGTGCCAAGCTGGCCCGCTCCGCCGGCTCCGGCATTCAGCTGCTGGCGCGTGAGGGCAAGATGGCGCACCTGCGCATGCCCTCCGGCGAGATCCGCCTGGTGGACGCGCGCTGCCGCGCGACCGTCGGCGAGGTCGGCAACGCCGAGCAGTCGAACATCAACTGGGGCAAGGCCGGCCGTATGCGCTGGAAGGGCGTTCGCCCGACCGTGCGTGGTGTGGCCATGAACCCGATCGACCACCCGCACGGTGGTGGTGAGGGTAAGACCTCCGGTGGTCGCCACCCGGTCTCGCCGTGGGGCCAGAAGGAGGGTCGTACCCGTCGCCCGAAGAAGGCGTCGGACGCTCTCATCGTGCGCCGCCGCAAGACCAACAAGAAGCGCTAGGAGCAGGTCAGATGCCGCGCAGTCTCAAGAAGGGCCCCTTCATCGACGGCCACCTTCTCAAGAAGGTGGACGCGCAGAACGAGGCGGGTACCCAGAACGTCATCAAGACCTGGTCCCGTCGCTCCGTGATCTTCCCGGCCATGCTCGGCCACACGATCGCGGTTCACGATGGTCGCAAGCACGTCCCGGTGTTCGTCACCGAGTCGATGGTCGGCCACAAGCTGGGCGAGTTCGCTCCGACCCGCACGTTCCGCGGCCACGTCAAGGACGACCGCAAGTCGAAGCGTCGCTAGTCGCCTGAGCTTCACCGCCAGACCGACTCAATGACTTACTCCATTAAGGGGACAACCATGGAAGCCAGGGCCCAGGCGCGGTACATCCGCGTCACGCCCATGAAGGCCCGCCGCGTGGTGGACCTCATCCGTGGCCTGCCGGCCACGGAGGCCCAGGCCGTCCTGCGTTTCGCTCCGCAGGCCGCCACCGTGCCGGTCGGCAAGGTGCTCGACAGCGCCATCGCCAACGCCGCGCACAACTACAACCACTCCAACGTGGACGACCTCGTCATCAGCGAGGCGTACGTTGACGAGGGTCCGACCCTGAAGCGGTTCCGCCCGCGTGCCCAGGGCCGCGCCTACCGGATCCGCAAGCGGACCAGCCACATCACCGTGGTCGTCAGCAGCAAGGAAGGGACCCGGTAATGGGCCAGAAGGTTAACCCGCACGGGTTCCGCCTCGGCATCAGCACGGACTTCAAGTCCCGCTGGTACGCCGACAAGCTGTACAAGGACTACGTCAAGGAAGACGTTGCCATTCGTCGCATGATGACGAAGGGCATGGAGCGCGCCGGCATCTCCAAGGTCGAGATCGAGCGCACCCGCGACCGCGTCCGCGTCGACATCCACACCGCCCGCCCCGGCATCGTGATCGGTCGCCGTGGCACCGAGGCCGACCGCATCCGCGGCGACCTCGAGAAGCTGACCGGCAAGCAGGTCCAGCTGAACATCCTCGAGGTCAAGAACCCCGAGCTGGACGCCCAGCTCGTGGCTCAGGGCGTCGCGGAGCAGCTGTCCTCGCGCGTCTCCTTCCGTCGTGCCATGCGCAAGTCGATGCAGGGCACCATGAAGTCCGGCGCCAAGGGCATCAAGGTCCAGTGCTCCGGTCGTCTCGGCGGCGCCGAGATGAGCCGTTCGGAGTTCTACCGCGAGGGTCGTGTGCCGCTGCACACCCTTCGTGCGAACGTCGACTACGGCTTCTTCGAGGCCAAGACCACCTTCGGCCGCATCGGCGTGAAGGTCTGGATCTACAAGGGCGACGTCAAGAACATCGCCGAGGTCCGCGCTGAGAACGCCGCTGCCCGCTCGGGCAACCGCCCGGCCCGTCCCGAGGGTGGTCGTCCCGCCCGCGGTGGCGAGCGCCGTGGTGGCGAGCGCGGTGGCCGTGGCCGTCGCCCCGCCGGTTCCGAGGCCCCCGCGGCCCCGGCCGCCGAGGCTCCGGCTGCCGAGAACACCGGAACGGAGGCCTGACCGTCATGCTGATCCCCCGTCGGGTCAAGCACCGTAAGCAGCACCACCCCAAGCGCCGCGGCGCTGCCAAGGGTGGCACCGAGCTCGCGTTCGGCGAGTACGGCATCCAGGCCGTCACCCCGGCCTACGTGACGAACCGGCAGATCGAGTCCGCTCGTATCGCCGTCACCCGTCACATCAAGCGTGGCGGCAAGGTCTGGATCAACATCTACCCGGACCGTCCGCTCACCAAGAAGCCGGCCGAGACCCGCATGGGTTCCGGTAAGGGTTCGCCCGAGTGGTGGATCGCGAACGTGCACCCGGGTCGGGTCATGTTCGAGCTGTCGTACCCCAACGAGAAGGTGGCTCGTGAGGCGCTGACCCGCGCAGCTCACAAGCTCCCGATGAAGTGCCGGATCATCCGGCGCGAGGCAGGTGAGAGCTGATGTCGGCCGGCACCAAGGCTGCTGACCTCCGCGAGCTGGACAACGAGGGTCTCGTTGCCAAGCTCCGTGAGGCCAAGGAGGAGCTGTTCAACCTCCGCTTCCAGGCGGCGACCGGGCAGCTCGACAACCACGGACGGCTCAAGCTCGTCCGTAAGGACATCGCGCGGATCTACACCCTGATGCGCGAGCGCGAGCTGGGCATCGAGACGGTGGAGAGCGCCTGATGACTGAGAACACCAACGAGACGCGCGGTTTCCGCAAGACCCGTGAGGGTCTCGTCGTCAGCGACAAGATGGACAAGACCGTCGTCGTCGCCGTCGAGGACCGCGTCAAGCACGCTCTGTACGGCAAGGTCATCCGCCGTACGAACAAGCTGAAGGCGCACGACGAGGCGAACGCCTGCGGCATCGGCGACCGGGTCCTCCTCGCGGAGACCCGCCCGCTGTCCGCGACGAAGCGCTGGCGCGTCGTCGAGATCCTCGAGAAGGCCAAGTAACGAAGTTGATGCGGTACGGCCGTATGTGCACCGGGTCCCTCGCGGGCGCCGGTGTGAGCAGCGGCCGGCCCGTCAGCTCTCGTTGACGATCAGGAGAAAGCTGTGATCCAGCAGGAGTCGCGACTGCGAGTCGCCGACAACACGGGCGCGAAGGAAATCCTTTGCATCCGCGTTCTCGGTGGTTCCGGTCGCCGCTACGCCGGTATCGGGGACGTCATCGTCGCGACCGTCAAGGACGCGATCCCCGGCGGTTCGGTCAAGAAGGGTGACGTCGTCAAGTGCGTCGTCGTCCGCACCGTGAAGTCGCGCCGTCGTCCCGACGGTTCGTACATCCGGTTCGACGAGAACGCCGCTGTCGTCCTCAAGAACACCGATGGCGACCCCCGCGGTACCCGCATCTTCGGCCCGGTGGGCCGCGAGCTGCGTGACAAGAAGTTCATGAAGATCATCTCGCTTGCGCCGGAGGTGCTCTAACTCATGGCGAACAGCATGAAGATCAAGAAGGGTGACCTGGTTCAGGTCATCACCGGCAAGGACCGCGGCAAGCAGGGCAAGGTCATCCAGGCCATGCCCGCCGAGAACAAGGTTCTGGTCGAGGGTGTCAACCGGGTCAAGAAGCACACCAAGCCGGGCCCGGGCACTCAGGGTGGCATCGTCACCGTCGAGGCCCCGGTGCACGTCTCCAACGTCCAGCTGGTCGTGGAGAAGGACGGCAAGAAGGTCGTCACCCGCGTTGGCTACCGCTTCGATGACGAGGGCAACAAGATCCGCGTTGCCAAGCGAACCGGTGAGGACATCTGATGTCTGAGACGACTGTTGAGAAGGTGACCCCCCGTCTCAAGGAGCGTTACAACTCCGAGATCAAGGGTCAGCTGCAGGAGCAGTTCTCGTACGAGAACGTCATGCTGACGCCCGGCCTGGTCAAGGTCGTCGTCAACATGGGTGTCGGCGAGGCCGCTCGTGACAGCAAGCTGATCGAGGGCGCGATCCGCGACCTCACCGCGATCACCGGCCAGAAGCCGGCTGTGACCAAGGCTCGCAAGTCCATCGCGCAGTTCAAGCTGCGTGAGGGCCAGCCGATCGGCACCCACGTCACCCTCCGTGGTGACCGCATGTGGGAGTTCCTGGACCGTCTGGTTTCGCTGGCGCTGCCGCGAATCCGCGACTTCCGGGGTCTCTCTCCGAAGCAGTTCGACGGCCGTGGAAACTACACGTTCGGTCTGACCGAGCAGGTTATGTTCCACGAGATCGACCAGGACAAGGTCGACCGTCAGCGCGGTATGGACATCACCGTCGTGACCACCGCTCAGACCGACGACGAGGGCCGGGCGCTCCTGCGTGCTCTGGGCTTCCCGTTCAAGGAGGCGTGAGCCAATGGCGAAGAAGTCCCTCATCGCAAAGGCCGAGCGGAAGCCGAAGTTCGGCGTCCGGGCCTACACCCGGTGCCAGCGCTGCGGCCGTCCGCACTCGGTGTACCGCAAGTTCGGCCTCTGCCGTGTCTGCCTCCGTGAGATGGCGCACCGCGGCGAGCTGCCGGGCGTGACCAAGAGCTCCTGGTAGTCCTCCCCCAAGAGGGCAGCCAGGTGCCCTAGGCACCAAGCGAAGCAGAGGTGCCCGATCCCACACCGGTCCGTTTTGGGCCTGCCGTACGGATTCCCGTAAGGTAGTGGGGTCGGGCCCCCTGCCACGGCTTCCCCATGGATGTCCGTGGCCCTCTTGCGAGAGGGCTCGCACCCAGTCTTACGACGTCGCAGGTCCCCTGCGCTTGTGCCCCTGACGAACTCGGAAGAGTCCGGCAGGGGGACCTGGCGCGGAGAAACCGCGGCGAGAGAGGCCTGAGGCCATCATGACCATGACCGACCCCATCGCAGACATGCTCACGCGTCTGCGTAACGCGAACTCGGCGTACCACGACTCCGTGGCGATGCCGGCCAGCAAGATCAAGGCGCACGTCGCCGAGATCCTGCAGCAGGAGGGGTACATCTCCTCCTACAAGGTTGAGGAGCCCATTGAGGGCGAGGTCGGCAAGAAGCTGACCATCGAGCTCAAGTTCGGCCCCAACCGTGAGCGCTCCATTGCCGGCATCAAGCGCATCAGCAAGCCGGGTCTGCGCGTTTACGCAAAGTCCACCAACCTGCCGAAGGTTCTCGGCGGCCTGGGCGTGGCGATCATCTCCACGTCCTCCGGCCTCCTGACCGACAAGCAGGCCGCCAAGAAGGGCGTAGGCGGAGAAGTTCTCGCCTACGTCTGGTAATTCGGGAAACGGAGGTACAGCAATGTCGCGCATTGGACGGCTGCCCATCCAGGTCCCCGCTGGCGTGGACGTCACCATCGAGGGCCAGACGGTCTCGGTGAAGGGTCCGAAGGGCTCCCTCACCCACGTCGTCGCCGCGCCGATCGAGATCGGCAAGGGCGAGGACGGCATTCTGGCTGTCACCCGCCCCAACGACGAGCGTCAGTCGAAGGCCCTGCACGGCCTGACCCGCACGCTGGTGGCGAACATGATCACCGGTGTGACCGCGGGCTACCGCAAGTCGCTGGAGATCAGCGGTGTCGGCTACCGAGTTCTGGCGAAGGGCTCCAACATGGAGTTCCAGCTGGGCTACAGCCACCCGATCCTCGTCGAGGCCCCCGAGGGCATCTCCTTCGTCGTCGAGTCGGCCACCAAGTTCCACGTGGACGGCATCGACAAGCAGAAGGTCGGCGAAGTCGCCGCGAAGATCCGCAAGCTGCGCAAGCCCGACCCGTACAAGGCCAAGGGCGTCAAGTACGCGGGCGAGGTTATCCGCCGCAAGGTCGGAAAGAGTGGTAAGTAAGCGATGAGTGTCTCTGTCAAGATCGGCAAGGGCAACGCCTACAAGAGCGCCGCTCGCAAGCGCCGCGCGATCCGGGTTCGCAAGCGTGTCGTCGGCAACGAGGTGCGTCCGCGCCTCGTCGTGACGCGCTCGAACCGTCACATGGTCGCCCAGGTCATCGACGACGCCAAGGGCCACACCCTGGCGTCGGCGTCCACCCTCGACGTGTCCATCAAGGGCGCCGAGGGCGACAAGACCGAGCTGGCCAAGAAGGTCGGAAGCCTGGTCGCCGAGCGCGCCAAGGCTGCCGGCATCGAGTCGGTCGTCTTCGACCGCGCGGGCAACCGGTACGCCGGCCGCATCGCCGCCCTGGCGGACGCGGCCCGCGAGGCCGGGCTCGACTTCTAAGCCGCTCGTCGACTCTGTCGGCGGACGTAATCGAGAGAGGTAATTCCAATGGCTGGACCCCAGCGCCGCGGTAGCGGCGCCGGCGGCGGCACCGGTGGCGAGCGGCGCGACCGTAAGCGTGACGACCGGGGCAATGCCCCCGCCGTCGAGAAGACCGCTTACGTCGAGCGCGTCGTCGCGATCAACCGTGTCGCCAAGGTTGTCAAGGGTGGTCGTCGTTTCTCCTTCACCGCGCTGGTCGTGGTGGGCGATGGCGATGGCACCGTGGGTGTCGGTTACGGGAAGGCGAAGGAGGTTCCGGCCGCCATCGCCAAGGGTGTTGAGGAGGCCAAGAAGAACTTCTTCAAGGTCCCCCGTATCCAGGGCACCATCCCCCACCCGATCCAGGGTGAGAAGGCCGCCGGCGTTGTGCTCCTGAAGCCCGCCGCCCCCGGTACCGGTGTTATCGCCGGTGGTCCGGTGCGCGCCGTCCTGGAGTGCGCCGGCATCCACGACATCCTGTCGAAGTCGCTCGGCTCGGACAACGCGATCAACATCGTGCACGCCACCGTGGCCGCTCTGAAGGGCCTCGTGCGCCCCGAGGAGATCGCGGCCCGTCGTGGTCTGCCGCTGGAGGACGTGGCCCCCGCCGCTCTGCTGCGGGCGCGTGCTGCTGGGGTGAGCGCCTGATGGCTCGCCTCAAGATCACGCAGACCAAGTCGTACATCGGCAGCAAGCAGAATCACCGTGACACCCTGCGTTCGCTCGGTCTGAAGCGCATGCACGACGTCGTGGTGAAGGAGGACCGTCCCGAGATCCGCGGGATGGCCCAGACCGTTCGTCACCTCGTGACGGTTGAGGAGGTGGACTGATCATGGGCGAGAACCCGATCAAGATCCACAACCTGCGTCCCGCCCCGGGTGCCAAGACCGACAAGATCCGCGTGGGTCGTGGCGAGGCGTCCAAGGGTAAGACCGCTGGTCGTGGTACCAAGGGCACCAAGGCCCGCTACCAGGTTCCGCAGCGCTTCGAGGGTGGCCAGATGCCCCTCCACATGCGCCTGCCGAAGCTGAAGGGCTTCAAGAACCCGTTCAAGATCACGTTCCAGGTCGTCAACCTCGACAAGCTGGCCGAGCTCTACCCGCAGGGTGGCGCGGTCACGGTCGAGGACCTGGTCGCCAAGGGCGCGGTTCGCAAGAACTCCCTCGTCAAGGTGCTCGGCACCGGCGAGATCTCGGTTGCCCTGCAGGTGACGGTCGACGCCGTCTCCGGCACCGCCACCGAGAAGATCGTCGCCGCCGGCGGCACCGTCACCGAGCTCGTCTGAGCCCGCTGACTTCGTGAGCCCCGCGTCTCCCGTTCCGGGAGGCGCGGGGCTCACGCCTTTTCCGGACTTTCCCCCGCCCCGGCGCGCTCCGGATCGCGGTGAACGGGCTCTCGTTCTTTTGTGTGGCAAACCCGGGCATCCCGTACCCCATGAGTGGGGGAGAGGGCGTACGCGCTTCTTTCGAGTGGCCGCGCACTGTTAGAGTCCGTGGAGTTCCCTTGTAGGCTGCGCGCAGGCTCGCCTGTGCCGTCTGTACGGGGCCCGAACCGCAAACTCCCCATTCCAGGACCGACCCTCCCGCCGACGACGTGCGGGAGGCGCAGGAGGCACCGTGCTCAGTGCGTTCGCGCGGGCGTTCCAGACGCCCGACCTGCGCAAGAAGCTGCTGTTCACGCTGGGCATCATGGTGCTGTTCCGGCTGGGCTCGCACGTTCCCGTACCCGGGGTCGACTTCGAGGCGGTTCACGCCTGCATCAAGGAGACCAAGAACAACGGGCTCTTCGGCCTGGTGAACCTGTTCTCCGGTGGCGCTCTGCTCCAGTTGACGATCTTCGCCCTCGGCATCATGCCGTACATCACGGCGAGCATCATCCTCCAGCTCCTCACGGTCGTGATCCCACGACTCGAGGCGCTGAAGAAGGAGGGGCAGGCCGGTCAGGCGAAGATCACCCAGTACACCCGCTATCTGACCATCGCGCTGGCGGTTCTCCAGGGCACCGGAATCGTGGCGACCGCGTCCAGCGGCGCCCTCTTCTCCGGATGCGTCTACGCCAACCAGATCGTCCCGGACACCGGGGTGTTCCGGATCGCCGTGATGGTCCTGACCATGACCGCCGGCACCACGGTGATCATGTGGCTCGGTGAGCTCATCACCGACCGGGGTATCGGCAACGGCATGTCGCTGCTGATCTTCACCTCGATCGCCGCGCAGTTCCCCACCTCGATGTGGGCGATCAAGCAGTCCGGCACCATCGGCGGCGGCTGGGTCGAGTTCCTCTCGGTCATCGCGATCGGCGTCATCGTTGTGATGCTCGTCATCTTCGTCGAGCAGGCCCAGCGCCGGATCCCGGTCCAGTACGCGAAGCGGATGATCGGCCGTCGGGCCTTCGGCGGGACATCGACGTACATCCCGCTCAAGGTGAACCAGGCCGGTGTCATCCCGGTCATCTTCGCCTCGTCGCTGCTGTACATCCCCGCCCTGGTGGTCCAGCTGACCAGCAGTCAGTCGAGCTGGGCGGTCTGGGTCACCAAGCACTTCGTCCGCGGTGACCACCCGGTCTACATGGCCACGTACTTCCTGCTGATCGTCTTCTTCGCCTTCTTCTACGTCGCGATCTCCTTCAACCCCGAAGAAGTTGCCGACAACATGAAGAAGTATGGTGGGTTCATCCCGGGCATCCGGGCCGGCCGCCCGACGGCCGAGTACCTGAACTACGTGCTCACCCGCATCACGTGGCCGGGTTCGCTCTACCTGGGCCTGATCGCGTTGATCCCGATGATCGCCCTGGTCGCCTTCGGACAGCAGACCAACTTCCCGTTCGGCGGCACCAGCGTGCTCATCGTCGTCGGCGTCGGACTCGAAACTGTTAAGCAGATCGAGAGCCAGCTCCAGCAGCGCAATTACGAAGGGTTCCTCCGCTGATGCGTATCGTCCTCGTCGGACCCCCCGGGGCCGGGAAGGGTACTCAGGCGCACCTCCTCGCCAAGACCCTGTCCATTCCCCACATCTCGACCGGCGACCTGTTCCGCGCCAACATCGGCCAGGGCACCCCGCTGGGTGTCGAGGCCAAGAGCTACATGGACGCGGGCCGCCTGGTGCCCGACGAGGTCACCATCGGGATGGCCAAGGACCGCATGCTCCAGGAGGACGCCGCCAACGGCTTCCTGCTGGACGGTTTCCCGCGCAACCTGGGCCAGGCGAAGGCGCTGGACGAGTTCCTCGCCGAGCAGGGCATCGCGCTGGACGGCGTGCTGGACCTGGAGGTCCCCGAGGACGAGGTCGTCCGCCGTATCGCCGGCCGCCGGCTGTGCCGCAACGACGGCGGCCACGTGTTCCACGCGGTCTACAACCCGCCGACGACCGAGGGCGTCTGCGACGAGTGCGGCGGCGAGCTGTACCAGCGCTCGGACGACACCGAGGAAGCGGTGCGGACCCGGCTGGAGGTCTACCACACGGAGACCGAGCCGATCATCGACTACTACCGCCAGCAGGGTCTGATCGCCACGATCCCCGCGCTCGGCAAGGTGGACGAGGTCACCGCGCGCGCGATCGAGGCGCTGAAGCAGGACAGCTGAGTTTTCAGCGACGCCGTACGGTGGAACGAGTGCACGGCCGCCGGCAAGGACCGCGCGGGAACCCAAGGAAGGCGTTGACCAGATGGTGGAGATCAAGACCTCCGAGCAGATCGCGAAGATGCGAGCGGCCGGACTGGTCGTCGCCGAGGCGCTCAAGGCGTGCCGCGAGGCGGTGGTCCCGGGAATCACCACCCAGGAGCTCAACGACATCGCGGACAAGGTCATCACCGGCCACGGTGCGACCTCGAACTTCCGGGCGGACCACGGCGGTCTGTGGTTCCCGGGCGTCATCTGCGCCTCGGTGAACAACGAGGTCGTACACGGCATCCCCGGCGAGCGGGTGCTCCAGGAGGGCGACCTCATCTCGATCGACTGCGGCGCGATCCTGGACGGCTGGCACGGCGACGCGGCGATCTCGGTCGCGGTCGGCGAGGTGAGCCCCGAGGTGGAGATGCTGAGCCGGGTCACCGAGGGTTCGATGTGGGCGGGCATCGCCCAGATGCGCAAGGGCAACCGCCTGGTCGACGTCTCCAAGGCGATCGAGGGCTTCATCCGCCGCCAGCCGCTGCCGCCCAAGGGCAAGTGGGGCATCACCGAGGGCTACGGCGGCCACGGCATCGGCACCGCGATGCACATGGAGCCGCACGTGCTGAACTACGTCGAGCGCGGCCGGGGCAAGGGGATGAAGCTGGTCCCCGGCACCGTGCTGGCGATCGAGCCGATGGTCTCGCTGGGTACCCCGCACACCTCGGTGCTGGAGGACGACTGGACCGTGGTCACCAACGACGGCACCTGGGCCTCGCACTGGGAGCACTCGGTGGCGGTCACCGAGGAGGGCCCGCTGGTGCTCACCGCCTTCGACGGCGGCAGGGAGATGCTGGCCAGGCTGGGTGTCACGGCCGCGCCGGACCCGCTCGGCCGGTAGTCCGCAGCCGGCCGACGGCCGGCCCGGAGAAGGAGCGGAGCCCTGGAGGTTTGGACCTCCAGGGCTTTTGTCCTATTTTTATGCGCTGGCAGTGGCAGTGGCAGTAGCAGTGGCTTCGAGCGAGGAGAGTGCAGTGTTCAAGGGATTCCGCGACTTCATGATGCGCGGCAACGTCGTCGACATGGCGGTCGGTGTGGTCATCGGTGCCGCGTTCACCGGGGTGGTGACCGGCTTCGTGTCCGCCTTCCTCACCCCGCTGGTGGGCGTGGGAGTCGGTGCCGCCGGCGACTTCGGCCTGTACAAGGCCACCATCGCCGGGGTGACCTTCCCGTACGGGCAGTTCCTCAACGTGCTGATCGCGTTCTTCATGACCGCCGCGGTGCTCTACTTCTGCGTGGTCCTGCCGGTGACCAAGGCGACCGCCCGGTACCTGCCGAAGAAGCCGAAGACCCCGAAGCGTCCGTGCCCGGAGTGCCTGACCGAGATCCCCGAGGCCGCCCGCCGCTGCTCCGCCTGCACCGCCCACGTCGAGCCGCTGGTCGTCGCGGTCGTTCCGGCCGCCAAGACCGGCCGCTGACCGGGGGACCCCCGTTTTGGTGCATCCCTCGTGCTGGCGTAGGATGGACCGTCGGCTCACTCGTAGCGTGCTCCAGCACGCCCTCTTCCCCCTCGTTGGGGTCGGGGTGGACCCAGGTTCGCACGAGCGTGCCGCATACGGTAGCCGGTCCCGGAAGGTGGATCTCGCAGTTCATGGCTAAGAAGCAAGGCGCCATTGAGATCGAGGGCACCGTGATCGAGTCTCTTCCGAACGCGATGTTCAGGGTCGAGCTGCAGAACGGTCACAAGGTCCTCGCGCACATCAGTGGCAAGATGCGCATGCACTACATCCGCATCCTGCCGGACGACCGGGTCGTGGTGGAGCTCAGCCCCTACGACCTGACGCGTGGCCGGATCGTCTACCGCTACAAGTAAGCAACGTCAGATCTAGACCCGGAGAACCTGAACCATGAAGGTCAAGCCGAGCGTCAAGAAGATCTGCGACAAGTGCAAGGTGATCCGCCGTCACGGCCGGGTCATGGTGATCTGCGACAACCTGCGCCACAAGCAGCGCCAGGGCTGATCTCTTTCCAGCATTTCTCGTAGTACTTCGCGCGACGCGAAAAACGTCATAAGCGGGCCATCCGATCCGTCCCAGACGGACTGCCGCCCCCGGTCAGAGGCCGGGGCTCCCTCACCGTGAGGTGTCGGAGTAGATGGCTCGCCAGACCTCTGAAAAAACACAGGAGCCTTGAATGGCACGCCTCGCCGGCGTTGATCTCCCCCGTGAGAAGCGGATCGAGATCGCCCTTACGTACGTGTACGGCATCGGCCGTACCCGCGCCCAGCAGACCCTCGCCGAGACCGGTGTCAACCCCGATGTCCGCGTTCGCGACATCGCCGAGGACGACCTGGTGAAGCTGGGCCAGTACATCGACGCCAACTTCACGGTCGAGGGTGACCTCCGCCGCGAGGTGGCCGCCGACATCCGCCGCAAGGTCGAGATCGGCTGCTACGAGGGCCTGCGTCACCGCCGCGGCCTGCCGGTCCGCGGTCAGCGCACCCACACCAACGCGCGTACCCGCAAGGGCCCGCGTCGCGCGATCGCCGGTAAGAAGAAGCCGGGCAAGAAGTAGTCCGTCCCGTAACCGGACATCCCTCCGGCCCGCGGGTCAGCGGACCGACCACCTCAGTAGGAGAACAGACTTATGCCCCCCAAGGGTCGTCAGGCTGCCGGCGCGAAGAAGATCCGCCGCAAGGAAAAGAAGAACGTCGCTCACGGCCACGCGCACATCAAGAGCACGTTCAACAACACCATCGTTTCGATCACCGACCCCTCGGGCAACGTGATCTCCTGGGCCTCCGCCGGCCACGTCGGCTTCAAGGGCTCGCGCAAGTCCACCCCGTTCGCCGCGCAGATGGCCGCCGAGGCCGCTGCCCGTCGCGCGCAGGAGCACGGCATGCGCAAGGTTGACGTCTTCGTGAAGGGTCCGGGCTCCGGCCGCGAGACCGCGATCCGTTCGCTCCAGGCCACCGGCCTGGAGGTCGGCTCGATCCAGGATGTCACCCCCACCCCGCACAACGGCTGCCGTCCGCCGAAGCGCCGCCGCGTCTGACGCGGGGGCCCTTCCGGGCTCGCAGTACCCGCTTTAAACCTCGTACGGGGTCCCGTTTCGGACGGGACCCCGTACGCTGGTTCTGTTCGGCATCAAATAGTGGGTGCCGAAGATCTATGGAGGATCTGACACCATGCTGATCGCTCAGCGCCCCTCGCTGACCGAAGAGGTCGTCGACGAGTTCCGCTCGCGGTTCGTGATCGAGCCGCTCGAGCCGGGCTTCGGCTACACCCTCGGCAACTCCCTGCGCCGCACGCTCCTCTCCTCGATCCCGGGTGCCGCTGTCACCAGCATCCGCGTCGACGGTGTCCTGCACGAGTTCACCACCGTGCCGGGCGTCAAGGAGGACGTCACCGACCTCATCCTCAACATCAAGCAGCTGGTCGTCTCCTCGGAGCACGACGAGCCGGTCGTGATGTACCTGCGCAAGCAGGGCCCGGGTGTCGTCACCGCCGCCGACATCGCCCCGCCGGCCGGTGTCGAGGTGCACAACCCCGAGCTGATCCTCGCCACCCTGAACGGCAAGGGCAAGCTGGAGATGGAGCTGACCGTCGAGCGCGGTCGCGGCTACGTCTCCGCCGTCCAGAACAAGGCCTCCGGCCAGGAGATCGGCCGCATCCCGGTCGACTCGATCTACAGCCCCGTGCTGAAGGTCACCTACAAGGTCGAGGCGACCCGTGTCGAGCAGCGGACCGACTTCGACAAGCTGATCGTCGACGTCGAGACCAAGCCCGCCATGCGTCCGCGCGACGCCATGGCCTCGGCCGGCAAGACCCTGGTGGAGCTGTTCGGCCTCGCCCGCGAGCTGAACATCGACGCCGAGGGCATCGACATGGGCCCGTCCCCGACGGACGCCGCCCTGGCCGCCGACCTGGCGCTGCCGATCGAGGAGCTGGAGCTCACGGTCCGCTCCTACAACTGCCTCAAGCGCGAGGGCATCCACACCGTGGGTGAGCTCGTCGCCCGCTCCGAGGCCGACCTGCTCGACATCCGCAACTTCGGTGCGAAGTCGATCGACGAGGTCAAGGCGAAGCTGGCCGGCATGGGCCTGGCCCTCAAGGACAGCCCGCCCGGGTTCGACCCGACCGCCGCCGCCGACGCCTTCGGCGCCGACGACCTGGACGACGCGGGTTACGCGGAGACCGAGCAGTACTGAGAGACTTGACCGCGGGGGCGGTTCCCCGGAACCGCCCCCGTCGTCGTGAAAGTCGTGCGGGCACAGTGTCCGCACGCCCGCTGCGGTACCTGGTACGGCCGCAGTCGGAGATTCGAGGAGTAATTCCATGCCGCGTCCCACCAAGGGTGCCCGCCTCGGCGGCGGCCCGCACCACGAGCCGCTGCTGCTCGCCGGTCTGTGCCGTGAGCTGTTCCAGTACGGCCGCATCACCACGACCGAGGCCAAGGCCCGTCGGATGCGCCCGCTGGCGGAGAAGCTGATCACCAAGGCGAAGAAGGGCGACATCCACAACCGTCGCCTGGTGCGCAAGACCATCACCGACATCTCGGTGCTGCACACCCTCTTCACCGAGATCGCGCCGCGCTACGAGAACCGCCCGGGTGGCTACACCCGTATCACCAAGATCGGTCCCCGTCGTGGCGACAACGCCCCGATGGCCGTGATCGAGCTGGTCGAGTCGCTGACCGTCGCGCAGAACGCCGTCGGCGAGGCCGAGGCCGCCACCAAGCGCGCCGTCAAGGAGGCCGACGAGGCCAAGGTCGAGGCCCCCAAGGCCGACGAGGCCGAGGCTGCCGAGCAGGCCTGACACCACCAGGTGTGTTGCGGGCCCGCTTCCCCATCCGTGGGGGAGCGGGCCCGTTCCTCTTTGTCCAGGGAGTGGAGAGCAGTGGTCAACGATTGCGCCGAGCGGCCGCCGGTGAAGGACGGCCCGGCCGACGGGTACGTCCGGGTCCGGCTGGACCTCGCCTACCACGGCGCCGAGTTCTCCGGCTGGGCCCGGCAGAAGGGCGGCCGGCGGACGGTCCAGGAGGAGATCGAGACCGCGCTGCAGATCGTCACCCGCAGCCAGGAGCTCCACCCGCTCACCGTGGCCGGGCGCACCGACGCCGGTGTGCACGCCCGGGGCCAGGTCGCCCACGTCGACCTGCCGGCCGAGCTGTGGGAGGCGCACCGGGAGAAGCTGATGCGCCGGCTGGCCGGCCGGCTGCCCGGTGACGTCCGGATCTACCGGGTGGCAGAGGCCCCGGCCGGGTTCGACGCCCGCTTCTCGGCGATCTGGCGCCGCTACGCCTACCGGGTCGCCGACCATCCCGGCGGGGTCGACCCGCTGCTGCGCGGCCATGTGCTCTGGCACGACCGGCCGCTCGACCTGGACCGGATGAACGCCGCCGCCCGGTTGCTGCTCGGCGAGCACGACTTCGCGGCGTACTGCAAGAAGCGCGAGGGCGCGACCACCATCCGCACCCTGCTGGAGCTGCGCTGGGACCGGGTCCCGGTGGACGGCTACGCGTCCCAGGAGGGCTCGCTCGCGGTCGCCACCGTGCGGGCCGACGCCTTCTGCCACAACATGGTGCGCGCCCTGGTCGGCGCGATGCTGCTGGTCGGCGACGGCCACCGGCCGGTGGAGTTCCCCGGCGAGGTGCTGGCCGGCGGGGTGCGCAACTCCGCCGTCAACGTGATCCGGCCGTACGGACTGACCCTGGAGGAGGTCGGCTATCCGGCCGACGACCTGCTCGCCGAGCGCAACCGCGCCGCCCGCCGGATGCGCACCCTCCCCGGCGCCCCCACCGCCCCGTCAGGCCCCGGGCCGCTCTAATCCATTTGGGTCCGGGGCGACGGCTTGGGACAATCTCCCCCATGGGACACGTCGAGATTTCGCACCTGGAGTACTACCTGCCGGACGGGCGGGTGCTGTTCGACGACGCGTCCTTCCGGGTGGGGGAGGGGGCGGCCGTCGCGCTGGTCGGCGCGAACGGCGCGGGCAAGACCACGCTGCTGCGCATGATCGCGGGCGACCTCCAGCCGCACGGCGGCTCGGTGACGATCAGCGGCGGGCTCGGCGTGATGCGCCAGTTCGTCGGCACCACCGGCCGCGAGGAGCAGAAGAAGGCCGGTGACGAGGAGGAGGGCCCGGGCGCGCTGCCCGCCGACGCCTCGGTCCGCGACCTGCTGGTCTCCGTCGCCCCCACGCGGATCGCCAAGGCCGCCCGCGCGGTCGACGCCGCCGAGCTGGCGATGATCGCCCAGGACGACGAGAAGACGCAGATGGCCTACGCCCAGGCGCTCTCCGACTGGGCCGACGTCGGCGGCTACGACTACGAGACCGACTGGGACGTCTGCACCATGGCGGCCCTCGGGATGCCCTTCGACAAGGCCCAGTGGCGCGGTCTGAACACGCTCTCCGGCGGTGAGCAGAAGCGGCTCGTCCTGGAGGCGCTGCTGCGCGGCCCCGAGGAGGTCCTGCTGCTCGACGAGCCGGACAACTACCTGGACGTGCCGGGCAAGCGCTGGCTGGAGGAGGCCATCAGGGCCACCCCGAAGACCGTGCTGTTCATCTCCCACGACCGCGAGCTGCTGTCCCGCACCGCCGAGAAGATCATCAGCGTCGAGTCCGGCGCGGCCGGCTCCAGCGTCTGGGTGCACGGCGGCGGGTTCGACTCCTTCCACGAGGCCCGCAAGGCCCGCTTCGAGCGCTTCGAGGAGCTGCGTCGCCGCTGGGACGAGGAGCACGCCAAGCTCAAGCGGCTCGTCGTCAACCTGCGCCAGGCCGCCTCGATCAGCCACGACATGGCCTCCCGCTACGCGGCCGCGCAGACCAGGCTCAAGAAGTTCGAGGACGCCGGCCCGCCCGAGGCCCCGCCGCGCGAGCAGAGCATCACCATGCGGCTCAAGGGCGGGCGCACCGGGGTGCGCGCCTTCACCATGGAGCAGCTGGAGCTCACCGGCCTGATGAAGCCCTTCGACCTGGAGGTCTTCTACGGCGAGCGGGTCGGGGTGCTGGGGTCCAACGGCTCCGGCAAGTCGCACTTCCTGCGGCTGCTGGCGGGCGACGGCACGGTGGCCCACACCGGGTCCTGGAAGCTCGGCGCCCGGGTGGTGCCCGGCCACTTCCGGCAGACCCACGCGCACCCCGAGCTGCTCGGTCGCACCGTCCGCTCGATCGTCGAGGAGGAGCACGCGCTCGGCCGCGGCGCCGCGATGGGCGTGCTGCGCCGGTACGAGCTGGACCGGCAGGAGGAGCAGAAGTTCGAGTCGCTCTCCGGCGGGCAGCAGGCCCGGCTGATGATCCTCAAGCTGGAGCTGTCCGGCGTCACCGCGCTGCTGCTCGACGAGCCGACGGACAACCTGGACCTGGAGAGCGCCGAGGCGCTGCAGGCCGGGCTGGAGGCCTTCGACGGCACTGTGTTGTGTGTCACCCACGACCGGTGGTTCGCCCGGACCTTCGACCGTTTCCTGGTCTTCGGCGCCGACGGCCGGGTCTACGAGTCCCCGGAGCCGGTCTGGGACGTCGGCCGGGTCGAGCGGGACCGCTGATCAGAGGCCCGGGAGACGGTTCCGGCGGGGAGGGTTTTGACCGTCCCCGTTCGGCCCGGTAGCCTGGGCGCTTGATGTGCGTATTGGCTCGCTCTATCTCACGTGAGAGGTCGGTACGCCGGAGACACCAGGTCGACGACCAGCGGCTCCCCCTTGAATTGCGTCCAAGGCGGCCAGGCTGATCCCTCCTCCGGGTACTCCTGTCAGGACTCACTCACTGAAAAGCGAAGGCATACGACCGTGCGTACGTACAGCCCCAAGCCCGGCGACGTCCAGCGTCAGTGGCACGTCATCGACGCGACCGACGTCGTGCTCGGCCGTCTGGCCTCCCAGGCCGCCAACCTCCTCCGGGGTAAGCACAAGGCGATCTACGCGCCGCACGTTGACACTGGTGACTTCGTCATCATCATCAACGCCGACAAGGTGCACCTGTCGGGCAACAAGAAGACCCAGAAGCTGGCTTACCGCCACAGCGGCTTCCCGGGCGGCCTCCGCTCGGTCCGCTACGACGACCTCCTGGCGAACAACCCGGAGAAGGCCGTCGAGAAGGCCATCAAGGGCATGATCCCCAAGAACACCCTGGGCCGCCAGATGCTGTCCAAGCTGAAGGTCTACTCGGGCGACCAGCACCCGCACGCTGCCCAGCAGCCGGTGCCGTTCGAGATCACCCAGGTCGCGCAGTAACTCCGGCCACCAAGCCCCCCAACACTGAAAAGAGCTGAGGAACACCGTGGCCGAGACCACTGAAACCCTTGAGGTCGAGTTCGACGAGACTGTCGTCGAAGGCGAGTACACCTCCGAGGAGAACTACACCTCCGAGTCCCTGGCCGGCCGCTTCGGCGAGGCCGTCCCCGGCGCCGGCCTCGGCCGTCGCAAGGAGGCGATCGCCCGCGTGCGCATCGTCCCGGGCACCGGGCAGTGGAAGATCAACGGTCGCACCCTGGAGAACTACTTCCCCAACAAGGTGCACCAGCAGACCGTGAACGAGCCCTTCAAGCTCCTCGAGCTTGACGGCCGTTACGACGTTGTCGCCCGCATCTCCGGCGGCGGCGTCTCCGGTCAGGCCTACGCGCTGCGCCTCGGTGTCGCCCGTGCCCTGAACGAGGCCGACGTGGACAACAACCGCGCCGCCCTCAAGAAGGCCGGCTTCCTGATGCGTGACGCCCGCGCCGTCGAGCGCAAGAAGGCCGGTCTCAAGAAGGCCCGCAAGGCGCCGCAGTACAGCAAGCGCTAATTGCGCCCCCGGGGGTGCGTACCGCCCTGGTGGTGCACGCCCCCGGATGCGCTCCATACGCCCCGGAGTACCCCGTGTACTCCGGGGCGTCGTGTTCCCCGGCCATTGTGCGGAGACCGGGGATTCGATCGGATTCACTGCAAGGCATTGCGGCGATGTGAGGACGGGACAATGGGACGACTCTTCGGTACGGACGGTGTGCGCGGCGTGGCCAACCAGGGGCTGACGGCGGAGCTGGCGCTCGGCCTGTCGGTCGCGGCGGCGCACGTGCTCGGCGAGGCGGGGGCCTTCGACGGCCACCGGCCGGTCGCGGTCGTCGGCCGTGACCCGCGCGCCTCGGGCGAGTTCCTGGAGGCCGCGGTCATCGCGGGTCTGGCGAGCGCCGGCGTCGACGTACTGCGGGTCGGAGTGCTCCCCACCCCGGCGGTGGCCTACCTCACCGGCGCGCTCGGCGCCGACTTCGGCGTGATGCTGTCCGCCAGCCACAACGCCATGCCGGACAACGGCATCAAGTTCCTCGCCCGCGGCGGCCACAAGCTGGACGACCGCATCGAGGACGCCATCGAGGCCCACTTCCACAAGCACGCGGCGGGCGGCGAGGAGTGGAACCGTCCGACCGGCGCTGCCGTCGGCCGGGTCCGCGAGTACACCGAGGGCTTCGACAAGTACGTCGCCCACCTCATCGGCGTGCTGCCCAACCGCCTGGACGGCATCAGGGTCGTCATCGACGGCGCGCACGGCGCGGCCGCGTACGTCGCCCCCGAGGCCTTCGCCCGGGCCGGCGCCGAGGTCGTGCACACCCTGGGCGCCGAGCCCACCGGCCTCAACATCAACGACGGTGTCGGCTCCACCCACCTGGACCGGCTGCGCGCCGTGATGCGCGAGCACTCGGCGGACCTCGGGATCGCCCTGGACGGCGACGCCGACCGCTGCCTGGCCGCCGACGCGGCCGGCGACGAGGTCGACGGTGACCAGATCATCGCGATCCTGGCCGTCGCGATGAAGGAGGCCGGCACGCTGCGCGGCAACACCGCGGTCGCCACCGTGATGTCCAACCTGGGCTTCAAGCTGGCGATGGAGCGCGAGGGCATCGACCTGGTCGAGACCTCGGTCGGCGACCGGTACGTGCTGGAGGCGATGAAGGAGCACGGCTTCGCGCTGGGCGGCGAGCAGTCCGGCCACGTCATCCTGCTGGACCACGCGACCACCGGCGACGGGACCCTGACCGGCCTGATGCTCGGCGCCCGACTGGCCGCCACCAAGCAGCCGCTGGCGGACCTGGCGGCCGTGATGACCCGCCTGCCGCAGGTGCTGATCAACGTCAAGGGCGTCGACAAGAGCCGGGTCGGGACCAGCGAGGAGCTGGCCGCCGCGGTGGCCGCGGCCGAGGCCGAGCTGGGCGCCACCGGCCGGGTGCTGCTGCGCCCGTCGGGCACCGAGCCGCTCGTCCGGGTGATGGTCGAGGCCGCCGACGAGGCGCAGGCGCGGTCCGTCGCCGAGACGCTCGCCGAGGCGGTGCGCGGCTCGCTGGGCTGACGGCCCCGGAACGCCGGAGGCCCCGGCCGCGATCCTCCGCGGCCGGGGCCTTCGGCGTTCCCTCAGAGCTTGCGCAGCAGCGCCCGGCGGACCTTGTGGTCCGAGCCCTTCTGCAGGACCAGGGTGGCCCGGCCGCGGGTGGGCCGCACGTTCTCCAGCAGGTTCGGACGGTTGATGGTGCGCCAGACCTGGCGGCCGTACTCCATCGCCTCCTCCTCCGGCACCTCGGTGAAGCGGCGGAAGTAGGAGCTCGGGTCCTGGAAGGCGGTCTGCCGCAGCTTGCGGAACCGGTCCAGGTACCAGCTCTCGATGTCGTCGGTGCGGGCGTCGACGTAGATGGAGAAGTCGAAGTAGTCGGCCACCGCGAGCCGGGTGCGGCCGTCGCTGCCGGGCAGGGCCGGCTGGAGCACGTTCAGGCCCTCGACGATGAGGATGTCCGGACGCTCCACGGTGAGCCGCTGGTCCGGCACGATGTCGTACACGAGGTGCGAGTAGACCGGGGCGGTGACCCGCTCCTTGCCGGCCTTCACATCCGCGACGAAGCGCGTCAGCGCCCGGCGGTCGTACGACTCCGGGAAGCCCTTGCGGGCCATCAGGCCGCGCCGGCGCAGCTCGGCGTTGGGCAGCAGGAAGCCGTCGGTGGTGACCAGCTCGACCCGGGGGTGCTCCGGCCAACGGGCCAGCAACGCCTGGAGCAGTCGGGCGGTGGTGGACTTGCCGACCGCGACCGAGCCGGCCACGCCGATGATGAACGGGGTGCGGGTGCGCTCGGTGTCCGGGGTGTCCAGGAAGGTGCCCAGCGCGCCGCGCAGGTCGTGCGTGGCGTGGATGTAGAGGTTCAGCAGCCGGGACAGCGGCAGATAGACGTCCCGGACCTCGTCGAGGTCCAGCGCGGTGCCGAGACCGCGCAGCCGTTCCACCTCCTCCGCGGTCAGTGGCAGCGGCGTACGCTCGCGCAGCGCGCTCCACTCGGCCCGGCTGAGGTCCACGTAGGGCGACGGCGAGGGGCCGGGCGTGGTGTCGCCCCGCGTACAGAGTTCGGTCAGCACATGCTCCATTGTGGGCCGTAGCGCCGTTCGCGGCGGCTGTGGTGTCGGTCACGGCCTGTGGCGGGACCTTGCGAATGGGGCGTCCGGAGCGCCCTTATGCTGGCACGCATGTGCGGAATTGTTGGATACGTGGGCTCCCAGCCCGCCCTTGACGTTGTAATCGCAGGCCTGCAGCGACTCGAGTACCGGGGTTACGACTCCGCCGGTGTCGCGGTGCAGGTGCAGGGCTCCGACGGGCAGTGGAGCCTCACCACCGACAAGCGGGCCGGCAAGCTCGCGAACCTGGAGAAGTCGCTCGCCGAGACCCCTCTTCCCGGCGGCACCACCGGCATCGGCCACACCCGTTGGGCCACCCACGGCGGCCCGACGGACGCCAACGCCCACCCCCACCTGGACGACGCGGCCAAGGTCGCCGTGGTCCACAACGGCATCATCGAGAACTTCGCCCAGCTCCGGGCCGAGCTGGCCGAGCGCGGCCACACGCTGCGCTCGGAGACGGACACCGAGGTCGTCGCGCACCTGCTCGGCGAGCTGTACGAGGGCGACCTCGCGGAGGCCATGCGCGCCGCCTGCCGCCGGCTGGAGGGCGCCTTCACCCTCGTCGCCGTGCACGCCGACGCCCCCGACGTGGTGGTCGGCGCCCGTCGCAACTCGCCGCTGGTGGTCGGGCGCGGCGAGGGCGAGAACTTCCTCGCCTCCGACGTGTCCGCGTTCATCGCGCACACCCGCGAGGCGATCGAGCTGGGCCAGGACCAGGTCGTCGAGCTGCGCCGCGAGGGCGTCACGGTGACCAACTTCGACGGCACCCCGGCCGACGTGCGCGAGTACCACGTCGACTGGGACGCCTCGGCCGCCGAGAAGGGCGGCTACGACTACTTCATGCTCAAGGAGATCGCCGAGCAGCCGAAGGCCGTCGCCGACACCCTCCTCGGCCGGATCGGCACCGACGGCCGGCTCACCCTCGACGAGCTGCGGATGTCGGACGCCGACCTGCGCGCGGTCGACAAGGTCGTCATCGTCGCCTGCGGCACCGCCTTCCACGCGGGCATGATCGCCAAGTACGCGATCGAGCACTGGACCCGGATCCCGTGCGAGGTCGAGGTCGCCTCCGAGTTCCGCTACCGCGACCCGATCATGGGCCCGGGCACGCTGGTCATCGCCATCTCGCAGTCCGGCGAGACGATGGACACCCTGATGGCGCTGCGCCACGCGCGCGAGCAGGGCGCCAAGGTGCTGGCGATCTGCAACACCAACGGCTCGACCATCCCGCGCGAGTCGGACGCGGTGCTGTACACCCACGCCGGCCCCGAGGTGGCGGTCGCCTCGACCAAGGCGTTCCTGACCCAGCTGGTCGCCTGCTACCTGGTCGCGCTGTACCTGGGCCAGGTGCGCGGCACCAAGTGGGGCGACGAGATCCTCGCCGTCATCAAGGAGCTCGGCGACGCGCCGAAGCAGGTCGAGCAGGTCCTGGAGACCATGGAGCCGGTGCGCGAGCTGGCCCGCTCCCTCGCCGACGCCAAGTCGGTGCTGTTCCTCGGCCGGCACGTGGGCTTCCCGGTGGCCCTGGAGGGCGCGCTCAAGCTCAAGGAGCTGGCGTACATGCACGCCGAGGGCTTCGCCGCCGGCGAGCTGAAGCACGGCCCGATCGCGCTGATCGAGGAGGGTCTGCCGGTGGTGGTCGTCGTGCCGTCGCCGCGCGGCCGGTCGATCCTGCACGACAAGATCGTCTCCAACATCCAGGAGATCCGGGCCCGCGGTGCGCGGACCATCGTGATCGCGGAGGAGGGCGACGAGGCGGTCGTCCCGTACGCGGACCACCTGATCCGCATCCCGGTCACGCCGGTGCTGCTCCAGCCGCTGGTCGCCACCGTGCCGCTGCAGGTCTTCGCCTGCGAGCTGGCCACGGCCAAGGGCCACGAGGTCGACCAGCCGCGCAACCTGGCGAAGTCGGTCACCGTCGAGTAGTCCGACCCCGCTCCGTCCCGGGGCCCCTGCGGTGGCTGCGTCCTACCGCAGGGGCCCTGTGTCGAGCGTGAACGAGAACGGGGCGGGCAGCTTGATCCGGCGGCCGAAGTCGGTTTCGTGGAGGCTGGTGTAGTCGCCGTCCTTGGGGTCCGTGAACAGCGTCACCTTCCCTTCCCCACGGTCGATGAGGAGATAGCACGGCACGCCTGCGGCGGCATAGCCCAGGCGCTTGGACTCCCGGTCCTTCACGGGATTGGTCGAGGTGACTTCGAGGACCAACTCCACCCCCACGGCGGACGACCACGACTCCTGGGCCCGGAAGTGGCCGACGGGAGCAACCGTGGCATCGGGGATGAACCGGCCCTTCGGTGTGATCAGCCCCTTGCCGCCGCTGACATAGAGCTCCTCGGCCGCCTCCCGCGCGACGGCCCGCGCGAACCGCGCGATCGCATCCTCGTGGTCACCGTCCGGCGGTGGCGTCACAGTGATCTCCCCTTCGATGAGCTCGGCCTTGAAGCCGGGCGGAGTGTCCAGCTCCAGGAATGCCCGGAGGATGTCGTCCTCGCCCAGCGGGTGCTCGACTGCCGGCATGGCGACCATGGCCCTTCTCCCTCCTGCTGGTCCGTACCGAGCGACACGCTAGGGACACGGACCGGGGCCGGTGGGGAATCGAAGTTGGTGTCACTCGAAAGTGTGCCGCACGGCCGGGGGCGCCGTCGGGAACTCCTTCGCGTAGCGTCGGCGGGAGTTGCCGCCGAGTCCGGGGGAGAGCCCGCCATGCGTTGTGCCCACCGCGTCGACCAGGTCCGCGCCGCCGAGGCGGAGCTGATGGCCCGGCTCCCGGAGGGCACGCTGATGCGGCGGGCCGCCACCGGGCTCGCCGTGACCTGCGCCCGGCTGCTGACCCGCCGGCGCGGCCGGGTCTACGGCAGCCGGGTGGTGGTGCTGGCCGGCAGCGGCGACAACGGGGGTGACGCCCTGTACGCCGGTGCGGAGCTGGCCGGGCGCGGGGCACGGGTGACGGCGGTGCTGCTCGCCCCCGGGCGGGCGCACGGCGGCGGGCTGGCGGCGCTGCGGGCGGCGCACGGGCGGGTGGTGGTGGAGCAGGAGGCCGGTCTGGCCGACTTCTCGAGTGCGGACCTGGTGCTGGACGGCATCGTCGGCATCGGCGGCCGGGGCGGACTGCGGCCGGAGGCCGAGCCGTACGCGCGGGCCGAGCGGACCGGCCTGGTGGTCGCCGTCGACGTGCCCAGCGGGGTGGACGCCGACAGCGGCGAGGTCGCGGGGGCGGCGCTGCGGGCGGACGTCACGGTCTGCTTCGGCACCTACAAGCCCGGGCTGCTGATCGACCCGGGCGCCTCGTACGCCGGAGCGGTGCAACTGGTGGGGATCGGACTCGAGCTGCCGCCGGCCGGGGTGACGGCGCTCCAGCACGCCGACGTGGCCGCCCTGCTGCCGGTGCCGGGCGCGGAGAGCGACAAGTACCGGCGCGGCGTGGTCGGGGTCGCCGCCGGTTCGGCGCGGTACCCGGGGGCGGCGCTGCTCGCGGTCGCCGGCGCGCTGCACGGCGGCGCGGGCGCGGTCCGGTACGCGGGGACGGCGGCCGAGGAGGTGGTGCGGCGCTTCCCGGAGACGCTGGTCACCGAGGGCGGTCCGGCCGGGGCCGGCCGGGTGCAGGCCTGGGTGGTCGGACCGGGCGGCGGCGAGGGCGCCGGACGGGCGCTCGCCGAGGCGCTGGCGGCCGACGTCCCGGTGCTGGTCGACGCGGACGGGCTGACCGAGCTGGCCCGGCTCGGCCCCGGCGCGCTCGCCGGGCGGACGGCGCCGACGCTGCTCACCCCGCACACGGGGGAGGCGGCCCGGCTGCTCGCCGGGGCCGGGGCCGGGGGCGACGGCGGCACCCGTTCGGAGCAGGCCCGCCCGCCCGCCGCCGAGGAGCTGGCGGCCGCCCGGCTGGCCACCGCGCGCCGGCTCGCCGCGGTGTACCGGGCGACGGTGCTGCTGAAGGGCTCGACCACCGTGGTCGCCGATTCTCCCCCGGCCTCCGGCCGGGGGTACCCCCATGGCGCCGTGCGGGTGAACCCGACCGGGACCGCGTGGCTGGCCACGGCCGGCAGCGGGGACGTGCTGGCCGGGCTCGCCGGCTCACTGCTCGCCGCCGGCCTGTCCGCGCCGGACGCCGCCGCGGTGGCGGCCTACCTGCACGGACTCGCCGCCCGGCGCACCGCCGCCGTCCCCGGCGCCCCCGTCACCGCGTCGGAGGTGGCGGCGGCGCTCCCGGCGGTCTGGAACGACGTCCGCGCCGGGGCGGCCCCGGCACCGCGTCCCCGGACGCCGGGTGGAACCGGCGCCTGATTCGTGGGCGTCCGGAAGGGGGTGGCGGGCCGCGGGGGGTCCTGGGCGCGGGCGGCCCGGGGCGGCGAGCCGAAGGGCCGTTCGGCGAGGACCTCGGGACGTCTGGGAGACTGACCCTGATGACAACTGCGAAGACGACCGTGATGGCCGGCCTCACCGAAGGCGTACGGGCCGAGGCGGCCATCGATCTCGCCGCCCTGCGCGGCAACCTCGACGCACTGCGTGAGCGCGTCGGCGGGGCCATGGTGATGGCCGCGGTCAAGGCGGACGCCTACGGCCACGGCGCGCTGCGCTGTGCCCGGGAGGCGGTCGCCGCGGGAGTCGGCTGGCTGGGCACCGCGACGCCGGAGGAGGCGCTCGCCCTGCGCGCCGGCGGCGTGGGCCCCGAGCAGGCGCGGATCCTCTGCTGGCTGTGGACCCCCGGCGGCCCCTGGCGGGAGGCGCTCTTCGCGGACCTCGACATCTCGATCAGCGGCGAGTGGGCGCTCACCGAGCTGCTCGCCGCCGTCCGCGCCACCGGCATCCCGGCCCGGGTCCACCTCAAGGCCGACACCGGCCTCGGCCGCAACGGCTGCCAGCCGCACGACTGGCCCGAGCTGGTCGCCGCCGCCCGCCGCGCCGAGCTGGACGGCCTGCTGACCGTGGTCGGGGTCTGGTCGCACTTCGCCGCCGCCGACGAGCCCGGCCATCCCTCGATCCAGGCGCAGCTGGACGCCTTCCGGCTGGCCCTGGCCTCCGCCGAGGCGGCCGGGCTGCGCCCCGAGGTGCGCCACCTGGCCAACTCGCCGGCCGCCCTGCTGCTGCCGCAGTCGCACTTCGACATGGTCCGTACCGGCCTCGCCATGTACGGGCTGTCGCCGGTCCCCGAGGTGGGCTCGCCGTCCGACTTCGGCCTGCGCCCGGTGATGTCGCTGACCGCCCGGCTGGCCCTGGTCAAGCACGTGCCCGGCGGCCACGGGGTCAGCTACGGCCACCACTACACCACCCCGGGTCCGACCACGCTGGGCCTGGTCCCGGTCGGCTACGGCGACGGCATCCCGCGGCATGCCAGCGGCATCGGCCCGGTGCAGGTCGACGGCAAGTGGCGCACGGTGGCGGGCCGGGTGGCGATGGACCAGTTCGTGGTGGACCTCGGCGGCGACACCCCGCCGATCGGCGACGAGGTGCTGGTCTTCGGCAGCGGGGACCGGGGCGAGCCGACCGCCGAGGACTGGGGCCGCGCCTGCGGCACCATCTCCTACGAGATCGTGACCCGGATCGGCTCCCGGGTGCCGCGCCGCTACGTCGGCGGCCTGGACGAGGGCCTGCTCGGATGAGCGGGCCGAGCGACACCGATCCGGTCGCGACGGTGGGCCGGGCGGCCCGGGCCGTCAAGGCGGCCGAGGCGGCCACCGGGGTGAGCCGGGCCGGTCTGATCGGCATCTCGGTCGGCGTGCTCGCGGCCGGCGCCGCCGCCGGGGTGGCGATCGACCGGCTGACGGTCGGCCGGAGCACGCGCCGCCGGGCCCGCGCCGAGCTGGACGCCAACGCCCCGTACGGCTCGCTGCGCGGCCGCCCCCGCACGGTGGCCGCCGCCGACGGCACCGAGCTGTACGTCGAGCTGGACGGCCTCGGCACCCCGGAGGGTCCCGACCGCCCGGAGGGGGAGCGGGACGGCGCCGCCGAGCCGCTGACCGTGGTCTTCTGCCACGGCTACTGCCTCAACCAGGACAGCTGGCACTTCCAGCGCGCCGCCTTCCGGTCCGGCGTCCGGCTGGTGCTGTGGGACCAGCGCAGCCACGGCCGCTCCGAGCGCTCCCGCTCCTTCCTGGCCGGCGAACCCGCCGGAATCGACCAGCTGGGCGGCGACCTCAAGGCCGTGATCGACGCCGTCGCGCCGACCGGCCCGCTGGTCCTGGTCGGCCACTCGATGGGCGGCATGACGATGATGGCGCTGGCCGACCAGCACCCCGAGCTGTTCCGGGAGCGGGTCGCCGGGGTCGCGCTGATCGGCACCCTGGCGGGGAACTGGGACGCCGTCACCTTCGGGCTGCCCGTCGCCGGGGCCAAGCTGTTCCGCAGGGTCGCGCCGGGCATGATGAAGCTGCTCGGACGCCAGGTGGACCTGGTGGAGGCGACCCGCCGGCTCGGCGCGGACGTCAGCGCCGTCTTCTACCGGCGGTACTCCTTCGGGGCGAAGGACGTCGACCCGGGCGTGGTCCGGTTCGCCGAGCAGATGCTGGACGCCACCCCGATCGACGTGGTGGCCGAGTTCTACCCGGTGTTCTCGGCGCACGAGAAGACCGAGGCACTGGCCGCGCTGCGCGGCATCCCCACCCTCGTGCTGACCGGCACCAAGGACCTCCTCACCCCGCCCGGCCACGGCGAGGCGATGGCCGAGCTGCTGCCGGGGGCCCAGCTGGTCCTGGTCCCGGATGCCGGGCACCTGGTGATGCTGGAGCGTCCCGACGTGGTCGACCACCACCTGGCCGAGCTGTTCGACCGGGCCGCCCGCTTCCGCGGCGCGGCCCCGCTGCCGCCCCAGGTCGGCGAACCGGCGTAAAGCGGCCTGGACCGGCCTGGACCGGCGCAAGGCGGTGCGGACCGGCGGACCGGTGCGGGCCCGGCGCGGGCGGTGCCGGGGATGTGGCACGGTAGCGGGGGCGCCCGAGGACCGGTGCGCCGCCGTACGGACCGAAGGGCTTGATTCGCGCATGGGCTCCCACGCCTCTCTCACCGTCGCCACCCCCGACCGGATGGGCCGGCTCGGCCGGGAGCTGGCCGCGCTCCTGCGGCCGGGGGACCTCGTGCTGCTCTCCGGTGAGCTGGGTGCGGGCAAGACCACGCTGACCCGGGGCCTCGGCGAGGGGCTCCAGGTGCGCGGGGCGGTGACCTCCCCGACCTTCGTGATCGCCCGGGTGCACCCCTCGCTGGTGGGCGGCCCGGCGCTGGTGCACGTCGACGCGTACCGGCTGGGCGGTGACCTCGACGAGATGGAGGACCTCGACCTCGATGTCTCGCTGCCCGAGTCGGTGGTGGTGGTCGAGTGGGGCGAGGGCAAGGTCGAACGGCTCTCGGAGAACCGTCTGGAGGTCCGGATCGGACGCGCGATCGGCGCCGAGGCGGCCGGGGACGACCTGGACCCGCGCCGGGTGGAGCTGACCGGCATCGGCACCCGCTGGGACGGCACGGACCTGACCGCGCTGGCCTGACCGCTCCGGCCTGACCGCTCCGGCCTGAGTGCCCCGGACGGGGTTGCCGGGGCGCTTCCGCAGCGTCACGTTTACCGACAGGGTGTCGGGAAGATGTTGCGATCGAGGTCCCGGGCGTGGTGGGATGGTCGTTGAGGTTAGGTCTGCCTAACTAGGAGGCGCCATGCCGAGCACCACGCCCGCCCCGGAGCGCGCACCGCGCGGGACCGGGGCCGAGGAGCCCGCCCGCCGTGCTGCGGGGGAGCCCATGCGGGCCCTGCTGGCCGCCTGTGCGGCGGCCGAGGCGGTCTCCACCCCGCCCGAACGGCGCCCGGCCGCCCCCGCGCGGGCCGAGGCCCCCGGGACGCCCGGACCGTCGCCGTCGAGCGGCGGCGCGCACGAGACCCGCCGCGCCGCCTGACACCTGTCGTCCCCGGTCAGGGGATCACGACGACCTTGGTGTCCTTGGGCGCGAAGTCCCAGAGCAGCTGGCCGTCCGCGCGGCTGCTGCGGATGCCGCCGGTCTTGGCCGCCGAGGCGGCCGGGGAGGACGCCGCCGCGGTGGGCGCCGGGGAGGCGGGCGGAGCGCCGGTGGCGCCGTCGACGGCTGCGCCGAAGCCGAACACCACGCCGTTCTGCTGCGCGAAGCGCACCACGTGCTCGATCTGCTTGCCGTCGGTGCCGGTCCCGGAAGGCGTCCGGCTGTAGACGGGGTAGCTGCCGGGGGCCGGCTCGACGGTGCCCGGGGTCACCGGGAAGGTGGCCACCACCTGCGGGGTCTTCTTCGGGTCGATCAGCCAGACGTAGTGGGTGCTGACCGAGTAGACGACCCGCAGCCCGGTGCCGGTGCCCGCGGTGGGCAGGGTCGGGGCGGTCGGCGTCGGCGTGGCGGTCGGGGGGGCCGAGGAGGCCGGTCCGCCGGAGGTGGGGGCCGTGCTCGTGGCCGGGTTCGCGGCGACCGCGCGGTCCTGCGCGCCGTTGGCCTGGAAGGCCAGCAGGCTCACCACCGCCAGGGCCCCCAGGGTCAGCCCGGTGACCACCACTCCAGGACCCATCTTCGCCACGTGCCGCTCCCACCGCCGTCCCAAAACCGTCGGCCCCATCGTGCCAGGTTCGCCCGTCCGGTCCGCATCGTGTCGGACGTGTGTTCCGGGTCCGGTCCGGTTTTCGATCGGGCGGAGCACGCGCGGACCGGGGCCGGCCCGGACCGGGCACCGGTCGACCGGTCTAACCTTGACCCGTGCTGCTGCTCGCGTTCGACACCGCTACCCCTGCCGTCACCGCCGCCGTCCACGACGGCACGGCCGTCCTCGCCGAGACCGACCAGGTCGACGCCAGGCGCCACGGCGAACTCCTGATCCCCGCGATCGACCGGGTGCTCCGGGAGGCCGGTGTCGACCGGCACCGGCTGACCGACATCGCGGTGGGTGTGGGCCCCGGCCCGTACACCGGCCTGCGGGTCGGCCTGGTGACCGCCGCCGCCCTGGGCCACGCGCTCGGCCTGCCGGTGCACGGCGTCTGCACGCTGGACGCGATCGCCCACGCGGCCCGCGCCGGGGGCCTCGCCGGCGAGGCGTTCACGGTGGCCACCGACGCCCGCCGCAAGGAGGTCTACTGGGCCGCGTACGACGCCGGGGGCCGGCGGACCGAGGGGCCGTCGGTGGACCGTCCGGGCGAGCTGACCAGCCCGGAGCGGTCGGTCGGCGCCGGTGCGCTGCTCTACCCGGACGCCTTCCCGGGCGCGCGGGGCCCCGAGCACGTCTCGGCCGGCGCGCTCGCCGCGTTCGCCGTCGCCGAGCTGGCCGCCGGCCGGGCCCTGCTGCCCAACGCCCCGCTCTACCTGCGCCGCCCGGACGCCCAGGTGCCGGCCGGCTACAAGGCGGTGCTCCCGGCGTGACCGGCCCGAGTACCACCGGCACCGGCACCGGTACCGGCACCACCGGCACCGGCACCACCGGTCCGGCCGGCCGGACCCCCGCCGCCCGTCTGCGCCCGATGCGCTGGTGGCACATCGCCCCGGTGCTGGCGCTGGAGCTGGAGCTGTTCCCGGAGGACGCCTGGTCCGCCGGCATGTTCTGGTCCGAGCTGGCCGAGGCCCACCCCGGCGGCACCCGGCACTACACCGTCGCCGTCACCCCGGACGGCGCGGTCGTCGGCTACGCCGGACTGATGGCGGTGGGCGGCGACGGCGATGTGCAGACCATCGCGGTCCACGGGCGCCACCAGGGCACCGGGCTGGGCGCGGCGCTGCTCACCGACCTGGTCCGGGAGGCCGCCCGGCGCGGCTGCGCGGACCTGCTGCTGGAGGTGCGGGTGGACAACACCCGCGCGCAGCGGCTCTACGAGCGCTTCGGTTTCGAGCCGGTCGGCATCCGGCGCGGCTACTACCAGCCGGCCGGCATCGACGCGCTGGTGATGCGGCTCGACCTCGCGGCCGCCCCCGCGGACACCGCCGTCCCCGCCGACACCGCCGACCACCACGCCGCCGCCGCGGCCCCCGAAGACCTCGACGAACCCGCGGACCACCCGCGACCGGATGTGAAGAAGGACACCCACCATGGCTGACGAACCGCTCGTCCTCGGCATCGAGACCTCCTGCGACGAGACCGGCGTCGGCATCGTGCGCGGCACCACCCTGCTGGCCGACGCGGTGGCCTCCAGCGTCAACGACCACGCCCGCTTCGGCGGGGTCGTCCCCGAGATCGCCAGCCGCGCGCACCTGGAGGCGATGGTCCCGACCATCCAGCGCGCCCTCGACACCGCGGGCGTCAAGGCGAGCGACCTGGACGGCATCGCGGTCACCGCCGGGCCCGGGCTGGCCGGCGCGCTGCTGGTCGGCGTGAGCGCCGCCAAGGCCTACGCCTGGGCCCTCGACAAGCCGCTGTACGGGGTCAACCACCTCGCCTCGCACATCTGCGTGGACCAGCTGGAGCACGGCCGCCTGCCCTCTCCGACGATGGCCCTGCTGGTCTCCGGCGGGCACTCCTCGCTGCTGCTCAGCGAGGACATCACCACCGACGTCCGCCCGCTCGGCGCGACCATCGACGACGCGGCCGGCGAGGCCTTCGACAAGGTGGCCCGGGTGCTCGGGCTGGGCTTCCCAGGCGGCCCGGTGGTGGACCGCACCGCCCGCGAGGGCGACCCGAAGGCGATCGCCTTCCCGCGCGGGCTCACCGGCCCCAAGGACCCGGAGTACGACTTCTCCTTCTCCGGCCTGAAGACCGCCGTCGCCCGCTGGGTGGAGGCGAAGCGCCGGGCCGGCGAGGAGGTGCCGATCGCGGACGTCGCGGCGTCCTTCCAGGAGGCGGTCACCGATGTGCTCACCCGCAAGGCCGTCAAGGCCTGCAAGGACAACGGAGTCGACCACCTGATGATCGGCGGCGGTGTCGCGGCCAACTCCCGGCTCCGCGAGATGGCCCAGCAGCGCTGCGACCGCGCCGGCATCCGGCTGCGGGTGCCGCGTCCGGGCCTGTGCACCGACAACGGCGCGATGGTCGCCGCGCTCGGCAGCGAGATGGTCTGGCGGGACCGCGCGCCGTCCTCGCTCGACCTGTCGGCGGACTCCTCGCTGCCGGTCACCGAGGTCCATGTGCCGCACACCGACTTCCACGGGCAGGCATACCAGGCCCTGACCGGGCAGCAGCGGTGAGCGCCACCGCCGTGAGTGCCACCACCGCGGCGATGTGGGAGGCCAGGGCGGCCGACGGCCGGGGCGCCGAGCTCTCCGGCTGGGTCCGGGAGACGGCGCTGCCCGTGCTGCGGGGCTCGGCCGGGCTGCTCAGGACGGAGCTGCTCGCCGCCCCCGGGGACCGGGTGCTGCTGATCACCTGGTGGTCCGGCGAGCCGGTCCCGGTGCCGGAGCCGCCCGCCGCCCTGCTGGGCCGTCCGGTGCACCGCTGGTCCTTCACCAGCGAGCATGTGGAGTAGTCCGCGGTAGCCGTTCGCACGCCCGATCGGGAACCGAACGTCTGGCCGTTACCGTGCTAGCGATCGAGGTCGCTGAACGGGAGCGGGGAGCACGGCGCGGTGAACAGGCAGGTACGGAGCAGGAGGACGGCGTACGCGGCGGGGGCGCTGGCCCTGCTGGCCGCCGCGACCGGGTGCGCGAGCGGCGGCGGCAGCGCCGCGGCCTCGGCCGCGCTGGTCCCGGCGAGCGGATCCCCGGCGAGCGGATCCCCGGCGACGGCCGCCCCGTCGCCGCCGGTGTCCGCGGCCCCGTCGCCGACCGCGTCCCCGACCGGGGGCGGCCCGGCCGCCGGTGACGCGGCCGCCTGGGCGAAGTGGCACCTCACGCCGCTGCCGCCGGCGCCGCCCGCACCCGCCGACAAGCCGGTGAAGCTCGCGCGGACCGGGCCCGTACCGGTGTTCAGCGAGGTGAAGACGTCCGACAAGGTCGTCTTCGTCACCATCGACGACGGTGCCGAGAAGGACCCGAAGTTCGTCGAGATGCTGACCGACCTCAAGGTGCCGGTGTCGATGTTCCTGACCCGCGACATCGTCAAGGACGACTACGGCTACTTCAAGCGCCTCCAGGCGCTCGGCAACCACGTCCACAACCACACCGTGGACCACGCCCAGCTGAGCAAGGTGCCGCCGGAGAAGCAGAAGTCCGAGATCTGCGACGCCCAGGCCGCGCTCACCCAGCAGTACGGCACCCCGCCGCTGCTGTTCCGCCCGCCGTACGGGGACGGTGCCAACACGCCGGCGCTCAACACCTCGGTGCAGCAGTGCGGGCCGCGGGCGGTCGTGCTGTGGCGCGAGTCGATGCAGATCCACGACATGCAGTACCAGGCCGCGGACAAGAAGCTGCGGCCCGGCGACATCGTGCTCGCCCACTTCCGGGGCCCGAAGGACCTCAAGGGCGAGACGATGACGCAGATGTTCGGCGAGCTGCTGGCCCGGATCCAGGAGCAGGGCTTCGCGGTGGCCCGGCTGGAGGACTACATCGGGGCGCCGGCCGCCTGAACGGCCGCGGCCGGCCCCGTGACGGGGTGGCCGAGCATCATCAGCGGGCCGTTGTCGGTGCGGCTGAGGACCACCGTGACGGCGTTCGGACCGGTGGGCCGCAGCTGCCGGCGCAGCTCCTCCGGGGTGATCGCCATCCCGCGCTTCTTGATCACCACGGTGCCGACCTTCCGCTCGCGCAGCAGCGCCTTGAGCTTCTTGATGTGGAACGGCAGCACGTCGGTCAGCTCGAAGGCGTGCGCGTACGGGGTGTCGACCAGTTCGTCGGAGGTCAGGTAGGCGATCTTCGGATCGATCAGCCGCCCGTTCACCAGCCCGGCCACCTCGGCGACCAGATGGGCGCGGATCACGGCGCCGTCCGGCTCGTACAGGTAGCGGCCGACCGGTCCGGCCGGGGGGTCGGGCAGGTCGCCGCCGGTGAGGCCGGCCCGCTGCGGCAGCAGGGTGGCGCGGTGCGGGTGCCCGGCCCGGGTCCCGAACCAGAGCACCGCCTCCTTGACGTCGCCGTGGTCCGAGACCCACTCGGCCTCGGCGTCGGCCGGCACGGCCTCGTGCGGGATGCCGGGCGCCACCTTGAGCGCGCCGACGGGGGCCCGCCGGCCGGCCTCGATCGCCCAGGACAGCGGTGGGGCGTACGCCTCGGGGTCGAAGACCCGGCCGCGCGCGGTGCGCCGGGCGGGGTCGGTGAAGACCGCGTCGTAGCCGGCGACGTCGACCTCGGCGACGTCCGCGCAGCGCACCTCGACCAGGTCGGCGAGGCCCAGGGCGGCCGCGTTGGCGGCGAGGGCGGCACAGGCCGCCGGGTCCCGGTCGACGGCGAGCACCTCGATCCCGGCCCGGGCCAGCGCCAGCACGTCGCCGCCGATGCCGCAGCAGAGGTCGGCCAGCCGCTTCACCCCGAGTCCGGCGAACCGTTCGGCGCGCCACTCGGCGACCTCGCGCCGGGTGGACTGCTCGACGCCGTTGGGCGTGAAGTACATGAGGTCGGCGTCGGCGCCGAACTTGGCCCGGGCCCGCTGCCGCAGCCGGGCCTGCCCGAAGGCGGCCGACACCAGCTCGGCGGGATGCTCCTTGCGCAGCCGGGTGGCCAGTGCCAGCTCCTCCTCGGGCGCGAACTCGCGCAGTTCCGCGAGCAGGGCCTGGCCCCGCTCGGTCAGCAGGGCCCGCAGGTCGTCGTTCTCCACCCGCTCATTCTCCCCGGTCACGGCGGGCCGGGAGCGCCGGCCCCGGGGGCGGCGGCACGCGGTCGCGGGTGCCGTCCGGCAGGACCGGCCCGCGTGGCGTTGGCACTCTGGTTGACTGAGTGCTAACGGCCGCCTATGGTCATCACTAGCACTCACCACCGGGGGAGTGCTAACGCGAAAACGCGTGTCTGACCCCCGCGACGGCAGATCCGCGAGTTCGCCCCTACCCGTTAGAAAACCCCGTAATCTCCGAAGGGGAGCTCGGACGTGACCACCAGCAGCAAGGTTGCCATCAAGCCGCTCGAGGACCGCATTGTGGTCCAGCCGCTCGACGCCGAGACCACCACGGCCTCCGGCCTGGTTATCCCGGACACCGCCAAGGAGAAGCCCCAGGAGGGCGTCGTCCTGGCTGTCGGCCCGGGCCGCTTCGAGGACGGCCAGCGTCTGCCGCTCGACGTCGCCGTGGGTGACATCGTCCTGTACTCGAAGTACGGCGGCACCGAGGTGAAGTACCAGGGCGAGGAGTACCTGGTGCTCTCCGCGCGCGACGTTCTCGCCATCATCGAGAAGTAAAAGCGTTCAGCCACGCCCCGGATCCGTGTCCCTAGTGACAGGGGCCGGGGCGTGGCTGTTGGTCCACGTAGTCGAGCGGCCGGCGACGGCCGCACCCCGAAGGAATAGGGAACATGCCGAAGATCCTGCAGTTCGACGAGGACGCCCGCCGCTCGCTCGAGCGCGGTGTCAACAAGCTGGCCGACACCGTCAAGGTGACCATCGGCCCCAAGGGCCGCAACGTCGTCATCGACAAGAAGTTCGGCGCCCCGACCATCACCAACGACGGTGTCACCATCGCCCGTGAGGTCGAGCTCGACGACCCGTACGAGAACCTTGGCGCGCAGCTCGTCAAGGAGGTCGCCACCAAGACCAACGACGTCGCGGGCGACGGCACCACCACCGCCACCGTGCTGGCCCAGGCCCTGGTCAACGAGGGTCTGCGCAACGTCGCCGCGGGCGCCGGTCCGGCCGCCCTGAAGAAGGGCATCGACAAGGCCGTCGCCGCCGTCTCCGAGCACCTGCTGTCGATCGCCCGTGAGGTCGAGGGCAAGGACGACATCGCCGCCGTCGCGAGCCTCTCCGCCCAGGACACCCAGGTCGGCGAGCTGATCGCCGAGGCGATCGACAAGGTCGGCAAGGACGGTGTCATCACCGTCGAGGAGTCGAACACCTTCGGCGTGGAGCTGGACTTCACCGAGGGCATGCAGTTCGACAAGGGCTACCTGTCGCCGTACTTCGTCACCGACGCGGAGCGGCAGGAGGCGGTCCTCGAGGACCCGTACATCCTGATCAACCAGGGCAAGATCTCCTCCATCCAGGAGCTGCTCCCGCTGCTGGAGAAGATCCTGCAGGGCGGCACCTCCCGCCCGCTGCTGATCATCGCCGAGGACGTCGACGGCGAGGCGCTGTCCACCCTCGTGGTGAACAAGATCCGCGGCACCTTCAACGCGGTGGCCGTCAAGGCCCCGGGCTTCGGCGACCGCCGCAAGGCGATCCTCGGCGACCTGGCCGTCCTCACCGGCGGCACCGTGATCTCCGAGGAGGTCGGCCTCAAGCTCGACCAGGCCGGTCTGGACGTGCTGGGCTCGGCCCGCCGCGTGACCGTCACCAAGGACGAGACGATCGTCGTCGACGGTGGCGGCGACTCCGAGGCCGTGACCGGCCGCGTCGCCCAGATCAAGGGCGAGATCGCCAACACCGACTCGGACTGGGACCGCGAGAAGCTGCAGGAGCGCCTGGCCAAGCTGGCCGGCGGCGTCTGTGTCATCCGCGTCGGTGCCGCCACCGAGGTGGAGCTCAAGGAGCGCAAGCACCGCCTCGAGGACGCCATCTCGGCGACCCGTGCCGCGGTCGAGGAGGGCATCGTCGCCGGTGGTGGCGCCTCCCTGGTCCACGCCGCGAAGGTGCTGGACGGCGGCCTGGGCCTGTCCGGCGACGAGGCCACCGGTGTCGCGGTCGTCCGCAAGGCGCTGCACGAGCCGCTGCGCTGGATCGCCCAGAACGCCGGCCTGGAGGGCTACGTCATCACCTCCAAGGTCGCCGAGCTGGAGGCGGGCCAGGGCTTCAACGCCGCCACCGGCGAGTACGGCGACCTGGTGAAGGCCGGCGTCATCGACCCGGTCAAGGTCACCCGCTCCGCCCTGGAGAACGCCGCCTCGATCGCCTCCCTGCTTCTCACCACCGAGACCCTCGTGGTGGAGAAGAAGGAGGAGGAGGCCGACAGCGGTCACGGCCACGGCGGCCACGGCCACTCGCACTGAGGCCCGAAGCACTGACCGGAGGCCCGGTCCGCGCCCCGCTGGGGGTGGCGGGCCGGGCCTCCGGCGTTGTGGCGCGGACCGGGCCCGGGCCCGGCCGCGCCGGTGTGTTCCATCCTTCAACTATCAGTTGAATTTTGCTTGTTGCAAAGAATGTCTTATATCTTGGGGGCATGATCGAGGCCCGCCATCTGCGCGTCCTGCGTGCCGTCGCCCGCACCGGCTCCTTCTCCGCCGCCGCTCGTGAGCTGGGTTGCACCCAGCCCGCGATCAGCCAGCAGATGAAGGCCCTGGAGAAGTCCGTGGACACCCCGCTGGTGGTCCGTTCGGGCCGCGGGATGCAGCTCAGCGAGGCCGGCCGGGTGCTGCTCAAGCATGCCACCGGAATCCTCGCCGGACTCTCCGCCGCCGAGGAGGAGGTCGCCGCGATCGCCGGGCTGCGGGCCGGCCGGGTCCGGCTGGTGTCCTTCCCGACCGCGAGTTCGACCCTGGTGCCGTCGGCCGTCGCCCGGCTGCGGGGCACCCATCCGGGGGTCCGCGTGTCGCTGGTGGAGGCGGAGCCGCCGGAGTCGCTGGCGATGCTGCGCGGCGGCGAGTGCGAGGTCGCGCTCGCCTTCCGCTACCCGCAGGCCCCCGGTGCCGCGGCCGGGCCGGCGCCCGCGCCCGCCCACGGCACCCCGCGGGAGGCGCGGGCCGAGGCCAATCTGGAGGCCCAGCAGCTGAGCGCCGGCGCCGACTGGTCCGACCTGGTCGCCACCCCGCTGCTGGACGACCCGCTGGTCGGCCTGCTGCCCGCCGGGCACCGGCTGGCCGGGCGCGGCGGCCCGGTGCAGCTGGCCGAACTGGCGGAGGAGCAGTGGATCGCCGGCTGCCCGCAGTGCCGGGGCCACCTGGTGGAGCTGTGCGCGGGGGCCGGCTTCGAGCCGCGGATCGACTTCGCCACCGACGACTACCCGGCGGTGGTCGGGCTGGTGGCGGCCGGGCTGGGGGTGGCGGTGCTGCCCGGTCTGGCGCTGGAGACGGTGCGCCCGGACGGGGTGGCGACGGTGGCGGTGCACGCCGCTTCGGGGGCGTCGGCGGTACGGCAGGTGGTCGCGCTGACCCTGCCGGACCTCGCCGGGGTGCCGGCGGTGGCGCTGATGCTGGAGCGGCTGTCCGGGGCGGCCGCCGGCCGCTGACGCCGCCGCCCCGCCCGCCCGGCCGCCGGAGGAGCGGGCCGCCGGGCGGGACCCGGCCGGCGGGGCCGGGCTCCGGACGGGGGCACCCGGAGGGGGTCGGAGGGGTCGCGGGTCGCAGGGTCGCAGGGATCGCGGTGGGGGCGCGGAAGGCCGGCGCGGACCGCTGGAGAAACGTTTCTCCACGCCGGCGCGGAACCGGCCGCCTACTGCTGGGACACGCCCGGAGCGACCAGCGGCACCTCCACGAGACGGTGGCGCGAGCGGCCCATCAGCTCCTCGCGTTCGTCCTCGGTGAGACCTCCCCACACGCCGTACGGCTCGCGGACCGCCAGCGCGTGCGCGGCGCACTGGGTGCGGACCGGGCAGCGCGTGCAGACCTCCTTGGCGCTGGCTTCGCGTGAACTGCGGGCGGCGCCGCGCTCTCCCTCGGGGTGGAAGAAGAGGGAGCTGTCCACGCCGCGGCAGGCTGCGGAGAGCTGCCAGTCCCAGAGATCCGCGTTGGGGCCGGGGAGGCGGGAGAAATCTGCCATGGCTCATTCCCTTCAGAGGTCGTCGACCGCGGGCCGGTCACCAGCGGGGTCGCGCTGGAGTCGGCTCGGCGGGGCGTCCGGCGCGGTGTGGACACCTGGAAATATGACTTACGGCAACTACATGGACAAGTCACCCACAGAGTGGCACAACAGTCAATGACCATACAAAAGCTCTAAAAGCGGGCAAAGTGGGCATGACTGTCGGGCCGACAGTCGCCCGGCGCAAGCGTGGCAATCGGGTGGCCGACCGGCGCGCGGAGCGCCGCGCGGGTGTGCGGGTGGTACGCCGACCGCGCGCGAGCTGCGGAAAAGTGCGGCGTGTGCACCGCGATGCGGCTGATCGGTAACGGGTTGGCCACGTACAGTGGTGGAGATGGCCCTTAAGGCCGTAACTCATTCGAGTGACGGTCGTTGGAAGTGCGGAGGCGGTTAGCGGACGCCGGACGTCGGGAACGATCGCGGGGAACCTGGGCGATCAGCACGGAGTCCGACGCCGGCGGGCCGTGTCGGAGAGGTTCGTACCAGCCAGGAGGCTCAACGTGACGCGGATCAGCTGCGGAGGACGACAGTCATGACTTCCGTTCTCGTTTGCGACGATTCCCCGCTCGCCCGCGAGGCGCTTCGCCGCGCGGTCGCGACCGTACCCGGTGTCGATCGGGTCACCACCGCGACGAACGGGGAGGAGGTCCTCCGCCGCTGGGTGGCCGACCGCTCCGATCTCGTCCTGATGGACGTCCGGATGCCCGGCCTCGGCGGGGTGGAGACGGTCCGGCGGCTGCTGTCCGCCGACCCCGGTGCCCGGATCATCATGCTCACCGTCGCCGAGGACCTCGACGGGGTCGCCCTCGCGGTCGCCGCGGGCGCCCGCGGCTACCTGCACAAGGACGCCTCGCGCGCCGAACTGCGGGCCACCGTGACCCAGGCCCTCGCCGACCCGACCTGGCGGCTCGCCCCCCGCCGGCTGCGCAGCCCCGACATGGGGGCCGCACCGACCCTGACGGCGCGTGAGATCCAGGTGCTGGAGGGCATGAGCCACGGCCGCAGCAACGCCGAGATCGGCCGCGAGCTGTTCCTTTCCGAGGACACCGTCAAGACCCATGCGCGGCGGCTGTTCAAGAAGCTCGGCGCCTCGGACCGCGCGCACGCGGTGGCCCTGGGCTTCCGGTGGGGCCTGGTCCGCTGACCGCCGGCGCCGCCGCCGGTTCCGGCCCGCTGCTCGCGATTGTCCGTGCGGAGGCGTGTGACGTTACGGCCCCGAGGTTGCACCATGGAGGAGTGGAGCACCTCGGGGACCAGCGGACAGGGACTGCGGCGAACCACGCGGCCGCAGGAGGCTCGGCGGACGGCGCCGCGGACGGTACCGTCCGCGCCGGTGGGGCGGGAGGCGGTGCGGTGCAGGAGGGGCCGGTGGTGCGTACCGGAGCGGCACCGCATAACGTTCCGGTGCACAACTCCGGACGCGGTGCCGCGTTTTCCCGCGCGACCAGGCACCATGGACCGATGCGTGACGACGTGACCGGGTCTCCCGGTGAGGCGGACCCGGTGGAGGCCGAGCCCTCCGCGCCCGGGCCCGGCCCGGCGTACGCGGATCCGGCCGACGGGCCGGGCGCGCTCGCCGCGCTGGTCGCGGCCGCCGTCCGCGGCGAGGGCCCGGCGATCGACGCCCTGCTCGCCCACGTCCACCCGCTGGCGCTGCGCTACTGCCGCGGCCGGCTGGTCCGGCTGCCCGGCGGTGCCCGGCACCACGTCGACGACATCGCCCAGGAGGTCTGCGTCGCGGTGCTCTGCGCACTGCCCCGCTACCGGGACCTGGGCCGCCCGTTCGAGGCCTTCGTCTACGGGATCGCCGCGCACAAGATCGCCGACCTGCAGCGGGCCGCGATGCGCGGGCCCGGATCGGCCGTGATCCCGCAGGACGACCTGCCGGAGGTGCCGGACGACGCGCTCGGCCCGGAGGAGCGGGCGCTGCTCAGCAGCGACGCCGCGTGGGCCAAGGAACTGCTCTCCAACCTGCCGGCCCGGCAGCGCGAGCTGGTGCTGCTGCGGGTGGCCGCCGGACTCTCGGCGGAGGAGACCGGCGAGGTGCTCGGCATGTCGCCGGGGGCCGTCCGGGTCGCCCAGCACCGCGCCCTGAGCCGCCTCCGCGCCCTGGCGGAGGAATCCTCCTAGCGGCGCCGTCGGCACTTCCCGCCCGAGCCGAAGGGGCGCCCCGAGCCCGGCGCTTCCCGCCCCGAGCCGAAGGGGCGCGCCGGTGCCGAAAGGGAGAGCGTGAGGAGGCCCCTGAGGAACGAAGGGGCATCGGAGCGCCGACCGTCGGCACCGGGCAGAAGCGCCCCGGAGGCGAGCGGGCGACAAACGGAATGGCCCATGGTGGGCGGGTGTTGTCAAGGGCAGCACGAGCACCCATTCGCGGTGCCAGTACCATGGGGTATCGGCGTCTGGGCGGGTCGCCAAAGTTCCGACGGTGCGCGTGGAGTTCCCCTGGAGGATCCTCCAATGGACACCGGACTTTCGGCGGTCCGAGTGAGCTGATGACTGCGCCCCCACCCTCAGGGCGCGAGCGGATTAGGCCGGCCACGGAAGGTACCCCCGAAATGCCAATCAACGACGGCGTCAACGCCGCAGGCGTACCCGAGAAGTTCGCGATGCTCGGGCTCACGTACGACGACGTCCTGCTGCTGCCGGGGGCGTCCGAGGTGCTGCCGAACCAGGTCGACACCTCCTCGCGGGTCTCCCGCAACGTGCGGGTGAACATCCCGCTGCTCTCGGCCGCGATGGACAAGGTCACCGAGTCGCGGATGGCGATCGCGATGGCCCGTCAGGGCGGCGTCGGCGTCCTGCACCGCAACCTGTCGGTCGAGGACCAGGCCAACCAGGTCGACCTGGTGAAGCGCTCCGAGTCCGGCATGGTCACCGACCCGATCACGGTCGGCCCGGACACCACGCTGGCCGAGGCCGACGCGCTGTGCGCGAAGTTCCGCATCTCCGGCGTGCCGATCGCCGACGAGGGCGGCAAGCTGCTCGGCATCGTCACCAACCGCGACATGGCCTTCGAGTCGGACCGCAGCCGCCGGGTCCGCGAGATCATGACCCCGATGCCGCTGATCACCGGCAAGGTCGGGATCTCCGGCGTCGACGCGATCGCGCTGCTCCGCCGGCACAAGATCGAGAAGCTGCCGCTGGTCGACGACGAGGGCCGGATCAAGGGCCTCATCACCGTCAAGGACTTCGTCAAGGCCGAGCAGTACCCGAACGCCGCCAAGGACGCCGAGGGCCGGCTGCTGGTCGGCGCCGCCGTCGGCGCCAGCGCCGAAGCCTTCGACCGGGCCCAGGCCCTGGTCCAGGCGGGCGTGGACTTCCTGGTCGTGGACACCTCGCACGGCCACAGCCACAACGCGCTGTCCTGGATCGCCAAGATCAAGTCGTCCGTCGGGGTCGACGTGGTCGGCGGCAACGTCGCCACCCGTGACGGCGCCCAGGCGCTGATCGACGCCGGTGTGGACGGTGTCAAGGTCGGGGTCGGCCCGGGCTCCATCTGCACCACCCGCGTGGTCGCCGGCATCGGCGTCCCGCAGGTCACCGCGATCTACGAGGCGGCCCTCGCCTGCCAGGCGGCCGGCGTGCCGGTCATCGGCGACGGCGGCCTGCAGTACTCCGGCGACATCGGCAAGGCGCTCGCCGCCGGTGCCGACACCGTGATGCTCGGCTCGCTGCTGGCCGGCTGCGAGGAGTCCCCGGGCGAGCTGCTGTTCATCAACGGCAAGCAGTTCAAGTCCTACCGCGGCATGGGCTCGCTGGGCGCCATGCAGACCCGCGGCCAGGCGCGGTCCTTCTCCAAGGACCGCTACTTCCAGGGCGAGGTCACCTCCGACGAGAAGCTGATCGCCGAGGGCATCGAGGGCCAGGTCCCCTACCGCGGCCCGCTGTCCGCCGTGCTGTACCAGCTGATCGGCGGCCTGCGCCAGACCATGGGCTACGTGGGTGCCGCCACCGTCGCCGAGATGGAGAGCAAGGGCCGGTTCGTCCGGATCACCTCGGCGGGTCTCAAGGAGAGCCACCCGCACGACATCCAGATGACCGTCGAGGCGCCGAACTACACCAGCCGCGGCTGATCACACCCTGGTCCGGAGGGCCCGTCACCGACCGGTGGCGGGCCCTCCGGCCTGTCCGGGCGCCGGTCCGAGGCCGGTCCGGGCAGCGGGGCGGCGCCGTGCGGCCGTCGGGGGGTACGGGATACTGGGGGGCGGCCGGGGTGACCCGGCCGGCATGAGCAATACCAGCAGAAGGGCTCGAAGTGACTGAGATCGAGATCGGGCGTGGCAAGCGCGGCCGCCGGGCGTACGCCTTCGACGACATCGCCGTCGTCCCCAGTCGCCGTACGCGCGACCCGAAGGAGGTCTCGATCGCGTGGCAGATCGACGCCTACCGTTTCGAGCTGCCGCTCCTGGCCGCGCCCATGGACAGCGTGGTCTCCCCGCGGCAGGCCATCGAGATCGGCCGGCTCGGCGGCCTGGGCGTGCTGAACCTCGAGGGCCTGTGGACCCGCTACGAGGACCCGCAGCCGCTGCTCGACGAGATCGCCGCGATCACCGACGAGGCCGCCGCCACCCGCCGTCTGCAGGAGATCTACTCGGAGCCGATCAAGGCCGAGCTGATCAAGCACCGGATCCAGGAGGTCCGCGACTCGGGTGTGGTCACCGCCGCCGCGCTCTCGCCGCAGCGCACCGCCGAGTTCTCCAAGGCCGTCGTGGACGCCGGGGTCGACGTCTTCGTCATCCGCGGCACCACCGTCTCGGCCGAGCACGTCTCCGGTGCCGCCGAGCCGCTCAACCTGAAGCAGTTCATCTACGAGCTGGACGTCCCGGTCATCGTCGGCGGCTGCGCCACCTACACCGCCGCGCTGCACCTGATGCGCACCGGCGCGGCCGGCGTGCTGGTGGGCTTCGGCGGCGGCGCCGCGCACACCACCCGCAACGTGCTGGGCATCCAGGTGCCGATGGCCACCGCCGTCGCCGACGTGGCCGCCGCCCGCCGCGACTACATGGACGAGTCCGGCGGCCGCTACGTGCACGTCATCGCGGACGGCGGCGTCGGCTACAGCGGCGACATCCCGAAGGCGGTCGCCTGCGGCGCCGACGCGGTGATGATCGGTGCCGCGCTGGCCCGGGCCAGCGACGCGCCCGGCAAGGGCTACCACTGGGGCATGGAGGCCGTGCACGAGGAGCTGCCGCGCGGCAAGCGGGTCGACCTCGGCACCGTCGGCACCACCGAGGAGATCCTCACCGGTCCGTCGCACACCCCGGACGGCACCATGAACCTGTTCGGCGCCCTGCGCCGGGCGATGGCGACCACCGGGTACACCGAGCTCAAGGAGTTCCAGCGGGTCGAGGTGACCGTCAACCCGGCGCTCCACCACCGCTGAGCCGACCGCTCCCGCCCGAGGCCCCGTCGCACCGCGACCGGGGCCTCGCGCCGTTCCGGGCCGGGCGGGCCCCCACTACTGGCGGGTGGCGGCCCGGCGGGTCAGCAGGAAGCCGCCGATCACGGCGATGCCGTAGAAGACCAGGTCCAGCGTGCGGCGGTCGGTGCGCCAGAGCGGGAGGGCGTCGCGGAGCAGCTCGCCGTACCCGGTGCCGGCCAGGTGGTGCAGCCGCCGGGCCTGCCCGAGCAGCTGGCCGAGGAACAGCGCGCCGGACGCCAGCACGGCGCCCAGCGGCGGCAGCAGCCGGCCGGGTCCGCCGAGCCGGCCGAGCGGCCAGGCCACCGCGGCCGCGGGAGCGATGGCCAGCCAGCCGACGGTGGCCTCCGCGCGGATCGGCGCGCAGCCGAGGGCCGCCGCGCCGGCCAGCATCGCGAGGACGGCGATCGCCACCGCCGGGCCGGTCCGCCCGCGCTCGCGCCGGCGACGGCGTCCGGGGGCGTTCGGCTCGGGTGCCGCGGCGGCCTCGGGGGCGGGGTCGGCCGGGTCGGCGGGGCGGTAACCGGCCACCGGGGCACCGGGCATACCGGGGGCCACGTACCCCTCCGGGGTCTCCGGCTCGGGTGCGACCGAGAAATGCCGGGCGGTGGGCGGCCGGTTCGACTGGCCGTCAGCGCCCGGTGCGGATGCGGTCATGGACGTCCTTTTCCCCCCGGAAAGACGGTGAGCTGCCGAACGGTAGCAGTGGCCGGAGCCGGCCGGACAGAGTTTTCGATCACAGGTCGGGCACGGAGCGCCGCCCCCGTCCGGGGTGCGGACCAGGGTGGCCGGGGGCCGGGTGGCCGGGGGCGCGCGGGACAGGGGATGATGGAGGCTTGGGCGTTCGGGCCCGACGCCGGTCCGACGTGCCGTCATCACGACCGCCAGCAGCACATGGGGGAACGTTCCGAATGACCCAGGCGCAGGGTTCCACCGGCCGCCTCCTGGCCGGACGCTACCGGCTGGACGCGGTGCTCGGTCGTGGTGGCATGGGCACAGTGTGGCGCGCCGAGGACGAAATGCTGGGCCGGACGGTCGCGGTCAAGGAACTGCGGATGAACGCCAGCGTGGACGAGGACGAGAAGCACCGGCTGATCGTCCGGACCCTGCGCGAGGCCAAGGCGACGGCGCGGATCCGGCACTCCTCGGCGGTCACCGTCTTCGACGTGGTCGAGGAGGACGACCGGCCGTGGATCGTCATGGAGCTGGTCGAGTCCCGCTCGCTCGCGGACGTCATCCGGGAGGACGGCCCGCTGGCGCCGGCCCGGGCGGCGGAGATCGCGCTGGACGTGCTCGGCGTGCTGAGCGCCGCGCACGCGCACGGCATCCTGCACCGGGACGTCAAGCCGTCCAATGTGCTGATCGGTGAGGACGGCCGGGTCGTGCTCACGGACTTCGGCATCGCCAGCGTGGAGGGCGACTCCTCGGTGACGTCGACCGGGATGCTGGTCGGCGCGCCCTCGTACATCTCCCCGGAGCGGGCCCAGGGGCAGAAGCCCGGACCGCCGGCCGACCTGTGGTCGCTGGGCGGCACGCTGTACGCGATGGTCGAGGGCCGGCCGCCGTACGACCGGGGTTCGGCGCTGGCCACGCTGACGGCGGTGATGACGGAGGAACTCACCGCGCCGGTGAACGCCGGGCCGCTGCTGCCGGTGGTCGAGGGGCTGCTGGCCAAGGACCCGGCGCAGCGGCTGACCGCCCCGCAGACCCGGTCGATGCTCAAGCGGGTGGTCGCGGAGGCGACCGCGCGGGCCGAGTCGACCACCGAGCACGCGGTGCCGGTGGCGGGCGCGGGCGGCGGCACGGGCGATGCCACCGGCAAGGGCGCCGGTTCGGGCAAGGGCGGCGGCAAGGGCGGGAAGCCGTCGGTCGGCGGACTGCTCGGGACGGTCCGGGTCGGCAGCCGGGCCGGGGACGCCGGGAGCGGGGAGACGCCGGTGGCACCGGCCACCCCGGAGGCGGCGGAGGACGGGCCGGTACCGGCGGGGGCCGCGGAGACCTCGGCCGAGGCGGCCAGGCCGGTCACCAGCGAGTGGACGCTGGGCGCGACCCAGGCCGCCGGGGCCGACCCGCGCACCGGCCGGCGGCGGCTGGCCGTCGCGACGGCGGTGGTGGTGCTGCTGCTGATCGCGGGCCTGATCGTGCTGCTGCAGGCGTTCGGCGGCTCCGAGGACGGCTCGGCCGAGGGCGCGCGTGGCACCGCGCCGGTGGCGGCGGCCACGGACGGCGCCACGGCCGGCAGCACGGACGGCGCCGCGCCGGTGACGGGCCCGGAGAGCACCGGCCCGGGGGAGGCCGCGGCGCCCGCGCCGACCGCCGCCCCGGCCGCCACGCCGGCTCCCACGCCGACGCCCAGTGCCGCGCCGACTCCCAGCGCCGCGCCGACGCCGACCGGGGCCGTCGTGCCGGCCGGGTACCACGAGTACAAGGACCCGTCCGGCTTCTCGATCGTGCTGCCCGACTGGCTGCAGCCGACCGGCTCCGACGCGAACCGCCGCACCTTCAAGGGCAACGGCAGCACCCTGCGGGTCGAGTGGACGACCACGCCGGGGGCGAGCGCGCTCGCCGACTGGCAGGCCTCCGAGCCCGGGCTGCGCGGGCAGGTGAGCAACTACCAGCGGGTGCAGCTGCAGTCCGTCGCCTACCGGGAGTGGACCAACGCGGCCGACTGGGAGTGGACCAACGGCACCCCCAGGACGCACTCGCTGAACCGGGGCTTCGTCACCGGCTCCCCGGCCAAGTACGGCTACGCGATCTACTGGACCACGCCGGACGCGGACTGGTCGGCGGCGCCGAACGCGCAGGCGCGGCAGACCGCGTTCGACACCTTCCAGCCCGCGCTGTAACTCGCCCGCTCGCCTCCGGGGCGCTCTGCTCCGGTGCCGACGGTCGGCGCTCCGATGCCCCTTCGTTCCTCAGGGGCCTCCTCGCGCTCTCCCTTTCGGCGCCGGCGCGCCCCTTCGGCTCGGGGCGGGGTCGCCCGCTCAGGTGTGAGGGTCTCGGGGTGGGGGTCGCCCGCTCGGGTGTGAGGGCCTCGGGTGGGGGCACCCGCTCAGCCCTTCGGCGGGTGCCCGTTCGGTCAGCCGATGAGGCGCTGTTTGGCGCGGCTGAACTCCTCGGCGGTGAGGGCGCCGGCGGTGTGCAGGGCGGCCAGCCGCTCCAACTGGTCGAGCAGCTCGACGCCGGTGGCGGCTGGGGCGGGGGCGGCGGGGACGGCGGCGACCGACTCCTTCCGGGTGGCCTCGCGGGCCAGCCGGGCGGTGGCCCGGAGCTGCTCGGCGAACACCTCGGCCTTCACCACGTCCTCGAAGCGGTGCGAGCCGGTCAGCGCGACCACGAGCAGCACCTCGCCGTTGATCCGGGTCCTGGTGACGGTCGCGTCGGTCACCGACGCGAGCGGAACCGGGACCGGGGGCTTGCCGTCCTTGAGGAAGAGCAGCCGATGGGTGGTCAGAACGAGGACACCCTTACGGAAGTGGTCGGGGTGGCGTCCCGCTGTGGAGGCGATCGGCTTCTCGTCGGGGGCGACGTTCGCCTCTACCGTGCGCAGGGCCGCGGCCCGGTGGTCAGTGCTGCTGTTGCCGGCCACGTCGAAGGCCGTGTCGATGAGATCGCTCCAGTCCATGGACCGAGGGTAATCCGGGGGACCCGGGCGGTGCCCTCCGCGGGCAACTAGGCTTGGCGGTGAGCGGAGAGGAACACGCATGCGAGCGGGCCCGGGTCAGGTGCTGGCGGGGCGTTATCGGCTGACGGACCACCTGGAGGCGCTGGGCGCGTTCGCCGCGGACGAGCGGACCGGTGACGTCGTGCGGCTGCGCGCGCTGGAGCTGCCCGCCGTGCTGATCGGGGATCAGGAGTCGGAGGTGCCCGGCACGGAGCCGGGGGAGCGGCTGGTGCGGCGGGTGGCGGAGGTCGGCGCCTCGGCGCCCCGGCACGCCCGACTGCTGCAGGGCGCGGGGGCGTTCGTCGAGGGCGACCTGCTGTGGACGGTCGAGGAACGGCCCGCCGGACAGCCGCTGGACGCGCTGCTCGGGGCCGGCCCGCTGCCGCCGTACCGGGCGGCGGAGGTGGCGGCGGACGTCGCCGGGGCGCTGCGGGCGCTGCACGGGGCGGGCCTGGCGCACGGGAACGTGACGGCCGCCTCGGTGCTGGTGGGCGAGGACGGCGCGGCCCTGCTGGGCGGGCTGCTCCCCGGGGTGGCCGAGGAGGCGCTGGCCGAGGAGCTGGGCGGTCCGGGCGGCCGGCGGCGGTACGAGGTGCGGGCCGCGCTGGTCGGGCCGGTGGCCGAGCGGTGGCCGCTGGACGGCGGCCCGGCCGGCGACTGCTGGGCGCTCGGGGTGCTGCTGCACCGGATGGCGACCGGGCGGGCGCCGTACCCGGAGAGCGGGGTGCCGGAGTTGGTGACGGCGGTGCGGGAGGGTCGGCGGGTACCGGCCGGGGCGTGCGGGCCGCTGGGGCCGCTGGTGGAGCGGCTGGTGCAGTCCGATCCGGCGCTGCGGCCGGCGGCGGCGGAGGTCGTGCTGGAGCTGGCGGAGCTGCTGGCGCGAGCGCCGGAGCCGGTGGACGGGCCGGTGGCGGCCGGTGCGCCGGGACTTCCGGGGCCCCGGGCGGCGCGAGCGGCCGGGCGGCGCCGGGCGAAGCGCGTGGACGCGGCGGGCCGGTCGTGGAACGGCCGGGAGCGGGACGGGCGCGGGGGGACGGCGGAGGCGGGGACGGCGCGGGCGGAGGCGTCCGGGGCGGCCCGGCCACCGAGGATCCCGCCGGCGCTGTTGGGGCCGCTCCTGGTCGGCGGAGTGTTCCTGCTGCTGGTCCTCGGCGTGGCGGCCGTGGTGCTGTTCGCAGGCTGACGGGGCCGGTGGGAACATGGTCGCCGGAACGGCGGGCGGGGGAGATTCCCCGGGGGCACCGGGGACGCCTAGGGTGTCCGTGGGATCTGTTCGATTCAGTGGTCTGCACCGAGTGGTCTGCACCGGGCCCTCCGTCGCGTGACGGTAGGTGAATGAGGGGGAGCGGTCGCGGATGGGCGTGCAGGACCGGCCGGGGTCGGCCGAGGGGGAGCGGCTGCTGGTCGGTCGCTACGAGCTGGGCGAGCGGCTCGGCCGCGGCGGCATGGGCACGGTCTGGCGGGCCCGGGACCGGATGCTGGACCGCGAGGTCGCGGTCAAGGAGCTGACCGTCAGCCACCTCCCCGAGGAGGAGGTGGAGATCCTGCACGCCCGGATGAAGCGGGAGGCCGCCGCGGCCGCCCGGATCAAGCACCCCGGCGTGATCACCGTGCACGACGTGCTGGAGCAGGACGGCCGGCCGTGGATCGTCATGGAGCTGGTCGACGGCCGTTCGCTGGCCGATGTGATCAGCCAGGACGGCACCCTGCCGCCCCGGGCCGCCGCCGAGGTGGGCGGCCAGGTGCTGGCCGCGCTGCACCGGGGTCACCAGCTGGGGGTGCTGCACCGGGACGTGAAGCCGGCCAATGTGCTGCTGGAGCACGGGACGGGGCGGGCGGTGCTGCTCGACTTCGGCATCGCGACGTACGAGGGCTCGGCCGAGCTGACCCGGCCGGGCGACCTGGTCGGTTCGCCGGACTACCTGGCGCCGGAGCGGGCCCAGGGCGAGCGGCCGGGCCCGGCCTCCGACCTGTGGGGGCTGGGGGCGACGCTGTACGCGGCGGTGGAGGGCGACTCGCCGTTCCGCCGCACCTCGCCGCTGACCACGCTGGCCGCGGTGGTCGGCGACCCCCTGCCGGAGCCGCGCCGGGCCGGGCCGCTGGGGCCGGTCCTGGCCGCGTTGATGGCGAAGGACCCGGAGGAGCGGCCGAGCGCGGACGAGGCGGCCCGGATGCTGGCCGAGGTGCGGGACGGGCACACCGTCGGGCTCAAGCCGGTCGCGCCGGTGCGGATGCCGACCCAGTCGGTGCCGGTGGTGGACCGGGCGGGCCAGCCGGAGGAGTCGTCGGAGGAGCGGTCGGAGAACGGGGACGAGGCCGGAGCCGGGGCGTCGGTGTCGGCGGAGGGCGCTGAGGCCGTCACGGTGCCGCAGGCCCAGGCGGCGTCGGACCGGGCCGCACCGGACGGGACGGCGCCGGGCGGGACGGCGTCGGACCGGGCGGAGCAGCCCTCGGCGGAGCCTTCCCCCGGGACCGGCCCGGCGCGGGAGAGCGACGAGGGGGCGCCCACCGGGCCGGTCACGCCGGTGCCGTACACCGATGCGCCCGCGCGCGGGCCGGCCAGGCGCCGGACGGTGCTTCGGGTGCTCGCGCTCGTGGTGGGTCTGGCGGTGCTGGCCGCCGGGGCGCTGTACCTGGTCCAGCGCCAGCGCACGCAGGACCCCGGCCGGTCCGTCCCGACCCTGGCCCCGGGCCCGGTCGGGCCGCCGTCGACCGCCCCGGTCGACGGCACCCCCGCGCCCAGCGGCTACCAGTGGGTGGACGACCCGGCGGGCTTCCGCTTCCCGCTGCCGGTGACCGTCCCGGCCTGGCAGCGCTCCAGCACGCCGGACAACCAGATCTACTACAGCCCCGACAACAAGGGGCACTACCTGCAGTTCGCCGTCACCGTGGGCCAGTCGGTCCGGCCGCTGGAGCACATGCGGCAGATGGAGGGCACCGTCTCCAAGTCGTTGAAGGAGTACAAGCAGCACCGGCTCACCGGCGTCGCCGTGAACGGCCACGAGGCCGCGGTCTGGGAGTTCAGCTACCTGGCCAAGGAGGGCGGCCGCCGCCGGGCGATCGAGGCCGAGTTCATCGACGAGGACGGCACCAGCTACGCGATCTACTCCTCCAGCTTCGACCGGGGCAGCGAGTGGAACGAGGCCGAGCAGCGGTTCAACGCGGTGCTCCACTACTTCACCCCGACCCGCTGACCGCCGCTGATCCGTAGCGGGCCCGCCCGCGCCGGCGTTTCTTGTTACCGACGGGTACCGCACCGGCCGTCGAGCGCCTAGGCTGCGCCCTATGTCGGACCTCACAGCAGCTGCCACGGCCACCGATCCCGCCGGCCCCGGCGCGCCGGGCCGCAACCCCGCCGCCCCGGGCGGTGGGCGTACCGTCGCCTCGGCCGTGCCCTCGTCCCTGGTCGACCGCCTCGCCGCCGGGGTCACCGCCACCGGCGAGCCCAGCGTGGTGGAGACCGTCGCCCCGCTGACCGGCGAGCGGCTGGCCGGCCTGCCGCGGTCCACCCCGGCGGACGTCGAGGTCGCCTTCGAGCTCGCCCGCCGCGCCCAGCCGTCCTGGGCCGCGCTGCCGGTCCGCCGGCGCGCCGCCGTCCTGCTGCGCTTCCACGACCTGCTGGTCAAGCGGCAGGACGAGGTGCTCGACCTCATCCAGGCGGAGACCGGCAAGGCCCGGCTGCACGCCTTCGAGGAGGTGCTCGCGGTCGCGATCGCGGCCCGCCACTACGGCCGGGCCGCGCACGGCTACCTGCGCGACAAGCGGCACCTCGGCGCGGTGCCGCTGTTCACCCAGGCGGTCGAGGCCCGCCGGCCCAAGGGCGTGGTCGGCCACATCTCGCCGTGGAACTATCCGCTCGAGCTGTCGGTCGGCGACGCGCTGCCGGCCTTCGTCGCGGGCAACGCGGTGGTCAACAAGCCGGACACCCAGACCGCGCTGACCGCGCTCTGGGCCCGCGAGCTGCTGATCGAGGCCGGACTGCCGGCCGACCTGTGGCAGATCGTGATCGGCGACGGCCCGGTGATCGGCCCGGCCGTGGTCGAGCACGCCGACTACGTCTCGTTCACCGGCTCCACCCGTACCGGCCGCGAGGTCGCCCGGCGGGCCGCCGAGCGGCTGGTCGGCGCCTCGCTCGAACTCGGCGGCAAGAACGCCCTGCTGGTGCTGGCCGACGCGGACCTCGACAAGGCGGCCGAGGGCGCCGTCCGGGCCTGCTTCTCCTCGGCCGGCCAGCTGTGCATCTCGATCGAGCGGCTGCTGGTCCACCGCGCGGTGGCCGACGAGTTCCTCGCGAAGTTCGCCGCCCGCACCCGCGCGCTGCGGCTCGGCGGCGGCCTCGCCTACGGGGCGGACATGGGCTCGCTGGTCTCGGGACGCCAGCTGGAGGCCACCACCCGGCACGTCGAGGAGGCGGTCAAGGCCGGCGCCACGGTGCTGGCCGGCGGGAAGGCCCGGCCGGACCTCGGCCCGTTCTTCCACGAGCCGACCATCCTGGAGGGCGTCACCCCGGACATGGCGGTCTGTGGCGAGGAGACCTTCGGCCCGGTGGTGTCCGTCTACCGCTTCGACACCGAGGAGGAGGCGGTGGCCGCCGCCAACTCCACCCCGTACGGCCTCAATTCCAGCGTCTGGACCACGGACGTGCGGCGCGGGCGGGCGATCGGCGCCCGGCTGCGCACCGGCACCGTGAACGTCAACGAGGCGTACGGCGCGGCCTACGGCTCGGCCGCCTCGCCGATGGGCGGCATGGGCGACTCCGGGCTCGGCCGGCGGCACGGCGCCGAGGGCATCCTGCGGTTCACCGAGGCGCAGACGATCGCGAGCCAGCGGCTGCTGCCGCTCGCGCCGGCGTTCGGCCAGGACGACAGGCAGTACGCGGCGATGATGACCGCCGGGCTGCGGATCCTGAAGGCGCTGCGCGTCAAGTAGCCGGGCCCGCGGGCCGGCCCCCGTTTCGTGAACGACTTCCGAAGGAGCAGAGGCAGATGGTGGGTTCGGCTGACGGCCGGGAGTTCGACTACGACGTGGTCGTGGTCGGCTCCGGCTTCGGCGGTTCGGTCTCGGCACTGCGGCTGACCGAGAAGGGGTACCGGGTCGCCGTCCTGGAGGCCGGGCGCCGCTTCGACCGCGACGAACTGCCCAGGAACTCCTGGGACGTCGCCAACTACCTGTGGGCGCCGAAGCTCGGCCTGTACGGCATCCAGCGCATCCACCTGCTGGCCAATGTGCTGATCCTGGCCGGCGCCGGGGTCGGCGGCGGCTCGCTGAACTACGCCAACACCCTGTACGTGCCGCCGAAGGCGTTCTTCGAGGACCGCCAGTGGCAGCACATCACGGACTGGCAGGAGGAACTGGCGCCGTTCTACGACCAGGCGCGGCGGATGCTCGGGGTGCGGCTCAACCCGACCGTCACCCCCTCGGACGTCCACCTCCGGGCGGCGGCCGAGCGGATGGGCGTCGGCGACACCTTCCACATGGCGCCGGTCGGGGTGTTCTTCGGCGACGGCAAGGACGCCGACGGCACGGCGAAGGCGGCGCCCGGCGAGGAGGTGCCGGACCCGTACTTCGGCGGTGCCGGCCCAGCCAGGCGGTCCTGCGTCGAGTGCGGCGAGTGCATGACCGGCTGCCGCCACGGCGCCAAGAACATGCTTACCGAGAACTACCTGCACCTGGCCGAGCGGGGCGGCGCCGAGATCCACCCGCTCACCACGGTGGCCCGGATCCGGGAGTGGGGCGAGGGCTTCGCGGTGGACGTCCGGCGCACCGACGCCCGGTCCACCACCGACCGGGCCAAGGCCGGAGCGCGGACCGTCACGGCCGCCCGGGTGGTGGTCGCGGCCGGCACCTACGGCACCCAGAGCCTGCTGCACCGGATGCGGGCGGGCGGCCACCTGCCCCGGATCTCCGCCCGGCTCGGCGAGCTGACCCGGACCAACTCCGAGGCCCTGGTGGGCGCGCAGACCACCGACCGGCGGTACGGCGCCCGCGCGGACTTCACCAAGGGCGTGGCGATCACCTCCTCGATCCACCCCGACGGGAACACCCACATCGAGCCGGTCCGCTACGGCAAGGGCTCCAACGCGATGGGCGCGCTCTCGATCGCCCAGGTGCGGGGCGGCGGGCGGCTCCCGCGCTGGCTGCGCTACCTCGGCAACTCGGTCAAGCACCCGGTGACCTTCGGCCGCTCGATGAACCAGCACCGGTGGTCGGAGAAGACGATCATCGGCCTGGTGATGCAGTCCCTGGACAACTCGATCACCGTCTCGCTGAAGGAGAAGGGCCTCGGCAAGGGCACGCTGACCTCCCGCCAGGGCCACGGCGCTCCCAACCCCACCTGGATCCCGGCCGCCGAGCAGGGCGCGCGGGCGCTCGCCGAGGAGATCAACGGCTTCGCCGGCAGCAGCGTCGGCGAGATCTTCGACATCCCGCTGACCGCCCACTTCCTCGGCGGCTGCGCGATCGGCGACTCCCCGGAGACCGGCGTGGTCGACCCGTACCACCGGCTCTACGGCTACCCCGGGATCAGTGTGGTGGACGGTGCGGCGGTCTCCGCCAACCTCGGCGTCAACCCCTCGCTGACGATCACGGCGCAGGCCGAGCGGGCGATGTCGATGTGGCCCAACAAGGGCGAGGAGGACACCCGGCCGGCCGCCGGCGAGGCCTACCGCCGGGTCGCCGCGGTCGCGCCCGTCGCACCGGCGGTCCCCGGGGACGCGTTCGGTGCCCTGCGGCTGCCGCTGCTGGCGGTGCCCGAGGTGCCGAAGAAGCGGGACTGAGCACGGCCGGGGGGCCGCGCCGCCGGAGCGCGGGGCGGCCTCCCGGCGTCTCCCGGTCCGGTCCGTGGACCGTGACCGGTTGACAGCCGTCCGTGCCCGATGAAAGAAAAGGGGCGCCCTGGGGGGACCAGGCGATCGTTCGTTCGGACGGGGGGACGCGGCCCATGGCCATCTGCGCATCCTGCGGCGCGGCTTCGACGGAAGGGGCGCCGGTCTGCGCGTCCTGCGGGCGGCCGGCGGTGCCGCCCCCGCTGCTACCGCCCTCTCCTCTGCCGCCGCCGCTCCTGCCGCCCACGGTTCCGCCGCCCCCGGCGCCTGTCGCGCCGCCTGTCGCGCCGCCCGCGGTGCCGTCTGCCGCGCCGCCCGCCGTGTCGCCCGCCGCGTCGTCGGCTCCGACGACGCCGGGGGTGCCCCCGCCGGACCTGCCGCCGGTGCTGCCCCCGCCGCCGCCGGAGCCGCCGCCCGCCGCGGGGAGCTGGGGTGCCGGGCGGCCGTACGACCCGGCCGGTTCCCGGCCCGCGGCCCTCGCGTGGCTCACCGGCGCCGACTGGCGCCCGGCCCTGCGGGCGGTCGTCGCGCCGACCGCCGTCCTGCTGCTGGCCGCGCTGATCGTCGCCGCCGTCCCGGAGAGCGCCTACTACTCGGCCTCCCCCGACGCGCCGTCCTTCGGCAAGCGCCTCGGCAGCTCGCTGGCCATGGCGCTGTGCGCGCTCGGCGCGCCGTACCGGCTGGGCTTCGAAACCACCGGGGGCGGCAGCTCCTCGGTGTTCCGTGCCCTGCCGATGACCGTCACCGTGCTCTGGCTGTCGGCGCTCTGGCTCGGCCTGCGGGTCGGCGCGCGCCGCCGGCAGCAGCGCACCGGCGAGCAGCAGACCCGCCGGCAGGCGGCCGGCGAGGCTGTGCGCACCGCGGTGGCCGCCGCCGCCGTGATCCTGCTGATCGGCCTGGTCGGGGGTGCGGACTGGCACCCCGGCGGCGCCCGCTTCGGCCTGGACTCCGCGGCCTCGGCCCGGTTCCTCGGCCGGACCACCTACAGCGCCTCGGCCGGCTGGTGGGAGGCGGTCGGGTGGACGGCCCTGCTCGCCGGGCTGCTCGCCTTCGCCGTGCACGGGACGGACGCGCTGCGCTGGGCGGCCTGGCGCAACCGGGCGGTGCGCGGCTGGGCGGTCGCGGGCCTGGCGGCCGGGCGGGCGCTGGCGGTCTCGGTGGCGCTGGCGGCGGCGGCCGGCTTCGTCGTGGTCGCCGTCCGGGTCGACGGCGACCTGACCGGCGCCGCAGTGGCCTTCCTGCCCAACCTCGGTCTGCTGCTGCTCGGGGTGGGCTCCGGGGCGACCTTCCGGGTCGGCAGCTCCACCGCGCCCGGTGAGGCACCGGAGTGGCAGCCGGACTCGCGCGACGTGCACGAGTACTCCTTCTTCGACCCGCACGCCGCGGGGACCGACTGGCGCTGGTCCGCCCTGCTCGCGCTGGTCTCCGCCGCGGTGCTGGGCTGGACGGCGTACCGGCGGCGGCTGGACCCGGCGGACCGGCTCCGGCTGGCGGCCGTGTACGCGGTCGGCCTCAGTCTGCTGATGCTGGTCGCGGGGGCGCTGGTGTCCACCGAGTCCGTGCTCGGCCCGCTCGGCCGGTCCCGGGAGTCCGGCCTCGAGAACTCGCTGGCCCTGGCGCCGTGGACGGTGCTGGCGGCCAACGCGGTCTGGGCGGCCGTCGGCGCGCTGGCGGTGCCTCCGCTGCTGGCGGCCCGCGACCGGCGGCCGGCGCCGCCGGCGGACCGGGGCCCGGGGGAGCCCGGGGCGGAGTCCGCCGGGGGTCGGCCGACGGTGCTGGAGGTGGTCGGCCCGGAGGACGGGCGGCACCCGGCCGGGTCGGAGCCGGAGGACTA
>NZ_JAXCLC010000054.1:0-63859 GCF_034043715.1 Kitasatospora purpeofusca | reverse complement strand
GGGGGGGGGGGGGGGGGGGCGGCCCCCCCCCCCCGGCCCTACCGGTGAGCCGTCGGAGCGGCTCGGTCATGGGTCGGTCCAGGGTCAGTTCAGGGTCGGTCCTGGGTCGGTCCCGGGTCAGTCCTGTCCCGATATCCTCCGCCACATCATGATGCCGAAGTCCTCGGCGTCCTTCTCGGTACCCGTGTCACCGTAGTTGCGCATCCGATTCTGGTGGTGGGTCTCGTGGAAGAACGTGATCACGGCCTCCCGCATGTTCCGGAGGCCCTTGTTGGACATCTCGATGATCGGCAGTCCGTTGCGACCGGTCTTGGGCTTCGCCGGGTACGGGTAGCTCGTCCGGTACGTGTGCGGGCTGTTGCCGTAGTTGAGCTCGCCGGTGTTGCCGTCGATGATCCGTTCGTGGTGGACGACGTCGTACTTGTCCCACTCGGAGCGGTAGCCGGCCCGGGACAGGTACTGCTTGAGCCGGCCCAGGCTCACGACCGGGCCGTCCGCGTACTCGTTGGGCTTCTTGTCGGGCTTGCTGCGGTAGGCGTTGCCGTCCTTGGTGCCCCCGTTGCCGGCCTCCGGGGTGGCCGCGGGCTCGTCGGCGCTCTTCGCACCGCTCTTGCCGCTGCCGCCCGGCTCCGTCCCGCCCTTGCCGGTGCCGGACTTCGGGGTGGACGGGGCGTCCCCGCCCTTGGGTGTGGTCGGCTCCGGATCGGCCTTGGTGGTGGTCGGCAGGTCGCCGGAGAGCAGCTTCTTGACGGCGCTGACCACGTCGTCGCCGGACTCGACCGCGACCTTGACGGCCTTGACCGCCTTGACGCCGGCGCTGATCATCTTGACGGCCCCGTAGCCGTCGATCAGCAGCGAGCCGACCACTCCGGTCCACTGCCCGGCCACGTACGAGGTGGAGCTGGTGTCGACGCCGAACACGTTGGCGAGCGGGTGGTCGTCGACGTAGCCGGTGTGGCCCAGCCGGAACGGGGAGTCGTTGGAGTACCCCGTCATGTCGTTGAACACGTCGTTGTCGCCGTTGGCGATGTCGGCGAACGAGTTCCAGCCGTCGGAGAGCCAGTTGACGCTCCACTGCCACGGGTCGCCGACGATGGAGTCGCCGACGCCGGTGAAGAAGCTGCCGACGTCGCCCCAGCTCCACCAGAGACCGTTGGGGTCGCTGCCGGAGGTGGGGTTGCCGGCCCCGTAGCCGTAGCCGCCCATCTGGTTGGGGTCTCCGGCCTCGAAGACCGGGTCCACCTGGAGGAAGCGGCCCTGCACCGGGTCGTACTGCCGGGCGCCGAGCAGGTCGAGGCCCGACGTGGTGTCGGTCGGTCTGCCCAGGTAGCCCCGGTTGTCCGCCCAGCCGCCCGGCGCGGTGCCGCGCGGGTTGCCGTACGGGTCGAAGGCGCGCCGGGTGACGGCCAGGGTGGTGCCGTCCACCTGGAGCTGGGCGGTGCCCTGCGGGGTGGTGGGCTGGTAGCTGATCGTCCCCTTGCCGGAGCGGACCGTCACGGTGCCGTCGGGCGCGCGGTAGTACCGCAGGCCGGTCACGGTCCTGGTGGCGGCGTCCAGGGTGAGCTGCTGGGTGCCGGAGAACAGGTAGAGCGTGGTGCCGGCCGGTCCGCGCTGGAGCAGCAGGCCGCCGTCCGCGTCGTACAGGTAGCCGGTCTGCTTGCCGTCGGTGGTGACCGTCGCGGTCCGGCCCTCGGCGTCGTAGCCGAAGGACTGGGTGGACGGACGGGCACCGGTGGTGGTCCGGGTCTCCACGTTCCCGGAGTCGTCGTAGCCGGGGGTCAGCACACTGGTCCCGGCGGTGGGGTTGCGGGTGGTGACGCTGGTGACCGCGGTCGGCTTCCGGACCGGGGTGCTGCCGCCGCCGGGGTAGGCCAGGGTCTGCGTGGTGTCCTTCGCCGCGTTGCCGGTGACGTCGTGGCTCACCTGCTGGGTGCGGTCACCGAGCCGGTTGAACTGCCAGTCCAGCCAGTACGGGTCCGGGCCGCCGACGGTCGACGGCGTGGGGCGCGCGGTGCTGCACTGGCCGACCTGGCCCGCCGTGGCGGCGGTCAGCCCCTTGGTGTCGGTCCAGGCGGTGACCAGCCGGTGCTGGGCGTCGTAGCCGAAGCACTGGGTGTCGACGGTCCGGTCGGTGCCGCCGCTGGAGCGGACGTCGGAGACCGCGGTGACGTTGCCGGCCTGGTCGTAGCGGTAGGAGGTGTCGGAGATCGGGTTGGCGGTGTTGTTCTGCAGGCTGACCCGGTTGGTGGCCGGACGGCCCGTCGCCTGGTCGTAGGTCTGCGCGGTGCGCAGCTGCTTGGTCGGCGTGCCGAGGGTGGTCTGCAGCACCTGGCCGAGCGGGCTGTACTGGACCGTGGCGACGTACGGCCGGCTGGGCGAGCCCATGCTGACCAGGCCGCCCTCCAGGTTGTAGCCGTAGCCGACGGTCTCCGCCGGGAGCCCGCCGGCGGCGCCGTACTCCGACGAGGCCAGCAGGCCGACGGTGCTGGTGTACGAGGCCTTGGCGGTGTAGGTGCCCGCCAGCGCGCCCTCGCTGGGCGGGATCACCGTGGTGGTCCCGGTCGGCTGGCCGACCGCGTTGTAGCCGTCGAACTTCTGCACGTAGGCGCTGCCGGCCTTGCCGCCGACGTAGCGGACGGACGCGACCGGCCGGCCCTTGCCCAGGCTGTCGTACGTCCACTCGGCCAGCAGTTTGGCCGGGTCGCCGGCGGTGTCGCCCGCGTACTCGGCGGTCCGGCGGCCCAGCCCGTCGTAGCTGAACGAGAGGCTCTGCTTGCGGGCGTCGGTGGTGCGGACCACCTGGCCGAGGTCGTCGTACCCGGTACTGGAGTCCCCGGTGGACGGGTCGCTCTGGCCGGTCGTCCGGCCCTGGAGGTCGTACGTGTAGGACCAGGTGTTGCCCACCGTGTCCTTGACCGTGGCGATCTGGCCGCGCGGCGTGTAGGTGTAGCGGGTGGTCAGGTCGGCGGCCGGGGTGGTGTTCGCCGTCCCGGTCGACCAGAGCTGGACGTTCGCGGCGTCGTAGACCGCGACGTTGTCGTCCGCCTGGACCTTGAGGTACCCACCGGCGTGCCCGGCCGTCCCGCTGGACCACAGGGTGGTCTTCCCGGTGGCGTCGAGCACCGCGAGGTTGCCGTCCGCCTGCATCAGCGCGTAGGCGCCCGGGTGGCCGCCGGTGGAGGCGGACCACAGGGTGCGGTTGTCCACCAGCGCGGTCAGCACGAGGTTGCCGTCGGCCTCCATGGCGAGCCGGACGCCCGCGGAGAGCACCGAGGTGCCCGAGGAGAGCCGGCTGCCGCCGTCGAGCTTCCGGTCCGGCGTGGTGTCGCGGACGGTGGTGGCGGTGGTCCGGCCGAGCGCGTCGGTGTAGGTGCTCTTCGCCTTGCCGCCCTGGGCCGGCGTGGTGTCGACCCGGTCGACGCCGCGGTAGGTCGAGGTGGACTTCCACAGCGTGCTGGCGAAGGACACCAGCGTGGTGGTCACCGGACGGCCCTGGCCGTCGAAGGCGGTCCGGGTCACCGACGGGCCGGTCCGGTTGGCCTCCGCCCACATGGTGCCGGACGGGGCGTTGGCGGCGTCGGCGTAGGTGCCGATGCTGGAGACCGTCCAGCCGTGCGAGTCGTAGTAGGTGGAGGTGACCAGCCGCCCGGCCGAGTTGTCCGCCGGGGTGGACTGGGTCTGCCGGGGCTGCAGGGTGCCGTCGTAGATGGTGACGGAGGTGCTGTACGAGCCGTCCTCACGCAGGCCCTTGGTGGTCACCGTGGACGGCGTGGGGTTGTCGCCCGCGCCGTGCACGTCGTAGGCGTACGTCCGGTCGGGGGTCTGGGTGGCCTTGTCGCGGCCGGGGGACCAGACCTTCTCGCGGCGGCCGAGCGCGTCGTACGTCGCGTCGGTGACCAGGTTGTTCACGTCCACCGCGTGGGTCACCGACCCGCGGCCCGGGGAGACCGTGCTGCTGGCCGCCCACTTCAGCGGGTTGGTGGTGCCCAGCTTGGTCGGCAGGACGCCGGACGGCGGGTCGTAGCTGCTGGTGGTGGTCCGGCCCGCCGCGTCGGTGCTGGCGGTGACCCGGCCGTAGCGGTCGAAGGTCATCGCGCCGAGCACCTGGAACTGCGGCTTGCCGGCGGCGTCGTAGGAGGTGACCGCCTCGGTCGCGGTGACGTTGCCGAGGGTGCGGCCGTTCTGGCCGAGCACGCCGAGCGTGCCGGGCCGCTGGACCGAGCCGTCGCCGTCGTAGTAGACCCGCTTGTGCGACAGCGTGGTGGTGCTGCCGGGGACCGTGCCGCACGGGCCCGCGAGGCTGATCGTCTCCTTGGGGTAGACCAGCATCATCGGGTTGTCCGACGGGGCGTCGGCGTACGTGGTGACGGTGCAGGTCCGCTGCTCGGGTGCCGAGAGGTCACCCTCCTCGTCGGCCTTCCAGATCCGGCCGTAGCCGTCGAAGGTGGTGCCGGTCCTGGTGGTCCGCCACTTGCCGTCCGAGAGCAGCCCCATCGTCCGGGACGAGGTGGAGGTGATCCGGCGGGCGGTCGTGTCGGGCAGCGTGGAGAGCTTGTCCGGCGCCGGGTCCTCGGAGGTCCATGCCTTGCGGGAGACACTGGCCGTGACGGTGGTGGCGGGCGGGGAGGTCAGCGTACGGGTGACGACGCCGCCGCCGGCCTGGCTGTGGCCCAGGGTCTGGTACGGGGTACCGGCCATCCAGGCGCTGTCGGTGATCTCCTCGTCCAGGACGTTCTTCACCTTGACGGTGCGCTTGGACCCGTCGGCCCGGTAGTCGCCGTCCATGCCCTGGAGGTAGGAGACGGTGCTCTGGGTGATCGGGTCCGGGGCCGCGCCCGTGGTGGTGGTGACGGTCCGGTAGCCGCGGAAGTCGTTCCACGTCCGGTGCTTGTCGTCGGTCAGCTCGGAGTCGTCCCGGTGCCAGGCGGCGCCGTCCGAGTAGGTGTAGCCGGTGACCTTGGCGGGCGAACCGGCCTTGGTCCGGTCGCTGGAGGTGACCTGGGAGACCAGGGTCTTGTGGAACCAGTCCTCGATCGGCTCGACACCGCCCGGGGTGTTCCAGAACACCGGGTAGCAGGCCATGGTGTTGGCGTCGGCCGAGGCCGGCATGGTCTTCTTCTCGCGCGAGCACTCCGGTGCCCGGTAGGTGACCGCGACCGACTCACCGGTCTCGGTCTGCACGCTGGACATCCGCGGGTGGTACAGCGGCGGGGCGGCCGGGGTGAGGCCGTCGACCCGGTTGTCCATCTCGATGCCGACGAACTTGACCGGGTCGAGGCTGATCGGGCCGACGCCGCCGGCGGAGGTGTCCTTACCGGTGTGCACGATCTCCGAGAGCCACATCACCGACTGCAGCGAGCCGGTGGCCTTCGGGTCCTGGGTCTTGCCGGTGACCGGGTCGTAGGTGCCGCCCGCGTCCGAGAAGACCTGCTTCAGCTCGTAGGTGTCGACGTCCTGCCAGCCGGAGGACGTCCGCACCCTGGTGTCGACGCCCTTCAACCGATGGGTCTGCCAGAAGGTCGGTCCGCTGGTCAGGCAGACGCCCTCGGTGTCGCCCTCCGCCCCGATCTTCGTCTTCCAGTCGGAGGGGCAGTTCAGGTCGTACGGGGTGTCCGGCCAGTCCTTGGCGGTGTCCGAGGAGAGGTTGCCCTCCTTGCAGACGCTGTCCGAGGTGGTGCACCGCTGGGCCGTGCGGAAGACGACCTCGGCGGCCGGCTCGCGGCCCGCCCTGGCGTCCGCCAGCTGGTAGCCGTACGAGATCCGGGTGAGGTGGCCGCCCCGGACGTACTTGGTGAGGGTGCCGCCCTTCTCGTCCTTGTCCTCGTCGGGGACCTGGCCGAAGCCCATGTTGTAGTAGTTGGACTCGGTCGACCAGTCGTAGCGCTGCACGTTGCCGTGCGGGTCGACCACGAAGTCCAGGTTGAACCGGTAGCCGACCGGCCGGTCGCACTGCGAGTCGTCGCCCTTGTCCGAACTGTGGCACGGGTCGCCCGACTTGGGATGGTAGACCGGGATGCCCCAGGCGCTGTCGGTGGCGTCGTCCGCGGTGCCGCCGGGCGCGTGGTTGAGGCCGAGGTAGTAGGCGGTGCCGTCGGTCGTGGTGACCTTGAAGTACTCGCCCTGCCAGAGGCCGTTGGTCGCGCCGCTCAGCCGCTCGATCCGGCTGCCGTCGTCCGACAGCAGGTGGTAGAGGCCGTCGGAGTCCTTCACCAGCTGGCCGCTGTGGCTGCCGAGCGAGAGGGTGGCGTTCCAGCCGGCCCAGCAGGAGTCGCCGGAGTCCTTGATGCCCTGGTCCTTGCAGCTCTTGTAGGAGCGCTCGATGAAGCCGGGGCTGTAGGACCAGCCGTCGCCGATCCAGGACGACTGGGAGTTGCGGGCCGAGGTCTCGCCGTCCACCGACTGCGAGTCGTAGGACAGGCTGACCGCCGGTGCCTCGCCGCCCAGGGAGGGCGGCACGGTCACCGGGTAGTGGTAGGTGAAGGCACCCGAGGCGGAGGCGGACCAGGCGCCCGAGGCGGACAGCGAGGTCGCGCCGAAGTCGCCCTGGGAGCCGCTGCTACCGGCCACGGCGGCCACGGCGATGCCCGCGGAGGACTGGGCGGCGGCCGTCGCGGCGGACGGTGCGGCGAAGACGCTGCCCGCCTTCGCGGCACCGGTCCCGGCGCCGGCGGCGACGAGCGCGACCGTACCGCTCAGCTTCCGGTTGACCGGGTCGTTGACCGCCTCGACGGGTGTCCGGGTGCGGCAGGCGGCGAGCTGCGGCGTGGTGAGCGCGCACGCGGGCATCGCCACCAGCTGCAGCCGGGAGGCCCAACCGCCGCCGTACGCCTGCTCGATGGCGCCGTAGTCCAGGGACACCGCGACGTTGCCGGTGTCCGTCCGGGCGTCGGCCCGGTCCAGACCGACCAGCAGGCCGTCCACGCCGGCCTTCTTGGCCTGGCCCCGGTCGGCGAGCTTCACCCGGACCGAGGAGACCGGGCTGACCGGGGCGACCGACGGCGCGAGCGACTTGGCCCGGGCGCCGAGCGCGGTGGGCGCGGCGGGCGAGACCGAGACCGGCAGGTCGCCGGCCTTCGCCCCACCGGCCGGCGCAGCCAGACCGCGCACCGCCGGGACCTTCCCCAGGTCGACGGTGGCGGTCGCGGCGGCCGGCCACCGCACGGGCTTCACCACGTGCGGGACCAGCTCGCGGGCCCCCGGCGGGATCGCCGGTGCGGCCACGCCCCCGGGCCGGCTGTCCGCCGGGGCCCCGGGGACCTTGGGCAGGTCGGGGAGCGGGTCCGCCTCCCAAACCTTGTCCGTGTACTGATATCCGCCGACGATGGAGTCGGCCACGGCGAGCGGTGTCACCAAGGAGAGGACCGCGGCCGTCGCGACCGCGACGGTCCCCCGTTTCATCCAGGCCCGTTTCCGGACACCGCTGACTCCGCGCGTTCCTGCGCGCATGTTCAATCCCCCAGAGAACAAAAAACAGCCGGTGCCTGACGGATCACCAGCTGACGGCTCATTCGGCCGATCGGAACCGTATTGCCATGGTCAGAGCAAGGCAATACCCTTCCCCAGCGGTCACTCCGACCTCTTCCGTCACACGGGCCCCAAGAAGCTTTCACAAGTGGCACCAGGGCGAGCAAAGACCGCGAATCCGACACGTGGCGGGGGGCCACGGGGCGACCGCCGCGTGAGGAGAATCACAGCGGCGCCCGGGACCGCCCGCCTCCGGTCCCTGAAAGGGCGATCCATGGGGGAGCACCTCCGCGCCCGGAGAAATCCGGCGCGCACACTGACACGCCGTCTGGCGCTGTCGGCCGCGGTCACCGGCCTGCTGCTCGGCAGCGCCGGTCCCGCGCTGGCGGACGACCCGGCCGCCGGCGCCGCGGGCCCGGCCGGGGCGGCGGCCCCGGCGGACTCACCGCTGGCGGCCGCCAGGGCCGAGGCCGCCCGGACCGGCGCGCCGGTCACCGTCGACAGTCTGACCACCGAGACCGCGCGGACCGTCGCCAACGCCGACGGCACGTTCAGCGTCACCACCCACCTGCAGCCCGCCCGGGTGCGCAAGGACGGTCACTGGAAGGACGTCGACGCCTCCCTCACCAGGAACGGCGACGGCACCCTCTCCCCCGCGGCCACCCCGTCCGGGCTGGCCCTCTCCGGCGGCGGAACCGGGCCGCTGGCCACCCTCACCGACACCGAGGGGCGCAAGCTCTCCTACACCCTGCCCTTCCCGCTCCCCGCCCCGGTGGTGACCGGCAGCACCGCGCGGTACAACGGCGTCCTGCCGGGCGTCGACCTCAAGGTCACCAGCACCGACCAGGGCGGCTTCCACGAGGTGCTGATCGTCCACGACGCCGCGGCGGCCGCCGACCCGGCGCTCGCCGCGCTCAAGTTGACCACCCGGGTCAGCGGCGGTCTGTCGCTGACGGCCGACCAGGACGGCCGGGTGGCGGTCACCGCCGCCGACGGCAGCGCGGTGTTCCGCTCGCCGACCCCGCTGATGTGGGACTCCGCCACGACGCCCGGCCCGGCCGCCGCGCCCGCCGTGCCCTCCGCACCTGCTGTGCCCGCCGCGCCCGCTGTGCCCGCCGCACCGGCGTCCAAGTCGCTCACCGGGCCGCAGGCCGCGCCGCGCGCCGACGCCCCCGCGGGCGTCCTCCCCGCCGACCCCGGACCCACCGGCACCGGACCCGCCGACCCCGGACCCGCCACGGTTTCCACCCCTGAGCAGCCGGGCAGCTCCGCTCAGGTCAAGCGGATCGCGGTGACCCAGCAGTCCGACACCCTCACCCTGGTGCCGGACGCCGGCCTGCTGGGCGGCGCCGACACCGTCTGGCCGCTGTACATCGACCCGTACACCAGCCCCGTCACCAGCAAGAAGAGCCACTTCATCACCGTCAAGGAGGGCTGCGCGAGCCAGAGCCCCTACGACGACGCCCAGGACAACGGCGAGGGCGTCGGCTACCAGCGCTGGCAGGACTGCCTCGGCCTCAACCGCGCCTACTTCGAGCTGAACATCGCCAACCTCGACAAGAAGATGGTGATCTCCAAGTCGGTCGTCCACCTGACCTCGACCTACGGGGCCTCGTTCGACTGCGACAACGAGAGCGACATCCGGCTCGCGACGGTGACCGCGATCAGCGGCTCCACCACCTGGACCCACCAGCCCGGCGTCACCGGTGACGGCTACATCGGCGGCACCCAGAAGGTCAAGAGCTCCAACATCGGTCAGAAGTGCGGCAACCACGCGCTCAGCTTCGACGTCACCGGGCAGATCAGGAAGCTCTCGGGCGTCAAGGACAGCTGGACCTTCGGCCTCTGGGGCAACGAGTCCAAGTCGAGCGGCAACAACGACTTCGTCCGCTTCGCCAACAACCCGTACCTGACCACGGTGTTCGACATCGCCCCCGAGGTCCCGGACGGCCTGGGCACCACCCCGGCCACCCGCGCGCCCGCGAGCAACGGCTGCGGCGGCGCGGCGGACGGCTGGATCGGCCAGTCCGGGCTGGCCGGGGACGCCTCCGACATCACCCTCGACGCCCACCTCAACACCGAGATGAGCGGGGTCAACCTCCGTTCCCGGTACGAGATCTGGGACACCAAGACCGCGGCCGCCGACGGCGGTTCGACCGACAAGGGCGCCCCGGTCAGCGGCTGGGTCAGCGACGGCGGCACCACCCGGGTCAACATCGGCTTCAAGGTCGCCGACGGCCACCAGTACGGCTGGCACGTCAAGGCCGAGGACGGCACCCTGGCGAGCGGCTGGTCCCCCAACTGCTACTTCAAGGTCGACCTGAGCGCGCCCAGCATCCCCTCCTTCACCGACTCGCCGGTCTTCCCGCCGCTCGGCGGCGACAAGGCGCCCACCGGCCACGCCGGTGACACCGGCGTCAGGATCGCGGTGACGGCCAACGACCCGACGCCCACCGGCTGCACCCGGGGCAGCTGCGTCAGCAGCGGCGTCGACCGCTTCGAGTACGCGCTGGACACCAACATCCCCGCCAACGGCGCCGCCTCGGTCAACGCCGTGGCCACCACCGGCGGCAGCGCCGGCGCCGAGGTCCCGATCGTGCTGAGCGCCGCCCAGTGGGGTGCGCACACGCTGTTCGTCCGGGCCGTGGACAACGCCGGCAACACCCAGGGCACCGTCGGCCAGTACAGCTTCTTCGCCCCCTGGAACCCGGCCGCCAAGGTGACCGCGGGTGACCTCGACGGCGACGCGGTACCCGACCTGGTCGCCCCGACCACCGACGGCGACCTCGTCCTGGTCCGCGGCAACGCCGACCCGGCCGGTCCTCCGGTCAGCGCCTCCACCAAGGCCCAGAGCCCGGACGGCACCGGGTGGGACACCTACCTGATCGCCCACCGCGGCACCGCCACCGGCACCAACGTCGACGACCTGTTCGCCTACTCCAAGGCGACCCACGAGCTGTACCTCTACCAGAACGACGCCGTGACGCCCGGCGGTACGACCGGGCGCTTCACGCTCACCCAGAACGTGGTGCCCATCCGGAACTCGGGCTCCTGCCCGGCCAAGGGCTCGGACGGCACCTGGAACAACGTCACCCAGATCCTCGCCCCCGGCAAGCTCGCCCAGTTCGCCGACGCCCCCGACCTGATCACCGTCGACAAGGGCGAACTCTGGTACTTCCCCGGGACGTTCCAGGCCGGCTGCAACCTCGCGGCCGGTGTGCGGATCGGCACCGGCGACTGGTCCCGCACCACCCTGCTCGCCCCCGGCTCGGTGGGCGGCGTGCCGACCCTCTGGGCCCGTGACGACGCCACCGGCGCGGTCAGCAGCTTCCCGCTCACCTTCGACGGCGGCGTGCCGACCACCCGGATCGCCGCGCCGGGCCACGCCCCGCTGGTCTCCGGCGTGCTGGACACCGGCAACAAGAACCTCTGCCTGGACATCGCCGGCGGCAAGACCGTCAACGGCACCGCGGCCTGGATGTACACCTGCAACGGCACCGACGCACAGCAGTTCACGCTCGGCGCCGACGGCAGCGTCCACGCGCTCGGCAAGTGCCTGGACGTGCAGAAGGGCGAGACCGCCAACAACACCCTTGTGCAGCTCTACCAGTGCAACAACACCGGCGCCCAGCAGTGGGCCCCCGGACCGTACCCGGGCACGCTGAAGAACCCGCAGTCCGGTCGCTGCCTGGCCGACCCGGCGAGCAACCGCAACCCGCGCACCCAGGTGATCATCTACGACTGCATGAACATCGCCGACCAGAAGTGGGCCGCCACCACCGGCAACGTGCTGCCCGCCGCGCAGAAGGTGCTGCCGCTCGGCGTCGGCGACCGGGACGCCCCGACCGTCGCCTCCCCGGGTGACGTGCAGGGCACCGGGTACCCCGCGCTCTACGCCGGCTCCGGTTCCGGCCGGCTGACCGAGTACCCCGGCGCGGCACCGACCGGCGGCCTCGCCCAGTTCGGGAACCCGGTCGGCATCGGCAACGTCCGCCAGCCCTCCGCCTGGTGGAAGCTCGACAGCACCGCGGACAGCATCCGCCCGAGCGGTGGCCTCACCCTCACCGGCGGCGCGGCCCTCGGCACCGACCCGGCGCGCGGCGGGGTCCTGACCCTCAACGGCTCCACCGGGTACGCCGCGACCGCCGGTCCGGCGGTGGACACCGGCCGCAGCTACACCGTGTCGGCCTGGGTGAAGCTCACCAGCCTCACCGACAACTCCACCTTCGTCTCCCAGTCGGGCACCAACGCCAACGCCCTCCAGCTGTACTACTCCAGCGGGGCCCACGCGTTCGCCTTCGGACACGCCCACGCGGACGACACCGCCGGCGCCTTCACCAGCGCCTACGGACCCACCACCGGCGCGCTGGCACCGAAGACCGACACCTGGTACCACCTGGTGGGCGTCTACGACGCGGACTCCGCGGACCTGCGTCTCTACGTCAACGGCGAGGCCGCGGCCACCGCCGAGTACGCGGGCACCGTCTGGAACGCGACCGGCCCGCTGCAGCTCGGCCGCCGCCTCTACAAGGGCGCCTACGGGGAGTACACCGCCGGCCGGATCGCCGACGTCCAGCTCTACCCCGAGGCACTCACCGCCATCGGCGTCGCCTCCCTCGACGGCAAGCGCCCCGTCCCGACCCGGCTGAGCTGACCCCCCGCCCGGCCACCGCGGCCCGTCCGCCCCGCACCGGGGCGGACGGGCCGCGCCCCGGTGCGGGACCTGTACACGGATCGACCGCCCGGCCCGGTCCGGAGGACGGACCCTACCGCGGGGCGTCCAGGTGGTAGAGCGCGGAGCAGGTCCGGCCGTGCAGCGGGACGACCTGGCGGGCGGCGACCGGGGTGTGGCCGACCGCGGCCGTGCAGTACCGGGAGTCCGGGACCGGCAGCGGGCGCAGCGTGACGCCGGTGGCGGGGGCGGCGACCGCCACCCCGCCGAGGGCCAGCCCGGCCGTCAGGGCGGCGACGACGATTCGGCGGGCGAGGCGCATGGGATACCTCCGGAGGAGCGACGACTGGGGACAGCGGTGGCCGGGGACGGCGGCCGCCGCCCCCATTCGAACGGCGGATGTGCCGGGCGGCCCGGCCGACACACCGCGCGCGCCGCTAGTCGTACGTGTACGACTGCGCCCGACTGTGTACGACTGAGCCCGACTGGGCCCGACGCGGTCCGGTGGCGACCGCCCGGCGTCATCCGGCGGACCCGCCCCGGCTCTCCCCCGGCTCGTCCCACAGCTCCTGGGCGCACGCGCCGACGAGCGCGCGGATCCGGGCCAGCGCCTCCCCCGCCGGCAGCGGTTCCGGCCGCCGGCCGTCCCGCAGGCGCAGGGCGAGCAGCCCGTCCGCCGCCTCGCGCGGACCGATGACCGCCTGGTACGGGATGAGCCGGGCCTCCCGGATCCGCGCGCCCAGGCTGCCGCGCTCGGGCCCGGCGAGCTCGGCCCGCAGCCCGAGGTCCATACAGCGCTCGCGCAGCTGCTCGGCCCGGGCCCGCTCGCCCTCGGTCAGCGGCAGCAGCACCAGCTGGGTCGGTGCGAGCCAGGCCGGGAAGGCCCCGCCGTAGAGCTCGATCAGATGGGCGACCACCCGCTCCACGCTGCCGATGACACTGCGGTGCACCATCACCGGGCGGTGCTTCGCGCCGTCCGGCCCGATGTACTGGAGGCCGAACCGCTCCGGCTGGTGGAAGTCGATCTGCACGGTGGAGAGGGTGGACTCGCGCCCCGCCGCGTCGGCGATCTGGACATCGATCTTCGGCCCGTAGAACGCGGCCTCGCCCGCCACCGCCTCGTACGGCACGCCGGAGCGCGACAGCACCTCGGTCAGCAGCGCGGTGGCCCGTTCCCACAGCGCCGGGTCCGCCACGTACTTGCCGCCCTCGCCCGGCAGCGAGAGCCGGTAGCGGACCGGCCGGATGCCGAGCGCGCGGTGTGCCTCGCCGATCAGCTCCAGCGCGGCCACCGCCTCGTCCGCGGCCTGCTCGGGGGTGCAGAAGACGTGCGCGTCGTTCAGCTGGATCGCCCGTACCCTGGTCAGCCCGCCGAGCACGCCGGAGAGTTCGGAGCGGTACATGCCGCCGAGTTCGGCGATCCGCAGGGGCAGTTCCCGGTGGCTGCGGGGCCGTGAGCGGTAGATCAGGGCGTGGTGCGGGCAGAGGCTGGGGCGCAGCACGACCTGCTCGGAGCCGAGGTCCATCGGCGGGAACATGTCGTCCCGGTAGTGCTGCCAGTGGCCGGAGATCTCGTACAGCTCGCGCTTGCCGAGGACGGGCGAGTACACGTGGCGGTATCCGGCGCGCCGCTCGCGGTCGCGGACGAACTCCTCCAGGGTGTGCCGGATCTCGGCGCCGTCGGGCAGCCAGTACGGGAGGCCGGAGCCGATCAGCGGATCGGTGTCGAAGAGTCCGAGCGCGCGGCCCAGCCGGCGGTGGTCGCCGTCGGGTCCGGCGCTTCGGGCGGGCGCAGGGGCGGCGTCGGGGGCGGGTGCCGCGTCGGAGGCGGGGGCTGCGTCGGACGCGATCGGGTGGCTGTTCATGGGGGTCTCCACTCTGCGGTGCGGGCGAGTGGACCGGTACGGCGAAGCCCCGGGGCACTCGCCCCGGGGCTTCGGACCAGCTCAGCAGTCAGCGCGCCGGGACTCTCTCCGGCGTCGTCGTGAGGACGGCTGCAGCGCGCTTCATAACATCCACGCTAGCAGCCGAACGCCCCGGTGGGCGAACGGTTTTCCGTCCGGCCGGGGAGGGCCGCCCGGTCGCCCCGCCGCCCCACCGCCAGGCCGCCCCGCCGCCCGGGGCTCAGTGCAGGACCTCGCAGCCGCGTGCCGCCAGGGCGGTGAGCAGGGACGGCGCCGGTTCGACCGGGTTCCAGCGCAGGTCCAGCTTCTCCAGCGCGGGCAGCCCCGCCGCCCCGTCCGCCAGCCAGTCCGGCAGCGCGGTGATCCGGTTGCCGCGCAGGTCCAGTCGGCGCAGCCGGGGCAGGCCGGCCAGGGCCGGGGGCACCTCGGTGAGCGCGTTCTCGCGGAGTTCGAGTTCGCGCAGCTCGGCGAGCCCGGCGACGGAGTCCGGCAGGCCGGTCAACGCGTTGCCGCGCAGCCAGAGTTCGCGCAGCGCCCGCAGGCCGCCGAGCGAGTCCGGCAGCGCGGTGAGCAGGTTGTGCTGGGCCCGCAGCTCGACCAGGCCGGTCATCGCGCCGATCCCGGCCGGGAGTTCGGCGATCCGGTTCTCGCCGACGTTGAGGTAGCGGAGCGCCGTGAGCCGGCCGAGGGCCGCCGGGAGCCCGGTGAGCGCGTTGTCGTGCAGGTAGAGGAAGTCGGTGAGGCCGGCGAGGTCGCCGAGCTCCTCCGGGACGGCGGAGATCCGGTTGTGCCCGAGGTCGAGGGTCCGCACCCGGTGCAGCCGGCCGATCCGGGGCGGGACTTCGGTGATGCCGGTGTCCGCGAGGACGAGGACCGTCAGATCGGTGCGGTCCCACACCTCCTCGGGCACGGTGCCGAGGTGCTGCCGCCAGAGGTTGAGAATGATGTCGGTCACCCGGCCATCCTGCCGCCCCGCCCGGACCCTGCCCGGGCACTCCCCGTCCCCGAACGCCCCTCGACTCCGGGCACGGACCGCTTGACGCTTGCATGCCATGCTCGGGAGGATGCCGGAACCGTCCGACGAGCTACGCGCCGACCGTCCTCGCCCCACCCTCCGGTCGGCCGGGAGAGGGCCCCCCTTGGCCGTCCATCCACTGATCCGACGAGCCGGCCGACTGGCCGGCGCCGTCCTCCTCGCCCTGGCCGGGGCGCTGACGGCCGCCGGACCGGCGCACGCCGACTTCGGCACCGACTACCACGACCCGTTCACCGCGGCGAAGCCGCTCACCCGGCCCGACACCCGCTCCTGCACCGTCGACGTGATGCGCGACCAGCCGTTCCGCAACGGCTACGGGAACCCGCCGGACACGCCCTACACCACCACCGTCGCCCCGCCCGCCGACTGCGCCGGCCCCTGGTCCGCGGTCGTGCTCGACCTGCACGGGCAGGTCGCCGGGCGGCAGTTCGACCGGCTGTTCACCGTCCGGGTCGGCGGCGTACAGGTCCTGCTCTCCTCCACCCCCGAGCCGTCCAAGGACGGCATCGAGTGGGCGCTCGAACGCGATGTCACCCGCTACGCGCCGCTGTTCGCCGCCGGGCCGCAGCCCTTCGCGCTCGACCTCGCCAACGTCACGGACGACACCTACACCGGCGTGTTCCGGATCTCCGCGAGCCTGACCTTCTACACCACCTCCGCCCGCCACCCCGCCGCCAGGACCGCCGACCGGCTGCTCACCACCGGGCCCTTCGGACTCGACCGGGCGACGCCGAGCGCCGGCACCGACCTGACCTTCCCGCCCAACCTGGAGCGCCTGACCGCCGAGGTGTACGCGCGCGGCGGCGGCGCCTGCGAGGAGTTCGCCTACGCCTCCGCCCCCGAGGAGTTCGCCCGCGCCAACCCGGGGACCGGCGCCTGCGGCCAGGGCCCGTTCCGCGAGCTGCGGCTCAGCGTCGACGGACGGGTGGTCGGCGCGGTCTGGCCCTACCCCGTCATCTACACCGGCGGCTGGGACCCGCTGCTGTGGCGCCCCACACCGGGCGTCTTCGCCTTCGACCTGCCCGCCTACCGGCTGGACCTCACCCCGTACGCCGGGCTGCTGGTGGACGGCCGCCCGCACCGGGTGGGGATCGCCGTGAACGCCGCCGAGGCCCGCAGCAACGACCTCTGGAGCGGCCAGGTCAACCTCTTCGCCGAGGTCGACCGCGCCGCCGCCCGCACCACCGGACAGCTGACCGACTACCGGGTCGCCCCGGAGGCCGCGACCGCCACCACCCTCAGCGACCACGGCGGCGGCAGCGGCGACTGGACGGTCACCGCCGCCCGGCACGACCTCGCCCGGGGCTGGCTCCAGACCTCGCACGGCCGGGTCACCACCGAGGTCCGCGACGACCTCGTGTTCGACTCCACCCAGCGCTTCCGCTCCAACGGCAACGACCTGACCCTGCGCAACCGCACCGACCTCACCCGTACCACCGCCACCTGGGGCTCCGGCCCCCGGCGCACCAGCACGGTCCACGAGAGCCAGCCGCTCGACGTCACCTACCGGTACACCGAGGACGCGGCCGGCAACACCGACCAGACCACCGCCATGGACCTCGGCCAACACCGCGAGGCGACCACGGCCACCGGCGCCCGGGTGACCGAACGCAGCACCGTCGACCACACCCTGCGCCCGACCGCCCACCGCCACGACGGCGACACCACCGTCCGCACCGGCACCTCCACCGAGGACTACCGCAGCACCGGCCCGGACGGCCCCTATCACCGCACCGTCACCACCGTGGACGGCTGGCCGGTCGGCTGACCCTCCGCCCGCGGGGCCTGTCTCCCGGCTCCCTCCGGCGGGACCGCCGGAATCCAGGAGACGGGCCCCGCGCCGTCGGCGAGGACGTGGAGTCGTGCATCAGCTCGATGCCCGTGGCTGCCACCCTTCGGATCCAGGATTCCTGCTGACCCGTCTCATCGAAGTTCGATCAGTCTCAACGAAGTTTGACCGAGCGGTTCCCGGGCTCCGCTACCTGTCGACGTCTACCGGGATACCGCGAAGCTGCAGCCGTGTCTTCAAGAACTCCATCTCCGCCAGGGTGCCCACCACACCGTCGCTGCTCAGCTGCTCGACGAGTCCCCGGGCCTGCGGCAACGAGACGCCCGAGACGTCACGGAAGACCTTCATGGCCTGCACGAGACTGGGCACCGGCCTGACCAGCCGCAGTCTGGCGGCTCCATTCGCTGCCAGCAACGCTTGTCGCCACTCATCGTCCGGCGCCGTCCCCGGCCCGGCATGCTCGCACCGGTAGGAGCCGCAGCTGTCACAGGAGAACTCGGCATCCCACCACAACTCGCCGCGGTTGATGAACTGATTCACCTGCTGCACCGCCATGTGGCCGCACTCGCAGAGCGCCGCGATCTTCACGGTCTGACCAGTCACCCGCACTCCCTCCATCCAACTCACGCCCTCGAATCCCCTCACCTCGGAGATCGTGCGTAACAGCATTCGAGCACAGGTGCCAGGAACCCCGGCGTCAACGGCGCAGCGTCCTCTGGGCCAGGGCCGGCGTGACCTCGGTGTCGTCGCTCCAGGAGCAGACCTCAAGCCAGGAGAGGTAGCCGGCCTCGACGAAGACCAGGACTTCGCCCGGGCAGTCGCCGTTCTCGGTGTAGATCTGGGCGTCGGCGGCCACCACCGTGCTCGGCCCGGACGGTGCCGGTTGAACCGAGGCCGCATCGAGCTCGAAGTAGGTCGTGCCACACCCGCACGTACAGCGCTCTCTCACTTGCAGATGGGGTACTTGGGCACGGAGCGCCAGGTGAACCGGATCATCGCCGTCAAGGAGGTCGCCGAGCACGTCAGCCACGTCGGGAGGAAGGCCCTCAGTCATGTACGCACCGTATCTGACCTGCGACGTCAAAGTCCGATGAGACGAATCCCGAACGGTCAAACTCCGATGAGACCCGTCAAACCTCAGTGAGACAGGTCACCTGCGGCCGCCACCTCGACCAGCGTTGACAGCTCGGGTGTCCAGGGGTCAGCGGCCGACCTCGCGGGCGCGGAGGTCCTCGACGGTCTCCCGCCGGATCAGCAGGCGCAGCCGCCCGTCCCGCACGGCGGCGACCGGCGGCCGGCCGACCAGGTTGTAGCCGGAGGCCATCGAGAGCTGGTAGGCGCCGGCGGCCGGAACGGCCAGGAGGTCCCCCGGGCGCAGGCCGGCCGGCAGCGTGGCGCCGCGCACCAGGACGTCACCGGCCTCGCAGTGCCGGCCGACCACGTCGAAGGTCGCGGTCGGACCGTCGGTGGGCCGCCCGACCGTCCGCACCTGGTAGGCGGAGCCGTAGAGCGCGGGGCGCGGGTTGTCGCTCATGCCGCCGTCCACGGCCGCGAAGGCCCGTCCGTCCGTGCCGCGCTTGACCGACAGGACGCGGTAGAGCGCCACCCCGGCCGGAGCCGCGATCGCCCGGCCGGGCTCGACCAGCAGCCCGGGCACGGCGAGGCCGTGTTCGGCGCAGCGGGCGGCGAGGCGGGCGGTGAGCTCGGCGGCGAAGCGGTCCGGGTCCAGCTCCGCGTCCCCGGCGAGGTAGCGGACGCCGTACCCGCCGCCGAGGTCGAGTTCGGGCAGTTCTACGCCGTGCCGGTCGCGGATCTCGGCGAGGAGTCCGACCAGCCGGTCGACGGCGGCGAGGTAGGGTCCGGCCTCGGTGATCTGGGAGCCCAGGTGGCAGTGCAGGCCGGTGAGCCGCAGGCCGGGCTGGCCGAGGATCCGGGCGACCGCGTCGGCGGCGTCCCCTCCGGCGATCCGGAAGCCGAACTTCTGCCCGTCGACGCCGGTCCGCACCGCGCGGTGGTGCCCGGCGGCCACCCCCGGCAGGACCCGGACCAGCACCCGCTGCGGGGCGTCCGCGACGGTCAGGGCGGCCAGCCGGGGGATCTCGGCGGCGCCGTCGACGACGATCCGGCCGACCCGCAGGCGGCGGGCGAGGCGCAGTTCCTCGGGGGTCTTGGCATTGCCGTGCAGCAGGATGCGCTCGGGCGGGAAGCCGGCGGCCGTGGCCAGGCGGAGTTCGCCGGCCGAGCAGACGTCGAGGCCGAGTCCCTCGTCGGCGGCCCAGTCCGCCACCGCGCCGCACAGGAACGCCTTGGCGGCGTAGAAGACCTCGGCCTTCGGCAGGGCGCGGCGGAAGGCCCGGGCGCGGGAGCGGAACTCCTGCTCGTCGAGGACGTAGAGCGGGGTGCCGAAGCGGTCGGCGGCCTCGGCCAGTCCGACGCCGCCGATCAGCAGGTCCCCGTTCGGCCCGGGACGGGCGGAGGCGGGCCACGGACTGCCGAGCGGGCCGGGGTCGGCGGCGGGCAGCGGCCGGGCGGTCCGGGGCGACCGAGCGGATCGGGAGGCCTGAGCGGATCGAGGGGGCTGAGCGGATCGAGGGGATTCGGGGCCCGGGGAGGGCTGGGGAGTGCGGAGGATGCTCGTCACACGGTGCTCCTGGTCGGAACAGGGCGGAAGGGGACGGACGGGGTCGGCGGCGCGGTGGGCCGGCCGACGGGTGGTCAGTCCTCGTAGTGCATCGCGTGGCGGCAGTGCGCGGAACTCGCCCGGCGTTCCCCGGCTTCGCGGTCCGCCGCCGTGGTGGCGGCCGCGTCGGACCGGGGGGCGAACACGGTGCCGTGCAGCAGTCGGCGCAGCAGGGCCTCCTCGGCGGCACCGGACAGCCGGCGGTCGCGGGGGTCGTCGGAGATCACCTGGAACTCGGTCATGGCGGGTCGCCGTCCTTCCGGTCGCGGCGGGGGCCTCGGTCGGTCCCGCTCGCAGATCCAGTCCACCCCACGGGCGGGCGTCCGCACCGGCCCTTGACGCGGGGCGTACGCGGACCTGCCCCGTCCTGACGGCACCTTGACGGGGGCGGCACCTCGACGGGGACGGCAGCTCGACGGGGACGGCACAACGGCGACCCGGTGCGACGCGACATGACGACGGCCCGGTGCGACGCGGCACGTCGCACCGGGGCCGCGTGACCGGCGGCCGTGTCACCGGCTGCCGTGTCACCGGCGGCGCGTCAGGCGTGGCGGGGGACCCGGTGGGTGCCGCTCATCGAGGTCACCAGCGAGTACAGCGAGGTGGTGGCGGTGATGAAGAGGCGGTTGTTCTTGGGGCCGCCGAAGGTGAGGTTGGAGACGGGTTCGGGGACGAGGATGCGGCCGATGAGGGTGCCGTCCTCGGCGTAGCAGTGGATGCCGTTCTCGAACGCCGCCGCCCAGAGCCGGCCGTCGCGGTCGAAGCGGATGTTGTCGAAGCGGCTGCCGCTGCCCTCGATGTGGACGTCGCCCCCGGCCAGGGTGCCGTCCTCGCGGATGTCGAAGGCACGGATGTGCCCGGCGCGGCTGTCGGAGACGTAGAGGCGCTGCTCGTCGTGGGAGAGCAGGACGCCGTTGGGGCCGCGGAAGCCGTCGGCGGCGAGCTGGACCTCGCCGCTGTCCGGGTCGATCCGGTAGAGGTTGCAGGCGCCGATCTCGCTCTCGGCGACATGGCCCTCGTAGTCGCTGGTGATACCGAAGTCCGGGTCGGAGAACCAGATCGCGCCGTCCGAGCGGACCACCGCGTCGTTGGGCGAGTTGAGCCGCTTGCCCCGGTAGTGGCTCGCGAGGACGGTGACCGTGCCGTCGTGCTCGGTGCGGGTGACCTGGCGGTTTCCCTGCTCACAGGTGATCAGGCGGCCCTCGCGGTCGAGGGTGTTGCCGTTGCTGTGCCCGGCCACCGGCCGGAGGACACCGACCGCCCCGGTGGACTCGTCCCAGCGCAGGATCCGGTCGTTGGGGATGTCGCTCCAGATCAGCTGCCGCCAGGCGGGCACGTAGAGCGGGCCCTCGGCCCAGCGGCAGTCCCCGTGCAGCTGCTCGAGCCGGGAGTCCCCGTAGGTGCAGGGGCGGAAACGGTCGTCCAGGATCTCGTACAGTCCGTACTCAATTTGACCAGACATCATTCATGTCCCATCGCAAACGGCCGAATATGGTTCTGATGATCATGAGTATGACAGAACCAGGTATGGTTCTGCCATGGCGATCGAAAATCTGGACGGCACCGACCGGGCCCTGGTGGCGTTGCTCCAGCAGGACGCGGGCCAGGCGTACGCGGCACTCGGCCGCGCCGTGGGACTCTCCACCGCCGCCGCCCACGAGCGGGTGCGCAAGCTGCGTGAGCGCGGCGTCCTGCGCCGCACGACGGTGGAGGTCGACCCGAAGGCGCTCGGCCTCGGGGTGCTGGCCTTCGTGATGGTCGACTCGTCCGCGTGGATGGGCGATTCGGCCGGGGCGTTCGCCGCGATCCCCGAGATCGAGGAGGCCCACATCATCGCCGGCGCCGCGTCGGTGCTGGTCAAGGTGCGGACGCCGACGACCGAGCAGCTCCAGGACGTGCTGCGCCGGCTCTACGCGATCGAGGGCGTCAACGGGACCCAGGCCACCGTGGTGCTGGAGTCCTTCTTCGAGCGGCCGCCGTCCCCGGCGCTCTGACCGCCGCGGGCCGGGCCGTGCGCCGGCCACCTCCGGCGCGACCCGGGCGCACCGGGCCGGGCCCGGCCGGGCCGTGCGAAAACGCGACGGGCCCGCCCGGCGGGGGGGTAGTCCCCGCCGGGCGGACCCGGTCGCCCAACGGGCTGATCACATGTTGATCATGTGACCGGCCAGCCCGTGGATCGCCTCCTTGACCGCCTCGCCCAGCGTCGGGTGCGCGTGCACGTTGCGGGCGACCTCGTGCACGGTGAGGTCCCACTGCTGGGCCAGCGTCAGCTCCGGCAGCAGCTCGGTGACCTCGGGGCCGATCAGGTGGGCGCCGAGCAGCTCGCCGTGGGTGCCGTCGCTGATGACCTTGACGAAGCCGACCGGGTGGCCGAGGCCGTGCGCCTTGCCGTTGGCGGTGAACGGGAACTTGGAGACCTTGACGTCGTAGCCGAGCTCGCGGGCCTGCGCCTCGGTGTAGCCGAAGCTCGCGATCTGCGGCTGGCAGTAGGTCGCGCGCGGGATCATCGCGAAGTCCAGCTCCATGGTCTCCACGTCGGCGATGGTCTCGGCGGCGATCACGGCCATCGACTCGGCGGCGTGCGCCAGCATCAGCTTGGCGGTGACGTCACCGATGGCGAAGATGTGCGGGACGTTGGTCCGGCCCCGGCCGTCGACCGCGATCGCGCCCCGCTCGGTGAGCTCGACGCCCGTGTTCTCCAGGCCGTAGCCGTGGACGCGCGGCGCGAAGCCGATCGCCTGGAGGACCTTGTCCGCCTCCAGCACCTGCTGCTGCCCGTCCTTGGCGGTGACGGTGACCTTGACCTTGGCGGCCGGGTCCTTGTCGTCGATCGAGTCCACCCGGGTCGAGGTGAGCACCTGGATCCCGAGCTTGCGGTACTGCTTGGCCAGCTCGGCGGAGACGTCCGCGTCCTCCAGCGGCACCATCCGGTCGAGGAACTCCACGATGGTGACCTGCACACCGTAGTTGTGCAGCACATAGGCGAACTCGACGCCGATCGCGCCGGCACCCGCGATGACGATGCTGCCCGGCAGGTCCTCGGTGAGGATCTGCTCCTCGTAGGTGACCACGCGGTCGCTCAGAGCGGTACCGGGCAGCAGCCGGGTGCTGGCACCGGCGGCGATGACGCAGTGGTCGAAGGTGACGACCTCGAAGCCGCCGCCGTTCAGGGCGACCTGGAGGGTGTGGTCGTCGACGAAGGTGCCGCGGCCGTCGTACTCCGTGATGCCGTTCTTCTTCATCAGGTAGTGGACGCCCTTGACGCGGCCGTCGGCGACGGTGCGGCTGCGCTTGAACGCCTCGCTGTAGTCGAAGGTGACCTTCCCCTCGACCTTGATGCCGAAGGTCTTGGCCTCCTTGGTGAAGATGTGCGCGAGTTCCGCGTTGCGCAGCAGGGCCTTCGACGGGATGCAGCCGACGTTCAGGCAGACCCCGCCCCAGTACTTCGACTCCACGACGGCGGTCTTCAGGCCGAGCTGGGAGGCGCGGACCGCCGCGGTGTACCCGCCGGGACCGGCCCCGAGAACGACGACGTCGTAGTGCGTACTGCTCATGGTGCTGATTCCTCCGAGGGTGTCGCGGTGTCGTGCTCTCGCCGTCCATGGTGTCAGGCCACCGCTCCGCACACCCGGCGGACCCCCGATCGCCCGGCCCCGGCGGGCGTCCCGGCGGGATTCCGACAGGCGTTCGGCCCCGCCTCCCCGAGAAAGCGGGGGGCGGGGCCGGAGCCGGGGCGGGCCGGGTCGGGTCGGGCCCGGATGGGGCCGAGGTCGGGCCCGGATCAGGCCCAGGTCGGGCCCAGGTCAGGCCGCGACCTCGTGGGCGTGGCTCTCCTGGAGGCCGCCGCCGCTGCCCACCTGGCCCTCGGTCTGCTTCGGCGCGACGGGCGCGGTCAGCGAGGAGAGGTCCCACGCGTAGCGGCCGACGGCGTTGGCGATGGCGTCGATGTTGAGATCGAAGGCGGCGAGGTCCAGGTTGTCCAGGTTGTCGCAGGCCTTGTGGTAGCACTTGTCGAACGCGACCCCGGCGGTGCCGCCGTACGTCGCCGCCTGGGCGGCGCTCTTGATCACCTCGGCGCCGGTGTCGGTGCCGCCGGCCGGGATGCCCGCCTCGATGAACGGCCCGTAGTCGGAGCGGCCGGTGAAGTCGGTGCCCTCGTGCGGGACGCTCCAGTCGTCGAGGAAGTCCGTGATCAGGCGCTCGATCTGGGCGGAGCCCACCGGGCCCGGACCCGCGCCGACGTGGTCGGAGTCGTCGCCGTCGTAGACGAACTGGGCCGAGTTGGGCGAGGCGATCATGTCGAAGTTGAGGTAGAGCCGGATCTTCTTCTTCTCGGCCTCGGAGAGCGAGTTCACGTACGCCTCGGAGCCCTTGAGGCCGAACTCCTCGGCGGACCACCAGGCGAACCGCACCTTGTTCTTGACCGGCCGGGTGCCGAGGTTCTTGGCGACCTCGAGGATGCCGGCCGAACCGGAGCCGTTGTCGTTGATGCCGGGCCCCTCGACCACCGAGTCGAGGTGGGAGCCGACCACGACGGTGTTGTTCGGGTCCCCACCGGGGGTCTCCGCCAGCACGTTCCAGGTCTTGCGCTTCTCCATGAAGGTGCGCAGGTCCAGGCTGACGGTGACCGGCCCGGCGGCGGCCTTGGCGGCGAGGGCCTCGCCGGCCGCCTTGCTGGTGCTGCCGACCGGGAGCCGCCCGGCGTCCGGCTCCCCCAGCGTGCCGCTGAGCTCGGCGTCGGTGTTGTTGTACACGACGGCGGCGGCCGCGCCCGCGGCCGCCGCGGCCGCCTGCTTGACCGCGAAGCTGCACCCGCCGCGCTTGATCAGCGCGACCTTGCCGGTGAAGGCGCCGGCCGCGTAGTCGGACGCCTCGCAGCCGGTGGTGTCGTCCACCGGCACGACCGCGAGCTCGGCGGTGATGCCCCCCGCCGGGCCGCTGAGGGAGTACGTCATGGCCTTCAACGGCACCGTCTCGGCCTGCGGGGAGACGACGGCGAACCGCTCGGAGAGGGCCTGGAAGAAGGTGTACTCGAACTCCTGCTTGGAGACCTTCAACCCGGCCCGGCGGGCCTGGTCGTAGACGTACTGGGCGGACTGCTCGTGGCCCCGGGCGCCGGCCACCCGGGTGCCGCCGTTGCGGTCGGCGAACCGCTGGAACGCCTCCAGGGTCCCGAAGGCGTCGTCGGCGTCACTGCCCGCGATCAGCCGGGCCGCCAGCTTCGCGCCGTTGCGGGCCGGGTCCGCGTCGGCGGCGGCGCTGCCGGCGCCGACCAGCAGCAGCGGGGTCACCAGCGCCGCGACCGCCAGCGCGGCGCCCGCCGCCCTGCGCGTGGGGGCGGCCTTCGAGCGGAGTGCGGTGGCCGGGCGACCGGTGCGAACGTTCAACGTGAGTCCTTCCGACGGTCTGTGGATCTCCCGATTTGACATGCTCCCGGACGTCTTGCCAACCCCGGCGCGAAACCTGACCGGATGCGGCCACGCCGGTCTGCGGCGATGCTGGAGGAGGTGGGGCCGTCTCTTCCGGGAGTGTGACCAGATGTCCATGTTGGATAAGCTGAAGGGCCTGCTCAAGGGCCATGAGGACCAGGCCGAGAGGGGTGTGGACAAAGCCGGCGACCTGGCCGACGAGCGGACGCAGGGCAAGTACAGCGGCCACGTCGACACGGCGCAGGACAAGATCAAGGACCAGCTGCGGGACGACCGGCCGCCGCAGTAGACCCACGGCGTCGGACCCCCCGAGCTCCAGAACCGCGGACCGTCACGCAGTCACCTGGTCCGTAGCAGGCCCGTGCGCGCGCCCTCCGGCGCCCGCACGGGCCTGGCCACATTTTCGGACTTTACATACTCATTACTATTGATCCGGTTGCGCGTTCGCGTCCCGTACGCGGTCAGGCGCCGGTGTTCCCCTGCCCCGGCGCGCCCGTGTCCGCGCCCGCGCACCACCGAGGGAACCCCCCTGACGAGAGGACAGCCGCCGTGTCGATCGCCCGTGTCCGGACCACTCCGCTGCCCGGTGTCGGCGTCCAGTACGACCTCACCACCCGAGAACAGCGGCACCTGTCGGTGATCGCCCACCGCGACGGCTCACGCAGCCTCAACGTCTACCGCTCCGACGACCCCGACGCCTGCTCACAGGCCTTCCGGCTGACCGCCGAGGAGTCCGCCGCCCTGGTCGACGCCCTGACCCCGACCCACCACAGCCCGGCCCTGCTGCACACCACCGACCTCGGCCTGGTCGCCGAGCGGCTCCCGGTCGACGGCACCTCGCACTGGAACGGGCGACTGCTCGGCGAGACCCGGATGCGCACCGAGACCGGCGCCTCGATCGTCGCCGTACTGCGGCGCACCGGCGCCGTCCCCTCGCCCCCGCCGGACTTCCGGCTGGCCGGCGGGGACACGCTCATCGTGATCGGCACCCGCGAGGGTGTGGACGCGGCGGCGGCGATCCTGGAGCGGGGGTGATCGGGGGGTGCACACCGCCACCGTCTTCATCGAGCTCGGCTCGGTCATCCTCGTCCTCGGCCTGCTCGGCCGGATCGCCGGCCGGTACGGCTTCTCGCCGATCCCGCTCTACCTCCTCGGCGGCCTCGCCTTCGGCACCGGCGGGCTGCTGCCGCTGAGCGCCAGCGAGGAGTTCGTGGCGACCGGCGCCGAGATCGGCGTCGTCCTGCTGCTGCTGATGCTGGGTCTGGAGTACACCGCAGCCGACCTGGTCACCAACCTGAAAGCCCAGTACCCGGCCGGCGCGGTCGACTTCCTGCTCAACGCGACACCCGGCGCGGTCGCCGCGCTGCTGCTCGGCTGGGGCCCGGTGGCGGCCGTGGTGCTGGCGGGCGTCACCTGGATCTCCTCCTCGGGCGTCATCGCCAAGGTGCTCGGCGACCTCGGACGGCTGGGCAACCGGGAGACCCCGGTGATCCTCAGCATCCTGGTGCTGGAGGACCTCTCGATGGCGGTCTACCTGCCGATCCTCACCGCCCTCCTGGCCGGGGCCGGACTGGTCGCCGGCTCGATCACCCTCGCCATCGCGCTCGCCACGGCGGGAGCGGTGCTGTTCGTCGCGCTCCGCTACGGCCGGCTGATCTCCCGTTTCGTCTCGCACGACGACCCGGAGAAGCTGCTGCTGGTGGTGCTGGGGCTGACGCTGCTGGTCGCCGGCATCGCGCAGCAGCTCCAGGTGTCGGCGGCGGTCGGCGCGTTCCTGGTCGGCATCGCGCTCTCCGGGGAGGCCGCCGAGGGTGCGCACACCCTGCTGAGCCCGCTGCGCGACCTCTTCGCGGCGGTGTTCTTCGTGTTCTTCGGCCTCAGCACCGATCCGACCAGCATCCCGCCGGTCCTGCTGCCGGCACTGCTGCTGGCCGCCGTCACCGCCGTCACCAAGGTGGCGACCGGCTACTGGGCGGCCCGGCGGGCGGGGATCGCCACCCGTGGACGGTGGCGGGCCGGCGGGGCGCTGGTGTCCCGGGGCGAGTTCTCGATCGTCATCGCCGGGCTGGCCGTGACGGCCGGCATCGAGCCCGGGCTCGGGCCGCTGGCCACGGCGTACGTGCTGATCCTGGTGGTCACCGGGCCACTGGCCGCCCGGTACACCCAGCCCGCCGTCGAGCGGCTGGGCGCGGTGGTCGCGCGGCGGCGGCGCGCCTGGGCGCCGGAGGCGCGGGCGGGCGGGACTGCGGGCGGGGCTGCGGCCGGGCCCGGAGCAGTGTTGCCTGCGAAGGCCGCGGGTGCGGAACCGGCGGGGGCGGAACCGGTGGAGGACTCCCCGGACACCGAGGTGGCGCTGGAACCGGGCCCCGGTCAGGCTCTGGACGGGTTGTCACGCTGACCCGGGGACGCCCGGCGTCCGCATGCCGGTGCCCCGGCGGCCACGGCACCACTGGCTCCCCCGCCCCCGGGCGGCTCACCTCCTCGGGTGATCCGCCCGGGGGTTCTCGTTGTCCGCCTCGTTCTCGTCCTCACCCGCGTCCGCGTCCGCGTCCGCGTCCGCGCCGCTGCCGCAGTGCTCACAGGGGCCGGGGCCCGACCGTTCGCGCACCCGTCCGCAGTCCTCGCACACCCGGTCCAGCCAGCAGGCCGGCTCGCCGCCCTCGTCCATGCCGCGATTGTGCCTCCGGCCCGGACGGGAGCGCGAGTAGACAGTGTCTACTCGATCTTGATAGACAGATCCCCATGACCGAACAGGACAAGGCCGTCGGCCTGCGTGCCCGCCTGGTCGCGGCCGGAGTGGAACTGCTCGCGCTCGAGGGCGTCCACGCCCTCACCCTGCGCGAGATCGCCCGCCAGGCCGGGGTCTCGCACGGCGCCCCGCGCAGGTACTTCGCCACCCACGCCGAACTGCTCGCCGCCATCGCCGGGCACGGCTTCCACGAGCTGGCCACCACGCTGGGCCTCGACGCACCGGGCCCCGCCGCTCCGTCCCCCATCTCTGCCCCCACTTCTGCCTCTGCCTCTGCCTCTGCGGCCCGGGCCCGGCTCGACGAACTCGCCTGCGGCTACCTCGCCTTCGCGGCCGAGCGGCCGGGCATGTTCGAGCTGATGTTCCGGCACGACGTGCTGGAGGGCAGCGGCGCGGAGCTGCGCCGCACCTCCCTCCCCCTCTTCGAGGCCGTCACCCGCCTGGTCGCCGCGATCCGGCCGCCCGGCGGGGGCAGGAATGGGGACGGGGAGAGCGACGGGGCCGGGGACGGGCCGCCGCCCACCGTGGTGGCGGCGGCGCTCTGGGCCAATCTGCACGGCCTCGCCCAACTCCGCGCCTGGGGCAGTCTCCGCCTCGCCACCGGCGGCGACAGCGTCGAACCGGTCCTCCGCGCCACCCTCGACGCCCACCTCGGCCGGGATGCCGGGTGACGCCCGCCCGCGCCCGGCGCCTCACCCTCGTCGGCAGCGTCCTCGGTGCCGCCGTCGTCGCCCTCGACGGCACGGTGCTCACCGTCGCCCAACCCAGCCTCCGCCGCGACCTGAACACCTCCCTCGCCGCCGTGCAGTGGACCAGCACCGCCTATCTGGTCACCGTGGCCGCCCTGCTCGTGTTCGCCGGCCGGCTCGGTGACCGGTTCGGCCACCGCCGGGTCTTCGCGATCGGCGCGATCGGCTTCGGCGCCACCTCCGCGGGCATCGGCCTCGCCCCCGGCATCGGCTGGATGATCGGCCTGCGCGTCCTCCAGGGCGTGGCGGGCGCACTGCTCCAGCCCGCCACCCTCGGGCTGCTCCGGGCCGTCTACCCGGCCGAACTGCTGGCCCGGCCGATCGCCTGGCGCACCAGCGCGATCGGACTCTCGGCCGCCGCCGGACCCCTGGTCGGCGGAGCCCTGACCGCCCAACTGGGCTGGCGGTCGGTCTTCTTCCTCACGGTCGTCCCCGCGGCGGTCGCCGGGGTCTCGGCGCTGCTGGTCCGACTGCCCCCGTCGGCCGAGGAGACCGGCGCCGAGAGGGCCGACGGTGCGGTGGCCGGCACCAAGGGAACCGGCGCCGAGGTGGCCGGCGGCGCGGGCACCGCCGCGCCGACGCCTGGTGCCGGGCTGGACCTGCCGGGCGCCGTGCTGCTGGGCGGCGCGCTGGCCGCGCTGGTGTTCACGCTGGCCGGAGTGCCCGAGCACGGCCCGTCCCCGGCGGTCTGGCTCGGGCTGGCGACCGCGACGGCGCTCGGCACGGCCTTCCTCCGCCACGAACGGCGGACCCGGCACCCGTTGCTGCCGCCCGCCGTCCTCCGGGCACCGACGGTGGCCCCCGCGCTGGGCGTCCTGCTCACCGCCTCGGCGGCCCTGTTCGGCACGCTGTTCCTCGTCACCTACTTCCTCCAGGACGTACTGACCCTCGACCCGCTCGCCTGTGCGGTCCGGGCACTGCCGCTCGCGCTGGCGATGGTGGTGGCCGCTCCCGCCTCGGCGGCCCTGAGCCGACGTCACGGCCCGCGCCGGACGGTGGTGGCGGGGATGTCCTCGCTCACCCTGGGAACCCTCGTGGCCTCGGGGTTCCGGCCGGACACCCCGGTGCTCATGACGAGCGCGGCGTTCCTGCTGCTGGGCGCCGGTTTCGGGGCGGTGATGGCCACCGCGACGACGGCGGTCGTCCGCGCCGCGCCACTCGGGGCAGCCGGCGTCGCAGGCGGGCTCCAGCAGACCGCGATGAACATCGGCCCCGCCCTGGGCGTGGCCGCCGCGACCACCCTTGCCGCCGGCCGCCCACCGGCCGAAGCCCTCACCCCGGCGCTGATCACCCTGGCCGCCGCAGGCGCCACCGGCATACTCCTCGCCACCCGCCTCCCGCCTCCCGACGGCCCATCGACCCGCCGCACCCGCACCCGGCCCCGAACCCGCACCCGCACCCGCACCCGCACTCCGGGACACTGAGCGTTGAAGCCCTATGCGCCCACGGCGGCCCGCACGAATCGCCGCAGGTGCGCACGCACTTCGTCGGGCCGCTCCAGCCAAGGCTCGTGCCCCGCACCCTCGATCCGGGTCAGTGGAAGAGCCAGCCGGATCGCGAGCGACTCAAGTGCCGACACGGGGCGGGGATCGTCGACTCCACCGAGGAGCTCCGCCCGCACGGGCAGCCGTGCGCGCAGTTCGGCCAGGTGCCCGTCGAGCGGGTCGGCGCGTCCCTCCGTACCGAGGTCGGCGTTCATGGACCAGTTGACCGGTCGACGCCGCCGGGCTTCCTCGGCCGCCCAGCGCCACCCGCGTCCGGGATCGGAGTGGTCGGTGAACCATGCCAAGGTGAGCAGCTCGACCTCCTGCTCCTCCGTGCGCCGCGGCAACTCCTCCAACTCCTGGAGCCGCTGCTGCTGGACCGCCGACATCCGGCGACCGCGTTCCGCTCGCTCCTCGGTCCGCCAGTCCCCGACGAACGGCCCGCACATCAGCAGCACGGCGCGCACCCGGTCGGAGTGCCGCAGACAGAACCGGCTCGCCAGGCCGGTGCCGTAGGAGTGGCCGATCAGCACGGCCTCGGACAGCTCCCACGCGTCGAGGAGTTCGGCGAGATCCTCGACATGCCGGGCGAGCGAATGGCGGCCCCGCCACGCGGATCGGCCCGTGCCGCGCTGGTCGTACCGGTACACGGGCGCGAGGTCCGCGACCATGGGGGCGATACGGCCCAGATAGTCCGGCAGCCCGGGGCCACCGTGGAGCAGGACAACGGCCGGCCGCCGAGTCGTGTCCCCCAGTGCCTTCCAATGCACCTGCGCCTCGTCGGTCATCGACACGAGGCCCTGCGTCTCCATCAGAGTCACCGCCAGGAGGTTGCCGGCGTCGCTGATGCTCCGCCAAGGTCGGTCGTCGGTTCAGGTCGTCGATTCTGGATGCGTCGGTTCAGGATGTCGGTTCAGAACGTGCCCCGACGGGCGCGAAATGGCCGGAGCAGGGCGGCCACCAGGGCGGCGGTGGGGCCTCCGGGCCCGGCGGCGGCGCCCGCCCCAGGGCGCCGGGTACAGCTCAACTCCATAGCGCACGCTCCGGACTTCGGAATTCGATCGTACGCAGCTTAAGCAGGCGCGTTCCGCTCGATCAACCGAATTTCTGACGCCTCCTCAGGCTCTCTCCCACCCGGTCCGTCCCCGGTGGCCCCGGCCCGACGGCGGGACACCGGGAGCAGGAGCAGGGCGAGTTGGACCAGCGCGCCGATCGTCATACCGGCCCACAGGCCGCGGACGCCGAACGGGCCCGACAGAGCCGCGCCGGAGGCGAGCTGGGCGGTGAGACCGAGCAGCACCGCGACCACCGGCCGCCGTCCCCCGCCGGCTACCTGCCGCACTCCGCCGAGGGCGACCACCAGCGCGTAGGGCAGCAGGTAGAGGCCGGCCATCCGGAGGAAGCCGACGGCCTCCCCGGCCACCGCCGGGTCGTCGGTGAACAGCGCGGTCACCGGTCGCGCGCCCGCCACGCAGAGCAGGGCCGCGCCCGCACCGAGCGCCCCGGCCAGCCTGGCGGTGTCACGGGCGAGGGAGCGGACGACTGCGGCGGGGTCGACACCGGCCCGCCGGGCCTCGCCGGTCAACCGGGCCGCCTCGATGGCGGCGGCCTGCCGGACGGCGTAGAAGGCCATGGTGACGATCAGCAGGACGCGGTAGCCCACCCCGTACCCGGCCACCGCCGACACTCCGAAGGCCGCGACCAGTCCGAGCTGGACGGTCCCGACGCCCATCCGGGCGGTGAAGTCCAGGCCGAACGGCGCGCCGGTCACGGCGATCGCGCGCCCCTCCGCGAGCATCCCGCCCGCCGGGGCCGGCAGCCGATGGCGGCGGCGGAGCAGGGCGGTGGCGGCGAGGGCGACCGTGCGGGAGGCGGTCAGCGCCAGCGCGGCGCCGGTCACGCCGAGCGCCGGGAACGGGCCGGGCCCGAGGATCAGCAGCGGGTCCAGGACGAGCAGCAGGGCATTGCCGAGCAGGGCCGTCCGCAGCGGTGTCCGGGTGTCGCCGACGCCCTTGAACAGCTCGTCGGCGATCCGCTGGGCGAAGAACAGGGCGAAGGCCGGGAACGCCACGGTGAACCAGTCGCCGGCGAGCGCGGCGGCCTCGCCGTCCAGGAAGGCGGCGGCGATCCGCTCCCGGGCCAGGAAGCCGGGGACGGCGATCAGGAGGCTGCCGAGCGCGCAGAGCCGCCACGCGGCCCGGGCGACGCGCCCGGCCCCGGCCCGGTCCCCGGCGCCGTGGGCGTGCGCGAGCCGCACGGTGGTGCCGGACGCGACCACCAGGACCAGGCCGAGCAGCAGGTTCTCCACGGTGCCGGCCAGGGTGACGGCGGCCACCGCCGGTGCGCCCAGCCCGGCCACCCAGTAGGCGCCGACGACCGAGGCGACCACCCCCGAGAGCAGTTCCCCGTAGACCGGTCCCGCCAGTGCCACGAGCCGTGGCAGGTGCCCCCGCATGCTTCCTCCGCTGTCCCCGTCGATCCTCGGTCCCGATGACCTCGAATAGAGATACATCGAATCGATGCACATCGACAAGAGGTATCGTGGCGCCGTCACGGAACGCGCGGCCACGGGCTGCCGACCGCCGGTCCGGACCACCACCGCGACGGCGCCAAGCCGCCGGAACACCACGACGACGGAGGGCCCCCGACCGTGCTGACGCTCGCGATCCTCGGCTTCCTGTACGACGAGCCGCTGCACGGCTACCAGTTGAAGGCCCTGATCACCGGCCTGACCGGCCATGTCCGGCCGGTCAGCGACGGCGCGCTCTACCCCGCGATCACCCGGCTGGAGAAGGCCGGACTGCTGCTGCGACGCACCGAGCCGGGCGCCGGGGCCGCCCCCCGGCAGGTCCTGGAGCTGACCGCCGAGGGGCGCGCCGAGCTGGAACGGCGGCTGGCCGAGCCGACGGAGGTCGAGATCTCCGACCAGATCCGCTTCTTCACCGTCGCCACCTTCCTGGACCGCCTGGCCGACCCGGCCCGGCAGGCCGCCGTTCTCGGGCGGCGGCTCGCCTTCCTGGAGGCACCGAGCAGCTTCTTCTACGACTCCGAGGGGCTCCCGGTCACCGCCGAGCGGGAACCCAATCCGTTCCGGCGCGGCATCCTGCTGGTCGCCCGGGCCTCCGGCGCGGCGGAGCGGGCCTGGCTGGCCGAGACGATCGCCGAACTGCAGCGCGGTCTGCCGAACCCCTGATCGGGCCACCGGACGCGTCGTTCCCCGAGGGGATCCCGTCGGCGCGACGCGTGGCTATGATGACCGCCACCCCGCGGCCGGTCCGTCCGGAACCCCGGCGCCGCCGCGAGTGGCAAGGTCACGGGCCGGTCCCCGACCCGCGCCGTCCGCACCCGAGGGAGACCGCCGTGCCCAGTGCCGACACCGCCGACGCCACGGACACCGCCCACACCGCCGGCGCCGTCCGGTCCACGACCGGCCCCGGCCCGGGCGCACCCCGGCCCGCCGCGCGCCGGGAGGACATCCCCGGCTGGTTCTTCCGGCTGGACCAGGAGGCGTTCGGGCACCTCCTCACCGCCCAGAGCGCGGCCGGCACCACCGGCGACATCCTCGAACTGGGCAGCTACCTGGGGCGCAGCGCCGTCCTGCTCGGCGACCACCTGCGGCCGGGCGAGCGCCTGACGGTCTGCGACCTGTTCGACTCGGAGGCGGGCGACGACGACAACGCCGCCGAGATGACGATGTCCTACCGGGCCTCGCTCACCAGGAGCGGCTTCGAGGCGAACTACCTCGCGTTCCATCCGGAGCTGCCGACCATCGTGCAGGCGCCGACCTCGGTGCTGGCCGACGGCCGGGTCCCGGACGGCAGCTGCCGCTTCGTCCACATCGACGCCTCCCACCTCTACGAGCACGTGGCCGGGGACATCGAGGTGACGCGGCGGGCGCTGTCCGGGAACGGTCTGGTGGTGCTGGACGACTACCGCTCGGAGCACACGCCCGGGGTGTCGGCGGCGGTCTGGCAGGCGGTGTTCACCGGCGGGCTGCGGCCGGTGCTGCTGACGCCGATGAAGTTCTACGGGACGTGGGGCGATCCGGAGCCGGTCCGGCGGGCACTGCTGGCGCGCGACTGGCGGGCGGAGGGGTTCACGGTGGACGAGGACACCATCGCCGGCGCGCCGGTGCTGCGGCTCAACAACGCGGTCCGCCCGGCGGCCCCGCGCTCGGGCGCGCGCCGGCTGCTGCTCGACCTGCTGCCGCCGGTCGCCACCCGGTCGGTCCGGCGGGTGCTGGGCGCGTTGAGGACGTGGCGGAGGCCGGGGGCGTAGCGGGCGCAGCGGCGCAGCCGCCCGGACGGCGGGCGCGGCGCGGCCGGGCCGTACGGTCTGAACGCGCGGCCTGACTGCGCGGCCTGACTGCGTGGCCGGGCCGCCGGTAGGGTCGCCCGGTCGGGTCCGTCGGCCGGGCGGGCCGGACGCCGCACCGTGGAGGGCTCCGAAGTGCCGTCGAGAACGCCCGATCTGCCGCAGCCATCGCAGCCGCCGCACCCGCCGCACGTCACCGAGTCCGCCGGTCCCGCTCGGCCCGCTCGACTCCCGCCGCCCCCCGAACTCCGGCAGCCCCTGCAACTCCCGCAGCTCCCGCAGCTTCCGTCGGACGAGGACCTGGTCGAGGCACTGCTGGGGCTCGCGGTGCCGTTCGAGGAGGTGAACGGCCTGCTGGCGGCCCGGACCCGGCTGGCCCGCGACCGGGGGCTGCGGACCTTCTTCGAGGAGATGCTGCGCACGCAGGCCGAGGCGGTGGGAACGCTCGGACAGCCGGCCGGGCTTGACCGTGACTGGGCCGCCGGAACGGCCGGCGGCGAGGGCCTCGGCACCCTGCTGTTCGTCGCGCTGGCGCCGCTCGCCCGGGCGTACCACCGGGCGCTCGGCATACCGGCGGAGGTGACCGGGTCGACGCTGGCCGACCTCGGCCGACAGCTCGCGGTCAGCCGATGGCGCGGACGCTCCGGACTGGGCAACGCGCGCTGGCTGACGCTGCACTTCCGGGGCGAGCTGTTCCAGCTCGGCCGCCTCCAGTTCCAGCGCGCCCGGCCCATCGGCGCGGACGCCTCGGCGGCCCGGGCCGGTGGCGCCGACGAGTGGAGCCTGCACCTGCACATCCCCGACCACTGCGGGCCGCTCTCCCCCGCGGCCTGCGACCGCGCGCTGGACCGGGCCCGGGCGTTCTTCCCCCGGCACTTCCCCGGGGAGCCGTACCGGAGCTGCCACATCTTCTCCTGGCTGCTCGACCCGCAGCTCGCCGACCGGCTGCCGGCGGAGTCGAACATCGTCCGGTTCCAGCGGCGGTTCTCCCTACTGGAGCGGCCGGACCGGCCGTCGGTGCCCGAGGACACCAATCCGCTGAAATTCGTCTTCGGCGACATCGAGCGGCCGCTGGAGTCTCTCCCCCGCGACACCGCCGTCCAGCGCGCGCTGATCGACCATCTGCGGGCGGGCGGCCACTGGTACGTGCGGGCCGGCCGGCTGCCGCTCCGGCCCGTCGTCCCGGCCGCTGTCCCGGCCACCGCCCCGACCGCCGGGGAGGCCGTCGGACAGGAGCCGGATCGATGAATTGAGATCCGATGGAATGACAATTCCGATAAGTCGGACCGGACTCACTCGAACGAGGGAACATCCATTAAAGATTTGCCCACGGAACATTAAAGCCCGCATAGTGATGATGCCTCGGTTGGCCATAGGAATGGCCAACTTTCGGCAAAGCCCCGTGCGTGTCGCGCACGGATCCCCGACAGGCGAGGAGATGGCGTTGCGTCACGAGAACCTTCACGACGGCTACGGGCAGCGGCTGCGCGAGCGAATCGCCGCCCCGGGTACGGCGCCGCTCATCGGCGTCTACGACATGTACTCCGCCTCCATCGCGGCCGAGCACTACGACGGCATGTTCGTCTCCGGCTTCGGCTTCGCGGCCTCCTACTACGGGCTGCCCGACATCGGCTTCATCGCCTGGCCGGACATCGTCGCCTTCGTCGAGCGGCTGCGCGGCGCCTTCCCCCGGCACCACCTGCTGGTCGACATCGACGACGGCTACGTCGATCCCGAGGTGGCCTGCCACGTGGTGCGGCGGCTGGAGCGGATCGGCGCCTCGGGCGTCATCCTGGAGGACCAGAAGCGGCCGCGCCGCTGCGGCCACGCCGACGGCAAGCAGGTCCTCCCCCTCGACGAGTACCTGGAGAAGCTGGAGCAGGTCCTCGCGGCCCGCACCGATCTGGTCGTGGTCGCCCGCACGGACGCCACCGAGGAGGCCGACATCCTGCGCCGGGCCGAGGCCCTCGCCGCCACGGAGGCGGACGTGGTGCTGGTCGACGGCGTGCGCAGCGAGGAGTGGATCCGGAGGATCCGCCGGGTGGTGGGCGACAAGCCGCTGCTGTTCAACCAGATCGCCGGCGGCAAGTCGCCCCGGCTGTCGCTCTCCGAGCTGGGCACGCTCGGGGTGGACGTGGCCATCTACAGCACCCCGTGCCTGTTCGCCGCCCACCAGGCGATGGACGAGGCACTCGCCGGTCTCAAGGTCGCCGACGGCCGGCTGCCGGCCGAGGCCGGGGGGAGCCAGCCGATCGGCGTACGCGAGTCGACCGAGCTGCTGGAGCGGAACATCGCCCGCGTCCGGACTCGTGAGGAGGTGGGCGTGTGACGCTCCGGGTTCCCGGTCCGGCCGTGCCGGCCCTGGTGTGGGTGTCGCGCCGGGGCCGCCACCGGGTGCTGGCCGTCGGGCTGGCGCTGGCGGCCTGGGCCCTGCTCGGCTGCGCCGTCCCGGGGGTGGCCGTCGGGGCGCGCAGCCTCCTCACCGTGATCGACAACTCGGGGGCGGACTCGATCGTCGAGATCGACCGGACGGCCGATCTCCTGTTCGGGCACGGGTCCGCCGGCAGCGACCACGACGGCCCGACCTCGGTGGTGCCCGGCCTGCTGGGCCTCACCGGAAGCAGCGCCGCGCTCCCGGCAGCGGAGGAGGACGAGGAATGACCACGGTCGGTCAGCACCGGGCGCCGCCCCCGCCGGAGGCACAGCGCCCTCCGTCCGGCAGCGGTGAACGGCGGCGGCCGTGGTGGCGGGCGCTCGACCCCTACGTGGCCGCGCTGGCCGGAGCGGTGGCCCTGGCCGCGCTCCTCCCCGCCTCCGGGCGGGCGGCGCACGGGGCGGAGCTGGCCTGCGAGTTCGCGGTGGGGCTGCTCTTCTTCCTGTACGGAGCACGGCTGTCCACCCGGGAGACGGTCGCCGGGTTGCGGCACCTGCGGCTGCACGGGCTGGTCCTGGCCTGCACCTTCGTCCTGTTCCCCGTACTCGGACTCGCCGTGACGGTGGTGGCCCCCGTCGCGGGCACCGGACCGCTGCGGACCGGCGTGCTGTTCCTCTGCCTGGTGCCGTCCACCGTCCAGTCCTCGGTGGCGCTGACCGGCGTCGCCCGGGGGAACGTCCCGGCCGCGATCTGCGCCGGCACCTACTCCAGCCTGGCGGGTCTGCTGCTGACGCCGCTCCTCGCGGCCTGGCTGCTGGGAGCGGGCGCGGCCCTCTCGGCCGACGGACTGCTGCGGATCTGCGCCCAGTTGCTCGCACCGTTCGTGGCGGGGCAGCTGCTGCGCCCCTGGATCGGCGGCTTCCTGGCCCGCCATCGCCGGGCGCTCGCCCCGGTCGACCGGGGATCGATCCTGCTGGTCGTGTACACCGCGTTCAGCGGCGCGGTCGAGCAGGGCGTGTGGGCCACCGTCACACCGATCGCGCTGCTCGGGCTGCTGGCGGTCCTGCTGTTCCTGCTGGCGGCCACACTCGCCACCGCCCGGCTCGGCGCGCGGTTGCTGGGCCTGGATCGCGCCTCCGGAATCGCGGCGGTGCTCTGCGGCTCACAGAAGAGCCTGGCCGGCGGGCTGCCGATGGCGACCGTCCTCTTCGGTCCCCAGGCGGGGCTGCTGGTACTGCCGCTGATGATGTACCACCAGTTGCAGCTCGTGGCCGGCGCGCTCCTGGCCGGGCGCTGGTCCAGGAGGGTGGACGGCATCCCGGGCGGGGCGGCGGGCGGCCCCGGGCCCCCGTCGGACGGACAGGGGCCCGGGTGCGGTGGCGCAGGATCAGCGGACGCCCAGGCGGAGCGCCACGTGCCAGGCGGGGTTGGACTCGAACGGGTGGTGGAGCGCCGATCCGGACCGTCCCGGTGGGACCGGACAAGACCGCCCCAGTGACCCGGAGGCCGGCCGGACTCCCGCTCGGTCCTGTCTCGGCGCTCCTACCGGGTACCGGGTCAGGGGATGTAGTAGGGGCGGTGGTGGGCGGCCACCGGAGCGGACTGGTAGGTCCAGGCGCCTGCGGCGGGTGCGTCGCCGACCAGACGGGCGAGGTCGGCGACGGCTTCCCGCCCGGGCCCGACCGACCCGGGCCCGCCCGGCCCACGCTCGCCCGGCCCACGCTCGCCGAGGGTGAGCCGGACCCGCTCGGCGGTGCGGGCGTCCAGCGGGTGGAAGCGGTAGGGCTGGTGGACGGTGAGCGGGCCGGCCAGCAGCCGGCCCTCCGAGTCGGTGCCGTACCCGGTGACGGGGGTGTTGACGACCGGTTCACTGTCGAGGCCGGCCAGGTCCGCCTCGACCGCGAACAACTCCTCCTCGTGCCTGCGCAGCCCGTCCGGGCCGAGTGTGGCCCGGTGGCAGGCGACCGACCAGCGGTCGTGCACGGCGGCCGCGTTCAGAGAGGGCAGGACGGCGGTGAACCAGCCGGGATGCTTGGGCTCCGCGTAGAGCCGGGTGCCGGCGTCGATGGCGAGCGGGTTGTCGCAGAGCACATGGAGGCGGGCGATGCCGAGCAGCCTGGTCTGGTCGTGGCCCCGGGCGTACTGGCCGTAGTCGACGGCAGGCAGGCGGTCGGCGGCGGACCGGGGGTGGGCGATGACGTTGATCTCCACCTCTTCGGTGATGCCGCCGCCGGTCGGGTACTGGGCGAAGTACAGCTGGTAGTTGAGCGAGACGCAGGCCCGGCCGCCGAAGTCGGCGGCGGCCAGGGCGGGGTGGCGTTCGGCGAGCAGTTCCTGGACCGGTCCGGGGTCGACCAGGTAGTCCACGCCGATGTTGTGCAGGGCGCCGTAGTGGAAGGGGAGGTAGTACGGCTCCGGCACGGGTGGCAGGGGCAGACCGGTCATGAGGGCTCCCTGGACGGGGTCGGTGAGGACGCGGGCACGGTGAAAGGGGCAGGAACGGAGGAGGAGGCAGGGACGGAGGAAGGCGCGGGCGCGGGCGAAGGCGCGGACGGACGCGGCGCGGTGAGCGCCGCCGGGCCGCGCAGGACCGTCAGGTCGTGGTGGGCGCGGTCGGCGCTGCGCAGGGCGAGGGCGGCCATGGTCAGCGAGGGGTTGGAGGTGCCGAGCGAGGGCATCGAGCCGCAGCCGACGGCGTAGAGGTTGGGGTGGTCCCAGCAGCGCTGCCACTGGTCGACCACGGAGGTGTCCGGGGAGTCGCCCATGATGTGGGTGCCGCCGCCGTGGCCGGCGCCCCGGTAGCCGTACGGCCGGCCGTCGTGTTCGAGCCGCCCGGGCCAGCCGGGGCCGGCCTCGTAGCGGGTGTGGTCCTCGGCGCCGAGCAGGGCGAACAGCTGCTCGGAGACGGCCCGGGCGGAGGCCATACCCTGCCGGACGTACCCGGAGAGGTCGTAGTGGAGGGCCGGTCTCGGCAGGCCGAGGCGGTCCGGCCGGCTGTGGTCGAGGGTGACCCGGTTGGCCGGGTCGGCCGGCTGTTCCAGCTCGAACTGGAGCGAGAACTGACGGCCGAGCCGGTCGCCGAGGCGCTCGCGCAGGTCCTTGCCGCGCACTCCGGTGCGCAGCAGGGCGCCGGTCTCGACCTGGGGCGGCCTCCCTGCCCAGGACCAGCCCCAGTTGCCGATCTCGACCCGGAACGGCGCCCGCCGGGCCCGTGCCCGGCCGAAGCGGAAGCCCTCCAGTCCGCTGGTGGAGCCCGGCCCCCGGTAGGGCCCGGTCGGCTCCGGCAGTAGGCCCCAGGTGAGCAGTGCCGGATGGTCCATCAGGTTGCGGCCGACCTGGTCGCTGCGGTTGGCGAGGCCGGAGAGGAGCAGCAGTCGGGCGTTCTCGATCGCGTGGGCGGCGAGGACGACCAGGTCGGCGTGGACGCGGTGGGTGGCGCCGTCCGCGTGGTACTCGACGCCGGTGGCACGGCCGGTGCCGTCGACCAGCACCCGGCTCGCCACGGCATCGGTGCGCAGCCGGACACCGGGTGCCCAGCGGGCCTGGGTCCGCAGCGGGGTGTACTTGGCGCCGCTGGGGCAGGCCGGGACGCAGGAGGCCGCTCCCTGGCAGAGCGGCCCGGCCGGGTGCTCCGGTCCGGTGGGCCGGCCGTTGCGGGCGTGCGGGGTGGTGCTGACGACGAGCCGGGTGTCCTCGTCGGCGGCCGGGTCGCGGGCGGTCCGGCCGTCGAGGGCGCGGGCGAGGGTCCGGTCCAGGTGGGTGGCGGGGATCGCGCGCATCGGGAAGGCGTAGTCGGCGGGGATGGGCAGCCCGACGGCGCGGCGCTGCTGGTCGGCGTCGGCGGCGACGCCGAGTTCGTGTTCGGCCTGCCGGTAGTACGGTTCGAGGTCCTGGTAGCCGATGGGCCAGTTGCGGCCGTGGCCGAGGTCGGCGGTGCGGAAGTCCTCGGGGTGCATGCGGGGGGTGAGGCCGGTCCAGAGCAGGCCGGTGCCGCCGTTGGCCCGCAGGTAGCCGCTCGCGTAGGGCAGCGGGCCGTGCTGGAGGAGGTATCCGGTGGCCGTGAATCCGCCGTCGGGCAGGCCGGTCAGGTCGTCGACGTCCGGGGACGACGCGTCGGCGCTGCGGGGGTAGGGCGAGGTGGGAGTGCCGCCGCCGGCCGCCAGGTAGGCGGTGGCGGTCGTCGCGGCGGGGGGGACGTCGTGGCCCGCCTCCAGGACGAGGACGCGGTGGCCGTGGCCGCCCAGGCGGTGTGCCACCAGCGAGCCGGCGAAGCCCGCGCCGACCACGATCACGTCCCAGTCCCGCTGGGCGTCCTGGCGCGGCCCGTCCTGGCGGTGGGCGTCCGCCCGGGGCCCGTCCTGGCGCCGGCCGATGTTCCGGGTCATCGGCCGGCCCCGTCCTGCGGGGCCTCGGCCCAGCTGCCGTGGCCGGGGGCGGTGCTTCCCGGGGCGGCGCCGTGGAAGGTGCGCCACATCAGCCCTCGGTCGTGGGCCCGGGGTGAGGCGGGCGGCTCGTCCGGCCAGGCGCCGACGTACCAGAGGTGGACCAGGGCGTGCTCGTCGCGGACCCGGTGGGCGAGCAGGGTGCGGTGGTGTTCGTGGGCCATGCCGGTGTCGCGCAGTTCGCTCTCGTCGAAGCCGGTGAGCTCGGCGGAGAAGCGGAGGAAGTCGGCGAAGTCGGTCAGCTCCAGGAGGTCGCCCGACGCGGGGAAGCCGTACGCCGCCCGGTCCGGCTCGTCGGTCCGGGCCCCGGGGTCGGGACCGAGGCCGGTCCTGGTCCATGGGTCGGGACCGGCTCCGAAGCCCTCCGCTGGCATCGGGTCCGGATCGAGCCCCTCGGCGACCGGGCCGGAGAGGCGGTGATGGTGGTCGTCGAACCCTGGCAAGCCGGCACCCCCATGGTGAGCAGGTCGCATCGCATCGCATCGCGTCCCGTCCCGTCGCATCACGTCCAGGACATGACAGCCGAGCGGGCACTTCACATCCGACGGACGATCGGGTGGACTCCCGGTCGTCCCGGGACCGATGCTGCCCCGTTGCCGACCCTCGGAGAACCTTCGATCACAATCGATCGGCCATGACCACTTCGCGATGGTTTGTTGGTCGCATCGCGATCGAATGCTTATCGGATCGACTGCCTGAATGATCGATCCCGACCGGTCGGGTGTCGTCGCCCGGATGTTGTCGCCCGAGTTGGCGTCGCCCGGGTGGCGCAACGCAGCGCGCGGGCTCCCCGGGCGGCTGCGATCTTCGGAGCACGCGCGGGTCCACCGCGCCCCCGGTGCCGAGCCCTGGAGGCCCCGATGTGGCAGGCTCCCCCCGCCGCCGCCCCGTACCCGAACGAATGGCTGCCCGCGCTCGACCTGCCCGCCCCAGGACCGCAGAACCGGCTGACCGTGCTGTTCCGGCTCCTGCTGCTGATCCCGCAGTTCATCGTGGTCTGGGTGCTGACGGTGGTGGCGTTCGTGGTCACGGTCATCGGCTGGTTCGGCGCCCTCGTCCTCGGCCGGCTCCCGGTCTTCGCCGCCGACTACCTCGGCGCGTACGTGCCGTACGAGACCCGGGTGAACGCCTACCTGCTGATGACCACGGGCAGCTATCCGCCGTTCGCCTTCCGCGTCCCCGACTACCCCGTGCAGGTCGGCCTCCGGCCCGGGGAGCTGAACCGGCTCGCGGTGCTGTTCCGGATCGTGCTGGTCATCCCGGCCGCCGTGGTGCAGGGACTGCTCTACGCTGGCTGGTGGGTGGTCGGCTGGATCAGCTGGCTGGTGGTGCTGGTCCTCGGGCGGATGCCGCAGCCCCTGTTCGAGGCGAGCGCGGCGGTGCTGCGCTACCGGATGCGGTACATGGCCTACCTGCTGATGCTCACCTCGGCCTACCCGAAGCGGCTCTTCGGCGACGAGCCCGGCTCGGAGCCCGAGGGGACGGTGTCGGCGACCCGGCCGCTGGTCATGAGCGGCGCGGGCCGGGGGCTGCTGGTGCTCTTCCTGGTGCTCGGCCTGGCCTCCGGGGTGACCAGCTCGGTCACGACGACCGTGACCGAGGACGACGACGAGGTCAAGAACGTCACCGGCCCGCTGCTCCCCGGCCCGCTGCCGCCGGGGCCCTCGTCCGGCTGACGGCGACTGTCCGGAGCACGAGGAGCGCAGGGAACGCAGGGAACGCAGGAACGAGAAAGCCACGGCGGCGGGAATTTGTCCCCGCCGCCGTGGCTCGTTCCGACCCCCGTCCGCACTGCCCACCGGACGGGGCGACCGTCAGAGGGTCCAGACCGTCAGAAGGCCCGGACCGTTCCGAAGGCCCCGACCGTTCAGAAGGTCAGGTTCCAGGCGTCGACGGTGCCGACGTCACCGGAGGCGCCGTCCTTGACCCGCAGCTTCCACGTCCCGTCGGCCGGGCTCGCCGAGGCGTTGACGGTGTAGGTCTTGGCGACGTTGTCCGCGCTGTCGCTGTCCGTGAAGTCCTCCAGCAGGTAGACCGTGCCGTTCGGCGCGACCAGGGAGAGGACGAGGTCACCGCGGTAGGTGTGCTTGATGTCCACGCCGACCTTGAGCGTGGTGGGGGCGTTGCCGCCGACCCCGGTCACGGCCAGCGGGCTGTCCACCGTCGCGTTGTCGGTGATCGCCACGTCCGTCAGGGTCTCGAAGTACTTGCCGGTCGGCGGGGTGCCGCCGCCGACCGCCTTGAGCGCGTCGACCTGGCCCTCGCCGAAGAAGGCGTTGTTGGCGGTGGTGCCGGTGCAGCGGCTGTCGGACGGGCAGGCCACGTCGTTGGCCTGGGTGGCCAGGCGGGCGCGGATGTCGGCCGGGGTGAACGTCGGGTTGGCGCTCGCGATCAGCGCCGCGACACCGGTCACGTGCGGGGAGGCCATCGAGGTGCCGCTCTTGGTGCCGTACTTGCCGCCGGGCAGCGTGGAGTACACGCCGGTGGCGCCGTCACCGCCGGGCGCGGCGACGTCGATGACCCCCCGGCCGAAGTTCGAGTACGAGGCCTTGCCGGTGCCGCTGGCCATGGCCGAGACGGTCACCACGCCGGGCAGCTCGGTCGGGATGTCGATGCAGGCGTTGGTGATGGTCCGGGTGACCTTGGTGGAGTCGTTGGGGCTGTCGCTGTCGGTGGTCTTGTTGGCCAGGTCGTAGTTGGAGTTGCCGGCCGCGGCGACCTGGAGCGAGCCCTTGCCCTCGGCGTAGGCCTGGGCCCGGCGGACGCCCTCGATGATGGCCGCCTGGTCCAGGTTGTCCGGGCAGTTGAACTGCCACGGGTCGGTGTAGTAGCTGTTGTTGGTCACCTTGAAGCCGTGGTCGCCGGCCCAGACGAAGCCGCAGACGGTGTTCTCGGCGAAGAACAGGGTGCTGGTCGGCTCGGCGATCCGGACCGAGGCGATCTTGACGCCGGGGGCCACGCCGATGACGCCCTTGCCGTTCTTGGCGGCGGCGATGGTGCCGGCGACGTGGGTGCCGTGGGTGTCGACGTCACGCCAGGCGCCGGTGCGGGTGTCGGCCTTGCCGTAGGCGCAGGAGGCGGAGTCGGCGGCGTCGAAGTTGGGCGCCAGGTCCTGGTGCTGGTCGTCGACACCGGTGTCCAGCACACCGACCTTGACCGCGGCCGAGCCCGTGGAGACGGCCCAGGCCTGGTCGGCCTTGATCTGGGTCATGTCCCAGCGGTTGGACTCGGTCAGCGTGGTCGCCGACTGGGCGGGGTTCGCGGGCAGCGCCGGGTTGTAGGCGTCGGCCGGAACGTCCGAGGTGCGGGTCGCGCCGACCTGCTGGACGCCTGCCACCCCGCGCACCGCCGCCGCGAAGCCGCTGCCGGTGGAGTGGGCGACGACGACGCCGATCGCGTCGTAACTCGCGAAGACGGTGCCGCCGTTGGCGGTCACCGCGGACTTGGCGGCGGCGACGTCGGCGGGGGCGCTGATCACCAGATACGCGCGGGTCCCGGCGGCCCAGGCGGTGGCGGCGGCCGGTGCCTGCGGCGCCGCCTGGCTCTGCGGAGCGGCTGCGGCGGCCGGGGCGGCCGGAGCCTGGACGACGGGGGCGGAGACGGGCGCGGCGGGCGCCGCGGCGGCCAGGGTCGCGGGGGTCGCCAGGGCCGCGGCGGCCAGCAGGGCGAGCGCGGCGGTGGGGCGGCCGACCCGCCGGGATATCAGGGGTGACACGTGCGTCCTCCGATCGGGGCCCGTGCGTGAGGGGATCACACGAGGGTTGAACGCAACATGCCAGAACAGCAAGCATTTGGGGAAGGCTTTACGCGTGACCTGTTGTCACAAACGTGTCAACATTTGATGTCTCCCCGATTGCCCCTGTCATTCCGGTCGTTCCTACCTGGGCGACATCCGTGCAACCGGCGGGCCCGGCCGCCCCGGCGAGCCGATCGGCCGACCCCGTGGATCCGGCCGGATCCGCTGTCGGCGGACAGCCCCGAAGCGGACCCGGCCGCGCGCCAGGATGACCGGATGGGCAACCACACAGCGGTACGCCGACTCGACCTGGGCTACTTCGTCCGCCCCGCCTCGGAGACCGGTGGCTCCCGGCCACGTGTCGAACCCGTGCTCGCCTGTCTGGTGCGGCACGGCCGGGGACTGATCCTCTTCGACACCGGCATCGGCGCCGCCGACCCCGGGACCGAGGCCCACTACCGACCCCGGCGCAGGCCGCTGGAGGGCGCCCTCGCCGCTGCGGGAGTCACCCTCGCGGACGTCTCCCTGGTCGTGAACTGCCACCTCCACTTCGACCACTGCGGCGGGAACCCACTGCTGGGCGGTACGCCGATCCTGGTCCAGACCGTGGAGTTGGCCACCGCCCGCCGGGGCGACTACACCATCGACGAACTGGTCGACTTCCCCGGCGCGACCTACGAGGAGGTCGACGGCGAGGCGGAGGTCCTGCCCGGAGTCCGGATCCTCCCCACCCCCGGGCACACCGAGGGGCACCAGTCACTCGTGGTCCAACAGGGCGACGGCACCGTGGTCCTGGCCGGCCAGGCCCACGACTTCGCGTCCGAGTTCGGATCGGACCACCTGGCCCGACACGCGGCCCGCCGAGGCGTGGAACAGCCGCTCCCCGACTACCGGCCCTGGCTGGACCGGCTCGGCGAGTTCGACCCGCGACGCGTCCTCTTCGCCCACGACTGCTCGGTCTGGGAACCGCCCCACCCGGGCAGCTGGGACCACCCGCCCCGGGCACTTCCCCACCCGGCCGAGCGAGGACTGACGCCGTGACGGCGATCGGCGGGGGCTCGTCGGCGAGATGCTTCAAGCTTGCATTGTTCCGGCTTGACGCTTTCCCCTGGGTAGCATGACCGCATGACACCGCCCCCGGACAAGCCGGACGAACGGGTCCGGGCCGAACGGGTCCGTACCGAACGGGTCCGGGCCGAGCGGGCCCTCTGCGGCCTGGTGAACGGACTCGCCCAGCGGATCGGCGACCATCTGCGTCAGCACGCCGCCGGGCTCGGGCTCACGGCGGCCCAGGCCGGCGCGCTGCGCGAGCTGGACGGCCCGCTGACGATGCGTGAACTCGCCGGGCGGATGAGCTGTGAGCCCTCCAACGCCACCTTCGTCGTCGACCGGCTGGAACGGCAGGGGCTGGTCGAACGGCGCCCCCACCCCACCGACCGGCGCGCGCGGCAGCTCGTCCTCACCCCTGCGGGCACCGGGTTGCGGGAGCGGCTGCTGGCCCTGCTCGCCGCCGACTCACCACTGGCGGGGCTGGGCCCGGAGCAGCGGCTGGCGCTCCAGGAGCTGCTCGAACAGGCGCTCGCCCGGCCCTGAACCGGACCGGAACAGGGCAGGAACGGCCGGTGGTCGCCGGGGCGCGGGCGTCCGCGCCCCGGCGACGACCGGCGACTCAGATCTCGCGCAGGTGGGACTTCACGACGTCCAGGACAGCGGTCCGCTGCTGGGTCAGGTAGAAGTGCCCGCCGGGGAAGACCTTCAGATCGAACCCGCCGGTGGTGTGCGCGGCCCAGTCGCCCGCCTGGTCGAGGGTCACCCGCGGGTCGTTGTCGCCGGTCAGGGAGGTCACCGGTACCCGGACGGTGTCCTCCGGCGCGGCCAGATAGGTCTCGATGGCCGTGTAGTCGCCGCGCAGCGAGGGCAGGATCATCGCGCGCAACTCCGGGTCGGCCAGCAGGCGTTCGTCGGTGCCGCCGAGCCTGGCCAGCTCGGCCAGCAGGCCCTCGTCGGGCAGCAGGTGAACTGCGGAGTCGCGCGGCTCGGACGGCGCCCGGCTGCCCGAGACGCACAGCCGCACCGGACCGGTCACCTGGTCGCGCTCGAACCGGCGGGCCACCTCGAAGGCGATCGCCGCCCCCATGCTGTGCCCGAACAGGACCAGCGGACGGTCCGCCCACGGCCGCAGCGCGGCGTAGACCCGGTCGGCCAGCTCGGGCAGCGAGTCGAGCGCCCGCTCGTCGATCCGGTCCAGCCGGCCGGGGTACTGGGCGGCGAGCACGTCCGCGTACGGCGACAGCTCGGCCGACCAGTCCCGGAAGAAGCCCGCCGAGCCGCCCGCGTGCGGGAACATCACGACCCGGACGGGCGCCGTGTCGAACGGATGGAAACGGCGGAACCAGAGGCTGTCGGTGACGGCGGTGGGGCCGGGCATAGGGTGCGCTCCCTCGCGACTGACTGATCGGCAGGACGGTCTACCCGCACAGTCTCCCCGGCCGACCCGCACCCGCGTCAACCGCCCACCGGAACGGGATCGTCCGGCCACGGTCCATCGGGCGGCTCCCGGGCGGCACCGTGGGCGCCCGGCGGGCCACCGGTCAGCCCTTTTCGGCCACCGCATCGCGGTCGAACCGCGCCTCGGCCGCCCGCGAGCGGGACCGGCCGTCCAGCAGCAGCACCGACGCGGCCTCCGGCACCGGCGTCCCCCCGTCGCCCCGGGTGTGCGCGGTGAGTGCCGCGATCAGCTGGTCCAGGCCCCGGCGGTGGCGGGCGAAGACCCGGTTCGACGCCCAGCGGCCTCGGGCCCGCTGACCGGCCAGGGCGGTCGCCGCCCCGACGTCGAGCAGGACGAGGTGCAGCTCCCGCCCCTGCCGGGCGGCCTCGCGGGCCAGCCAGCGGCGCATCCAGGCCCGGCTGCCGCAGTCGTGCACCAGCAGCGGCCCGCCCCGGCGCAGCGAGCGGCGCAGCAGCCGGAAGTGCTCCAGCCGGACCCAGGGGCGGTAGAGCGCGTACGGCAGGCGGTCCGGCATGACGGCGGCGCAGGCCTCGTGCACGGCGCGCGGGTCGACGGTCACGGCCTGCGGCGCGCGGGCGGACCAGTGCCGCAGCAGGGTGCTCTTGCCGCTGCCGGGCAGCCCGGAGACGACCACGACCGCGTCGGCCGGGTAGTGCACGGCGAACGGCTCTCCGGGCACGCCGCGCAGGTCCACCGGTCCCCGCGGTTCCATCCCCGCCTCCGGTGTCCGGCCCGCGCCCGGCGCGTCCGCCCTCGCTCCGCCCACGATGGCCGACCCGTCCATACCGCTCACCCGTCCCGTCCGTGCCCGACCCGGAACGATAACAATCCACGCCGCCGGCTCCCGCCACGGTTCCCGGCCCCGGCCCCGGAGGCGGAGGCGTGCGGCGGCAGGGTTGTCCACGGGCGCCGGGGCTACCGGACGGGCGGACAGCTTGCGGTCCCTGCCGGCGGACAGTTCGTCTCCTGCCGCAGGACGACTGTTCGTCACGCGCTCCGGTCCGGACGCATCACCCGGGGAGGCGGCGCACGGCGACCAGCGTGAGCGCGGTCTGCGGGTCGGGTTCGACGTAGGCGGCACGAACGCCGTAGGACCCGGGCCCCAGGTCGACCCGTACGTGGTCCTGCCGGCGGGACTCCTCGCCCGTCCAGGCCGCATCGAACAGCACCACCGGTCCCGGCACCTGCCAAGTCAGTTCCGGCTCCCATGAAGCGGCACGCATCGCCGCGCCGACGCTCCCGAGTATGGCCTCCTCGGACTCCGCCGCCGACCAACGGACGAACACACCCTGCGCCGACAGGTAAGCGGTCGAGGCGGGTTCGTCCCCGAGGACCAGGCCCTCCGCCGAGCCGACCCGGAGCAGGCCGATGCAGCCCTCGACGGCACAGGCCCGGTCGTAGTCGTCACCGGCGGTGTCGTGCCCGGCCGATCCCGACCAGGCCTCCAGCACGACCTCAGGAAGCACGACCAACGGCCCCCCGAGGGACTCCACCCACGCCACCGCTCCCGGCTCTCCGTACCTGACCATGCGCGCAACCTACCTGCCGGGCCCGACAGCCGGCCTCCGAGTTCGACGCCTCGGCCGCATGGGATCGGGTCCGGTCGGCACCGGACGGTCCGGACGGAGCCGCGGAGCGAAGACCGGAGCACCGCATCCGCCGACTGTCCGCCTCCGGCTCGGCCGGGATCGGCGGCGGCTTCGGAGGGGCAGGCAGCGGAATCGGCATGAGGTACCGCCGATACGCGGGTGGGTGCGAGGGGTCTCCGGTCGGCGGGCGGCGCGGCGGGGTGGACCCCGGCGGGTGGGGCGGGATCGAGGGTCCTATGGTGGTCGCCGTTCATGATGCGCCGTCAGATTCCCGGGTGCCCGGGCGGGTGGAGGTTGTACGTGACGGAGGCGCTGCGGGCCGGGCCGGGTGGGGCGGTGGCCGGGGCGGCGGACGCGACGCACACCGGGCAGGTACTGGCGGGGCTGGCACGCGATCCGGGGCGGGTCGCGCTGCGGCACGGGTCGCGGTCCTTGACGGCCGCCGAGTGCCTCGCCGGGGTGCACCGCCTGGCCCGGGCCCTGCGCTCCACCGGGCTGGGGCGCGGCGACGGCGTCACCCTGCTGGCCGGGAACCGGCCGGAGGCCCTCCTGGTGCGGCTCGCGGCCAATCTGATCGGCTGCCGGGTGGCGATGCTGCCCGCCGACCTGCCGGTCGCGGAGCAGATCGCGCTGGCCGGATCGGCGGGGACCGACGCGTTCGTGTTCGACCCGGAAGGCGGCGGCGCGAAAGGGTACGGCGCGGCGGGGCACGGCGCGGCGGGGCACGGCGCGGCGGGGCACGGCGCGGCGGCCGGGATCGCGGCCGCGCTGCCGTCGGTCCGGCTGCTGACCCTCGGGCCCGGCCCGCTCGGCACGGATCTGACGGCACTGGCCGAACCGCTGTCGCCCGCGCCGGTGGCGCCCCGGTTCCGGCCGCAGGACGTGATGGCGATCCGGTTCACCGGCGGCTCGACCGGCCGGCCGAAGGGGGTATCGCGCCGCTTCGCCCGGCCTCCGCGCCCGGAGCTGATCGCCGGGTCGGTGTTCCTGCTCTGCACGGCGCTCTGCCACGGCGGCGGGACGACGGCCGACCTGGCCCTGGCAGCGGGCGGCACGGTGGTGCTGCAGGACGGCTTCGCGGCGGCGGAGGTCCTGGCGGCGATCGAACGGTACCGGGTGACCCGGGTCTACCTTCCGCCGCACCTGCTGTACCAGGTGCTCGACCACCCCGCGCTGGCCCGGACCGACACCGGCAGCCTGCGCCGCGTCACCTACACCGGCTGCCCGGCGGCACCGGAGCGGCTGGCCGAGGCCACCCGTCGGCTGGGCCGGGTACTGCACCAGACCTACAGCCTCACCGAGTGCGGTCCGGTGACCCGGCTCACCCCGGACGAGCACCTCGACCCCCGGCTGCTGACCACGGCCGGGCGGCCGCTCCCGGACACCGGGGTGCGGATCCTCGACGAGCACGGCCGTCCGCTGCCCACGGGCGGCATCGGGCGGATCTGGGTGAGCACGCCGACCGCGATGCGGGGCTACTGGCGCGACCCCGGGTCGACTGCCCGGGTACTCCGGGACGGCTGGCTGGACACCGGTGATCTGGGCGCGCTGGACGGCGCGGGGTATCTGACGGTGGCCGGGCGGCGCGATCCGATGGCGATCGTCGACGCGCACAACGTCTTCCCCCGGGACGTCGAGGGCCCGCTGCTGACGCACCCGGCGGTGCGCGAGGCGGTCATGTTCACCACCACCGACCGGGACCGGCTGCAGCACGCGCACGCCGCCGTGACGGTGGCCCCCGGCAGCGGGGTGACGGTGGCGGAGCTGCGTCAGTGGGTGCGGGAGCGGGGCGGGCCGCGGTGCGAGCCGGCGACGATCCTGGTGCTGCCGGACCTCCCGCTGTCGGGGACCGGCAAGCCGGACCTGGGCATGCTCCGGGCCCTGGTGCCGGACCCGGCCGACCCGGCCGACCCGGCGGTACCCCCAGCATCCCCGGCACCGGTGACGACGGCTTCGGTGACGACGGCACCAGGGGCGCACGGCCCGCTGTAGCGCACGCCGTTCGAGCTTCGACCGCCCGCGTGCACGACCGTGCGCGCGGCGGTCGCCGGGCAGAACCGCCCGTGGACACTCGACCTCGTCGGCCGGTCTGCCGATATCCCCGGCGGCACTCCCTCGCGCCGTCCCCCTGGAGGCATCCCGTGACCTGGCTCCGTGTCCTCACCGCCCTCGGCATCCTCGCCGCGGCGGCGAGCGCCCTGCTCGTCTTCGCCCTCTGCACGGCCGCCGGCCGGGGCGACCGCATCGACCGGGGCGCTCCCGGCAGCGATCTGCGCTCGGACGCGGAACGCTCGGGGCTGATCCGCCGTCCGGGCGCTGGGAGCTGACGGTCCGGCGGCCCGCTCCGCCCCGACGACGGGGTCACCATCGGCGTCACCATCGACGCAAGGACACGATGTGTCCTATGGTGAACGTAGTGTCCTACCGGTGCGGCCGGTACGCGACACCAGACCGCCGCGCTCCGCTGCGGCGCGCCCCCGAACGAAGGAGCACCCCGACCATGGCCGAGACCCTGACCACCGCCAAGGCGGACCTGGTCGACCTCGCGCACCGCAGGATGCGTACCGCGATCCCCGACAACGACTGGACCGCCCGCCAGAAACTGGCCCTCACCTGCCGGATCCTCTTCGAGGCGGGCCACGACTCGGGCCTGGCCGGCCAGATCACCGCCCGCGCCGAACGGCCGGGCACCTACTACACCCAGCGGCTCGGCCTCGGCTTCGACGAGATCACCGAGGACAACCTCCTCCTGGTCGACGAGGACCTCGAGGTCCTGGAGGGCGAGGGTATGGCCAACCCCGCCAACCGCTTCCACAGTTGGGTCTACCGGGCCCGCCCCGACGTCGCCTGCGTCATCCACACCCATCCGCCGCACCTCTCCGCCCTGTCGATGCTGGGGACTCCCCTGGTCGTCTCGCACATGGACCTCACCCCGCTGTACGAGGACTGCGCCTTCCTGGAGACCTGGCCCGGCATCCCGGTCGGCAACGAGGAGGGCGAGATCATCACCGCCGCGCTCGGCGACAAGCGGGCCCTGCTGCTCGCCCACCACGGCATGCTGGTCGCCACGGCCGGCGTGGAGGAGTCCTGCACCCTCGCCGTGCTCTTCGAACGGGCCGCCCGGCTCCAGTTGCTGGCCTCGGCGGCCGGCCGGATCCGGGAGATACCCGCGCCGCTCGCCCGGGAGGCCCACGACTGGACCTCCACCGCCAAGCGCAGCCAGGCCAACTTCGCCTACTACGCCCGGCGCGCCCTGCGAGCCGGGCACGGCGACGCGATCAACGGCGGCGTCACGGCCAACGGCGCCCCGACCAACGGCGCCGACTCCGGAACGACGCCCGAGAGCGGTGCCTGAGATGACCGGACCCGCACTGGAGGGGATCATCGCCTACCCGGTCACCCCGTTCGCCCCGGGCGAGGACGGCGGCAGGAACGGCGGTGAGGGCGGCGGCGTGGACACCGAAGCCCTCACCGCCCTGGTGGACCGGCTGATCGACGCCGGCTGCCACGCGATCGCCCCGCTCGGCTCCACCGGCGAGAGCGCCTACCTGGACGACCAGGAGTGGCACACCGCCGCCGAGGCGGCGCTCGCCGCGGTCGCCGGCCGGGTGCCCGCCGTGGTCGGTGTCGCCGACCTCACCACCCGCGGCGCGGTCCGGCGCGCCCGGTTCGCCGAACGGGCGGGCGCGGACGCCGTCATGGTGCTGCCGCAGGCGTACTGGAAGCTCGACGAGCGCGAGGTGGCCGGCCACTTCACGGCCGTGGCGGACGCGGTCGGCGTCCCGGTGATGCTCTACAACAACCCTGCCACCAGCGGGGTCGACCTCTCCCCCGAGCTGATGGTCTCGCTGGTCGAGCGGGTGGAGAACATCACCATGGTGAAGGAGAGCAGCGGCGACGTGCGGCGGATGCACCGGCTCGCCCAACTCACCGACGGCGCGCTGCCGTTCTACAACGGCAGCAACCCGCTCGCGCTGGCGGCCTTCTCGGCCGGCGCGGCGGGCTGGTGCACCGCCGCACCCTGCCTGATCCCCGGACCGGTCCTGGAGCTCCACCGCGCCGTCCGGGCGGGTGAGTGGGACCTCGCCCTGGAGGTCTTCCAACGCCAGCTCCCGGTGCTGGAGTTCATCCTGGGCGGCGGCCTGCCCAGCACCGTGAAGGCCGGCCTGTCCCTGCTCGGTCTGGACGTCGGCGAGCCGCGCCGACCGCTGCTGCCCCTGGACCCGGCCGGGACCGCTCGCCTGGCGGAGCTGCTCGCCGCCGCGGGCTGAACCAGCAGGACGGCACCCGCCCCGGCACCACCGGCCCCCGGGACCACCGGGGCCGGTGCGTGCCGGCGCGTGCCTGCGCGTGCCTGCGCGTGCCTGCGCGTCAGGGCAGGGTCGGGACCCGGTCGGAGGGCCCCGACGGCTCGTCGTGGATGACCACGAGGATCGCGGCGGGCCGGCCGCCGGTGGAACGGCAGCGGTGCGGCAGGGCGGAGTTGAAGTACACGCTGTCGCCCGGCCCGAGGGCGACGGTGCGCTCCGGGAACTCCAGCTCGGCGGTGCCCTCGTGGACGAAGAGGTACTCCTCCCCCGCGTGGGACTTGAACGGCGGGTCGGCGGGATCCGTCGGCGGGTGCATCATGAACGGCACCATCCGCTTGCCGGTCAGACCGGTCGCGATGCCCTCGTAGCGCGTGGCGCCCGGGCCCGTCCCGGCACCCATCGGGGTGCGCTCGTCGGCCCGGACCACGGTGACCAGTTCGGGTTCCACCTCGTCCGAGAACAGCCGGCCGACATCGACGTTCAGCGCGTGCGCGAGTTTCAGCGCGGTGGAGATCGACGGGTCGCTGAGGCCGCGTTCGACCTTGGAGAGATAGCTCTTGGTCACCCCGACCCGCTCCGCCAGCGCCTCCAGGCTGAGCCGGTTCTGCTTCCTCAGCACCCGCACCCGGCTGCTCATGTGCCGCCCCTCACCACCTGCCGCCGCGGAATGGACCGGTCCAGTATCCCACCCGCGCCCGGCCTGCCCGGACGGCCGTCCCCGGCGGGCCCGGCCCCGACTCCGGTTGGGTCCCCCGGTGATCCACTGTCTAGGCTCGGTCCCTCCGAGCAGAGGGACGGGTGAGCCGAGTGGGCAGGTGGGAACGGGCGCTGGACGCGGCCGGGGTACGGGAGGCCGGTCTGCGGGCCGACTACGGGCGGCAGCGGCAGCAGGTGACCCGCTACCGGCGCGAGGTCGCGGTGGCGGCCGGGCTGCTGCTGCCGGAGCGCACCGTCCCGCACGTGATCGCGGCGGCCGCGTTCATGCACCGGACCGACACGCTGCTCGACAGCGGCCCGCTCGCGCAACGGCGGACGGCCGCCGCCCGCTGGCAGCGGGAGGTGACGCGGAGCCTCGCCGAGGGCCGGACGGACGATCCCGAGCTGCGCCCGCTGCTGCACAGCGCGGCCGCCCACCCCGTGCTGCGCGACCGGGTCCTGGACCACCTCGCGGCGGCGGAGGCGGATCTCGACTTCACCGGCTTCGACACCGAGGAGGACTACCAGCGCTACGTGGACGGGTACTCGCTGCCGGGCTTCATGGTCGTCGCCGCGCTGCTCGGCCCGGACGGCGACCAGTCGGCCTACCGGGCCGCGTGCCGGACCTTCATCGACGGCAGCCAGCGGCTCGACTTCGTCAACGACCTCGCCGAGGACCTCGCGGAGGGCCGGCTGACCGTACCCCTGGACCGGCTCGAGCGGCACAAGGTCACCCGCGCCGATCTGGAGCTGGCCCGCGACCTGCCGACGGTCCGGGAGCTGCTCGGCGGTCTGCTGGACGAGGCGGACCGCGCCCTGGCCGAGGCCCGGACCGTGATCGGGATGGTCCCGGCCGTCCACCGGCCGATGGTCCGCTGCATCGTCGGGGTGGAGGAGCTCACCGGCGCGGCGGCGCGCGCCGACCTCGGCGCGCTGCTGCGCCGCTCCGCGAGCCCCGCCGGGCCCGCCGCGCTGCGGCTGCTCGCCCGGGAGTACCTCCGGTTCCGCAGGGCAGCCCGTCAGGACCGCCGCCGCCCCTCCGGTTCCCGCTGACCCTCCCGTCCCCGCTGACCCCCGGGCCACAGCGGCCCCGACGGCAGCGGCCCCGACGGCCCCGAGGGCGGCGGGACCCTCAGTGCCCCTCCAGGTCGTCCGGGCGGACGGCGATGTGGTCGGGGGCCAGCTCGACGGCGACCCGGTGCTCCATGCCCAGCGCCTCCAGGAACTTGGCGGGGAGCTGGACCCGGCCGGTGCGGTCCAGCATCACGTACTCGGTCTCGTTGACCGACTCCTCGCCGTGCTCGTCGGTGAGGGTGCGGCGGAGCACCTCGCTGCTGGTGCGGCCGTCGCGGATGGCGACCGTGCGGCGGACCTCCCCGGCCACCATCGGGTCGTGGGTGACGATCACCACGGTCGCGCCGAGTTCGCGGTTGACGGTGCGGAAGGCCTCGAAGATGCTCGCCCCGGTCTCCGAGTCGAGCTCACCGGTGGGCTCGTCGGCGAGCAGCACCGGCGGGTTGTTGGCCATGGCGACGGCGATGGCGACGCGCTGCTGCTGGCCGCCGGACATCTCGGTCGGGCGCCGGCGGGCGAGTTCGCCGATCTCCAGCGCCTCCATCAGCTCGGCGACCCTGGCCGCCTGCTGCCGGGAGCCGGTCCGCGACGACCGGCCGCCGCGCAGCTGCATCGGCAGGGCGATGTTCTCGGCGGCGGTGAGGAACGGCAGCAGGTTGCGGGCGGTCTGCTGCCAGATGAAGCCGACCACCTCGCGGCGGTAGCGCAGCCGTTCCCGGGGGGACATCTCCAACAGGTCGCAGCCGGCCACGGTGGCGGTGCCGGCGGTCGGCACGTCGAGCCCGGCCAGGATGGTCAGCAGGGTGGACTTGCCGCTCCCGGAGGCGCCGACCAGGGCGACCAGGTCGCCCTGCCGGATGGTCAGTTCGAGCCCCTGGAGGGCCTGCACCTCGACGCCCTGGGCGCTGAAGATGCGGACCAGCCGGTCGCAGACGATGGCCGCGTCCGCGCTGTGCGCCGCCGGGCCGGCCGCGGCGGCGCGGGCGCGCTCCTGGAGTTCCTGGAAGGTGGGGGCCGGGGCGGTCTTCTGGTCCTGGGCGCTGCCGTTCACCGCGGTGCTCCTCTCGTCGGCGTGGGGCTCGTCGTCGTGGGTGTGGTCGGCGTTCGGGGGGTGGTCCGGCCGTGACCGGACGCGGGGCCGGAGTTGGGGTCGGGGCCGCTCGCGGGGTCGGGCCCGGACGCGGGTCGGGGCGGGAGGGTCATCGCTGGTCCCCCGCCCGCAGTTCGGTGGCGATCTGCCGGCGGCCGGCGATCAGCGCCTCGGCGACGACGCCCGCGCAGACGAGGGCGGCGAGGCCCACCGTCGGCAGCAGCACCGGCGGGACGGCGACCGGCAGCCCGGGCGCGATGTCCGCGCCGACCAGGACCGACAGATCGAAGGCGGGCCCGAGCAGGGCGACCGCGGCGAGCGCGACCAGTCCGCCGCCGACCGCCGCGACCAGGGTCTGCGGCAGCGTCTCGATCAGGATCAGGGTCAGGCCCTGCCGGGGCCGCAGTCCCATGGTGCGCAGCCGGGCGAGCAGCGCGGTGCGTTCGGGTGCGGCCCGGACCAGGGTGAGCAGGACGGCCAGCAGGGCGAGCGTGCCGGCGCCGAGGACGGCGGTCCAGAACAGCCGGGCCGCGGCGGACTGGAGCGGGTCGGCGGCGAGGGCGGCGCTCAGGGCGGCGCTGGTGCGCACGCTGTAGCCGGGGGGCAGGTCACCGTTGCCCTCGCCGGCCGCGGTGGGGAAGGCGGTGGCCCGCTCGGCGCCGGTGGCGATCCGCTCGCGCACCAGGCTCCGCAGCCGGTCCTGGTCGACGGGGCCGGTGGCCAGCCAGAGGTTGGAGCGGTCGAGTTCGGGTGCGAGGGCGACGGCCGGGCCGGCCGGCAGGACGACGAACAGCCGGTCGTCGCCCTGGAGCGCGGGGGTGCCGTCGACGGTGCCGGCGGTGCCGGTGAGCAGTTCTCCGCCGTTGGGCAGCCGGAGGCGGTGGGTGGCTCCGGGGCCGAGCTTGCGGGCGAGCGCGGTGGAGACCAGGGCGGGTACCGGGGCGTCCGCCGCGCCGGTCCCCCCGGTGAGCGCGGCCGCGTCGAATGCGCCCCGCCCGAGCGAGCGGGAGATCTCCGCGTAGGCGACCGGGTCGGCGACCACGGCGAAGACCCGGGTGGAGCCGTTGCCGTCGAGGACGAACACCTCGGTGTCGGCCCAGATCCGGGCGGAGGCCCGGACCCCGGGCAGCTTGGCGGCCGCCTCGGCGAAGCCCTCCGACACCGGGACGCCGATCGGGACCATGACCGAGGCGTCGCCGCCGACGGTCAGCCGGGCGGCGTGGGTGCGCTCGGTGTCGACGGCCCCGAGCACGGTGGAGCCGAAGCCCGCGGTGGTGACGGCGAGCAGCAGCGCGATCAGGGGCAGGACGGAGGGCCGTGCCCCTTCGGTGCTGCCTCGGGCGGCGCGGGCCAGGCCGAGGAAGCCGATGGCGCCGGGCCGCCGGGTGGCCACCCGGGCGAACGCGCCGAGCAGCAGCGGTTGGAGCCGGGCGAGCAGCAGTCCGCCGGTGAGGGCGAGCAGCAGTGGTGCGGCGATCAGCAGCGGGTCGACGCCCGCCCCGGTGGGGGCTACGCCGCGCCGCCGGACCTCGGCGACGGCGGCGACCGTCAGGGCCAGGACGGCGAGTTCGCCGGCCAGGCGCCGCCGGCCGCTGCCCGCCCGGGGCGGGGACCACAGCCGGGCGGCCCGCACCGGCAGGGTGAGCAGGGAGAACAGGGCGACGGCCGTGCCGGCGAGGACGGCGCCGCCCCAGCGCGGGCTGGGCAGCAGCCACAGTGCGAGCGTTCCGGCGAGGGCGGCGGGCAGCAGGACGGTGACGACGCCTTCGCCGAGCAGCCGCCCGACGACGCCGGTCCGGGAGCCGCCGCGGGCCTGGAGCAGGCGCAGTTCGGCGGCCCGCCGGTCGCCGGCGAGGGCGGCGGCGAGGGCGAGCACGACCAGGCCGACGCCGGCCAGTCCGGCCGGGCCGATGGCGGCGAGCGGCGCGGTGGCCTGCTGCCGGGCGGTGGCCTTGTCCAGCAGGTCCGGCAGCGGTGAGGTGATCTGCAGGCCGGGGCGGTTGGTGGCGTTCGCCAGTTCGTTGGCGGTGTTCCCGGTGAGGTAGGCGGCGAGTTCCCGGTCGGTGCGGTCGAGCCGGTCGGCGCGCAGCCGGTCGACGTCGACCGGGATCCGCCAGAAGTCCTGGGCTCCGGTCTGCCAGGTCCGGATCGCGTCGAGGGCGCTGCCGTCGACGAGTCCGGTGAGGCGCCAGTAGGCGTAGGGCTGCTTGCCCCGGGTGAAGTCGAGGCACGCCTGGACGGGGCAGGACAGCTCGGCCCAGTACGGGTCGTCGTGGTCGGTGGCGTTCAGGATGCCGACCACCTCGGCCTTCCGCGGTTCCTCGCCCTGGAGGGTCTCGCCGGTGGTCAGCACGTCGCCGAGGTGGATCCCGACGGTGGTGGCGGCGTCGCGGACGAGCGCGATCGGGACCGGGGCGCCGGCGCCCCTGGGGGCGTCCGGCCAGCGGCCTTCGGCGAGGGTGGTGCGCTCGCGCAGGCCCTGGACGTAGAGCAGGCCCAGTTCCGGGTCGACGGCTTCGGGCCGGGCCAGGCCGGGGTTGGTCAGGGAGCGCGACTTGCCGCTGCGGGCGCCGTAGACGAGTCCGCCCGGGTCGACGCCGAGGGTGGGGCCGACGTGGGCGGCGAGCACGGCGGCGTCGTCGTCGAGCTTCTTGGCGCCGCCGGCCAGCGCGGCGGAGGCGTACATACTGGTCGCGACGGTGCCCCGGTCGCGGAGGAAGTCGCGCAGGCCGTGGTCGGCGGCCCGGTCGAGGACTCGCGGGAAGGCGGTGGCCAGGAAGACCGTGCCGAGCGCGAGGACGGCGGTGAGCAGGGCGGCGAGCGGGGTCGCGCGCAGCCGGGTGCGCACCCACGGGGCCGGGTGGTGACCCGCCTCGGGGGCGGTGCCGGTGGGTCGGGGTCCGGTGGGTCGGGGCGCGGTGGTTGCGGCCGGGCCGGTCACATCTCCTCCAGGTGCCGCAGGCGCTGCGCCACGTCGCGGCGGCGGCGGCCGCCGAGCAGGGCCGAGAGCAGGGGGACGGCGGAGATCGCGGCGGCCAGCAGCGCGGCGGTGCCGAGCGGCAGGGCCACGAGGGCCTCCGGGACGGGGCGGCGGGCCGCCGGGGTGAGTACGACGAGGGGCACGATCAGATGGACGATCAGGGCGCCGAGGGCGAGTCCGACGACGCTGCCGAGGCCCACCAGGACGGCCTGTTCGGCGGCGGCGGTACGGACCAGGCGGCGCCTGGGGGCGCCGAGGGCGAGCAGTAGCGCGGAGTCGCGGGAGCGCTGGCCGGCGGCGGCGGCCCCGGCGGCGCCGAAGCCGATCGCGGCGAGCACGGTGGTGACGACGGCGATGGCGGCGAGGGCGTTCTGCGGGGCCGCGCTGAGCGGGTCGCCGAGGAGGTCGGCGGCGACCTCGTCGCGGAGCTGGATTCCGGGAGTGCCGGGGGCGGCGCGCAGTGCGGCGGCCGCCCGGGCGGGGGTGTGGTCGTCCGGGCCGGTGGCGGGCAGCCACCATTCGGCGGGAACGGGCGTCTCCCGGCCGCCGGCGGCGAGCGTCCGGCCGACCGCGCCGAGGTCGACGAGGACCGCGTTGTCGCCGACGACGGGCAGGGAGGCGACCTCGCCGGTGATCCGCACCGGCACCGTGGCGAAGCCGAACGGCACCCGGACGGTCGCGCCGACGGCGGAGCCGGTGGCGGCGAGGTAGCCGCGGGTGGCGACGCCGGCGATCTCGGCCGGGGGCTTGGCCTCGGCCGGGATGACGACCGCGCGCCGGTTGTTGAGGGCGTTGGAGCCGGCGCCGTAGCGCACGCTCAGCAGCCGCCGGTCGTCGGAGGCGCCGGGGGCGACGTCCACGCCGACCGGGCGTTCGGCGGCGTCGCCGCTGGTCCAGCCGAGGCCGGCGGGGACGGTGGCCGGCACCCCGGGGTCGCCGGCGCGGTCGGCGGCGGCGAGTCGGCGGATGGTCAGTTCGCCGGTGTCCTTGGGGCCGAGGGCGAGGGTCAGGCCGATCACGGAGAGCGGCGCGGACACCGAGCTGAGGCCGCCGTCGGTGAGCGCGGTGAGGTCGACGGTGGCGCGGGCGTCGCCGCCGGCGGGGACGCCGGTGACCGGGGCGACGAAGGAGAGGTTGTGGCCGTCCCGGAGCAGCAGCCAGACGTCCGGGACGTCGGGCGCCGCGGCCGGGCCGAAGCTGTCGCCGGTGGCCGCCGCGAGGCGCGTACCGGGGGTGAAGGTGAGGTCGACGTCGATCCGCTGCGGGCTCCCGGGCAGCGGGATCCCGGTCGGGGCGGCGCCGGCCGTGGTGCCGGCGAGCGGGGTGAACAGGCGCTTCGGGTCCTGCCCGTCGAGCAGGTCGGAGCGGATCGGGACGTACTGGGCGAAGGCGGCGGCGTCCAGGGCGAGGACCTGGCCGTGGGAGCCGTCGGGCAGCGACTGCTCCTGCCGGCCGACCGCGAGGATCCGGTCGCCGCCGGGCAGGGCGGCGAAGCGGCTGCCCTGGCCGATCGCGGCGGTGTGGGCGCCGTGGATCCGCAGGCCGCCGGCGGTGGCGAAGGAGGCCTGGTCCTGCTGGGAGCCGTTCCAGGTGTCGTGCTGACCGAGCGCCAGGACGCCGGTGGAGACGCCGAGTACCAGGAGCAGGACCGGTCCGCTGGCCTGGGCGGGGCGGCGGGCGAGCTGCCAGCCGACCAGGGCGGGGCCGAGGCCGCGGCCGCGGGCGGCCAGCCGGGCGCCGATCCGGGCGACGACGGGCAGCAGCCGCAGCACGAGCAGGGTGCCGGCGCCCAGGGCGAGCGTGGGGGTGGCGACCAGGACCGGGTCCAGGCCCAGACGGCCGTCGGCGTCCGGGGACAACCCGCCGCTGTACTGCGAGAGTTGCTGGTAGGCGAGGACGGCCAGGCCGAGCAGGGCGAGGTCGGCTCCGGAGCGGGCCGCGCCGGCGGCCAGGGCCTGGCGGCGGCCGGCCCGGCGCAGCACGGCGGTACCGGCGCCGCGCAGCAGGGCGGGGACGGCGGCGAGCAGGACGCAGCCGAGGGCGCAGCCGATCGAGACCGGCCACAGCGTCCAGTGCAGCGAGGTGTCCAGCGGCACGTGGCGCAGGGGGCCGAATCCGCCGAGGACGCGCAGCAGCGGCGGGGTGAGCAGCGGGGCCAGCAGGGCGGCGGGCAGCGCGAGCAGCAGTGCCTCGACGGCGGTGTAGCCGCCGAGCCGGGCCCCGGAGGCGCCGCGGGCGGCGAGCAGGGCGTTCTCGGACTGCTGGCGGCTGGCGATGAGGTGGACGACGAGCAGCAGGGCGGCCGAGGCCAGCACGATCAGCTGGAGCGCGCCGATCAGCAGGGTGGACCGGGCGACCATCGCACCGGAGTCCAGTTCCCGCAGCAGGGCCGGGAGTTCGGTGCGGGCGATGAGTCCGGCGTCGCGGTTGAGCGCGTCGCCGGCCGGGGTGACCCGGTCCCGGACGGCGTCCACGGCGGCGGTGCCCACGCCGGTGAAGTCGGCGTCGATCAGCCAGCTGCGGCCGTTCTGGGGGATGCCGGTGGCGCCGAAGGCGGTCTCGTCGACGAGCAGCGGGCCGTAGGTGGTGAAGCCGCCGGAGAGGATCTCGCGGCCCTGCACCGGGTCGAGCCGCCAGTAGAGGTCGGCGGGGTCGTTGGCGCGGTAGGCGCCGGTGACCCGGACCACGAGCGGGGGGCCGCCGTAGCGGTCGGTGAGCCGGACCTCGGCGGGCAGGGCCTCGGCGGTGAGGCCGAGGCGGGTGAGCACGGACCTGGGGACGGCCGCCTGGACCGGGCCCGGCGTGCCGGGGGCCGCGGCTGCGGGCCAGTCTCCGGCGAGGAGTTGGACGTAGCGGCGGTCGAGGGCGGCGAGCAGGGTGAGGTCCTCGGCCCTGGTGGCGCCGGGCTGTGCGGCGGCGGCCGTCGGAGCGGCGGAGGGGGCGGCGGGAGCGGCGGCGGATGCGGAAGGGACGGCAGCGGATGCGGGAGGGGCGGCAGCGGATGCGGGAGGGGCGGCGGAGGTCGGCCCGGCGGCCGTCGGAACAGGGGCCGCCGGGGCGGCCGGAGTGCCCGCCTGCTTGCCCGTCGGGGCACCCTGCGCAGCGTCCGCCGGTCCGGTCGGCAGTCCGTAGGAGCGGCTGCGGGACAGGCCGCGGGTCTCGGCCGGCAGCTCGCCGAAGAGCACCCGGGCGTAGTCGGCGACCGCCGCGTCGTCCTTGGCCCTCCGGTCCAGCCCGTGCTCGGAGTTGACCACCACGGTGGTCCGCGGGTGGCCCGCGCCCTGCAGTGCCTGTCGCTGTCCGATCTCGCCGACGGTGCGCTGGAAGGCGACCAGTGCCGTGAGCACCGCCGTCGTGATCAGTACGGTGAGCAGGGCGGCTGTGGCCAGGGGCAGCCGCCCGCGCAGACGACGCATGACAAAGCCGAGCATCCCGATCCTCCCCCGGTCGTCAATGGCGTCCGCGCCGGGCCCGGTCCGGGCAGTTGTGTCCCCCTGCGCGGATGGGCGCCCCAGGCGCCGCGTGCTGAATGATCACCGGCTCTGGATCACCGGATAGCGGACGATGCTGTCAGATCCGGTCAAGGAAAGGAAGGGACTTGCGCGAAGGATGTAAGTAGTGAGCAAATGCTGCGCATCGCGGCTGCACGGCGGCCGACTGCACGTCATCTCCGCGATTTCCGCAAAGCCATGAACACCTCAAAGAACGCCGCGAAGAACACCCCGGCCGGCCGCAGTCGGCGGACCCCGCCGGGGAGCACCCAGGGGGATGCCGCATGACCCAGCAACCGGCCGGCACCGTCACCACTCCCATGGTGGCCGTCACCGAGGTCCACCGCAGCTTCGGCACCGGCGAGCGCGCCGTCCACGCCCTGCGCGGCGTCTCCTTCACCATCGGCCGGGGAGAACTCACCGCCCTCAAGGGCCGGTCCGGCTCCGGCAAGACCACCCTGCTCAACCTGGTCGGCGGCCTGGACGCCCCGACCGGCGGCAGCATCACCCTGGACGGTACCGACCTCGGCAGCCTGGACGAGGACGGGCGGCTCGCGCTGCGCCGCGACCGGCTGGGCTTCGTCTTCCAGTCCTTCGGCCTGCTGCCCGTGCTCACCGCCGCCGAGAACGTCGGCATCCCGATGCGGCTGCGCAAGGTGCCCGCCGCCCAGCGCGAGGAGCGCGCCCGCACCCTGCTCGCCCTGGTCGGACTGGCCGACCACGCCAACCAGCGCCCCGGGGAGCTCTCCGGCGGCCAGCAGCAGCGCGTCGCCATCGCCCGGGCCCTGGCCAACGAGCCCGACCTCATCATCGCCGACGAGCCGACCGGCCAGCTGGACTCCGAGACCGGCCGCTCGATCATGGAACTGCTGCGCGCGGTGGTCCGCAGCGAGGGCGTCACCGTCCTGGTCGCGACCCACGACCCCAACCTGATGGAACTCGCCGACCGCGTGGTCGAACTCCGCGACGGCCGCGTCGTCGACGAGCCCGCCACCGCCTGACCCCGCGACAGCGCCGCCCGGGGGGCACTCACGGGCGCCAACGGGAACTGCCGGGCGTCCGCGCGCGCGCCACCCGCCCCATCGCGTCGACGGGGCCCCCCCCCCAGGGCGGACCCCCCCCACCCCCCCCCCCGGGGCGGGGTTTTGGCCCCTGTGGGGACCTTCAAAAAACACACGGCGGGGCGGTGGGCGGGCGCCGCCGAGATGACGATGTCCTACCGGGCCGGGCTCACCAGGAGCGGCTTCGAGGCGAACTACCTCGCGGTCCATCCGGAGCTGCCGACCATCGTGCAGGCG
>NZ_JAXCLC010000053.1:0-64129 GCF_034043715.1 Kitasatospora purpeofusca | reverse complement strand
ACCAAGGGCCGCACCAGCTGACCCGGCACGTCAGCCCCCCGTCCCGTCACCGAACCGGCCGCCGACGCCACGACCCTCAGGACTGACACCACCCCATGTACCGCACCGCACTGCGCAACGTGCTGGCCCACAAGGCCCGACTGCTGATGACGACGCTCGCCGTCCTCCTCGGCACCGCCTTCGTGGCCGGCACCATGGTCTTCACCGACACCCTCGCCAGCGCCTGGCGCGCCCAGAGCGCCCAGAGCTACACCGACATCGCCGTCACCGTCAGCGACCGCGGTGCCGTCGGCAAGGGGTACGATCACGGCGGCAAGGGCTCCGACGGCCCCAGGCTCACCGAGGACACCCGCAAGGCGATCGCCGCGCTGCCCGGTGCCGCCGAGGCCCGCGGTGTGGTCAGCGGCTTCGCCGGCATCGCCGACCGCAAGGGCGCGTTGATCGGCGACGGCTTCTCCACCACCGGTACCAACTACGTCCCGGGCGCCGACGGCACCGACCCGCGCTTCCCGCTGGCCGACGGCCGGGGCCCGCGCACCTCCGGCGAGGTCGCGCTGGACACCAGGACCGCCGAGAAGGGCGGCTTCAAGCTCGGCGACACCGTCCGCGTCGCCGTCAACGGCCCGGTCATGGAGCTCAAGCTCACCGGCACCCTGCACACCAACGACCCGCGCGTGGACGCCGGCGGATCGCTCGCCGCCTTCGACACCGCCACCGCCCAGCAGCTCTACCTGAGCCCCGGCCAGTACGACGGGATCGACGTCAGGGCCAAGCCCGGCACGGACGACACCGCACTGCTGGCCGCCGTGCAGAAGTCCTTCCCCGTGCCCGACAGCTTCGACGTCAACACCGGCCGCGCGCTGGCCGCCGAGCAGGAGCGGCGGATCGACGAGAACACCAAGCAGATGTCCACCATGCTGCTCGTGTTCGCCGGGATCTCGCTCTTCGTCGGCATCTTCATCATCGCCAACACCTTCACCATGCTGATCGCCCAGCGCACCAAGGAACTCGCCCTGCTCCGCGCCGTCGGCGCCAGCCGCAGGCAGATCACCCTCTCGGTGCTGGCCGAGGCGCTGCTGGTCGGCCTGGCCGCCTCGATCGGCGGTCTGATCGGCGGCATCGGCATCGCGGCCGGTCTGCAGGCCCTGCTCAACGGCCCGTGGGACGCCAACCTGCCGGACGGCCCGCTGGTGATCGCCCCGTCCACCGTGATCGCCTCGCTCGTCGTCGGCGTCGCCGTCACCGTGCTGGCCGCCTGGCTGCCCTCGCTGCGCGCCTCCCGGATCGCCCCGGTCGCCGCGATGAGCTCCGGCGAACAGCCCGCCACCCAGAAGTCGCTGCTGGTGCGCAACATCATCGGCCTGCTGTTCGCCTCCGGGGGCGCGCTCGGCCTGGTCGGCGGCGCGGCCTCCGAGTCGGTCAACCTGGTGGGCGCCGGCGCCGGCGCGCTGATGATCGGCGTCTTCGTCCTCACCCCGCTGCTGTCCCGCCCGGTGATCGCGCTGTTCGCCCCGGCGCTGCGCAAGCTGTTCGGCACGCCCGGCAAGCTGGCCCGCGAGAACGCCGTGCGCAACCCGCGCCGCACCGCCGCCACCGCCTCCGCGCTCACCATCGGCGTCACCCTGATCACCACGCTGAGCGTGGTCGGCGCCTCGGTGAGCAAGGCCGCCGACAGGGCCTTCGCCAGCGACCTCAGGGCGGACTACGCCGTCGCCATGGACAACTGGTCGATGCTCTCCCCCGAGGTCGCCGGGCAGATCGCCAAGACGGCCGGGGTCACCGCGATGAGCGTGATGCGGCAGGTGCCGGTGGAGGCGGTCGCCGACGGCGACACCTCCTGGCTGACCTCCGTGGACGCGGCGACCTTCGACCGGCTGGTCGACGTCAAGGTCACCGCGGGCGCGGCCGACGCGCTCCAGCAGGGCAAGCTGCTGGCCGCCAAGGACTACGCCGAGCGCAACCACCTCACGGTCGGCTCGACCCTGGACGTCACCTACCCCGACGGCACCCGCGGCAGCCTCGCCGTCGGCGCCCTGGTGGAGCGCAACTCCGAGGTCCAGGGGCTGATCGCCCCGGACCGGCTGGTCGGCCCGCACGCCGCCGCGGGCTCCGGCCTGCAGAAGGTGCTGGTCAAGGGCGCCGACGGCGCCACCCCCGCGCTCAAGCAGGCCCTGCGCGACGCCACCGGCGGCAACCCGCTGATCGGTGTCAAGGGCGAGAAGGACATCAAGGCGGAGACCAACCGGGCGATCAACGGCGTGCTGAACGTCATGTACGGGCTGCTGGGCATGTCCGTGATCGTCGCGATCCTCGGTGTGGTCAACACCATGGCGATGTCGGTGTTCGAGCGCCGCCGGGAGATCGGCATGCTGCGGGCGATCGGCCTGGACCGGCGCGGCGTCGGCCGGATGGTCCGGCTGGAGTCGCTGATGATCGCGCTGTTCGGCGGTGTGGTCGGGGTGCTGCTCGGCATCGTCACCGCCTGGGCCACCGTCCGGACGATCGCGGGCTCGCTCAAGAGCATCACCCTGGTGCTGCCGCCGGGGCAGATCGGGTTCTTCCTGGTCGCCGCCGCGGTGATCGGCCTGCTGGCCGCCGTCTGGCCGGCCCGCCGGGCGGCCCGGCTGGACATCCTGGGCGCGATCAAGAGCGAGTAGCCGTCGCCCCTCGCGCACCCGATGCCCGCCGGGACTCCTCCCGGCGGGCATCGTGCCGTCCGTGCTTGCCGGGCGCTGCGCACCCGGGGCGAACGTTTCCTCAGCAGCCGTTGAGGATCGAGGAGAGGGCGGTCTTCTCCGCGCTGTCGACGGAGAGGCCGTAGTAGTACTTCACCTGCACCCAGGCGCGGGCGTAGGTACAGCGGTAGGAGGTCTGCGGCAGCCAGTGGGCCGGGTCCTGGTCGCCCTTGGAGCGGTTGGAGCTCGCCGAGACGGCGATCAGCTGCGGGCGGGTCAGGTCGTTGGCGAAGGCCTGGCGCTGGGCGGTGGTCCAGGCCCAGGCGCCCGAGCGCCAGGCCTCGGCCAGCGGCACCAGGTGGTCGATGTCGAAGGTCGACGCGCTGGTGGTGGTGGCGTTGTCGTAGACCGAGAACCAGCTGCCGCTGACGGAGGCGCAGGCGGAGTCGGTGACGACGTTGCTGCCGTCGCGCTTGAGGACCGTCTCGCGGGTGTTGCAGGTGCCGGAGATGGTGATCCAGTGCGGGAAGAGCGCGCGGTCGTAGGTGGAGTCGTGGGACTCCGCGGTCGCCGCGATCGCGGCGAGGTAGCCGCGGGCGGTGGCGGCCGAGACCGGGGTGGGCAGGGCCGCCTGGGCGGCGCCGGCGCCGGTCAGCAGGGTGGTGAGGGCGAGCAGCAGGGCGCCGAAGGCGGCAGCCAGGGCGCGGCGGGGCGAGCGTATCGCGGACATCATGGACATATCGCGGAACTCCTGGGTCGTGGAGGGCAGCGGAAAGCCCCCGGGCGGGGACCGGCCCGGGCTGCCAACCAGCATGTGGCCCACGGGGTTTACGCGGGTAGATCCGAGAGGTGAATTTTTGACCGGATGTCAGGTACACAGACTGTCCGCACACTCCCGACCCGCCCGCACCGGCCGGGGAACGCGAACGCCCCGCCCGGAGGGTTCCGGGCGGGGCGTGGTGAGGTGTCGCGGACGCGCCGGGTGGCGCGGGCCGTCGCGCGGGGCGGTCGCGCGGGCCCGTTGGCCCAGGCGGTGCGGCCAGGCGGTCGCGCGGGGCGTCGGCTCAGGCGGTGCGGCGGGCCTCGGTGGGCTTGGGCCCGGTCGCGGCGGGCTTGGCGGGGCCGCCGCCGAGGACGCCGAAGAAGAAGGCGAGGGTCGGCGCGAGGTAGGCGAGCCAGACCACGAGCTGGAGGACGCTGGGGTCGGGCTGGAAGTTGAAGACGCCCTTGAGCAGGGTGCCGTACCAGCTGTCCTTGGGAACGGTGCTGGAGATGTCGAAGGCGAGGCTGTGCAGGCCGGGCAGCCAGCCGGCCTCCTGGAGGTCGTGGACGCCGTAGGCGAGGACACCGGCGGCGACGACGACCAGCATGGCGCCGGTCCAGGTGAAGAACTTGGCGAGGTTGATCCTGAGCGCGCCGCGGTAGAACAGCCAGCCGAGGAAGGCGGCGGTGAGCAGGCCGAGGGCGGCTCCGACGATCGGGTTGTAGCCGTCCTCGGTGGCCTGCACGGCGGTCCAGATGAACAGGGCGGTCTCCAGGCCCTCGCGGCCGACGGCGAGGAAGGCGGTGGCCACCAGCGCGCCGGTGCCCATGGCGAGTGCCGCGTCCAGCTTGCCCTGCAGTTCGCTCTTGAGGTGGCGCGCGGTGCGGCGCATCCAGAAGACCATCCAGGTGACCAGGCCGACGGAGATGATCGACAGCGAGCCGCCGAGGGCTTCCTGGGCCTCGAAGGACAGCTGCGAGGAGCCGAACTGCAGCACCGCGCCGAAGGCCATCGACAGCAGCACGGCCACGCCGACGCCGGTCCACACCGGCGGGAGCTTCTCCCGGCGGCCGGTCTTGACCAGGTAGGCGATGAGGATGCAGACGACCAGGCTGGCTTCGAGTCCTTCGCGCAGGCCGATCAGATAGTTGGCGAACACGCCGGCTCCCTGGGGGTGAGGAGGGTGGTACGGGCGAAACGGGCGGGAGGTCAGCCGAAGAGGGCCTGACCCCACCACTCGCCGGGCTTGCGGACGCCCGCGGGGCAGGCGAAATGGGCCGAACCGACGTGCTGGATGTACTCGTTCAGCGCGTCGGAGGCCGCCAGCCGCTGCTGGAGCGGGACGAACGCCTTACGGGTGTCCCGCTGGTAGGCCAGGAAGAACAGGCCCGCGTCCAGCCGGCCGAGGCCGTCGGTGCCGTCGGTGAAGGAGAAGCCGCGGCGCAGGATCATCTGGCCGTCGTTGGAATCCGGGTGGGCCAGCCGGACATGGGCGTCGGCGGGCATCGCCTTGAGGTCCGGGGCGTCGTGCTCCTTGGTCCGCCCGTACGCGGCGCCCTCGCCCTTGGTGCGGCCGAAGACGTCCTCCTGCTCCTTGAGCGAGGTGCGGTCCCAGGTCTCGATGTGCATCCGGATCCGGCGGGCCACCAGGTAGGAGCCGCCGGTCATCCAGTCCGGGCCCTCGCCGGGGGCGACCCAGACGTGCTCGGCGAGCTTCGCGGTGTCGGTGCCGGCGATGTTGTGGGTGCCGTCCTTGAACCCCATCATGTTGCGCGGGGTCTGCGCGTCCGGGGTGGTGGAGGAGGTCTTGCCGAAACCCAGCTGCGACCAGCGGATGTTGACGGTGCCCATGCCGATCCGGGCCAGGTTGCGGATCGCGTGGACCGCCACCTGCGGGTCGTCGGCGCAGGCCTGGACGCACAGGTCGCCGCCGCTGCGCTGCGGGTCCAGGTTGTCGCCCTTGAACTTCGGGAGGTCGATCAGGGCCTCGGGCCGCCTGGCCCTGAGGCCGAAGCGGTCCACCATCTGACCGTCCGGGGCGGACTTCTCGAACAGGCTCGGACCGAAGCCGATGGTGAGGGTGAGCCGGGAGGCCGGCAGGCCCAGGGCCTCGCCGGTGTCGTCCGGCGGCGCCTCCGGCAGACCGCTGGCGGCGCCGCTGCCGACCTCGCGGCCGCCGGTCATCGCGGCGGCGGCCTTGGTCCACTCCTTCAGCATCCGGACCAGCGAGTCGCGGGTCGCGCTCGACGAGATGTCGAACGCCGCGAAGTGCAGCCGGTCCTGGACGGGGGTGGCGATGCCCGACTGGTGGTCGCCGAAGAACGGGATGTCCGCGGTGGCGGCGGGCGCGGCCGGGGTGTCGTCGTCCTGGCGGGTCGCGGCGGCGACCGAACCGACGCCGGCGGCACCCAGTGCGACCCCGGCACCGGCCCAGCCGATGACGGCACGGCGGCTGACCGGGGCGCGGCCGGCGGACGCCTCCGCGGTGGCGTCGGCGGCGGCCGGCGTCGCGTTCTGCTGCTGGTTCTCGGCGTCCATGGGCGGGTGGACCCTTCTCTGTGCTGAACTCACGGATGCCGTGGCGGCCGCAGGGGCCGCCACGGCGGAGTACCGGGTGTGGTGCGCGGTGCGGGATCCGGTGCGCGCGCCGCGGCGGTCCGCGCGCACCGGGCTGCGGTCGCTACTTGACGACCACGGCGGCGGCGAGCTTGGAGAGCGGCTCGCCGAGGGAGTTGACGGCGTCGGAGAAGGTCTTGCGCTCGGCCTCGGTGACCTTGTCGTAGGAGGTGTAGCCGCCATCGGCCTGCTTGTACTTGGCGAGCAGGGTCTCGATGGCGGCGAACTCGGAGTCCAGGGTCTTCGCGAGCTCCGGGTCCTTCTCGGCGGCGACGGGCTTGAGCAGCTCGTAGGCCTTCTTGGCGCCCTCGACGTTGGCGGCGAAGTCGGCGAGGTCGGTGTGGCTGTAGCGGTCCTCCTCGCCGGTGACCTTGCCGGTGGCGACCTCGTCGAGGAGCTCCTTGGCGCCGTTGGCCATGCTGGTGGCGGTGATCTCGGCCTCGGGGATCTTCTTCTGCCAGTCCTTGAGGTCGGCGACCAGCTGGTCGGCGAGCTTCTTCTCCGCGTCGCCGATCACGGCGTCCGCCCAGAGGGACTTCTCCAGCTTGTGCCAGCCGGTCCACTCCTGGCCGGGCTCCAGACCGTCCTCACGGGTGTCGGTCTTGGGGTCGACGTCGCCGAAGCTCTCGGCGACGGGCTCGGTGCGCTCCCAGCCGGTGCGGGACGGCGCGTAGAGGGACTTGGCCTTCTCGAGTTCGCCGGCCTTGATCGCGGCGGCGAAGGCCTCGACGGCGGGGACGGTGGCGTCGGCCTGCTCCTGGGCGTACGTGCGGTAGGAGTCGACGGCGGCGGTCAGGCGGGGGTCGGTGGGGGCGGCGGAGCCGTCACCGGTGACGGTGATCTTCTGGCGGATGCCGTCGCCGACCATGCCGGGCTTGCAGGCGACCTCGTAGGTGCCGGCCTTGATCTCGGCGGCGATGGTGGCCTTGGTACCGGGGCCGATGTTCTCGCGCTCGGTGACGATCTTGTCGCCGGCGGCGTAGACGTAGACCTCGGTGACCTTCGAGCCCTTGTTGGCGATGTCGATGCTGACGTGGCCGGCCGGGAACGTGGTCTTCGAGACCTCGCAGGCGGTGTCGGTGGCGTTGACCTTGACGGCGTCGGCAGCGGCCTTGTCGTCCTTCTTCTGCGAGCAACCGGCCAGTGCGGCGGTCGCCACGGCGAGGGTGAGCAGCGTGGCGGCGGTGGAACGACGGGCGGACATGCGGGCTCCAGCGGTCAGGACAGGGCGTTTCAGGGCAGGGCGTCTCAAGGCAGAGCGTTTCGAGGCAGAGCTGTTCAAGGCAGAGCTGTTCGAGGCAGAGCGTTTCAAGGCACGGCGTTTCGAGGCAGGGCTGAGCGCGGACGAGGAGCAACGACGCCGTCGCCGCCCTCCGCCCACTTAGCTAAGGCATACCTTAGGGATATCGGTTTTTGCCGTCCACACCGGGGTCGGTCACAAAACGGCGCAGGTGGGACAAGGGCTCCTACGCCCAGGTGGTCGGTCCACCGACGACTTTCGGCCACTCGGGGCCCGGCCGGAGGTGGCGCCGATGGCAAAGAGATGGTAAAGGGACAGGTTTCGGGGTGCGCCGCTCAGCCGGCCGGGGTGCGCCGGGCGGCGGCCCTGGCGGTCCACCGGCCGTCCTGGCGGGTGATCCGGATCGGGTGGCCGAAGGTCGCGCTCACCAGCTCGGTGGTCATCACCTCGCCGACCGGGCCGGCCGCGACCGTCTCCCCCGCCCGCAGCAGCAGCGCGTGCGTGGTGGACTCCGGCAGCTCCTCCAGGTGGTGGGTAACCAGGACGCTCGCCAGCTCCGGGTGCTGATGGCGGAGCAGGTCCAGGCTGTCCAGCAGCAGTTCCCGGGCGGTCAGGTCGAGCCCGGTGGCGGGCTCGTCGAGCAGCAGCAGCCGCGGGCCGGGCATCAGGGCCCGGGCGATCAGCGCCCGGCCCCGCTCGCCCTGGGAGAGCGTGGTCCACGGGGACTCCGCGGCCGCCGTCATGCCCAGGGCCTCGATCAGCAGTTCGCCCCGCTCCAGTTCCTCGGGGGCGGGCTCGCGGTTCAGGTCCGGCTCGATCGTGTTGGTGACGCCGGTGAGGACGACCTCGCGCACGGTCAGCGGCGAGCGCAGCGGGTGGCGCGGATTGACGTGGCCGAGGTGGGAGCGCAGCTCCCGGATGTCGACCCGGCCGAGCCGGCGGCCGAGCACGTCCACCTCGCCGCGGGTGGGGTGGGAGACGGCGCCGAGCAGGGCGAGCAGGGTCGACTTGCCGGCGCCGTTCGGGCCGAGCAGCGCCCAGTGCTCACCGGGGCGAACGGTGAGGTCGATCCCGCGCAGCAGGTGGCGGCCGTCCCGGACGACGTCCACGGCCCGGGCGCGCAGCAGCGGCTCGGCGGCGGGGGCGCCGGTGGCCGGGGCGGCTGCCGGATCGGCGGTGGCGGGCGGGCGCGGGGCGGACGTGCTCATGCGGGCGGGCCTCCTGTGGTCCTCCGGTGCGGGGTCGCGGGCGCGGCGCCGCACCGGACGGGCCGCCGCCGACCGTCCGCGTGCAGAGTACAACCGTCGGTCCGGGGGCGGGTCCGGCGTCCGAGCCGTGGACGGCCGCCCGGCGCGGACGGCGTGCGTATCCCCCTTTTCCCCCGCGGCAGTTGACGCCAGGATCGGTGCGCGAACCGTGGAACCGGATCGGACCGGCGGGTCGTGGAACCGGTGCACCGCGGAAGCGGTGCGGACCACGTGCGGGTGGAGGGGACGGGTCATGACAGGAACGGACACACCGCCGGAACTCGGCACCGGACGCGCCGGGACGCTGCCCGGACGCTTCGAGGAGCACGCCCGCGCCGCGCCCGGGGCGGTCGCCCTGCGTTGGGCCGGCGCGGAGCTCCGCTACGGCGAACTCGACGCCAGGGCCGACCGGCTGGCCCGGCACCTGGTCGAGCGCGGGCTCCGGCCCGGCCTGCTGGCGGCGGTGGCGCTCGGCCGCGGCGTCGAGGTGTACGTCGCCCTGCTCGCCGTGCTCAAGACCGGCGCCGCGTACCTCCCGCTGGAGCCCGGCGCCCCCGACCCGCTGCTGCGGCACGTCCTCGCCGAGGCCGCGCCGGCCCTGGTCGTCACCGAGGAGGCGCACCGGATCCGGCTGACCGACGCCGGGGCCCGGGAGCTCGTCTGCGTCGACTCGGCCGCGGCCGTCGTGGCGGCGCGGCCCGCCGGCCCGCCCCCGGTCGAACTCGACCCGGACGGCCCGGCGGTCGTCCTCACCACCTCCGGCACCACCGGCGCGCCGAGCTGCGCGGGCCTCTCGCACCGCAACCTGCTCGCCGTCCACCACGGCTGGCGCACCGTGTACGGCATCACACCCGCCGACCGGATCCTCAGCACGGCGAGCCTGGAGTTCGACGTGTTCACCGCCGACTGGGTGCGCGCGCTCTGCTCCGGCGCGACGCTGGTGGTCGCCCCGCGCAACCTCACCCTGGACCGCGCCGCCGACATCGCCGACCTCCCGCCGCTGATCGCCGCCGAGCGGATCACCCTGCTGGAGCTGAACGTCCGCAGCGCGCGCCGGCTGACCGCCCTCCTGGCGCGGGCCGCCGGGGGCCGGCCGACCGCCGGAGGCAGCCCGCTCGCCGGGGACAGCCCACTCACCGGGGTGCGGGTGCTGACCGTCGGCGCCGAGAAGTGGTGGCTGGACGAGCACCTGGCGCTGCAGCGGCTGGTCGGCCGGTCCACCCGGGTGATCAACGTCTACGGGCTGGCCGAGGCGTCCGTGGACAGCACCTGGTTCGAGGTCGGGGGCCTCGACGAGGTGCCGGACAGCGCGGCGCGGTCGGTGGTCGGACTGCCGTTCCCCGGCGCCCGGGTGTACGTGCTCGACCCGTCCGGCAGCCCGCTGCCGGACGGCGCGGTCGGCGAGATCGCCCTCGCCGGGCCGGGCCTCGGCCTCGGCTACCCCGGCCGTCCCGAGGAGACGGCCCGCCGGTTCCTGCGGAGCCGCCACGACCCGGACGGCCGGGTCCTGCTCACCGGCGACCTGGGCCGGATCGCGGAGGGCGGCACGCTGGAGTTCGTCGGCCGGGCGGCGGGTGTGGTCGGACCGGCCGGTGCGCGGGTGTCCGCCGCCGTGGCCGGGACGGTGTCCCAGGCCGCCCGCGCCGAGGCCCGGCTGCGGGCCCTCCCCGGGGTCCGGGAGGCGGCCGTCGCCCAGGTGGAGGTCGCGCCCGGGCGGCGCGAGCTGGTCGGATACGCCGTCACCGCGCTCGGGGCGCCGGACACCGACGGCTGGTCGCTGACGGCCGCGCTCACGGCCGCGCTGCCGGCCGGGGAGGCGCCCGCCGCCGTGGTCCCGGTGGCCGAACTGCCGCGCACCCGGGCCGGAAAGCTCGACCGGGACGTGCTGCCGCTGCCCGCGCCGGACGACCGCACCGCACCGCACCGGTCGGGCGGCGGCGGCAAGGGCTACCGGGGCACGGGCCGCCGGGGCAAGGGCGGCGGGGGCGGACGGTCCGGGGGCGGCGGCGAGGCGGATTCCCCCCTCGGGTGCGGCGTCCTGCTCGTCGGCCTGCCGGTCGCGATCGTCGCCTGGCTGCTCACCGAGAGGCTCTGGCCGGGCTCGACGGACGTCTCGGCGGTGCCGGCTCCCTACGGCGGCCTCTTCCGCGTGCTCTACCTCTTCGAGTGGGCCTCGTTCGGGCTGGGCGTGGCCTGGCTGCTCTGCGGGGCGGCGGTGACGGCCCGGCAGCGACGGCCCGTCGGCCTGTCGGTCGCCGCGCACCTGGCGGTGTTCTGGCTACTGGCCTCCTGGTGGCCGCAGGACAACCTGTACCGGACCACCCGCCCGTCGGACTGGCACGCCCAGGCGTGGCTGGTCTTCGTGTTCAACGTCGCACTGATGGTCTCGGCCGCGATCGTGGTCCGGTTCCTGACCTGGCGGCCGAGGCCGCACAAGCGGCCCTGAGCGGCCCTGAGCGGCCGGAAGGCCGGTGGGGGGCGCTCAGCGCAGGGCCTCGAACATCCGGCCCAGCGCGTGGTGGGCCGCCCCGAGCAGGGCCTGCGCGGCGTCCAGCGCCTCGACGCTCCGCGCGGCGAGCGCCAGGCCGACGGCCGGGTCCGGCTCGTGGCCGGCCGTCACGATCAGCGGCAGCAGGGTCGCGCCGAGCCGCGCGCAGGCCGGGCGCAGCCGGTCCAGGTGGCCGTGCAGCGCCTCCTGGGAGAGCCGGGCGCCGAGCGGCATCGCGTCCAGGGTGCGGACCAGGTGGCCGGGGCCGCGCACCTCGTCCAGCCGGTGGCGCAGGACGAAGGCGATCGCGGGTCCGGTGAGCCGCAGATTGGTCTCGGTCGGGGCGAGCCGGCGTTCGCGGTCGGTGACGAAGTCCACGTCGTACCAGCCCCGGTGGCCGGCCTCGGCCAGCCGCTCCCCCACCGCGAGGCCGAAGCGTTCGGCGGTCGCGGCGGCGCCGGGCGGCACCACGCCCGGACCGACCGTCACCCCCTGGTAGCGGGTCCCGTCGACCGCCATCTCGCCGACGCCCACCGGGTGGACCCGGCCGTCGGCGCCGATCACCGCGTCGAAGGTGAGGTCGCGCAGCCGGCCGGTGCCGGCCGGACCGCCGTCCACGTACTCCTCCAGCAGCAGCGGGCCGCCGGGCGGCAGGGCGTCCTCGCGCACCAGCCGGCGCAGCAGCGCCCGGGCGCCGCCGGCCGCCGACAGCTCCGCCGGGGTGATCACGACGGTGCCGTAACCGCCCACTCCGTATCGGGACTTGACCACGGTGGTGCGGCCCCGGGCGGCGTGGGCGGCCAGTCGCCGGGCGGCCGCCCGGGGGCCGTCGGCGGGCTCCTGACGGGGCACCCGCACGCCGGGGTGGTCCTGGGCGAGCGCCGTTAAGAGGCCGTGCGCGGCGTCCTTGGCCTCGTAGCGGCGGACGGCCGCGAGTTCCGGGCCCTCGCCCTGGTCGGGGGTGCGGCCCCAGAACAGCAGGGGGCCCGGGCCGGTGGCGAGCCGTTCGGCGAGCGCGGGGCGGGCGGCGAGAGCCTCGGCGACCGTGCGGCCGGGGGCGATGCCGTCGAACAGCTCTACCGGCCCCCAGTCCAGTTCGCGGGCGAGCCAGTCGATCCAGGCCCGGTCGACCTCGGCGGGCAGCACCAGTGCGGCGGGCTCGGGGCTGTAGCCGACGGCCAGTCCGGCGTAGTGGTGCGCCCGGCGGAGGCGGTCGGCGCGCCGCTCGGCGGAGGGCCCGGCAGGGGAGGGCGCGGCGGCGGGGTCGGCGGTGGACGGCCCGGTGACAGACGGCCCGGTGACGGAGGGCCCGGTGACGGAGCCGCCGGCCGGAAGCCTCCCGAGGGTGAACCGCCTGCGGGTGGACGGTTCGAGGAGGAACTGCTCGTTGAAGTCGGCCACGTTGCCGACGTGCACCGCACGATGTCCGCCGGTCCAGGCCCCCACCCATCCGTCCATCCCGCGAGCGTACGGCACCGGTACCGACCGGCCCGGCCCAAGCGTGAACAGATAAGTCGAAAGTGATCACATTTGATCAGTACAGGACACGAATTGGCAAAGTTCTGACGTTCTCTCTAGCCCTGGATGACTGCCCACCGTCAATCTCGTCGCAGCTCTCATCCCTGCATCACGCAGCATCCCCCGACTGGAGTCAGAGTGAGCCCCACCTCCTCTTCTCGCCGCTACCTCGCGGCCGGAGCCATAGCGGCCACCGCCGCCCTCGTCGCCGCCACCGTCACCGCCGGGACCGCGTCGGCCGCCCCCGTCGGCCGGGACGCGGCGATCGCCCAGGCCCGCGCCAACGTCGCCCGCAACGCGTCGGTCTTCGGCTTCGCCGACGGCCAGGACCTCCTGGTCAAGGACGTCGTACTGGACGCCGACGGCAGCCAGCACGTCCGCTTCGACCGCACCTACCTCGGCCTGCCCGTGGTCGGCGGCGACCTGGTGGTCCACCAGGACTCCCGCGGCCGGCTCAAGGACTCCTCCCGCGCGGCCGCCCACGACGCCGCCGTGCGCACGATCGTCCCCAAGGTCCCCGCCCAGCTCACCGCCGGCCGCGCGCTCGACGCCGCCCCCGGCGTCGGCAACGCCACCAGCAGCCCCGAGCTCGTCGTCTGGGCCGCCGACGGCACCCCGCGCCTCGCCTGGCGCACCACCGTCGAGGGCACCGGCGACCACGGCCAGCCGGCCGGCCGGATCGTCGTCACCGACGCCAACACCGGTGAGCAGATCGAGGCCTACGACGCCGAGCACCAGGCCACCGGCACCGGCCACTCCGAGTACACCGGTGACATCACCATCGACACCACTGCGGTGACCGGCGGCTTCTCGCTCAAGGACCCGACCCGCGGCCACATCACCAAGGACGCCCACAACGTCGCCGCCAGCTCGCTCAACGCGAGCTCCGGCACCCTCTTCACCGACACCGACAACGTCTGGGGCGACGGGAAGAAGTTCTCCACCGACCGCGCCACCGCGGCCGTCGACGCCCACGCCAACACCGCCTGGACGTACGACTACTACAAGAACACCTTCAACCGCAGCGGCATCAAGAACGACGGCAAGGGCGCCACCGTCTTCGTCCACGTCGGCACCAACTGGGACAACGCCCAGTGGTCCGACAGCTGCTTCTGCATGATGACCGGCGACGGCGACGGCGTCACCGACCCGGAGCAGGTCGACCTCGACACCATGGGCCACGAGATGACCCACGGCGTCACCAGCGCCACCGCGAACCTCCGCTACAGCGGCGAGTCCGGCGGCCTCAACGAGGCCACCTCGGACATCTTCGGCACCATGGTCGAGTTCTACGCCAACAACGCGGTGGACAAGGGCGACTACCTGTTCAGCGACCAGTCCACCCCGCCGTGGCTGCGCCGCTTCGACAAGCCCTCGCTGGACGGCCGGTCCGCCGACTGCTGGAGCCGCAAGGTGGGCCAGCTCGACGTGCACAACTCCTCGGGCGTCGGCAACCACTGGTTCTTCCTCGCGAGCGAGGGAAGCGGCGCCAAGACCATCAACGGCGTCAGCTACAACAGCCCGACCTGCAACGGTTCGACGGTCACCGGCATCGGCAACCAGGCCGTCGCCAAGATCTGGTACCGCGCGCTGACCGTCTACATGACCTCCACCACGGACTACAAGGGCGCGCGGGCCGCGTCGCTGAGCGCCGCCAAGGACCTCTACGGCGCCACCAGCACCGAGTACAAGGCCGTCGCGGCCGCCTGGAGCGCCGTCTCGGTCTCCTGACCGCGGCGCCCGCACCGCGGCCCGTCACCCCCCGCGACGGGGGTGGCGGGCCGCTCGCCGCCCACCCGTCGGCCCCTGGGTCGTCAGTCGCCCAGGACCCGGACCGGCGCCCCGGCCAGGAAGGCCGCGATGTCCTCCACCGCCTCGCCGTAGTACCGCCGGTAGTTGTCCCGCGACACGTACCCCAGGTGCGGGGTGGCCAGCAGCCTGGGCGCCGTCCGCATCGGGTGGCCCGGCGGCAGCGGCTCCTGGTCGAACACGTCCACCGCCGCCCCCGCGATCCGCCCCGCCGCCAGCGCCGCCAGCAGCGCCTCCTGGTCGACGATCGCCGCCCGGGAGGTGTTGACCAGGTACGCGTCCGGCCGCATCAGCGCCAGTTCGGGCGCGCCGACCAGCCCCCGGGTGCGCGCCCCGAGCGCGAGGTGCACGGAGACGAAGTCGCTCTCCCGCAGCAGCTCCTCCTTCGCCCCCGCCCGGCGCACGCCCACCTCGGCCGCCCGCTCCGCGGTGAGGTTGCGGCTCCACGCCACCACGTCCATGTCGAAGGCGAGCCCCACCCGGGCGACCCGGGCGCCGATCTTCCCCAGCCCCAGCAGTCCGAGCCGACGCCCTGCCAGGTCCGCGCCCACCGTGCTCTGCCAGGGTCCGCCGCTCCGCAGCGCCGTGCTCTCCTCGACCAGCCCGCGGGCCAGACCCAGCAGCAGCGCCCAGGTCAGCTCCACCGGTGGCGTCGACGAACTGGCCGTCCCGCACACGGTGACCCCGTGGGCGCGGGCCGCCGCGTGGTCGATCACCGAGTTCCGCATCCCCGAGGCGACCAGCAGCCGCAGCCGGGGCAGCCGCTCGAACACCTCCGCCGGAAAGGCGATCCGCTCCCGCAGCGTCACCACGATGTCGAACTCGGCGACCGCCGCGACGAGTTCCGCCACCGAGGCCGGATGCTCGCGGAACGCCACGACCTCGACCCGGTCGGCCACCGGGGACCAGTCGGCGATCGTGGTGGCGACGCCCTGGAAGTCGTCGAGTACGGCGCAGCGGAGTCTCATGCCCCGCACTCTTCCAGATCCGCCCGGCCCGGCCGGAGCCGGCTCCCCCGGCCGGAGCGGGCCCCGGGGCGGTCGGGGCGGTCCTGGCGGCTTCAGCGCGGCCGGGGCGGTCCTGGCGGTCGGGGCCGGACACCCCTGGCGGCAGGCCGGCACCCGGGTGTGAGAGGGTCGGCGGCCGGACGGAGGAGGCGCCGATGCGGATGAGGTGCGGATGAGTGGGACCGGGGACGCGGCGGGGGCCGGCGGGCGGGTCCTGGTGGTCGACGACGATGCCGCGATCCGCCGCGGGCTGGAGCGCGGTCTACGGCTGAGCGGCTTCTCGGTGGCCCTCGCCGAGGACGGCGCGGCGGCACTGGCCCGGATGGCCACCGAGCTGCCGGACGTGCTGGTACTCGACGTGTCGATGCCCGGCCTCGGCGGCGTCGAGGTCTGCCGCCGCCTGCGCGACCGGGGCGACGACCTCCCGGTGCTGATGCTGTCCGCCCTCGACGAGGCCGCCGACCGGGTCGCCGGGCTCCAGGCGGGCGCCGACGACTACCTGGTCAAGCCGTTCGCCCTGGAGGAACTCGTCCTGCGGCTGCGCGCCCTGCTCCGCCGACGGCCGCCGCAGCCGGACGACCGGGTCCTCGCCGGGCCCCTCAGCCTCGACCCCGCCACCCGCCAGGCCCACCTGGACGGCGAGGAACTCACCCTCACCCGGCGGGAGTTCGAACTGCTCACGCACCTGGCCCGGAACGCCGGCCTGGTGCTCTCGCGCGAACTGCTGCTGGAACGCGTCTGGGGCTACGACGTCGAGGTGCGCAGCGACGCCGTCGACACCTTCGTCAGCTACCTGCGGCGCAAGACCGAGGCCGGCGGGCGGCCCCGGCTGATCCACACCGTCCGGGGCGTCGGCTTCGTGCTGCGCACGCCCGACGGGCCGCGGCAGGCCCCGCGATGAGGCTCTCCACCCGGATCGCGCTCTGGGCGGCGGCCGTGGTGCCGCTGCTGGTGGTGCTCGCGGGCCTGCTGCTGCTGCCGCTGGTCGGCCGGGACCTGCGGCAGCAGCAGGACGCCCGGCTCGGCGACCGGGCGGCCGCGCTGCTGCCGAGCGTCCGGGCGCTGGTGGCCGCCGACAGCAAGGGCCGGCCCAAGGTGGAGCAGAACCAGCAGCGCAAGGTGGTGGACGCCGCCCTGGACCTGGGGGTGCGGGTGACCGGCACGGACGGCGGCGTCCTGCTGTCCGTCGGGCCGCAGCCGGACGGGCCGGACGGCACGGGTGCCCTCCCCACCGAGCCGGGCGGCGGGCCGGTCACGGTCCGGGACCACGGCAGCTCCTGGCGGGTCCTCACCAGGGCCGTCGGCGGGAGCGGGAACGGGAACGGGAACGGCCGGGGCGGCGGCTCCGGCCTGCTGCAGGTGATCGCCCCGGCCGGGCCGGCGGACCGGCAGACGGCCGCGGTGCGACGGCGCGTCCTGCTCGTCGCCCTGGTGTCGGCCCCGGTCTCCGCGCTGCTCGGCTTCGCGCTCGCCGAGCGGGCCACCGCCCCGCTGCGCCGACTCAGCCGCCGCGCCGCCGGGCTGGACCCGGCGGCGGCACCCGCCGGGCCCGGCTCTCCCGGCTCCCCCGGCTCTCCCGACGGTCACGGCGCTCCCGGCATTCACGGGTTCGTGGCCGAGCGGACCGGTACCGCCGAGGTCGACGAGCTGTCCTCGGCCCTCGTGCTGCTCCTCACCCGCTACGACGAGCAGGCCCGGCGGACCGCCCAGGCGCTGGACACCGCCCGGGCGTTCTCCGCCGACGCCTCGCACGAGCTGCGTACCCCGCTGATGAGCCTGCGCACCAACCTCGACGTCCTGGCCGCCCACCCGGACCTGCCCGCCGCCGACCGGGACGAGGTCGTGGCGGAGCTGCGACAGGACCACGCGCGGCTGCTCGACCTGCTCACCGCGCTCAGCACCCTGGCCCGGGGCGACCTGGTCCAGTTGGACGCGTTCCAGCCGGTCGACCTCGCCGAACTCGTCGACGCGGCGGCCGAGGAGGCCCGCCGCCGCCACCCCGGCACCGTGTTCGCCGTGCACGGCCCGGCCGAACTTCGGGTGTTCGGCTGGGAGTCCGGACTGCGGATCATGCTCGCCAACCTCCTCGGCAACGCCGCCGTGCACGGCCGCTCCGACGGCGTCCCGGCCCGGGTCACCGTGCGGCTGGCCGCCGAGGGCGCGCGGGCCCGGCTCACCGTGGACGACGGCGGCCCCGGGGTCCCGCCGGAGGACCGGGAGGCGGTGTTCCAGCGCTTCCACCGCCGCCGGGGCAGCCCCGGTTCGGGCCTCGGACTGACCCTGGTCGCCCAACAGGCCGCGCTGCACCGGGGCACCGTCGCCCTCACCGCGCCGCCCGACGGCACCGGCTGCCGGGCCGAGGTGACCCTTCCGCTCCCCCTCCCGGACGCGCCGACCCTCGAACTCCCGGCCCGCCGGGACTGGCTCACCGGTCCGGGGCGCTGAGCCACTTCCGACGCGGGCCGCCCGTTCCACAGGGATTCCACAAGAAGGCGTCCTACCGTCCGACCTGACCGCACCGGGCCGTTGGGGCCCGGGTCCGGGTCGAAGAGAGGACGTCACATGCCCGCCGTCAACCGCCTTCCCTCCGGTCGCCGGGCCGTCGCGCTCGGTGCCCTCGCCCTGGCCGGCGCACTGCTGGCCGCCGCGCCCGCCGCCCAGGCGACTCCGGCCGCCCCGAGCCCCGGCCCGGCCACGGCCGGCTCGCCGACCGCCCTGCCGACGCCCACCGGTGACGGGGCCAAGAACATCTGCAAGCGTCTGCCCAGCACCGAGGGCCATCTCACCAACGCGCTGAACCGGCTCAACGGAGACGCCACCGTGGCGGGCTCGGTCGCCCGGCTGGAGCAGCGCGCCGCGAACGCCAAGGCCGCCGGCCACACCGAGGTCGAGACCTACCTCAACGGCCGGCTGACCGCTCGCAAGGCCCTGGTCGGCACCCTGAAGTCGCGGCAGAACGACCTCAAGTCCGTGGCGACCTGGTGCGCCGCCCACGGCCGGGGCACCGGCAAGTGACCCGCCGCCCCGCCGGAGCGGTGCTCGCGGCCGTCCTCATGGCCGGGGCGGCGCTGCTCACCGGCTGCGGCCCCGGCGCCGACCACGGGCCCGCCGCACCCGGGCAGGCCGCATCCGGGCAGGCCGCACCCGGCGCGGCCGACGGCGCACAGCCCGGGGACCTCCAGCAGATGCTGGACGCCGCCGAGAGCGCCGCCGCCGAGGCCGACGCCGACACGGCGTCCGAGAACGGCTGACCCGGTCGGCGCGAGGTACTTCGGTGAGGCGCTGCGGCGGGGAACGGCGGGGGGTGTGCAGCGGGGGTGTGCCGGACCGGTCGTGGGGGCCGGCCCGGCACACCCCGCTGCCCCTGCGGCTCTGCTGCCCTTGCGGCCCTACTGCCGGACGGCGTCGGGATCAGGGCCCGCGCCGGTCCCGCCACCACGGCGGCCGGGCGGGCGGCTCCGCCGGCCCCGACAGCCGGGCCGACAGCTCCCGGTGGCCCCGCTGCTCCAGCAACCGCGCGAGTGCGGCCCCCTCGTCCGGAGCCCGGGAGGCGACCGTCGCGATCGCCTCCCGGAGCGCCGTTGCGTGGCCGCTCAGGTCCAGGTACTGGAGGAAGTCGGCGACGTGCTCCGGAGGCCGGTAGCGGCAGACGTTCACCGCCATCGCATGGCTGAACTCCGGGGGCAGCCCGGCATCGACCAGGCTCGCCACCGCCCGGGCGACCTCCGCGCCGGTCCTGCCCGGGGAGGAGAGCGCGTCGGCGAGTGTCCAAGCGCTCCCCGGCCGGCCGATCCGCAGCAGGCTCCCGATCACCTTGGCCACCGAACCGCCCTCCAGCACCCGACCGGCCAGCAGCTCCGCCACCTCCTTCGACCCGCCGGCGGAGTCCCGGTCCGTCGGTCCGTCGACCGGCGGCGAGGCCTCCAGCAGCTCGGCGGCCCGGTCGGCGGGTTCGTCGGCGAGCAGGTGGTCGACGATCCGCTGCGCCTCCGGCAGCCGCCCGTCCGCCCGCAGCATCCGGAGGATCAGGGCGAGTTCCGCCGCGGGCCGGACGGCCGCGAGGATCCGCCACAGCTCGGCCCGCCGCTCCGCCGGCCCGGTCCGGGGCGCCGGACCGGAGTGCGGCCCCGCGCCGGGCCCCGCCGGTGGTGGCGGCAGCGGCAGGTCCGCCAGCGCGGCCAGCAGGCCGACCACGTCCGCGGGCTCCCGGAACAGGACCGCCGCCGTCAGGGCCGCCCTGGCCGGTTCGCCCCGAACGGCGCGTTCGACGAGTTCCCCGACCGGGCCGTCCGCCCCGGCGGCCATCAGCACGCCCGCACGGTCGAGTCCGTGGACCGTCCGGCGCAGCTGCCGGTACCAGGCCACGACCGGTGCGTCCGTCGGTGCCTCGTCGACCAGGGCGGCCGCGTACCGGAACCAGCGGCGCTCGTTCAGCATGACCCAGAGGGCGGAGCTGTCGACCGTCCGCGCGTGCGCGCGGAGCACGGGCAGCCCGAACTGCTCGGCGCCGTTGCGGTGCAGCTGGTCGAGGACGCCCAGGGCCAGCGGGGCCGACAGCTCCAGGGCCAACGCCGACAGCTCCAGGGCCAGCGCGTCCATCGCGCGGCCGCGTACCTCCTCGCCCCGCGCGTCCATCGCCGTCAACAGCCGGCCGATCTCCTCGGCCGACCCGGTCCAGCGAGCGGCCCGCAGCACGGCACCGGCGAGTACTCCCTGCCGTCCGGCCAGCAGCTCCACCAGCAGTTCCGCGAACCGGTCCGGCGCTGTCGCCCGCGCCATGTGCTCCACGAACCGCTGGATCGCCTGCCCCTTCCTCGGCCGCTCCAGCGGGAAATTGCCCAGCACCTCGGCGACCTCCCGGACGGGCCGCCCGGCCGCCGCCCGGCACAGCACCTCGAACGCGTCGTCGTCCCGGAGCGCTTCCAGCAGACCGGCGACGACCGGGGGCGGCTGGGAGCGGCCCAGCCGGTCCAGCAGCAGACCGGCCTCCCGCCCGCCGCCGGTCCGCGCCAGCTCCGCCAGAAGCGCGCGCAACTCCGCGCCCCGGAGGGGTGGTTCGCCCAGGAACGCGTCCAGCAGGTAGGACGTTCCCGGTTCGGAGCCGCTCGCCCGGGCCGCGGCGAACAGCGCGGCGGCGTGCACCCGGAGGGCCTCGACCAGCCGCGCACCGGGCGGCCGGGCCCCGGAGTGCCGGTGGCGCAGGGCCTCGATCACGGCACCGGTCCGCTCCACCGGCCCGGCGGCGAGAACGGTGCCGAGCAGCTCGACGGGATCGACCGCCGCCCGGACGCCCGGCCCCGAGCCGTCGAGGGCGGCGACCAGTTCGGCGACGGGCGGGACGGCTGCCGGATCCGCCGCCCCGGACCCCTCGTGATCGGCCGGAGCAGGCCCGCTCAGGGCGGACCCGAGCCGGTCGCGCAGCAGCCGTTCCCCGGCCTGCCCGTTCCGGGCCCGCAGTTCGGCCCCCAGACCGGCCAGCTCGGCGTCGCCGCACCCGGCGACGACGGCCCGCGCCAGCGGCTCCCCCAGCGATGCGAACCGCTCCTCGCCGCAGGCGTCGAGCAGTTCGGCGAGCCGGCCCGGCTCCCGGCGCAGCGCGAGGATCCGGCCCAGGAGCAGATCGCGCTCCGGCAACGACGCCCGCGCCAGTACGGTCAGCAGCTCCGCCGTCGACCGGTCACGGACCACGGTGTCCCGGAGCCGGGTCGCGACGGCAGGCAGGCGCCGCTGCTCCAGCGCCCCGAGCAGCGGCCCCACCTCCTCCGCCGGGTACCGCGGGCCCAGCACCGACACGGCGGCCGCGACCGGGTCGCGGTCCGGCCGCCCCACGGTCGGGAGTTCCCGGACCCGGACCAGGATGTGCGCCACCCGCTCCGGCGGCGCCGCGCACAGCTCCGTCAGGAAGAGTTCGAGCAGGTTGTCCGGTCCGTGGCCGCAGAGCAGGACGGCCAGTTCCCCCGCCTCCTTCGGCACCATGAGGCCGGCCGCGAGTCGTACGACGGTGAGGGCGTCCTCGTCAGGGCGGACGCTCGCGTGGACGTCGCCGTCCGACAGGCCGCGCAGCAACCGGTGCAGGTCCCGGGGCTCCTGCCGGGCGCACTCCTCGTGGAAGACGTCGAGGTACCGCGACATACCGGCCTCGCGGAGCAGCCGCGGCAGGCTCCTCACGTCACGGTGCTGGGCCACCAGGGTCCGGACGACGGCCGTCGCGTCCCGCTCCAGGCCGCCCCGCCCCCGGGTGACCCGCAGCCAGTCGGCGACCGCCTCCACCGACCACTCCGCCACCGCCGCCAGCGCCGTCGTCCTGGCCTCGACCGCCCCCGCCCGGGAGAGCGCCACGAGGAGGCCGTCCACCGACCGGGACCCGAGCCGGGCCACCGCCGCCCGCACCAACCGCCGGACCTCCGTCGGCAGTTCCTCGGCGTCCAGCGCCGCCAGCAGCGGCGGCAGGTCCTCCACCGGCCGCGGCTCGTCGGACACCCGGGCCGCCGCGGCGGCGAGTCCGGCCCGGTGCAGCTCCACGACGCACACCGCCCAGGCGTCCGCGGGCAGCGCCGCCAGCGCGCGGAGCAGCGTCGACCGCAGCGCGTCGACCGTCTCCTCCGGCAGTCCGGCGTGACCGTCCGGTGCGGCGAGTGCGGCCAGCCCGGTGAGTCCGGCCAGCCCGGTGAGCACAGGCGGCAGTTCGGGCGCCGGGCGGACGGCCGCAGACTCCAGGAGCCGGTGCGCGGTCACGTCCCGACCGCCCGCGCAGAGCGCCGCGACCAGCGCCAGCAGCGGGACGACGGGGCGGCGGCGGGCCGCCGCGTCCCACATCGCGGTGACCGCCAGGGGATCCAACCGGTCGGCGAGGTCGAGCAGTTCCGCCGTCGGCCCGAGCACGGCGTACTCCGCCAGAGGCTCGGTCCGCCCGTAAGCCTGCCACTGGAGGACGGCGCGGCCCAGGAGTTGCTGGAGGTCGGCGGCGTCCGACGACTGCTCCGGCGTCCGCGATCCGTCGTCGCCCGGTACGGGAGCGGGCGCCAGCAGCGGGCCCGCGACGACGAACTCCTCCTGGTCGGCATCGGTGAGGACACGGACCTGCTGCGCGGCGCCCGGCTTGCGGTGCCCGGTGTGGAGTGCCTCGATCCGGCGCTGGACGGCGTCGCCCAACTGCTCCAGGGTCAGTGGACCGTCGTGCGCGAGCAGCACCTCCTGGACCGCGCGCGAGAACAGGCTGAAGGAGTCGCTCCCCGCGGCGACGAAGTGCGCGTACCCGCCGGGCGAGCAGGCGTACAGGTGGGCGATCCGCCGGGCCTTGACGGTCATCGCCCGCCCGGTCGCCCAGCCGACCGTGCCGCCGCCCATGGTGTCGCCCCCGACGCCCTCCCGGCAGGCGTCGACGAGGAACAGCACCTGGGCGGCGCGGGTGTTCTCGACCTCGCTGCGCCAGTCGATGGCGACGCAGCCCGACCAGAGCGGCTTCCGGTAGCGGTGCAGGTCCTCCGGTATCAGGTAGTCCACACCCTGGGCGTGCAGGCCGTGTCCGCTCAGGCAGATCAGCAGCGTCTCGCCCCGGCGGGCCTCCTCCAGGAACCGGGAGACCTCGCCGTTCACGAAGTTCCAGCTGATCGGTTCGCCCGCCCCGGGCCGCTCGACCCGGAAGTCGCGCGCCCGCAGGGCCGCGTCAAGACGTTCGAGGTCCCGGGGGACGAAGGGCAGTGGGGTGAACCCCACCTGTCCGTAGTCGCTGGCACCGATCAGAAGTGCGGCGAACCCGCCCATCCGGTACCGCTAGTTGCCGAAGACGAAGGTGATCCCACGGGTGCCCTGGACCTGGGAGCTGCCGACCAGCTGGACCCCGCCGGAGGCCGAGACCTGGAAGCTCAGCTGGACCTCCTTGAGCGGCAACGGGCCGCCGCGGTCGGCGATCTGCTCGAACAGCGTCTGGAGCGCGTCCACCGTCTCCGTGAGGTTCGAGCGCAGCGCCCCGAGCGGCACCCGGCGCAGCACGGCCTCGCGGTCGCGCCGGAAGACGCCCATCGTGCCGCTGTCCTCCTCCTCGTCCTCGGTCACCCAGAACTCCAGGGAATCCAAGGACTCCACCTCGTCCGCCACTTCTCCCCCACCCCGCGCGATCCACGCCCCCGGCGACTCCGGTGTGATCCACCGCAGGGCGAGAATAGCCGCCAGGGGCCGGTGATTGAAGTCGATCCCCCGATTGGTCACCGCTGTTGACGGCGAGTCGGAGGAGGACTGCCGTGACACCTGCGGCGAACGTGAGTTCCACCGTCGGCCGACCTCGGCCGACGGCGGGGGCCGCCCTCCCTCGGGCCCTGGCGCTTCCGGTACGCGGCACTGGACTTCCTCGTTGACCACGACGGGGTGTGGTCCTTCGTGGACCTCGACCCCAACGGTCAGTTCGGCTTTCTCCCGGGCCTCCGCGACCCGATCGCCACGGCTCTTGCGAACCTACTGCTCGAAGGAGTTCCCCGTTGAACCTGTCCCGACCAGTTCGTCGACGCTGCCGACCCTGATGGCGTTGATGCTCGAAGCCCTGGACGTGGCCGACGGCGACAAGGTGCTCGAAGTCGCCACCGGCACCGGGTACAACGCCGCCCTGCTGAGCCACCGAGTGGGCGACGAGAACGTGACCACGATCGAGGTCGACCCGGACCTCGCCCGCTCCGCCGAACAGCGGCTCGACCGGGCCGGCTACCGTCCCACGGTGCTTGCCGGGGACGGGCGCGGCGGTCACCCCGACGGGGGCCCGTACGACCGGTTGATCGCCACCTGCGGCTTCACCGGCGTCCCGCCCGCCTGGCTGGAGCAGATGACTCCCGGGGGCATCATCGTCTGCCCGGTCGGCGGCGGTGTCGCCCGCCTCGTGGTCCGGAAGGACGGCACGGCGACCGGGGCGTTCCTGCCGGATGCGGCCTTCTTCATGCCCGTGCGCGGAATCGGGGACAACGGGACGGTACCTGTTCCGCCACCGCTGCCGGACAGCTCCAGCTCCCGTCCGTGCTCCGTGGAGCCTTCGGACTTCCTGGACGGCGGAATCCGCTTCCTGCTGACGCTGGCCGTGCCCCGGGCGATGATTCGTCTCACGTACGACGACACCGGGGGACGTCACCACCGTGCACCTCTGGCAGCCGGACGGGGCCTGGGCGGAGTTGCGGCACGGCATTGCCCGACAGGCCGGTCCCCGGAGGATTCTGGACACGGTGGAGAACGCGATCATCGCCCACAGGGCCACCGGGTGCCCACCGCGCGAACGCTACCGGCTCAGGGTCGGTGCGGGACGGCAGTGGGCCTCGGTGGCGGACACCGACGGTCCCGGGTGGGAGTTGGGCTGACCCCACGGCAGACCGGCTACGGGCGGGCGGCCAGCCAGCCGGCCAGTTCGGCCGGGCGGTTGGTGATGATGCCGTCCACTCCCGCCGCGTCCAGGGCCTTCCAGCGGGCGGGCGCGTCGACCGTCCAGACGTTGACCGCGACGCCCGCCGCGTGCAGGGCGGCCACCACGTCGGGGCGGGCGGCGAGGGCGGCGTCGGCGGGGTTGTAGGCGGACAGGCCGAGGTCGCCCGCGACGGCCACCGGGTCGGCGTCCAGCGAGCCGCGCAGCAGGCCGAGGGGCAGTTCGGGCGCCAGCTCGCGGGTGTACCGGAGGGCGTCGGTCTCGAAGCTCTGGACGAAGACCCGGCCGGCCATGCCGTGGTCGCGGACGTCCTTGACGATCCGGGCCACCTCGTCCCGGGTGTGCGGGCCCTTGATCTCCAGCAGCAGGCTGCCCCCGCGGGCGCGCAGGTCGTCGAGCTGGGCGGCCAGGGTCGGCACGCGGGCGCCCGCCGTGGCCGGGCCGAACCAGGAGCCGGCGTCCAGCGCGCCCAGCTGGGCGGCCGTCAGGTCGCGGACGCGGCCGGTGCCGTTGGTGGTGCGGTCCACGGTGTCGTCGTGCAGGACATGGGGGACGCCGTCCTTGCTGGGCTGGACGTCGTTCTCGATCCAGTCCGCGCCCGCGCGCCGGGCGACCTCGTCGGACAGCAGGGTGTTCTCGGGGGCGGCGGAGGAGGCACCGCGGTGGGCGAGGACGGTGAGCGGCGCGCCGGGCTGCCGGAGGAAGGCGCCGGGGGCGAGCGCGGTGACCTTGAGGTCGTCGAAGGAGACCTGGGCGCCGTTGACCAGCAGGGCCTGGCCGCCGTCCGCGCTCCGGGCGACCTGGGTGGTCCGCATGACCTCGCGGCCGTCGAAGATCCAGCGGGCCGCGCCGCCGTGCACCTCGACGGTGAGCCTGACGTCCCGGCCGGTGGCCGCCGCGGCGGGCGCGACGGCGGTGTCGGTGACGTTCCAGGCGTCGGCGGGGGTGCGCCGGGCGAACTCCAGGCCGTTGGCGGCAGTGGTGCCGGAGCGCACGGTGGCGATCGACCACGGGGTGGCGCCGTTCGCCGGGACGTCCAGGCCGAGGGCGGTCCAGCGGGCGGCGTCGACGACGCTCTCGAAGCGGGCGGTCACTTCGAGACGGAAGTCGGTGAGGTGGCGGCCGAAGGTGATCCGGGTCTGCTGGTTCCAGTCGGCGGAGGTGCCGACCAGACGGCCGTTCGCGATCCGCCACGCCCCCTCGACGGCCGTCCAGCCGGTGGGCAGGGCGGGGCCGTCGAAGTGCTCGTCGACCACGACCTCGCCGGGCGCGGCGGCGGGGGCGGCTCCGGGAACGGCGGCCGGGGCGGGACCGGCCGCGGCGGAGGCGGCGTGCGGGGCCGTCAGCGCGACGGTGCCGAGGCCCAGCGCGGCGGCGAGCAGCGCGGCGAGCGGGGCGGTACGGGCGGTGCGGGCTGTGCGGGCTGTGCGGGCTGTGCCACCGGAACGGACGGTGCGGGCGCTTCGTCCGGGTCGCGGCGCGGACGGGCCGGAGGAGTGACGGCTGATCATGCGCGGCACGCTAGGGGATCACGGCCCGGAGCGGAAGCCACGCCGTACGAACGGCCGGTCCGACGGCCGGGCCGGGGCGGCCCGGTGTCACCCCGTCGGCGGGACCGGACGGCCGGGCGCGAGGTGCCGGGCGAGGGTGGCCAGGGCCTCGGTGACGGCCCGCAGGGCGGCCGGGTCCGGGGCGGCGCCGTCGGGTCCGGCGAGGGCGGCCGCGAGGGCGTCGTCGACGGTGGCGGTCCGGACCTCGGCGACCCGGGCCGAGGGTTCGGCGGCGGGCCGGACGAGCCGTCGGCGGCGGTCGGCGGGGTCCGGCGCGGTCTCGACGGAGCCGGCCTCCACCAGCCGCGCGACGGCGGTGGAGACCTGACTCTGCGGCAGGCCGGTGCGGGTGGCGATCTCGCCGACGGTCGTCCCCGGGCTGGCGACGATCTCGCCCAGGGTGACCAGGACCGAGCGGACCGAGCCGCGCGAGCCGGTGGCCGGTTCGGGCATGGCCTGCTCGCCGACCTTCATCAGCGTGCGGCCCAGGAGGAACAGCTCGACTCCGTTCATGGCCGCCAGGCTACATCGACCTACATCGACGTCGATACATTGAAGAAGATGCATCAATTTAGATACATCTCTATTGATGCATCTTTCTCGATGCTCTACTGTCGGTCGGGCCGAGCTGACACCGGCACCACCACCGAAGGGACACCCACCGCCATGGCCGCCACCACCGCTTCCGCCACCACCGCGTCCGCCGCCACCACCTCCGCCACCGAGGGCACCCTCGCCGCCCCCGGCGCGACCCTCCACTACCGGCTCGCGGGCAGCGGCCCCGTCCTGCTGCTGGCCCAGAGCGGCGAGGGCGACGCCGACCGCACCGTCGACCTCGTCCCGCACCTCACGGACGCCTTCACCGTCGTCACCTACGACCGCCGCGGCCTCTCCCGCAGCACGCTCGACGACCCCGCCCGGCAGGTCACCATGGCCGACCACGCCGACGACGTCGCCCTGCTGCTCGCCGAGGCCGCCCGGATCACGGGCCCGGACACAACCGGCGGGGCGGCCCCCGAACCGGCCCTGATGGCCGGATTCAGCATGGGCGCCGCGATCGGCCTCCAGATGCTGGTCCGTCACCCGGGCGTTCTCGGCACCCTGATCGCGCACGAGCCCGTGATGCCGAACCTGCTGCCCCCGGCGGACCGCCGCGAGCATGTCGCGGAGCTCCGGACCATCCAGGAGGCGCACGCCACCGGGGGCGCGGCGGCGGCCTTCCCCGCGATCGCCCGCCACCTGGGCATCGACCCCCGGCACGACAGCACCGAGGAGGGCCTCACCCCGCAGCCGATGACGCCCCGCCGGGTGGCCAACTTCGACTTCTTCATCGGCACCGAGTTCACCGCCGTCACCACCGACGGGCTCGGCCCGGCCGAGGTGGCCGCCGCCGCGGCACGCTCCGGCACCCGCGTCCTCCCCGCCACCGGCCGCACCACCCGCCCGGACGTGCACACCTACCGCTGCGCGCTGGCCCTCGCCGGACTGCTCGGCACCGAACCGGTCGCCTTCCCCGGCGGGCACAACGGGAACACCGCCTTCCCCCGTGCCACCGCGCGGACCCTCAAGGCCCTGCTCGGCGGGTGACCGCGACGGTTCGGCGGGTGACCGCCACCGCTCGGCCAGTGGCCGCGACCGCCCAGCAGGCGCCCGGGCCGGCGCGTCAAAGGGCCGCGTCAAGGGACCGCGTCAACATCACACCCGCTGCCCTTCACACCTGCGGTCAGGCTTCACCCGGGTGCCAGGCCGGCCATTCCCAGGGCCGGTCGGCCCAGTGGACGCGGTCCGGATCGCGCGGGTCGAGGTCGGGGAAGACTTGGTGGAGCCGCGGTTCGAACTCCTCCGGGGCGAGCGGCTCCCAGCCGTGGCCCTCGAACCGGACCAGCCGGTACCGGCTGTCGGTACGGAACTCGGCGACCTCGACCAGGGGCTTCGCCGGACCTGACGTGCTCTTCGTTTCCATGCCCCCAGCATGTGGCGGGCCTCCCGACGGCGCACCCGGGCTGCGGCAGGCAGCGTACGACGGCGGCCCGGATCCGGCCGGGGCGCCCACCGGAACCCTCGTCCGGGTCATGTCCCGCCGTCGGCGGGCTCGTTGAGCACAGCGAGCGGGGCCCGCGACGGCCGCCGCGCGGAGCGGCCCGACCTGCCCCACCGGCCCGACCGGCACACCCCGGCCGATCCGGCAGGCCCGGCCCGTCCGGCAGGCCGCGCGCGGACGGGCGGCGGTGGACGACGGCAGGAGGACGAGGACATGAGCGGGCAGGCGGCAGACGGCAGTACCCCGGCCAACGGCGGACCGAGGACCGGCCCCGTCGCGGCGGCGGACCCGGCGGCAGGCGCGGCCCCGGCGGGGGCGACTGCAGGCACGGGCGCCGCGCAGTGGCAGTGGCCGACCCCGGCCTGGCAGCCTCCGCCGGTGCCGGTCCCGCCCCCGGTGCCCGTCCCGACCCCGCCCTGGGAGGCGATGGCGGAGGCCGCCGCGGCGGACCGGCGCCGGCGCCGCCGAGCGTGGGCGGCGAGCGCCGCGGGGATCGTCGCCGGGATGGCGGCGGTGCTGGCGATGTGCGGGCCCGGGTCGGGCGAGGAGTCGTCCGGGATCGTTGCCTTCCCCGGCCCCTCGACGACACCGCCGCTCGCGCCGCCCCCGGCCGTGTCGCCGACCACCGGCCTGCTGCCGGTCCCGGCGCCCTCCCCGCTGCCGTCGCCGACGAGCAACGAGGGCCCGCCGCCCGCACCGGCACCCGGTGGGCCGGACACGGGCCCGGTGGTCGCGGGCGGTCCCCCGGCCGGGCCCACGCCCGGCACCGACGGCGGCGACCTCGCGGGAAGCCCCCGGCCGAAGCCGAGCCGTTCGCCACGCCCGGCGCCCACCCGGGCGACCCGCGCCCCCGGCAGCCCGCCCGCGCCGGCGCCCACCCCCGCACCCGCGGCGGGTGCCGCCGCCCCCGCCACCACGCACTCCCCCACCACCGCGGTGCCGCCCACCGCGGCGGCACCCGGGGCGGGCGGCGGCACGATCTGCGACCAGGCCGAGCACTTCGGCCGCTGGCCCGCCGGCTCCGAGCAGGCCCGCCTCTGCCGGGGCATCTACGGCTGAGCCCGGACCGGGCCGCCCGAGGGTGGACGCTCCCGTCGGCGGCGAGGCCGGTTCGACCGCCGAGGCGCGCACCCGGCCGCCCGGGCCACGCGAGGACGAAGGCCGCCAGAGGCAGGCCGGGCGTCGGGAGACGGTGTCGGCCCGGCTGTCAGGAGACGGTGCCGGGGCCCAGGGTCCGTCTTCGAAGGTCAGATCCAGAGCAGGATCGAGGCGATGGTGACGGCGGCCTGGCAGGACTCTCGGGCCCCGGATGTGTCCTCCAGCACGGCTTCGAGGCGGGTGCAGTCGTTGGTGTTGCCGCCCGTGAGGGCGAAGCCGAGCGGGCGGCCGTGTCCGTCGCAGGCCAGGTGGAGCTTGGTGCTCAGTCCTCCTCGGTCCGGCCGAGGGCGTGATCACCCGTTCCGAGAGGGTCGTTTGTGAGAGACGCGTAACGTCGCTGCGGGAACTACCAACTCCTCCACGCACCTTGGATGCGATGCGGTGGGCCTGCTCGCCTACTTGTGGCCCCGGAGGAAGGCCGGGATGTCGGCTCGGGTCGGGTAGTCGGGCAGCGGTGCGGGCTCGTCCTGGAGGAACGCGGTGATGGCGGCGGCTGCTCGTTGGTCGTTGTCACCCAGGCCGTTCCACATGTGGTGGCCGACGCCGGGCATGTACTGGGTGCGCTGGATGGCGGGGTTGTCCGCGAGGATAGTTGTCTGCCACTGCCGGACCTGGGAGGAGCACTCGGCGATCATCAGCATCGCGGGTGTCCGGGAGTTCCTGAGCTGCGGGGCGATCGAGGAGGAGTCTTTGATCGTTTGCTGGATGCGGAGGCTGGCGGCGGCGCTGAAGGAGAAGTTCTCCGCAGTGTCCTCGACCGGGATGCGGTGCGCGTCCCCCGCGCAGTAGGCGGACGCGGTGTCGCTGCCGAGATCGGCAGCGGTGAAGGCATTGTCGCCCTCCGCCTGCCCTACCAGCCCGTTGTCCGGGCTGAGCAGTCCGAGCCGCATGAGGCCGAACGCGACCGCGTACCGCGGGACGTGTGTGGAGCGCGGTCCGGTCACGGCCGGCGCGATGTCGCGGGCCGATGGCCGACCCTTCTGCTCGGTCGTCCGGGCGGTGGGGCCGTCCATCGGGCCCGGCTCGGCGATGACCGCTCGGCGCAGCTGGTCGGCGATGACCGGGTCGGCCAGCGCGCGGGTGAGCACGACCGCGCCTGAGGAGAATCCCAGTACGTCGGCGCGGCCCTTGCCGAGTCTGCCGACGAAGGCGCCGAGGTCGTGGACGGACCGGGTGATCGAGTACTGGCCCATGGGCAGCAGGTCACTGCGCCCACCGCCGGCCTGTTCGTAGGCGTACACGTCGTAGCCCTGTCCCGCGAGCCGCTGCAGGAAGCGGTGGTCGAGCATGGAGATGCCGCGCACCGGGCCGCCGTTGAGGTAGACGAGCGGGACGCCCTGCCGGGGGGTGTCGCCGGTGGGCGGGTAGTGGTAGACCGCGACCCGGCTGCCGGTGGACAGGCGCCAGTGCTCGGCGGTCACGAACGACAGGGCGGGCGGGTAGTGGCGCGTCGTGGGGACGGTGGGGACGCACACCGACAGCGTCAGGGCCGCTGCGACGAGCACCAGCAGGAAGGGCACCAGCCGTCCCCGCCAAGAGCGGCGGCGGCCCCGCCACAGCGCTGCCAAAGCCGCGATGCCGACAGTCGCGGACCATGCGACGAATCCCGAGCCCGCGCCGTCGGTGGCGACGACCAGCGTCAGGAAGAAGGCGACGAGCCCCACCACTGCGGCGGTGGCCGCCAGCAGGCGGCCGACAAGGCGCAAGGGGCGTATGACGGACGGTGACACGATCAGCTCTCCAGTGTTTTAGAACGTTGTTTTGAAACGATGTTATCAGCATGGGTAGACTGCTTCCCATGGGAAGGCCGAGAACGAATGACGCCGCCGTCAGAGAACGGCTTGTCGCCTGCGCGACCGAGATGTTCGCCACCCGCCCGCTGGAGTCGGTCACAGTCCGCGCGCTGGCCACCGCCGCCGGAACGTCGACGGCGGCGGTGTACACCTTGTTCCAGGGCAAGGACGGACTGGTCCGCGAGGTGCGCGAGCAGGCGGTCGCCGGCCTGTTCCAGGACCTGGCGGCCGCTCCCGGCTCGGAGGCCGCCCTGGAGGATCTGTACGCGTTGGCCGTGGCGTACCGCCGGTGGGGGCGCGAACATCGCCACCTGTATGCGGTGTTGTTCGGTGGCGCACAGTCCTTCGTACCGTCGACTCGGGTCGGCGACCGAGACCCGGTGCGACCGCTTGTCGCGGCGATCGACCGTGCCGTGGCGGACCGGATTCTCGCGGGCGACACCACACTGATCGCCGTCTCGCTGTGGGTCGCCCTGCACGGGCTCGTGACCCTCGAACTGGCCGGCGGCCTCGACGGCACCGCAGCCGAGACCGCGTTCCGGTCAACGATTGATGCCGTACTACGCGGCTGGGCAACCCCCGCCGCCTTCCCTGGCCTTCGACGCCCGGACCCGGCGCCGTGAAGCGGTTGCTCCGCAACCACACGAACACGACCGGCGGAGCGGCGACCGAGGAAGTTGATGTGGTCGTCCGGGAGCGGGGAGAGCCGGGTGGCCGGGCCTGGAGACTTCAGGCCGATGCCGCTCAGCTACTTGCCGCTGAACTTGAATTGGTCATGTTAGGACTGTCACGCCTGACGGGCCGCTCCAGCTGCCTTCGCTGCTCGGCAGGGTGATCTTGAGAACCACCGGCCCGGTAGCCTTCGGCCATGAGTGATCGATCGGCCTCCGCCTGGAACGGCCACAGCCCGGCCAGTGGAACCAGTGGGTACGCCGAGATGGCGGACGTCCTGGCTGTCCAGTACGAGGAAGTCACCTTCGACGAAGTCCACTGCGACGTACTGCCGCTGGTTCCCGCCGAGCCCGGGCGCATCCTCGATGTGGGCGCAGGGACCGGGCGCGATGCCGCCGCGTTGGCAGCCCGTGGACACAGAGTCGTGGCTGTCGAGCCGACTGCGGAGCTACGGGAGCACGGACAACGCATCCATGCGGACAGCAGGATTGACTGGGTCGACGATGTTCTTCCGGACTTGACGCTGAGGCAGCACACAGGTCGGTTCGACGCGGTCTTCGCCACTGCGGTGTGGATGCATCTGGACGCCGAGGAACGTCAGGGCGCGATGGCCAGGATCGCCGCGTTGCTGGTGCCTGGCGGCCGGTTCTTCGTCAATCTGCGCCACGGTCCTGTGCCCGATGGCCGCCACATGTTCGACGTGTCCCTTGCCGAAACATCCGAGCTGGGTACTGCGTATGGCCTGCAGACGGTCCACCGCAGCGAGCGTCCCGATCTTCACGGCCGCGACAGCGTCCGGTGGAGCTGTCTCGTATTTCAGGCGACGGACGCCGACGACCCACTCAACTGAACGCGAACCATCGAGCTGTCCGCCCGCCAGGACGCGCGCGCCGAGATCCCCGGGGCGAATCGGGTCCGCTGCCACCGGCCGCACCTCCCACTCGCCCCATTTCGCCGTGCCCATGCTTGCCATGGCCTGCACCCGATCCGGCGCAGGGCCGTCGCCGCCGATCAGGCCGCCCGTGACACCCGGCTCCCGAGCAACGACGTGGTGATCAAGAGGTCACCGCCCCGCTACGACGGGGGCGGCTGGTTCCGCACGGGCTCGACGGAGGCCGGATCGAAGAGGATGTGCCGCGCGGGCGCGGACTCGTCCGCGGAGGCCCGGACCGTCACCGTCCACCGCGCGCCCGGATCCGCCGGCCGGTGCCAGGCGACGAGGCGGGCGAGGTGCCACCTGTTGGCGTGTGTGGACGAGAAGTCGCAGCTCCAGGCCTTGGACCGGTCCCAGCCGGTGCTGCCGATGATGCCCGGGGTGCCCGAACGCCGCAGCCACGGCTACGTCCGCTCGGGCACCACCGCACTCTTCGCCGCCCTCGACACGGCGACCGGCAAGGTCATCGGCTCACTCGCTCCGTCCAAGCCCTCGAACGCGACGTCCGCACCTGGCTCGCCGACTGGAACGACAACCCCAGGCCGTTCGTCTGGACCAGGACCGCCGACGAAATCCTCGACAGAGCGGCCGCCTACTGCCGGCGAATCTCCGACTCAGGGCACTAGTGTCCTGAGTCGGGAATTCGCTTCAAATATCCGGCGAGGCGTTGGAGGATCTCGTCTGCGGTCTTGGTCCACACGTAGGGCTTCGGTTCGGTGTTCCAGGTCGCAATCCAGTCTCGGATGTCGGCTTCGAGAGCCTGGACGGACTTGTGGACGCCTCGCCGTATCTGCTTGTTCGTCAGCTCGGCGAACCAGCGCTCGACCAGGTTCAGCCAGGAGGAGCCGGTCGGGGTGAAGTGCAGGTGGAAGCGGGGGTGGGACACCAGCCAGGTCTTGACCGCCGGTGTCTTGTGGGTGGCGTAGTTGTCCAGCACCAGATGCACGTCCAGGCCCTCGGGAACCTCCTTGTCGAGCCGGAGCAGGAACTTCTTGAACTCCTCGGCACGGTGGCGGCGGTGCAGCGAGCCGATGACCTTGCCGGTGGCGACCTCGAGTGCGGCGAACAGGGTCGTGGTGCCGTGGCGGACGTAGTCGGCCGTCATCCGCTGCGGCACGCCCGGCATCATCGGCAGCACCGGCTGGGAGCGGTCGAGTGCCTGGATCCGGGACTTCTCGTCCACGCAGAACACCAGGGCCCGCTCGGGCGGGTCGAGGTACAGGCCGACCACGTCGTGGACCTTGTCCACGAAGTACGGGTCGGTCGACAGCTTGAACGTCTCGGCGCGGTGCGGTTGCAGTCCGAACGCGCGCCACACCCGTGACACGGTGGACTGCGACAGGCCGGTCTCCCTGGCCATCGACCTGGTCGACCAGTGCGTTGCGTCCTTCGGCGTGCGCTCCAGGGTCCTGGTGACCAGCTCGGCCACCTGCTCGTCGGTCACCGTGCGGGGACCGCCCGGCCTGGGCATGTCGCCCAGGCCGGCGATCCGGTGCTCGACGAACCGGGCGCGCCACCGACCGACCGCGTGCGGGGTCGATCGCACGCGCTCCGCGACGTCCTTGTTCGAGGCGCCGCCTGCGCACTCCAGGATGATCCGACACCGCAGAGCCCAGGCCTGTGGCGTCGACCGGCGACGCACCCACCCCTCCAGGGCAGCCCGCTCATCGTCCGACAACACCAACTCGGCCTTCGGCCGACCCGTCCGCGCCATGGACCCAGTCTATATTTATGAATGAAACTCAAGACTCAAGACACTAGGGGTTGTCTGACAATTCGCGTCGCATCAGCGCGCGGCTCCCCCAGTCGTCGGCCGGGAGGTGCCCCCACTGCGCGCCCGGCTGGACGTGCCGCCGGAGCGTCCTCGTACTGGATGTACTTGGACGATTCGGCGGTGCGTCCAGGTGGGGGCACCTCCCGGCCGAAGGCTGGGGGAGGATGCCCGGCGTCGCGCGCGCGGCGGGAATTGTCAGACAACCCCTAGCAGGGCGTGGTCGAGGCGCGGGGCGAGGACCCGCGCCAGGGTGTCGGTGATGTGGCCGGTGTCGCGGTAGAGGATCACGCCCTCCAGGACGGCCGGGCAGTCCGGGCCGGTGCCGGGGCAGAGCACCGGGCCGAGGTCCAGGGCCCGGACCCGGTAGCGCTCGGCGAGGCCGCCGTCGAGCAGCGGGTCGCGCTCGAAGGCCGTCCCGCGCGGGAAGAAGCAGGCGTCCGACCGGCCGTCGGAGCCGGCCAGGCAGGTCGGGATGTCCTTGCCGGGCATCGGGGTGTCGCCCAGGTAGGCGAGTGGCGCTCCGAGGGCGGTGAGGCGGTCGAGGGTGCGGGTCCAGCCCTCGGTGCGCTCGTCCTGGCCGCCGTATCGGTTGAGGCCCGCCATCAGCACCAGCCGGGGCTTGGGGCCGGAGGTGAGCCGGGTGAAGGTGTTCTCCCGCCAGCGGTCGCACTCCTCGAAGGTGCGGCCGAGCACGTTGTTGCGCACCGTCAGGGTGGCCAGCGGGCAGCCCGGCTTGACCAGCACCTCCAGCGCCCACTGCCGCTGCTCGGCCATCGCCAGGGCGGCGGAGATCCACTGACCGGCGTGCGAGTCGCCGATGAGCACGATCCGGTCGGGGCTGGACTCGGTGCCGAACACGCAGCGCGGGCTGGTCTCGGCACCGAGCGGTATCTCGCAGCCCTTGCCGGGCGGGAAGTCCTCGCGGGCCCGGGCGAGCGAGGGGGTGAGCGTGAGCACCCGGGTGCCGGGCGCGAGGAGGCCGGGGCCGTCCACCGCCCCGGCCGGGGCGACGGCCGCGCGGTCGGGGTCGCCGAGCGCGCGGACCGTGCCGCCGCCCAGGGTGAGACCGGCGATCAGCGGGATGACCAGGGCGCTGGCGCCGACGGCGAGGCCCCGGCGCGGGGCCGGGCTGCTGCCGTACCGCAGCGGCTGTTCGACCAGCCGCAGGGTGAGCCAGGCCGGGACGGCGGCGGCCGCCGTCAGGGCGACCAGCGTGGTCCAGGGCAGCACGCCCCAGCGGGCCTGGGCGATGGTCAGCACCGGCCAGTGCCATAGGTACCAGGCGTAGGAGAGGCGCCCGGCGGCCCGCAGCGGGCGGGTGGCGAGCAGTCGGCCGGCGTCACCGGCGGCGAGCGCGCGATGCGCCGGGCCGGCCAGCAGGACGGCGGCGGTGCCGAGTACGGGCAGCAGGGCGGCCGCACCGGGGAAGGGCGTGTCGCGGTCGTACCGGAGGACGGCGGTGAGGAGCGCGGCGGCGCCGGCCCAGCCGAGGACGCGCAGCAGCCCGCCGCCGAGGCGGGCGCCGGTCCCGCCGCGGGCGAGCCGGGTGGTCAGCGCCGGCGCGGCGAGGGCGACGCAGCCGCCGACGGCGAACTCCCAGAGGCGGCTCGCGGTGGAGAAGTAGCCGAGCGGCGCGGAGCCGGCCGTCCAGCGGACGCAGAGCAGCAGCGAGACGCCGCCGACCGCGAGGGTCGTCAGGGTGGCGGCGGTGACGGTGCGCCGACGGTGTCCGGCCGACAGCCGGGCGACACCGAGCAGCAGGACGCCCCAGAGCAGGTAGAACTGGTTCTCCACCCCGAGCGACCAGAAGTGCTGGAGCGGGCTGGGGTCGTGTTCGGCGGCCAGGTAGTCGGTCTGCTGGCCGACGAAGCGCCAGTTGGAGAACTGTCCGGCGGCGGCGATCAGGTCCCGGGCGAGGTCGGTGCCGCGCAGCGGGTCGAGCAGGGCGCCGCCGGCCAGCGCCGTGGCGACCAGGACGACGGCGGCGGCGGGCAGGATGCGGCGGGCGCGGCGGGCGGCGAAGTCCCACAGGCCGAGGGGGCGGGCGAGCAGGAGTCCGGTGATCAGGAAGCCGGAGACGACGAAGAAGACGTCGACGCCGACGTAGCCGCCGGTGAGGCCGGGGACGGCCGCGTGGAAGGCGAGCACGGCGAGCACGGCGACGCCGCGCAGGCCCTCGATGTCGGGGCGGAAGGCGGCGCGCGGCCGCGGTTCGGCGGTGGCGGGGTCTGCGGTGGGCGAGGAGGAGAGGACGTCGGTCGGGACGAGGGCGCGCGACGGCTCGGCGCCTGGTGGTACGGCCGTGGGCACGGCGAAGCTCCTTGCAGGGGCTGGCAGCGGTGGTCGGGGGCCGGCGGGCCGATGGGGCGGCCGGCCGGCAGTCCGCGCCGGTGGGGCGACGCGCAAGGAAGGGAAAAGCAGAAGGGAGAAGCGGAACGATCCAGGTGAGAAGCAGTAGTGACGCGGCGTCAGAACATCAGCGGATCGGCCCAGCCGGACGCCAGCAGGCCGCAGAGCAGCAGCACCGCGGTGACGGCGACGGCTTCGGCGGACCCGAAGCGCAGGTCGGACGGACGGTCGGACGAACGGCCGGACGGACGGTCGGGCCCCCGGTCGGATCGCCGGTCGGCCGGTCGGGCGAGGTCCGCGATGGTGGCGCCGTTGCCACCACGGAGCAGCGGCCACAGGGCGCCGATCAGCGGAACGACCGTGTAGGTGGTGAGCGCGAGCAGTCCGGCGAGTGCCCAGAAGGGCTGCCAGCCATAGAGGTTGACGGCACGGACGAGTCCGGCCGCGCCCGCGACGACCACGAGGCCGAGCCAGCCGACGCCGATCCGGGCGACGGTGCGGGCCAGCGCGGTGCCGCCGGAGACGGCGCCGGTGGGCACCCAGTCGGCGCTGCGGCGGCGCAGCGCGTGCGCGATGGCCACCACATGGCAGAGCCCGCCCAGGAGTTGGACCCGGGTGACCTCGAAGCGCCAGTGCGTGCGGGACATCGCGGGGAGCAGCACGAGCGCGACCCAGATCGGCGGCAGGAACGGCAGGACCTGCCAGGGGGCGATCTCGTCGGGGCGGAAGAACAGCATGATCAGGGCCGGCAGCGGCACGGCGAAGACGTTCACCGCACTGGTGAGGTAGCCGAGGATGCCGTTCCAGAAGCAGAGCCGGGCCGAGCGGGGAAGCGGGCCGCGCCGGAAGTCGGCATCCCCGACCAGGGCCAGCGAGCCGAGGCACCAGCGGTACTGCTGGCTGATGAAGGCGGGCAGGCCGGTGGGCGACATGCCCTTGGCGAGCAGGGCGGGCACGTACCGGGTGGTCCACCCGGCCCGGGCGAGCGAGAGGCCGGTGTAGAGGTCCTCGCTGTGGTCGATCTCGGCGAAGCCGCCGACGCGTTCGAGTGCGGCGCGCCGGTAGAGCGCGTTGGTGCCGCAGCAGACGGTGCCGTCCTGGGCGTCCCGGGAGGGCTGGATCCAGCGGTAGAAGATCTCCTGGGTGGCGCCGGCCGCGCGTTCGAGCCAGGACATCCCGGGGTCGGTGTCGAAGCACTGCGGGCTCTGCACGATGCCGATGTCCGGATCGTCGAGGTACGGCACCAGGTGGTGCAGGAAGTCCGGGCGCGGGCAGAAGTCCGCGTCGAGGACGGCGATGATGTCGCCGGTGCCCTCGACCAGGCCGTGGTTGAGGTTGCCGGCCTTCTTGAAGCGGCCCCGGTCGGGGCGGCTGCGGTACTCGAAGCCGTAGGACTCGGCGAGTTCGCGCACCTCGGGCCGGGCGGCGTCGTCGAGGACCAGGACGGTCAGCTCGCCGGGCCAGCGGACGGCGGCGGTGTGCCGGTAGGCGTTGTCCAGGACGGTGAGGGGTTCACCGGCGGTGGGCAGCAGGAGGTCGACGCCCGGGTGCCGGACGGGGCGCCAGGCCCGGACCAGCAGGTCGTGCGAGTCGCGGGTGAAGCGGCGGGAGCGCTGTCCGTCGACGACGGAGAGCAGCCAGGTCGCGGCGTTGAGCACGGTGAGGGCGAGGAACGGCCAGAGCAGTGGGCGGCTGAGCGCGAACAGGCCGAGCGTCGCGGTGGCACCGGCGTAGGAGAGGGTGGCGCAGAGCAGCACCCAGCGGCGCTGCGGGCCGAAGTACCAGTAGAGTTCCTCGTCGTCGGGCGGGCTCGGCAGGCGCGACAGGTCGCCGTCGGAGCGAGCGTCGGCGCGGGCGTCGGGACGCGTGCCGGGAGGCCCCCCGGGACGGTCGGCGAGGCGGCTGCCGTGACGGCTGTCGGGCTCGCCGTCGGGTATTCGGCGCCCGGGGCGGTGCGGCTCCCGGTCGGGCGCGGACACGGCGTTGCCGTGGTGTACGGGCATGCGGAATGGCCCCCTGAGCTGGGACGGAACGTGGCCTTTCGCCGATCAGCCTCTCACATTGGTCTGGACCAATAGATCATCGGGCAGGACGGCCGGGCATCGCCCCAGGTCAGGGAGTTGACAGCACGTCAGATTCGTACACCACCTGACGCCACGTCACCACTACCGGACGGTAATCTCCTTGGTCAGCTTCTCGAACCGGAGGTCGGAGCGGAGCGGGATGCCGAAGCGCTCGTCGCCGTACGGGAACGGCGAGTAGTCCCCGGTACGGTGGAAGCCCCGGCGCTCGTACCAGGCGATCAGCTCCGAGCGCTGCTCGATCACCGTCATCTCCATCTCGGCCACCCCCCACTCCTCGGCCGCGTACCGCTCGGCCCGCGCGAGCACGGCCCGCCCGAGGCCGCCGCCCTGACGGCCGGGACGCACCGAGAACATCCCGAAGTAGGCGCGCGAGCCCCGGCGTTCCAGCTGGCAGCAGGCGAGCAGCTCGCCGTCCACCTCCGCGAGCAGCACCACGCCGTCGGCGTGGGTGACGGCCGCGGTGACACCCTCGGTGTCGGTGCGCTGCCCGGCCAGCAGGTCGGCCTCGGTGGTCCAGCCGGCCCGGCTGGTGTCGCCCCGGTAGGCGGACTCGACCAGGTCCAGCAGGGCGGGCACATCGGCGGAGGTCGCGGCGCGGAAGTCCGGACGGTCGGTGCCGGCGGCCTCGGGGGCCGCGCCGGTGGTGCTCTCGGGCACGGGTTCCTCATCTCTGGCGGGCCCGGACCGTGCTGGCCCGGGCGGGGGCGGCGGCCGTTGGGCCGGTCCCTCGCATCGTGCCACAGCGGCCCCCGGCCCCGACCTGCGCGTACGACCCACCCAGCCCGGCACCGCCCTGCGCGTACGACCCACCCCGGCCGGCACCGCCCTGCGCGTACGACCCACCCAGCCCGGCACCGCCCGCCCCGCCCGCCGGCCCCCGCGTCCATCACCCGGACACCCTCCCCCGGGCGGCACCGCCTCCGGCAGGATGGCAGGAGGACCACGAACCCTGCCCGGCACGCCCGGACCACCTATCCCGGAGGCCCCATGACGACCGTCGAGATCCCCGGCTCCAAGTCGGTCACCGCACGAGCACTGTTCCTGGCCGCCGCCGCCGAGGGCACCACCACCCTGCTCCGGCCGCTGCGCTCCGACGACACCGAGGGCTTCACCGAGGGGCTGCGGGCGCTCGGTTACACGCTCACCGCCGCGCCGGACCGGTGGACGATCGAGGGCCGCCCGCAGGGCCCCGCCCACGACGCCGAGGTCTACTGCCGCGACGGCGCCACCACCGCCCGCTTCCTGCCCGTGCTCGCCGCCGCCGGCCGCGGCGACTTCCGCTTCGACGCCTCCGCCCAGATGCGCCGGCGCCCGCTCGGGCCGCTCACCGAGGCGCTGCGGACCCTCGGGGTCGACCTCCGGCACGAGGAGGCCGAGGGCCACCACCCGCTGCGGATCTCCGCCGACGGCGTCCGCGGCGGCGCGATCACCCTCGACGCGGGGCTCTCCTCGCAGTACCTCACCGCGTTGCTGCTGCTCGGCCCGCTCACCGAGCAGGGCCTGCGGATCACCGTCACCGACCTGGTCTCCGCGCCGTACGTGGAGATCACCGTCGCCATGATGCGGTCTTTCGGCGCCACCGTGACCCGCACCGGCCGGGTCTTCGAGGTCGCGCCGGGCGGCTACCGGGCCGCCGCCTACCCGGTCGAGCCGGACGCCTCGACGGCGAGCTACTTCTTCGCCGCCGCCGCGCTCACCGGACGCCGGCTGACCGTCCCGGGGCTCGGCAAGGACGCGCTCCAGGGCGATCTGCGGTTCGTCGACGTCCTGGCCCGGATGGGCGCGCGGGTGGAGGTCGGCAGCGACCGGACCACCGTCGAGGGCCCCGCCGGCGGCCGGCTCTCCGGTCTCACCGTCGACATGCGCGACATCTCCGACACCATGCCGACGCTCGCCGCCGTCGCCCCGTTCGCGGACGCGCCGGTGCGGATCGAGAACGTCGCGAACACCAGGGTCAAGGAGTGCGACCGCCTGGACGCCTGCGCGGAGAACCTCCGCCGGCTCGGCGTCGACGTCGCCACCGGGCACGACTGGATCGAGATCCGCCCGGGCACCCCGCGCGGCACCGCCCTCGCCTCCCACGGCGACCACCGGATGGTGATGTCCTTCTCCGTCACCGGCCTGCGCACGCCCGGCATCACGTTCGACGACCCCGGCTGCGTGCGGAAGACCTTCCCCGAGTTCCACGAGGTCTTCGGCCGACTGCGCGAGGGGTGGACCACCGTCGGCTGACCGGCGAGGGAGCGGCCGGGCAGCTGCGGCGGCGAGCAGGGCGCGACCGGGTCGAGGTGGGACCCGGCGGCCCGGCCGCACTGCCCGGCCGGTTGGCGATGACGGTCCGCCGGCCAACCGGCCGACCTGATCGCGGAGTTCACCACCCCGTTCCCCTGCCGGGTGATCTGCGACCGGCTCGGCACTCGCGCTGGTGCCACTGGCAGTCCTTCCCCTCGTACTGCCCGCCCTGGCTGGCCTGGCCGGCCTGGCCGGCCGGCAGTTCTGGCGGCAGAGGACTCCCCGCTGGTCACCCGTCGCCCCGGGGCTCTGCCTGTTGCCGACCTTCACCCGCTACTTCGTGCTCGGTCTGAGCCACTGGAGCGGCCCCTTGCGAAAAGGCCGGTCACAGCGACTCGTTGGTGGCTGCGGCCGGCCTTTTCGCGTCGGCCGGCGAGCGGCAGGACGGGGGCGGCTCAGCCGTGCGGGTGTCGATGGCGGCCGGTTCGGCCGGAGGTCGTAACTTTCCGGACCGCCGTTCTTTGGTCTGGGCAGCAGTGATCGCAACCGGTTCAGGGCCTGCACCACCTTCAGCCGGCGCGCGTTCGACCACCACCGGGTCGACCAGTGCTTCGAATTCATCTTGAGAGGAACGCGAAAATGTTCAAGAACTCCTTCGCCGCCGCCGCCGGCCTGGCCGCCGCCGCCATCGCGATGTCCGCCGGGTCGGCCTTCGCCATCGCCGACTCGGACGGCGCCGCCACCTCCGTCCAGGGCAACGGCGGAACCAACCAGACCGGCACCCACGGTGACCACAGCGCCAACTTCCACACCCTCGACAACCCGAACATCTGCCTCCCGGAGGTCCACAACATCGCGGTCGGCGCCGTCATCGGCGTGGCTGTCCCGATCGAGGTGCCCGTGCTGAACAAGACCCCGAAGCAGATCTGCAACGTCGGCCACAACACCCAGTCCTCCGGTGACGGCGGCGTCTCCCACCTGATCGGCTGATCCCACGGCATTCCGGCCGAGGCCCCGGTGACGCGTCCCGGGTGCCGGTGCCGCACGGGACCGGCGACCGCGCCGCCGTCACCTTCACCGGACGGCGCGGTCGCCGCGCAACTCCCGGCGGCACCAGGAAGATCGAAGAGAACTGCCGGAAGCACCGCCGCTCCGAGGCCACGAGGAGCCCGGCGGAACGCCCGGCCGGGGCTTCCCGGCCGGGCGTTCGGCATGCGGGCGGCAGCGGTCCTGCCGGTTGGGGTCGTGCGGGTCGTGCGGGTCGCACGAAGAGTGGACGACCAATGGCCGACCGGCGCGAAAAGGCCGGGCGGCGCGGGAGCGCGGAGGCGCGCGTTCCCCCGTCGCCGGCCGTCCCGATCCGGGACCGCCGCCCCAGGTGAGCGCCGGTCCTACGGGTACGAAGGCGTCCCGGTGATCGGAACCATTCCTTTGTGACCCCCGGTCAGAATGTGGCCACCGATACCTGGCGGGCTGGCACGTACATGGCTAGCCTGCTGCCGCCGGACACCGTCACCGGCCGTCCCGGCAGTCCGCAGCCATCCCACGGGACGTCAGCACCGGACCAGAGGAGTGTCATGCCCAGCGCTTCCCGCTCCGCCAGCCTCGCCCGCACCACCGGCCCCTCCCACGCCACCGGCCTCCGGAAGCCCCGGCAGCGCCGGCTCGCCACGTTCGCCGCCGTCGCCACCGCCGTCGCCCTGGCCGTCGGCATCGCCGCACCCGCGCACGCCGCCGGCGGCCACCTGCCCCCGCTCCACCCCGACCTCGACTTCGCCGGCTCCACCGTGGCCGCCCACGAGGGCCGCGACGGCGCCGCCCCCCTCGCCGCCCTCGCCGTCACCCAGACGCCCGGGCTCGACGTCGCCAGCTACCAGGGCAACGTCAACTGGTCCTCGGTACGCGCCAACGGCGCCCGCTTCGCCTACGTCAAGGCCACCGAGGGCACCACCTACACCAACCCGTACTTCGCCCAGCAGTACAACGGGTCCTACAACGCCGGCCTGATCCGCGGCGCCTACCACTTCGCCCTGCCGGACCGCTCCTCCGGGACCGCCCAGGCCAACTGGTTCGTCGACCACGGCGGCGGCTGGTCCCGCGACGGCAAGACCCTCCCGCCGGCCCTCGACATCGAGTACAACCCCTACGGCGCCACCTGCTACGGCCTCAGCCAGAGCGCCATGGTGAGCTGGATCCGCGCCTTCAGCAACACCGTCCACACCCGCACCGGTCGCTACCCCACCATCTACACCACCACCAACTGGTGGACCACCTGCACCGGCAACAACGCCTCCTTCGGCACCACCAACCCCCTCTGGGTCGCCCGCTACGCCTCCACCGTCGGCACCCTCCCGGCCGGCTGGAGCTACCAGACGATCTGGCAGCACGCCGACTCCGGCACCTTCCCCGGCGACCAGAACCTCTTCAACGGCGCCTTCGACCGCGTCCAGGCCCTCGCCAACGGCTGAGCCCCGCCGCCCGCAGCCCCCACCCCGCCACCCGGCCCGAACCGGGTGGCGGGGTGGGGGGCTCAGGGCGCGGCGGTGAGGGAGTCGAGGAGGATGCGCCAGGCGGCGGTGTAGGCGGCCGGGTCGTCGGGGGTCGTGTCCGGGGGGCCGAAGGTGACGTGCGGGGCGCCGTGGAGGACGGCGAGGAGCAGTTGGGCCACCAGTTCGGGCGGGCGGGGTGCCATGCTGCCCTCGCCCTGGGCGCGGCGGATGAGGGTGACCAGGCCGCGTTGCACGTCCGAGAAGATGTCGGGCGCCGGGGCGGCCGGGTCCGGGATGTCGGTGGCCAGGCGGAGGGCCGCGCGCAGGCGGACGTCCTCCTTCAGCCGCTGTGCGAGGTCCAGGACGAGGGCCTCCAGCACGGCGGCGGCCCCGACGCCGGGGACGTCACGGGTCAGCCGCATCTCCTCCCAGACCTGCCGGGACTGCGACATCAGGGCACCCGCGAGGGCGCGCTTGGAGTCGAAGTGCCCGTACAGCGCGCCCTTGGTCATGCCGGTGCGCTGCGCGACCGCGTTGAGGGTGGCCCGGCTGTAGCCCTGGGCGGAGAACTCCTCGGCCGCGGCGTCCAGCACCTTCTCCCGCGTACGCCGAGCCCGCTGCTGCTTCATCACGCGGTCCTCCTCGGGGTTCGGAGAACATTCCGTGGCGCAGGAATGTTCTCGGGGCGGCACGGTCACCGCCCGGTTCTGCTCACGTCCGACCGGGAACACTCACCGGTGCCTCCTCCCCCGAGGTCGCGAACTCCCGTGCGGTACCGCTACATTGCGGTGCCCCCACGAGTGTCACGGCTCAGGAACCTACCTTTCGGAAGGATTGGCGTCGAGGCGGGCTTCCCGCCGCCCTGTCCAAAACGCCGTCGTCGAGCACGAGTTGACAGCCCACGCCGGAGCCACCACACCGAACTCCACCCCCACCACCGAGGAGCCGACCGTGCGCGATCCCCACATCGACCGCGCGGCCGGACCCGGGACCGGAGCCGGGGCCGAACCGCCTGGCCCGTTCCGGGTCCGGCCGATCGCCACCCGGCGGGGCCCCGACCCCAAGCAGGACCGGGCCACCCGCACCAGACTGCTGGTCCTCACCGCGGCCGCCGAACTGTTCACGGCCCGGGGCTTCCGCCACACCTCGGTGCAGGAGGTCGCCGACCGGGTGGGGATGACCAAGGGCGCGGTCTACTTCCACTACCCGACCAAGGAGGCGCTGGCCGTCGCCGTGGTCGAACAGCACTACGCCCGCTGGCCGTTGCTGCTGGCCGTGGTCACGGCGGAGGGGCACGGGCCGCTGGAGACCGCCGAACGCCTGCTGGCGGGCGCGGCGCTCGCCTTCCGGGACGACGTCGTCGTCCGGGCGGGCATCCGGCTGCAGGTCGAACGCCCGCAGATCGACGCCGAGTTGCCGACCCCCTACGTGGCGTGGACCGAGCTGCTGGCCGGGCTGCTGGCCCGCGCCGAGGCGCTGGGCGAGCTGCGGGCGGGGGTCCGACCCGGGGCCGCGGCCCGGTCACTGGTCGCCGCGTTCTTCGGCACCCAGCACATCTCGGACGTCCTGCGCGAACGGGAGGACGTCGTCGAACGCTGGTCGGAGACGGCCGGGTTACTGTTCCGGGCGATCCGGGCGGAGTGACGCGAGCGGAGTGACGCGAGCCGACGACGGGCGGGCGCCGCGAGCGGGCCGGCGGCGCGGCCGGACGGGCGGCGCTCCGGGTGGACGACGGCGTAGGCCGGCGCGCCGAGCAGCGGGCGCCCCGCCCACGGCAGCGCGGCGAACGCGAACGCGAACGCCGCCACCGTGCTGCCCGCGAGCAGCACCCGCCGGACGCCGACCCGGTCGACCCGGCGCCCGCCCAGCCGGCTGCCCGCGGCCGAGGCGATGCCCGGGGCCAGCAGCACCAGGCTCAGCCGGTCCGCCCGGCCGCCGGTGGCCGGTGGCCGCTGGCCGCTGGCCGCTGGCCGCTGGCCGGGGCGATCGTGGTGGCCAGGTAGATGTAGACGGTCCGGAAGGCGAGGAAGAAGAGCAGCGTGGTCGAGGCGGCGCCGAGCACCCGCCGGTCGCGCAGCAGCACCCGCCGGCCGCGCCGAGGGCCGTGACCAGCCACATCGTGAGGCGCCAGTCGGCGCGCCCGATCCAGGTGCCGAGCGGGACCCCGACCGCGGTGGCGACCGTCATGCCGCCGAGCACGGTGGCCAGTACCCGGCCGCGCCGCTCGGTGGCGACCGGGGTGGTGGCCACCGCGGTGGCGGTCGGGGTGTAGAGCGCGGCGGCCAGGGGCCGGGTCGCGAGCAGGGTCCCGTTGGGGGGGCGAGCGCGCCGAGCGCGTTGGCGGCGGCGAACACGGCCGGCGCGGTGAGCAGCAGCCGGGGGCGCGGCCAGCCCGTCCAGGCCGATCCCGCCGCCCGTCCGGCCGCACCGGACCGGCGCCCGCGCCACCCGCTCGGTAGCGTGGCCGGGACGGCGAGGGCGCGGACCAGCGGAAGGACGGGCGGCTGCGATGATCGGTGAGGTCGGCGGGCAGGCCGGCGGCGGGCTCGACCTGGACGGCCTGCGCCGGGTCTACGGCACCCCCGGCCACCGGCTCTTCTACACCCTCGTCTGCCGAGGGGCCCGGCACTGGGGCTGGACCGAACCCGGACAGTCCAAATGGCGCTGCTGGCGGGCGCAGCGGCAACTGGAGGGGGTACTCGGGCGCAAGCTCGCCCTCCCGCCGGGCTCCCGGGTGCTGGACGCCGGGTGCGGCTCGGGCGTCGTCGCCCGCCAGATGGCCGCCCGCTTCGGCCTGCGGGTCACCGGCGTCGACCTGATGGACTTCCACGTCCGCGAGGCCCGCCGGTTGAGCGCCCGGGCCGCGCTGGAGGACCGCACCGCCTTCGCCTGGGGCGACTTCCACGAGCTGGACCTGCCCGCCGGCTCCTTCGACGGCGTCTACTCGATGGAGACGCTCTGCCACGCCCACGACCCGGCGCGCGCCCTCGCGGAGTTCCACCGGCTGCTGCGGCCGGGCGGGCGGCTGGTCCTGCTCGGGCCGGCCGCCGTTCCGCGCGCCGAGATGCCGGACACCCAGCAGGCGCTGCTGGATCCGTACCTGGACGCGATGGTGCTGCCCGGCGCCCGCCGCTACACCACCCGCACCCTCGGCGGGCTGGTCACCGGGGCGGGGTTCCGGCTGGAGGAGGAACTCGACGCGACCTCCTACTACCTGCCCACCACAGAGGCGCTGTACGGGTACTTCCGGGTCCCCTACGCCGTGCTGCGGCGCCTCGGCGCGACCGAGCACTGGCTGGGGCTGCGGTCCACGGTGGAGATGTACGAACTGCGCCGCCACGTCGCGTGGATGGTGCACACCGCCGTCAAGGGCGACTGACCGGCGCCGGGTCCACCGTCCGGCACGGGTCCACCGTCCGGCACCGGGCCGTCAGCGCCCGGCGCCCAGCATCCGGAGCACCAACTCGCCGTAGCGGCGGCCGAGTTCCTCGGGCGTCTCACTGCTGCGGTCGGTGTACCAGCGGGACACGTCGATCCCGAGCGAGGTGACCGCACGGGCGGCGGTGCGCACCTCGGCGACCTCGAACAGCCCGTCCGCGAGTCCCGCCCCGATCAGCGCGGTGACCTCGCGCTCGATGTCCAGCCGCAGCGCCGCCACCGCCGCGTAGTCGTCCGCCGGGAGCGCGTGCAGCTCGTAGTTGACCACCCGGCCGACCGTCCGCGCCCGGGCGTGCCAGGCGGTGAAGTCCTCGACCAGGCGCCGCATCCGGGCCACCGGGTCGCCCTCGCCGGCCGCAGCCGCCCGGACCAGGGCGAGCGCCGCGGCGTGGCCGGCCCGGCTGATCTCGGCCAGCAGGGCCGCCTTGGAGGGGTAGTGGATGTAGAGCGCGGCCGGGCTCATCCCGGCGCCGGTGGCGATGTCCCGGGTCGTGGTGGCGTGGAAGCCGCGCTCGGCGAAGGACTCGACGGCAGCCCGGAGCAGCCGGTACGCCGCCTCCGGGCGGGTGTCGGCGCCGCCGGGCAGGGTGGGCCACAGCTCGGCGATGGGCATGCTGGTCATGGCGCCATCCTCGCAGATCGGTCGTCGGGCGGTCGTACGGGCATTCGCCCGGGGCGGGGCCGCAGCAGGACAGGGAGACGTACCCGGACGCCCACCCGGACGCGGCCCCAGGGGCTGTTGACAGGGTGTCGCACCGACACCATGCTGAGCAAGCGCTTAGTCAGCAGACGCCCCGACCGGCCGCCGGGTCGGTCGGCCGGTCGCCGTCCACGCCGAAAGGATCCCCGTGGTGCACTCCTTCAAGGGCCGGGTGGCCGTCGTCACCGGATCGAGCCGGGGCATCGGCCTCGGCATCGCTCGCGAGCTGGTCGCCCGGGGGGCCAGGGTGTGCCTGACCGCGCGCACTCCGGAGCCGCTCGCCGAGGCGGTCCAGGACCTCGGCGGACCCGAGGTCGCCATCGGCGTCGCCGGCCGCGCCGACGACCCGGCCCACCAGGAGCAGGCCGTCGCCCGCACGCTGGAAGCCTTCGGACGGCTCGACCACCTGGTCAACAACACCGGCATCAACCCGGTGTACGGCCCGGTGCTCACCGTCGACGAGGCCGCCGCCGCCAAGATCCTCGCCGTCAACGTGCTCGCCCCGCTCGCCTGGACCCGCCGGGCGCACGCCGCCTGGATGGGCGAGCACGGCGGCTCGGTGGTCAACGTCGCCTCGGTGGCCGGCCTCCGCTCCTCGCTCGGCATCGGCATGTACGGGGTGTCCAAGGCCGCGCTGATCCGGCTCACCGCCGAACTCGCCGCCGAGCTGGGCCGCGAGGGCATCCGGGTCAACGCGGTCGCCCCCGCCGTCGTCAAGACCAGGTTCGCCGAGGCCCTGTACGAGGGCCGCGAGGAGCAGGTCGCCGCCGCCTACCCGCTCGGCCGGCTCGGGATGCCCGAGGACGTCGCGGGCGCGGTCGCCTTCCTGCTCTCCCCCGACGCGGCCTGGATCACCGGCCAGACCGTGGTGGTGGACGGCGGCGTGACCCTCGGCGGCGGGCTGTGAGCACCCCCGCCGACACCCCCGACGCCAGTCCCGCCGACTACCGCACCGCACCGCCGTTCGCCGGCCAGGGCGTCGTCGTCACCGGCGCCGGCCGGGGCATCGGCGCCGCCGTGGCCCGCGCTTTCGCGGCCGCCGGCGCCCGGGTGGTGGTGAACGACCTGGACGGCGCCGCGGCCCGAGCGGTCGCCGCCGACTGCGGCGGCTCCGCCGTCCCCGGCGACGCCGCCTCCGCCGAGGGACTGGCCGCCCTGGTCGACGCCGCCCGGGCCGCCCTCGCGCGGCACGGCGCCGAACTCGACATCTGGTGTGCCAACGCGGGCGTCGCACCGGTCGGCGGCGCGGACGCCGCACCCGAAGCCTGGACCGCCGCCTGGGAGGTCAACGTCCTCGCCCACGTCCGGGCCGCCGAGCTGCTCCTCCCCCGCTGGCTGGAGCGCGGCAGCGGCCGGTTCGTCGCCACCGTCTCGGCGGCCGGACTGCTCACCATGCTCGGCTCGGCCCCCTACGCGGTCACCAAGCACGGCGCCCTCGCCTTCGCCGAGTGGCTCGCCGCCACCTACCGGCACCGCGGGCTCCGAGTGCACGCGCTCTGCCCGCAGGGCGTGCGCACCGCCATGCTGGCGAGCACCGGCGCGGTCGGCGAGGCACTGCTCGCACCCACCGCGCTGGAACCGGCGGAGGTCGCCACGGCCCTGCTGGACGCCCTGGCGGCGGACCGCTTCCTGGTCCTGCCGCACGCCGAGGTCGCCGACTACTACACCGCCCGCGCCGGGGAACCGGACCGCTGGCTGGCCGGGATGAACCGCCTCCAGCGGCAGCTGGAGCAGGAGGGGGCGCTGTGAGGGCCTGGCAGGTGCCGGAGACGGGCGAGCCGTGCGCGGTGCTGCGCCAGGTCGGGGACGCGCCGCGGCCCGTGCCGGGGCCGGGACAGCTGCTGGTCCGGGTCCGGGCGGCGGCCGTCAACTTCCCGGACGCCCTGCTGGTCCGGGGCCAGTACCAGCTGCGACCGCCGCTGCCGTTCACCCCCGGGGTCGAGCTGTGCGGCGAGGTGGTCGAGCGGGGACCCGCCCCGACGGAGCCGCAGGACCTCCCGGACGAGGAGTGGCGGCCCGGTGACCGGGTGATCGGCACCCCCGTCCTCCCGCACGGCGCGTTCGCCGAGTACGCGCTGCTGGACGCGGCGGCCGCCTTCCATGCCCCGGACTCCCTGGACGACGCGGAGGCGGCCGCCCTGCACATCGGCCACCAGACCGCCTGGTTCGCCCTGCACCGGCGCGCCGCGCTGCGCCCCGGGGAGACGCTGCTGGTGCACGCGGCGGCCGGCGGGGTCGGCAGCGCCGCCGTCCAGCTCGGCCGGGCCGCCGGCGCCCGGGTGATCGCCGTGGTCGGCGGCGCCGCCAAGGCGGCCACCGCCCGCGCGCTGGGCGCCGACCTGGTCGTCGACCGCACCGCCGAGGACTTCGTCACCGCCGTCCGGGCCGCCACCGACGGCCGGGGCGCCGACGTGGTCTTCGACCCGGTCGGCGGCGCGGCCTTCACCGGCTCCACCCGCTGCGTCGCCTTCGAGGGCCGGATCGTGGTGGTCGGCTTCGCCGGCGGCGAGATCCCGGCGCCCGCGCTCAACCACGCCCTGGTGAAGAACTACGCCATCCTCGGACTGCACTGGGGCCTCTACCAGAGCCGCGACCCCGGGGCCGTGCGCGCCGTCCACCGGGAGCTCTGCGCGCTCGCCGCCAAGGGGACGGTCCGGCCGCTGGTGACCGGCCGGCTGCCGTTCGGGGCCGTGCCGGACGCCGTCCAGCGGGTCGCCGACGGGACCACCACCGGGCGGCTGGTGGTGCTGCCCTGAACGAGCAGGGCCGCGACTGACGGCCGGCGCCCTCACCACGCCGCGTCGGTGCCCGCGGCGATCACCTCGAGGGCCGGGCGCGGAGCCCGGCCGAGCAGGGCGGCGAGGTCACCGGGCTTGCCCGGGCCGGCGAGGAAGCCGTGCGCGATCGAGGAGAGGGTGCCCGCCACCATCGGCACCTGGAAGGACTCCGCGCCCGAGGCGGCGATCGCGGCCCGTGCCTGGGCGAGGGTGCCCGGGCGGTACTCGACCGGCCTGCCGGTGCTCCGGGTGAGCGCCGCGGCGACCTCGGCGGCGCCCACCGCCTCCTCGCCGACCAGCTCGTAGACCCGGCCCGCGTGCTCGGCCGGCGCCGACGCGACCTTCGCCGCGATCTCGGCGAGGTCCTCCCGGGCGACCGCCGCCAGCCGTCCGTCGGCGAGCGGGGCGGTGATCACGCCGTCCGCGTCGGGCCGGGCCAGGAAGGCCAGCAGCTCCGCGTAGAGGCCGTTGCGCAGGATCGTCCAGCGCAGGGTGGCGGACTCGCGCAGCCGCCGTTCGGTCCAGCGGTGGGCGAGCGCGTAGGCGAGGTGGTCGCCGTCGCCGGAGAGGCTGGTGTAGACGACGTGCTCCACCCCGGCGCGCTCCGCCGCCTCGATCGCCGCCCGGTGGCGCGCGATCACCACGTCGTCCTCGCCGTAGCCGGCCGAGACGAGCAGCAGGGTGCGCACTCCGGTGAAGGCCCCGGCCAGCGTCTCCGGCCGGTCGAAGTCGACCTTCCGCACCGGCACGCCCGCCGTCGCCGCGCGCTCCGGGGTCCGGCTGCCCGCCACCACGCCCTCCGGCCCGCCGGGCCGTCCGGCGAGGCGCTCCAGCACCAGCGAGCCGAGTCCGCCGTTGACACCCGTCACGAGAAGCATGTGTTCCTCCGGAAATCCCGTACCACCGGGGCGGTCCGTCCGCCCCGCTCCGTCCGGCCGCCCTGCTCGGCGGCCCGGACTCCATCCTCGATAACCTGGGCGTTCGACGTAAGGAGGCACTTCGATGTCAGTGGGGCACACCGAGGTAACCACCCCGGCCGCCGGAGCGCGGCCGGTGCTCTGGTGCGAGGACGGCGAGGACTGCGGCATCCGCGATCTGCTGAACCGCCTCGGCGACCGCTGGACCGTCCTGGTGGTGGTCGAACTCGCCCAGGGGGTCCGGCGGTTCCGTGAGCTCCAGCGCGCCGTGCCCGGCATCTCGCAGCGCATGCTGACCCTGACGGTCCGCCGGCTGGAGCGCGACGGCCTGGTCTCGCGCACCGTCCACCCGACGATCCCGCCCCAGGTGGACTACGAGCTGACGCCGCTCGGACACAGCCTGACCCATCTGGTGCGCGCGATGGCGGACTGGTCCTACGACCACCACGACGCGATCGTCGACTCGCGGCAGAGCTGGGACGACGCGAATCCGGGCTCGGAGATCCGCTGACCCCTGCGGAGGAAGGCGATCTGACGTCGCGTCAGTGCTCGAAGCGCATCTCCGGGAAGAGCGCCGAGGGCCCGTCCAGCAGGCGGTCGTCGTGGCCGCGCAGCCAGCGGTCGAGGAACGAGCCGACGTAGGCCCGGGTGGCGAGCACCGCCCGCTCCGGCCGGACGTCGCCGATGTCCGCGCGGACGACATCCTCCGGCACGGCCCCCTGCCGGGCGAGTTGCGGCAGCAGCGACTGCGCGTCGGTGTAGGAGCCGTGCCGGGAGCCGAGCAGGGTGACATCGGCCTTCCAGCCCCGGGTGTGCTGCCAGAACGCGGCCCAGCCGGGCTGGCCCGGGTAGCCGCCGGAGTCCTCGCTCTCGGTGCCCATCAGCAGGAACGGGCGGTCCAGTCCGTCCTCGGCGACGCTGCTCAGGTGCACCCCGGTGCCGTCCGGGCCGGGGAAGTGCAGTTGGCCGTCCAGGTTGACGCCCGCCTTGATCCGGGGGTCGTCGTGCATGGTCTGGGCGGCCGTGAAGCCGCCGGCGGAGTGGCCGACCATGCCGATCCGGTCGAGGTCCAGCGATCCCGCCAGCGCGGGCGGGAGCCGGTGGTCGGTGCGCAGGGCGGTCAGCTCGTCCAGGACGAAGCGGGTGTCGGCGACCCTGGTCGCCAGTGCCTTGCGGAGCAACGCCCCGATGTCCAGGCCGGGTTGGCCGGCCAGGGCGGGAAGGACGGAGGTGGTCAGCCGGCCGTCCGGGAAGGCCACCTCGGAGGCGTCGGAGGGGTGGTCGACGGTCACCACGACGTAGCCGCGCGAGACGAGGTCCTCGACCAGCGCGGTGCCCCAGGTGCGCGGGTCGCCGAGCCCGGCCGAGTAGAGCACCACCGGGCGCGGGCGGGCGGCGGGCAGCGCCGGGGCGTCCTGCCCGGCGTGGGTACGGACTCCGGACCAGTCGGTGCGGCCCGGATCCGTCCGGTAGTTGAAGACGCCGGCGCCGTCCGGGCCGCCGAAGTGCCCGGCGGCGCGCGGCTCCATGTAGCGGGCCCGCGCGTCGGCCTGGACGGGCCGGGTGGCCGGGTACCAGAGGCTGATCATCAGCTCGCGGTCCCGCCCCGGCTGCCAGGGGTCCTTCCGGCCGTGGTCGACCAGGCGCAGCGCGGTGGTGCCGACCGCGTACGGGCCGGTGGGCTGCGGCAGTCCGGCCCGGGCCAGGCGTTCGGCGACCGCCGGGGCGGCCCCGGCGGGGGCCGCCGCCGCCCCGACGCCGCCCAGGACGGCGGTGGCCGCCAGAGCGACGGCGACGCCCGTCCGCAGACCCCGTCCGTGGACCCGTGCGATCCGTCCCTGTGCCCGCTCGCGCATGCTTCCCGACTCCCCGTGCCGTGCGGCCCGCCGCCCGTCGGCCGGCCCGTACGGCGACAGTACGGGCCGGGGCGGTGCGTGGACGTCATACCTCGGAGCCAACCCGCCGGGTCATACCCGGGTACTACCCGGGGGACGACCTGCGGCTGACCCGGGACTGACCCGCGCGGGCGTAGCGGAGGGACGGTGGCGGGCCGTCAGCAGGTGTCGGGCCGTCAGCGAGCGCCGGGCCGTCAGTGAGGGCGGCCCCGTCAGCGGTGGCGGCGCAGCTCGCGCCGGGCGAGCGAGCGCTTGTGCACCTCGTCCGGGCCGTCGGCGATCCTGATCGTCCGGTTGAAGGCCCACAGTGCCGCGAGCGGGGTGTCCTGGCTGACGCCGGCCGCGCCGTGGGCCTGGACGGCCTTGTCCAGGATCCATTCGACGGTGCGCGGCGTGGCGATCTTGATGGCCTGGATCTCGGTGTGCGCGCCACGGTTGCCGACGGTGTCCATCAGCCAGGCGGTCTTCAGTACCAGCAGCCTCAACTGCTCGATGCGGACCCGGGATTCGGCGATCCAGTCCTGGATGACGCCCTGGTCGGCGAGCGGTCCGCCGAAGGCGGTGCGGTCCAGGACGCGTCGGCAGGTCAGCTCGAGGGCCCGCTCCGCGATGCCGATGGCACGCATGCAGTGGTGGATCCGGCCGGGGCCGAGCCTGGCCTGGGCGATGGCGAAGCCGCCGCCCTCCTCGCCGATCAGGTTGCCGGCCGGGACCCGGACGTCCTCGAAGGTGACCTCGGCGTGTCCGCCGTGGTCGGCGTCGTCGTAACCGAAGACGGTCATGCCGCGCCGCACGGTGACGCCGGGGGTATCGCGCGGCACCAGGACCATGCTCTGTTGCCGGTGCGGCTCGGCGGCGGGGTCGGTCTTGCCCATCACGATGAGGAGGCGGCAGTCCGGGTTCATCGCGCCGCTGATGTACCACTTGCGGCCGTCGACCACGTACTCGTCGCCGTCGCGCACGATCCGGGTGGCGATGTTGGCGGCGTCGGAGGAGGCGACCTCGGGTTCGGTCATCGCGAAGGCGGAGCGGATCCGGGCGTCCAGCAGCGGTTCCAGCCAGCGTTCGCGCTGCTCGGCGGTGCCGAACTCGGCCAGCAGCTCCATGTTCCCGGTGTCGGGGGCGGCGCAGTTGAGGGCGGGCGGGGCGAGGTGCGGGCTGCGGCCGGTGATCTCGGCGAGCGGCGCGTACTGGAGGTTGGTGAGTCCGGCGCCGTGCTCGCCGGGCAGGAAGAGGTTCCACAGGCCCTGCTTGCGCGCCTCCACCCGCAGGTCGGCGACCACCGACGGGATCTCCCAGCGCGGCCGGGCCGGGTCGGCGAGCTGGGCGGCCAGCACCGGTTCGGCCGGGTACACGTGCCGGTCCATGAACTCCTCCAACCGTTCGCGGAGTTCGAGGGTGCGGCGGTCGTAGGAGAAGTCCATCGGTCAGTGTCCCTTCAACGTGGTCAGGCCGTGCTCGATCAGGACGGGCGCCGCCGTGCCCGCCCGCTCGAAACCGGCACCGAGGGTGCGGCCCTGGCGGAACCGGTAGTGGATGCCCTCCGCGACCACGGCGAGCTTGTAGGCGGCGAACGCCACGTACCAGTCCAGGGCGGCGGCGTCCCGCCCGGTGGACCGCGCGTAGCGGTCGACCAGTTCGGCGCTGCGCGGGAAGCCGGGCGCGGTCGCGGCGGACGGGACGAGCCCACCGCCGACACCGGCCAAGTCGGTGTACATCACCAGCAGTCCGACGTCGGTGAGCGGGTCGCCGAGGGTGGACATCTCCCAGTCCAGGACGGCGCCGATGACGTCCCGCCCGTCGCGCTCCTGGAGCAGTACGTTGTCGAGCCGGTAGTCCCCGTGCACCAGCGCCGGGGCCGGGGACGTCGGCCGCCGCGCGGTGAGCAGCTCGTGCAGCCGGTCGACGCCGGGCAGGTCACGGCTCCGTGATGCCTCCAACTGCGTCGACCAGCGCCGAAGTTGACGCTCCAGATAGCCGTCGGGGCGACCGAACCCGGCGAGCCCGACCGCCGCCGGGTCGATCCGGTGCAGGGCCGCGAGGGTGTCCACCAGTGTCTCGCCGACCGCGCGCACCCGCGCCTCGCCGAGCGCGGCGAACGCCTCGGCGTCCCGGTGCACGACACCGGGCACGAAGGCCATCAGGTACCAGGGCGCGCCGAGCACCTCCGCGCCCGGATCCAGGTGGACCGTCTCCGGCACCGGCACCCCGGTGCCGCGCAGCGCCGTCATCACCCGGTACTCGCGGCTCATGTCGTGCGCGGTGGCGAGCACGTGCCCCAGCGGTGGCCGCCGCAGCACCCAGTCGTTGACGCCGTCGGTGAGCCGGTAGCTGAGGTTCGACCGGCCACCCTCGATCAGCCTCGCCCGCAGCGGACCGGCCACCGCGCCGGGCAGCGCGCGCTCCAGGTGGTCGCGCAGTCGCCCCAGGTCCAGCCCCTGCGGGGCCTCCGAACCGGGCTCCGAACCGGGCTCCGGCCTGCTCTCCGGCACGGGCACTCTCCCTTCGTCCGCCGACCGCCTCGTCGACGACCGGACACCGACCAGGCGCCGAACAGGCGCCGAACAGGCCCTGACCAAGCCCGGCCAAGCCCGGCCAAGCCCTGACTAAGCGCTTGCTCAGCATTCAGCCGACGGCGGTGCCGTGTCAATCCCGGCGGGACGTCACAATGATCGCCATGAGGTTGATCCACACCGTCGTCGGCGTCCTGCTCCTGCTGCTCACCATCGGCAGCATCCTGCGCACGCTCGTCGTCCCGCGCGGCCTGTACAGCTCCCTGGTGCACGGCCTCTGGCGGGCCCTGCGCAGCGTGCTGCGGCTCGCCGCCGCGCCGTTCGGCACCTACCGCGCGCAGGACCGGGCCCAGACCTGGCTGGCTCCGCTGATGCTGACCGGCATGCTCGCCGTCTGGCTCGGCGGGATGCTGGTCTCCTACACGCTGATACTGCACGGCACTTCGGAGCTGGACTGGTCGGTGTCCTTCCGCGAGGCCGGTTCCAGCCTCTTCACCCTCGGCTTCGCCAGCGGCGACCGGCTCCACCTCTCCGTGATCGACTTCATCGCCGCCGCCAGCGGCCCCCTGGTGATCGCCCTGCAGATCGCCTACCTGCCCACCCTCTACGCCGCCTACGGCCGGCGCGAACTGGAGGTGACCCTGCTCCAGTCCCGGGCCGGCGAGCCCGCCTGGGGGCCCGAACTGCTCGCCCGGCAGTCCCTGGTGGACACCGAGACCGCCCTGCCCCAGCTCTACCGGGACTGGGAGCGCCTCGCCGCCGACCTCGGCGAGAGCCACTCCAACTACCCGGTGCTGATCTCCTTCCGCTCCCCGCAGCCCAACCGCAGCTGGGTGGTCGGACTGATCGCCGTCATGGACGCCGCCGCCGTCCACCTGGCGATCTGTCCGCGCACCGCGCCGCCGGAGGCCCGGCTGGTGCTCCGGGCCGGGTTCACCGCGCTGCGCGACATCGGGCGCTCAATGCGGGTCGACTTCGACGCCGACCCGGCTCCGGACACCTCGATCCGCCTCACCTACACCGAGTTCGACGCGGCCGTCGCCCTGATCGCCGCCGCCGGGTTCCCGCACGAACGGCCCGCCCACGAGGCCTGGCCGCACTTCCAGGGGTGGCGGGTGAACTACGAGCCGCTGGCCTACGAGCTGGCCCGCCGCAGCGACGCCGTCCCGGCGCTGTGGAGCGGCCCGCGCGACTTCCGGGCCCCGGTCATCCCTCCGGCCCGGCCCGCCGACCGCCGACCGCCGGGCGGCCACGCGGACTGACCCACGCGCGCGCCGCCCGACGGACGAAGAGGGACACGCCCTACTTCGACTTCCGCTGGGTGAACCGCAGCATGTTGCCGGCCGGGTCGCGGAAGGCGCAGTCCCGCACCCCGTACGGCTGGTCGATCGGCTCCTGGAGCACCTCGCCGCCCGCCGCGCGGATCCGCTCGAAGGTCGCGTCGCAGTCCTCGGTGGCGAAGATGACCGCCCGCAGCAGCCCCTTGGCCAGCAGCTCCGCCATGGCCTGCCGATCGGCGGCGGAGGCGTTCGGGTCGGCCAGCGGCGGTTCGAGCACGATGTCCACCTCGGGCTGCGAGGGTGCGCCGACCGTCACCCAGCGCATGTTCTCGAACCCGACATCGTTGCGCACCTCCAGGCCGAGCACGTCGCGGTAGAAGGAGAGCGCCTTGTCGTGGTCGTCGACGGCGATGAAACACTGCGAGAGCTTGATATCCATGCGCCTCACGCTACGGGTGGGGCGGACGATGCGCTTCTCCGTTCCTGACCGGTCTGGTGTACAGCTTCGCGTAGCAGGCCGGGATCGCGGCGCCGTCCTCGTGGCCCCGGGCCCGGTAGGCGCTGGGGCTCTCCCCGACCAGCTCGGTGAAGCGCGAACTGAACGACCCCAGCGAGGTGCAGCCCACCGCGAAGCACACCTCCGTCACCGAGAGGTCCCCGCGCCGCAGCAGGGCCTTGGCGCGCTCGATCCGCCGGGTCATGAGGTAGCTGTACGGCGTCTCGCCGAAGGCCGCCCGGAAGCTGCGCGAGAAGTGGCCCGGCGACATCAGCGCCACCCGTGCCAGCGCCGGCACGTCCAACGGCAGCGCGTAGTCGCGGTCCATCGCGTCACGGGCCCGGCGCAGCCGGACGAGATCCTCCAGCGTCGTCACCCCCCAACCCTCGCACAGGGCGGCGACAACCGCTCCGAACAGGTCCTTTATGCTCTGCGCCAGGTCCCCCGCGCACACCCCCGCCGCCCCTGACGCCGCCCCTGACGCCGCCCCTGACGCCGCCGCCCACGGTCACACCTGCGCCTGCTGCGCCGAACGGCACGACGGCCCGCCGCTCTCCTACGGCTCCCCGGCCCCGACGGGCTGGAAGCCCCGCTACGCCCGGCGCAGGGACAGTGAGCTCACCCCCGACCGGTGCGTGATCAAGGGCCGGGAGTTCTACGTCCACGGTCTGGTCGGGATCCCGGTACGGGACACCGGCGAGACCTTCTCCTGGGGCGTCCGGGTGTCGCTGAGCGGACCGAACTTCGCCCGGGCCCACGACCTGTGGGAGGACCCGGCGCGGGAGCAGGAGCCCCCGTACTTCGGCCGGCTGGTCACCGAGCTGCCGGTCTACCCGGAGTCCACGCTGCTGCTCAAGACGCATGTGCGCACCCGGGCCGTCGGCCTGCGTCCGCTGATCGAGCTGGAGCCGACCGACCACCCGTTGGCGGTGGAGCAGCGCGAGGGCATCACGGCGGAGCGGGTGCGCGCGTTCGCGGACCAGTTGCCGGGCGGCTGAGGCGCTCGGCGGCGCCTCGGCCGCTGCCTCAGACCTGGACCGTGGCGCCTGCCGCGAGCGAACGCTCCGCGGCGGCGAGGATCTCCACGGTACGCAGGCCGAACGCGGCCGAGCAGGGGTGGGCCCCGCCGGTGCGGGCGGCGGTCGTGAGGGCGTCCAGCGCGCGGTGGAACGCCGCGTGCGGGCCCTCCCCGCGCTCCGGCAGCCGGACGGTGCCGGCCTCGCCGCGCAGTTCCATCACGGTGCCGCCGCCGGCGACCGGCGCGGTCAGGCTCAGCGCGAGGGTGCTGGAGGCGCCGCCGACGTGGCGCAGCACCACGTGCACGGTGTCCAGCGGGCCGGGCACGGCGGTGACGGCGGTCGCGTCGCCGAGCACGGGCAGCAGCACGGAGAGCGCGTGCGGGCCGACGTCCCAGAGCGCGCCCTTGTCCCGGCGCCACGGCGAGGCCGCGTACGCGCTGGTGGAGTCGGGGGCGAAGACCGAGCCGAGCCAGTCCGAGCGGCCGGTGAACCAGCCGCCGACGGCGGCCTGCTCCTCGATCCACGGCAGCTGCTCGCCGCCGAAGCGGACGGTGAAGAACACCACCGAGGCCACCCGGTGCGCCTCGGCCGCCTCGACCACCCGGCGGGCGTCGGGGACGGTGAGCGCGACGGGCTTGTCGAGCAGCAGGTGGCAGCCGGCCTCGGCGGCACGCACCGCGAGGTCCGGCTGCACGGTCGGCGGCAGGGCGATCGAGACGGCGTCGACCTCGGCGAGCAGCCGGTCGAGGTCGGCGTGGCCGGGGACGCCGTACTTCTCGCCGAGCGTGGCAGCCGCCTCGGGGCGACGGCCCCAGACGCCCGCGAACTCGACGCCGGGGTGCTCCGCGAGGCCGGGCGCGTGCACCCGCTCCGCCCAGGTGCCGGTGCCCAGGAGTCCGATCCGCATGGTGCGCCTACTTCTTTCCTCGCGTGCTGTTCGGTGATGCGGTACTGCGGTGATGCGGTACTGCGGTGGTGCGGTACTGCGGTGGTGCGGTACTGCGGTGGGTGCAGTCGTGCGGTACTGCGGTGGGTGCAGTCGTGCGGTACTGCGGTCGTCCGGCGCGGACGCCGCCGCCCGGAGCGGGCGCTCCGGGCGGACCCGGGCCGTCAGTCCGTGGCGGGCGCGGTGACCGCCGGGGCGGCGTCCACGGCCTTCGCCGCGTCCTCGGCCTCGAGGGCGTGCGCGGCCTTGGCGGCGCGGCGCTTCATGAACCAGGCGGAGAAGGCGCCGATGGCGACGGCGAGGAGCAGGCCGATCCAGGAGAACTTCGACAACCACTGCTCGGCGACCTTGCCGACCTGGTAGACCAGCCACGTCGTGCCGCCGGCCCAGACCACGCCGCCGAGGACGTTGGCGATCAGGAACTTCCAGTACGGCATCTTCAGGGCCCCTGCCAGCGGGCCGGCGAAGATGCGCAGCAGGGCGATGAAGCGGCCGAAGAAGACCGCCCACATGCCCCACTTCTGGAAGGAGCGCTCGGCGCTGGCCAGGTGGCTGGGTCCGAAGTGCTTGGGGAACTTGCGGCCGAGCTTCTCGAACAGCGGCTTGCCGCCCTTGCGGCCGATCGAGTAGCCGATCGAGTCACCGATGATCGCACCGGCGATCGCGCAGCCCGCCACCCAGACCGGGCTGACCACGCCGCGCGCGGACAGCAGGGCGGCGGAGACCAGGGCGATCTCCCCGGGGAGCGGGATGCCCAGCGACTCCAGTCCGATGATCAGCGCAACGAGGGCGTACACCGCGCCCGGTGGTACGCCTTCGATCCAGGCGTCGATGTGCAGCAAGGCCAGTACCTCCGTGGCAGGACGAGACCCGCGGCAGGCCCGCCCAGGTCCCGATCAGGTCCCCGCGGCTCGCGCGCCGGTCTCGACAGTCGTCCGAATGGCGGCACCAGGCCGCTCCCCGAGAGGGCAGCCTAACGTGCCGGGCGGCCCGTCCCCTCGGCCGATCACCCCTGCGTACGACGTGCGGGCACGCCCGGCGGTTCCACGCCTTGGGCCGCGCGCCGGGCCGCCGGCGCCGGGGGTGGCCGCGGGTCGGCCTCCGGTCCCGGCCCTCCGATCCGTCAGGTCCGGGCGGCGAAGTCCAGGACGGTGACGGTGGGGCGGTGGGTGGACAGCGGGGGGACGGCGAGGGTCAGCGGCAGCAGGGTGGCCAGGGGGCCGTGGTCGGCGGTGGGGCGGACGTCGCGGACAGTGGTGATCGCCGGGCTCGCGGTGCGGAGCTTGTCGCGCTCGCGGGCGTCCATCGCCCACGGCATCGGCGGTGCCTGGTAGCCGGGGGTGCGCATCTTTCCGGTCCGGGTGAGCCGGGCGAACCAGCGCGGGACGGCGTCCAGCACCAGGGAGCCGCCGGGAAAGCGCTCGGCGCAGGCGGCGATGAGTTCGCGGACGCGGGCCGGGGGCAGGTACATCAGCAAGCCCTGGGCGGTGATCAGGACGGCGCGGTCGCGGTCCACCGCCCCGGCCCAGGTGAGGTCGGTGGCGTCGGCGGCCAGGTAACGCTGTCGTGGGCCGGGCGGCAGGAGCCGTTCGCGCAGTTCCACCGCCTCCGGGAGGTCGACGGAGAGCCACTGCGCCCGGCCGTTGTCGACCCGCCAGTACTGGGTCTCCAGGCCCTCCCCCAGGCAGACGACCGTGCCGCGCGGCTCGCGGGCCAGGAAGTCGGCCACCTCGCGGTCGAAGCAGCCCACCCGCAGCGCCTGGAGGCGGGACTGCAGCCCGCTGGTGCCGAAGCGCTCCGCGAACGGGAAGTCGATCCGGTCGACGAGTTCAACGGCCTCGGGGTCGTGCAGCAGCGCGTCCGGCCGGCGGGCCTCGACGGCCCGCTGCCAGAGGGTCCACAGTGCCGTCTCGGGCACCGCCGCCAGTTCCGGACGCTCCGCGCCGCTCATCTCTCGCTCGCTCCCTCGGGTGGTGGGTGTCCCCTACGACCGGGTCACCTTTGATCGGGTCATCTTCGACCGGGTCGCCGTCGACCGGCCGCTACGACCGGGTCGCCTTCGACCAGGTCCACTACGACCGGGCCGCTACGACCCGCCGATTCTGACACCGCCGGGGGCGTGAACCCGGGGTGCGGCCACCCGGCGCGCCGGGCCGCGCTCCCGCGAGCCGGTCAGCCGACGCTGAACGCACCGTCCGGCGGCGGCGGGGAGTCGGTGGCGGTGGCGTCGGTGACCGGGACCGTGCGGCCGGCGAAGGCCGCGAGGTCCGCGCCGTCGGTCAGCCGGGCCGGGAAGATGTCCCCGGCCAGCCGCCGGACGAGGTCCGCGACCGGCAGCGGTCCGGCGGAGCCGACCAGCAGGATGTTGCCGTACCGGCGCCCGCGCAGTACGGGCGGTTCGGCGATCAGGCAGGTCTGCGGGAACACCGCGCGCAGCGTCGCCGTCTGGGCGCGGGCGAAGGCGAGCGGGGCGCCGTCGGCGAGGTTGGCCGCGTAGAGGCCGCCGGGGCGCAGCACGGCGGCGGCCAGGCGCAGGAACTCCACCGAGGTGAGGTGGCCGGGGGTGCGCGAGCCGTGGAACACGTCCGCGACGACGAGGTCCAGGCTGCCGGGCGCGGTCCGCGCCAGGGTGGCGAGGGCCTCGCGGGCGTCGCCGACCTCGGCGGTGATGTCGACGCCGGGTCCCTGCCACGGGAGGTGCTGTTCGACCAGGTCGAGCAGCGGGCCGTCCACCTCGACCACGCGCTGGCGCGAGCCGGGGCGGGTGGCGGCGAGGTAGCGGGGCAGGGTCAGCGCGCCGCCGCCGAGGTGGAGGGCGTCCACCGGGCGCCCGGGCCCGCCCTGCTCGCCCTCCTGCCGGCCCTGCTCGTCCTCGGGGCCGCCGAGCGCGTCGACGAGGTGGCCGAGGCGCCGGGTGTACTCGAACTCCAGGTGGGTCGGGTCGCCGAGGTCGACGTAGGACTGCGGGGTGTCGTCCAGGGTCAGCAGCCAGCCGCCGTCGTGGTCGACGTCGGGGAGCAGCTTCGCCCGCCCGAGGTCGGTCTGCCGCAGCACGGGCAGGCGTTCGTCGGCCGGGGAGTCCTGGGGCGGGGCGGTCGGGTCGGGCATCTCGGGCATGTCCGCAGCATAGGCGCCGGGCCCGAGTCGCCGTCACGCCCGAGGCTACCGGCCGGTATCGTCGGGGCGTCCGGGCGCCGAGGTCCCGGCGTCCCGCGATTCCGACCGTGTTCCGACCGTATGACGACCGGAGCCTGACCGGAGTCCGACCAGAGATTGGGTGCGAGTGGCCATGGAGTTCCGCGAAGACATCCTGGGTACCCCCTACGAGGCGGCCGAGCTGCCGCTGCGTCCGGACGAGGAGGGCGAGGTCACGGCGACACTGGTCCGCCGGCTGGTTCCCGGTTCGGACCAGGCCGTCCTCTACATCCACGGCTACAACGACTACTGGTTCCAGACCCACCTTGCCGACCACTACGTGGCCGCCGGCTTCTCCTTCTACGCGATCGACCTGCGCAAGTACGGCCGCTCGCTGCGCGCGCACCACTCGCCGAACTTCGTCCGCGACCTCGCCGCCTACGACGAGGAGCTGGACCAGGCGGTGCGGATCATCCGCGAGCAGGACGGCCACCGCCGGCTGCTGGTCAACGGGCACTCCACCGGCGGGCTGATCGCCGCCCTGTGGGCGGGCCGCCGGGCCGGGCGGGGGCTGGTCGACGGGCTGTTCCTCAACAGCCCGTTCCTGACCATGCCGGCCTCCCCCGCCGTGCGCACCCTCGGCGCCCCGGCCCTGGAGGCGATCGCCCGCTTCGCGCCGACCCGGGTCCTGCCGTCCGCGCTCAACCCGCACTACGTGCACAGCCTGCACCGGGACTTCCGCGGCGAGTGGGACTTCGACCTGAAGCTCAAGCCGGCCGAGGGCGTGCCGCTGTTCGCCGGCTGGCTGGCCGCGATCCAGCGCGGCCACCGCGAGGTCCGGCGCGGGCTGGGCATCGACGTGCCGGTGCTGCTGATGGCCTCCACCGCCTCGATCGCCACCACCCGCTGGCACACCGCGCTGCACCACGCGGACGCCGTGCTGCGCGCCGACGACATCTCGGCCGCCGGGCCGCACCTGGGCCGCCATGTGACGATCGTCCGGATCGAGGGCGGGATGCACGACCTGGTGCTGTCCGGCGAGACCGCCCGCACCCAGGTGTTCGCCGAACTCGACCGCTGGCTGGGCGCGTACTTCCCGCTCACGGTGCACTGAGTCGAAGCCCCGTTCGGGGGGGGGGGGGGGGGGGCGCCCCCCCCCCCCCCCCCCCCCCCCCCG
>NZ_JAXCLC010000052.1:0-64621 GCF_034043715.1 Kitasatospora purpeofusca | reverse complement strand
CCCCCCCCCGGCGGGGGCCCGCGGCTCCCCCCCCCCACCCCCCCCGGGCCCCCGGCCGTTGTCCTCGGTGGAAGGCTCAGCCGCGCCGGTGCCGGCCGCCGCCGCCGGCCTGGACGGCGTCGGCGTCGGCGTTCTCGGCCTCGGGGCCGGCGGCCTTCTTCTTCCGGCGCTCGCGGAGCACCTCGACCAGCATCGGCGAGATGGAGAGCAGCACGATCAGCAGCACGGCCGGGATCAGGTACTTGTCGATCACCGGGGCGAGCGCGTCACCGAAGAAGTAGCCGATCAGCAGCATCGACTCGGTCCACAGCACGCCGCCGACGACGTTCCAGACGAAGAAGGTCCTGGCCGGCATCTCCAGCGTGCCCGCGACCGGGTTCAGGAAGGTCCGGACGATCGGCATGAAGCGGGCGAGCACGACGGCCTTGCCGGGGCCGAAGCGGTTGAAGTACTCCTCGGCCTTCTGCACGTACTCGCGCTTGAAGATCTTGGATTCGGGCTTGTCGAACATCTTCGGTCCGACCTTCACCCCGATCTGGTGCCCGAGCTGGGCCCCGGCGATCGCCGCGATCGGCGCCCCGATCAGCAGGGTCGCGATCGGCAGTCGGTGGCCCTCGCCGAGGACCGAGGAGGCGGCGCTCGAGGCGGCGACGCCCGCGATGATGAGCAGCGAGTCACCCGGGAAGAAGAACCCGACGAGCAGGCCGGTCTCCGCGAAGATGATCGCGATCAGCCCGATCGCACCGAGGGACGAGATCAGTGATTTGGCGTCGAGCAGATTGACGGCCAGCTGGTTGTAGTCCACGGCCGCAGGATAGCGGGCCCGTCTTTGTTCGAGCCTCGCCCCAGGGGGCCGGTGGGTGCTCATCCTTTCGTCGCACGTCACCGCCGGACCCGGGGCGCGGCCCCGGGACGGCGGCCTCCGGTGGGCGGCCGTCCCGACTGGCGGGCCGCATGGTGGAGGCGGTGGGCATTCTGGGAAGATGGCACCGGCGACCGGCCCGCGGTGGCGAACACCCTCATCGCCGTTCCGCGGCCGCTGCCTCTACCTCGGTACCGGTCAAGCCGCCCGCAGAGCCGCGCACCGGCCCCGGTACCCCGGAGTCGTCACCAGGCGTACACAGCGTCGGACAGCACCGTCCGTACGCCGCACACCGACAGGAGCGGATTCGCATGCCCATCGCAACTCCCGAGATCTACAACGAGATGCTGGACCGGGCCAAGGCGGGCAAGTTCGCCTACCCGGCGATCAACGTGACCTCCTCGCAGACCCTGCACGCTGCGCTGCGCGGCTTCGCCGAGGCCGAGAGCGACGGCATCATCCAGATCTCGACCGGCGGCGCGGAGTTCCTGGGCGGCCAGCACAACAAGGACATGGTGACCGGCGCCGTCGCGCTCGCCGAGTTCGCGCACATCGTCGCCGCCAAGTACGACATCACGGTCGCGCTGCACACCGACCACTGCCCGAAGGACAAGCTGGACGGCTACGTCCGCCCGCTGCTGGCGATCTCGGCCGAGCGCGTGGCCAAGGGCCAGAACCCGCTCTTCCAGTCGCACATGTGGGACGGCTCCGCCGAGACCCTGAGCGACAACCTGGCCATCGCCCAGGAACTGCTCGCCCAGGCCGCCGCCGCCAGGATCATCCTCGAGGTCGAGATCACCCCGACCGGTGGCGAGGAGGACGGCGTCACCCACGAGATCAACGACGAGCTGTACACCACCGTCAACGACGCCGTCCGCACCGCCGAGGCCCTGGGCCTGGGCGAGAAGGGCCGCTACCTGCTGGCCGCCTCCTTCGGCAACGTGCACGGCGTCTACAAGCCGGGCAACGTCGTGCTGAAGCCGGAGCTGCTGCGCGAGCTCCAGGACGCGATCGGCAAGCAGTCCGGCAAGAACGACCCGTTCGACTTCGTCTTCCACGGCGGCTCCGGCTCCACCGCCGAGGAGATCGCCACCGCGCTGGAGAACGGCGTCGTGAAGATGAACCTGGACACCGACACCCAGTACGCCTTCACCCGCCCCGTCGTGGCGCACATGTTCCAGAACTACGACGGCGTGCTGAAGGTCGACGGCGAGGTCGGCCGGAAGAACACCTACGACCCGCGCACCTGGGGCAAGCTCGCCGAGGCCGGCATGGCCTCGCGCGTGCTGGAGGCCGCCCAGCAGCTGCGTTCGGCGGGCAACCGCCTGAAGTAGGGGGACCTGCCCCCAGTGGTCCTGCGTCCATGCCCCCCGGTGGTTCACTGGGGGGCATGAGCATTCACGAGAACCTCCTCGGGGGTCCCGCCCCGACGCACCTGCCCGCCGAGCCCGGCCCGCTGGAGCTGCTGGCCGGCGGCGCCTCCCCGGCCGAGGTCGCGGCGAAGTTCCCGACCTCCTCGTTGGCCTGGGCCCAGCTCGCCGACGACGCCTTCGCGGCCGGCCGGGTCGTGGAGTCCTACGCCTACGCCCGCACCGGCTACCACCGCGGCCTGGACGCGCTGCGCCGCAGCGGCTGGAAGGGCCACGGCCCGGTGCCGTGGGAGCACGAGCCGAACCGCGGCTTCCTGCGGGCGCTGCACGCGCTCGGCCGGGCGGCCGCCGCGATCGAGGAGAAGGAGGAGGCGGAGCGCTGCTCGCAGTTCCTCCGGGACAGCTCGCCGACCGCCGCCGCGACCCTGGGCTGACATCCGGACGGCCGGTGGCCGGACCGCCCGTGACCCGCCGCCCCCGGTGCCCGACAGGACACCGGGGGCGGTTTTCGTCCGTTCTGTGCACACCTCGTACGTGGACATTCACCGCTCCGCCATGCCAGGGTGGGCGGGCCAGGGGGGCGCGCACGTCAGTTCGAGGTTTCGCGGCCCCACGGGTCGACAGAAAGCCCCAAGCGTGCCCGCAAGCAGTCCCGTCCGCCGTTCCCGTACCGCCGCACACCCCGGGGGGCGCCCAGCGCGCCGCTCGGGCGGACCCGGCGGTCGAGCCGGCGGCGGGCCGGGTTCCCGCCGCCGGCGCCCGCCCCGCCGCCGGCTCGGGCCCGGCATGCTCACCGCGCTGGTCGCCGCGGTGCTGATCCTCGGCGGCACCCTGTTCGCCCTGGACCGCCCCGACGCGCTGCCCGGCGCCGACCGGACCGCCCAGGCCAGGGTCGCCCCGCCGGACGGCACCGCCGCCGCCCCGGCACCGACCACGCCGACCACCCCGGTGCCCTCGGCGCCGCAGTCCGGGCCCCCGGCGTCCGCCGCCCCGGCACCGGCCACGCCCAGCGCTCCGCCCGCGCCCCCCACCGCCACCCCGCAGCCGGGCGGCCCGGAGAGCCCGCCGGCCAAGGGCGCCGGCACCTTCACCGTCGCCCAGGGCTCCGCCGACCCGGTCGGCCGGGGCACCGTCCGCCGCTACCGGGTCGAGGTCGAGGACGGCATCGGCATCGACCCGACGGCCTCCGCCACCCAGATCCAGGGCATCCTCGCCGACAAGCGCGGCTGGACCAACGACCGCAGGAACGGCTTCCAGCTGGTCTCCGCCGGTGCCTACGACTTCACCGTGAAGATCGCCTCCGCCGCCACCGTGGACCGGATCTGCGGCGCGGCCGGTCTGGACACCCACGGCGAGGTGAACTGCAACGTCGGCAACCAGGTGGTGGTCAACGTCAAGCGCTGGACCCTCGGCTCGCCCCAGTTCAGCGGTCCGATCGACGAGTACCGGGCCCTGGTCATCAACCACGAGGTGGGCCACCGGATCGGCCACGGTCACGAGGGCTGCCCCGGCCCCGGCAGGCCGGCGCCCGCGATGATGCAGCAGATCTACGGTCTCAAGGGCTGCACGGCCAACGCCTGGCCGTACAGCGCCGACGGCGGCTATCTGAGCGGTCCCGCCGTCCCCTGAGGCCCGGCCGCCCGACGGCGCCGCCCGGCCCGGGCAAGGACGCCTGCCCGAGCAGGACACCCGGCCGGAAGCAAGGACGCCCGGCCGGGGCGTGGCCGCTCAGCCCAGCAGCGGCAGGTGGGCCCGCAGGTCGCTGCGCTCCCCACTGGCCGACAGCGCGGCGGAGTCGACCGCGTCCGCCCAGTCGGCGCGGCCGGTGGCCAGCCGGATCCAGGTCAGCGGATCGGTCTCGACCACGTTGGGCGGGGTGCCCCGGGTGTGCCGCGGCCCCTCGACGGCCTGCACCACCGCGTACGGGGGCACCCGGAGTTCCACCGCGCCGCCGGGCACCAGCTCGGCGAAGGCGTCGGCGAGCATCCTGGTGACGGCGGCCACCGCCTGCCGGTCGTGCGGGAAGTCGTCGAGCCCGAGCGCGTCGGCCAGGTCGTCGGCGTGCACGACGGTCTCGACCAGCCGGGTCACCAGGAACTCGGTGAGCGCCATCGAACCGAGCCGGATCTCGAAGCGCCGGGCCGGGTCGGCCGCCTCCGGCCGGGCCAGGACGCCGAGCAGCGCGTCGGCGGCACGGTCGAACGCCGCCGCCACCGAGGCCGGGCCACCGTCGAAGCCGTCCGCCGCCCGCGCCCTGGCCTGGTCGTCGAGCAGCGGGGCGAGGGTACCGACCCGCTCCACCCACCGCGGCAGGTCCAGCGGCGGCCAGCCTTCCGCCGGATCGTCGAAACGCGCCGGCAGCCACTCGATCTGGACGGCGAGGTGCGCCAGCAGTTCACGTACCCGCCACTCCCCCAGCCGGGTCGGCCGGGCCAGGCACTCCTCGGCGTCGGGGCGTTCGCACAGCCGCCGGACGGCGTCGCGCAGCGCGCCGGTCTGCGCCGCGAGCGCGGCGCCCACCCTGGCGGGCTGGTAGGTACGGGACTTGGCAGGCATGGCCCCCAACATACGCCCACGGGCGGACGGTTCTCGCGAACCGTCCGCCCGTGGGAGTGGGACCGACTCAGGCCAGCAGGGCCTCGATGACGCCGGTGTGGGCGTCCTTCAGCTCCGCCAGCGGGACGGTGAACTGCCCCTGGACGTCCAGGGAGTCGCCGTCCACCACACCGATGCGGACGGCCGGCAGGCCGCGCGCGGTGCACATGTCGTTGAACCGGAGCTCCTCGCTGCGCGGCACGGCCACGACGGCGCGGCCGGCCGACTCGGAGAACAGGAACACGAACGGGTCCATGCCCTCGGGCACGACGATCCGGGCGCCCCGGCCGCCCTTGAGGCAGCTCTCCACCAGCGCCTGGCCCAGGCCGCCGTCGGAGAGGTCGTGCGCGGCGTCGACCATGCCGTCGCGGGAGCCGGCGATCAGGATCTCGCCGAGCAGCCGCTCGCGCTCCAGGTCGACCTTGGGCGGCAGGCCGCCCAGGTGGTCGTGGACCGCCTGCGACCAGGCCGAGCCGCCCAGCTCGTCCTCGGTGTCGCCGAGCAGGTAGAGCAGCTGCCCTTCCTCGGCGAACGCCATCGGAGTGCGGCGGGTGACGTCGTCGATGACACCGAGCACCGCGACCACGGGGGTCGGGTGGATGGCGACCTCGCCGGTCTGGTTGTACAGCGAGACGTTGCCGCCGGTCACCGGGGTGCCCAGGACCAGGCAGGCGTCGGCGAGACCGCGGGTGGCCTCGGCGAACTGCCACATCACGTCCGGGTCCTCGGGGGAGCCGAAGTTGAGGCAGTCCGAGACCGCGAGCGGCTTGGCACCGCCGGCCGCGACGTTGCGGTACGCCTCGGCGAGGGCCAGCTGGGCACCGGTGTACGGGTCCAGCTTGGTGAAGCGGCCGTTGCCGTCGGTGGCGACCGAGACGCCGAGGTTGGTCTCGTCGTCGATCCGGATCATGCCCGAGTCCTCGCCGTGCGAGAGCACGGTGTTGCCGAGCACGTACCGGTCGTACTGGTCCGTGATCCAGGACTTGGAGGCCTGGTTCGGGTGCGAGGCGAGCTTCAGCAGGTCGGCCTTGAGGCCCTCGCCGGTGGTCGGGCGGGCCAGCCGCTCGGCCGTCGGGGCGTCGGCCTGCAGCGCGTCCTGCCAGCTCGGGCGGGCGTACGGGCGGTCGTAGGTCGGGCCCTCGTGGGCGACGGTGCGCGGGGGCACGTCCACCACGAGCTCGCCGTGCCAGAAGATCTCCAGCCGCTCGCCGTCGGTGACCTCACCGATGACGTTGGCGATGACGTCCCACTTCTCGCAGATCTCCAGGAAGCGGTCGATCTTGTCCGGCTCGACGATCGCGCACATGCGCTCCTGCGACTCGCTCATGAGGATCTCCTCGGGCGAGAGCGTGTGGTCGCGCAGGTGCACCGTGTCGAGGTCGATCCGCATACCGCCGGAGCCGGCCGAGGCCAGCTCGGAGGTGGCGCAGGACAGCCCGGCGCCGCCGAGGTCCTGGATGCCCTTGACCAGCTTCTCCCGGAAGATCTCCAGGGTGCACTCGATCAGGAGCTTCTCCTGGAACGGGTCGCCGACCTGGACCGCCGGGCGCTTGGCCGGCTTGGTGTCGTCGAAGGTCTCGGAGGCGAGCACCGAGACGCCGCCGATGCCGTCGCCGCCGGTGCGGGCGCCGTACAGGACGACCTTGTTGCCGGCGCCGGAAGCCTGCGCGAGGTGGATGTCCTCGTGCTTCATGACACCCACGCAGAGCGCGTTGACCAGCGGGTTGCCCTGGTAGCAGGAGTCGAAGACGACCTCGCCGCCGATGTTCGGCAGGCCCAGGCAGTTGCCGTAGCCGCCGATGCCCGCGACGATCCCGGGCAGCACGCGCCGGGTGTCCGGGTGGTCGGCCGCACCGAACCGCAGCGGGTCCATCACGGCGACCGGGCGGGCGCCCATCGCCAGGATGTCGCGGACGATGCCGCCGATGCCGGTGGCCGCGCCCTGGTAGGGCTCGATGTACGACGGGTGGTTGTGCGACTCGACCTTGAAGGTGACCGCATAGCCCTGGCCCACGTCGACCACACCGGCGTTCTCGCCGATGCCGACGAGCATGGCGTCCGTCTCGGGCTTCTTGTCGCCGAACTGCTTCAGGTGGACCTTGGAGCTCTTGTACGAACAGTGCTCCGACCACATGACCGAGTACATGGCGAGTTCCGCGCCGGTCGGGCGGCGGCCGAGAATCTCCCGGATCCGGGTGTACTCGTCCTGCTTGAGGCCGAGCTCGGCCCAGGGCTGGGCGGCGTCCGGGGTCTGCTGGGCGTTCTTGACGGTGTCGAGGCTCATCAGGCGTTCACCAGCTGCTTCAGTACGGAGGTGAAGAAGCCCAGGCCCTCGGTGGTGGGACCGGTGAGCGGCTCCACGGCGTGCTCGGGGTGCGGCATCAGACCGACGACATTGCCAGCGGCGTTGGTGATGCCGGCGATGTCACGGTACGAACCGTTGGGGTTGACGTCGAGGTAACGGGCGACCACCCGGCCCTCGGCCTCCAGCTCGTCCAGGACCCGCGCGTCGGCGACGAAGCGGCCCTCGCCGTTCTTCAGCGGCACGACGATTTCCTGGCCGGGGGTGTAATCCCGGGTCCAGGCCGTGCCGTTGTTCTCGATCCGCAGCTTCTGGTCTCGGCAGACGAAGTGCAGCGAGTCGTTGCGGGTGAGGGCGCCGGGCAGCAGGTGGGATTCGCACAGCACCTGGAAGCCGTTGCAGATACCGAGAACGGGCATTCCCTGCCGGGCCTGCTCGATGACGGTCTCCATCACCGGCGAGAACCGGGAGATCGCACCGCAGCGCAGATAGTCGCCGTAACTGAATCCGCCCGGCAGGACGACGGCGTCGACCTGGTGGAGGTCCTTGTCACGGTGCCAGAGGGCGACCGGCTCGGCGCCGGCCAGGCGGACCGCACGCCGGGCGTCGCGGTCGTCGAGGGAACCGGGGAAAGTGACGACGCCGACGCGGGTGGTCACTTGGCGTCTCCGGTGACGGAGGAGGAGAGGACCGAAGTCACGGTCTCCTCGACGCGGACGGTGAAGTCCTCGATCACGGTGTTGGCGAGAAAGGTCTCGGCGGCTTCGCGGATACGGGCGAGCGCGGCGTCGTCGACCGGGCCCTCCAGCTCCAGCTCGAAACGCTTGCCCTGGCGGACGTCGGAGATCCCGGTGAATCCGAGACGGGGCAGTGCGCGCTGCACCGCCTGTCCCTGGGGGTCGAGGATCTCCGGCTTGAGCATGACGTCGACTACGACGCGTGCCACTGGCACTCCCGGTGGTGTCTTCGTGAGGCGGGGGAACTCCAGACTACCGGGGGTTTCGAGCGTGTTTGCTGGCCGGGGACGGTGACGCGCGTAGACCGACGACCCTTACGTCACAAGGGCTCGGTCCGCCCGCCACCCCCCGCCCGGTGCCCCTTTTCGGCGGATTCCGGAACCCCCGCGAGAACCACCGAAGAGCACCCGAATACCGGCACTCCGGACAGATCGGCCAGCCGAGTGCACCGGTATCCGGCACCCGGCGAAGACACGTGAATATCCGGAAAAGAAAGCCGGACTCTTCGATTTCTCCCCGCTTCGGGTGCAGAATAGGGCCACCTGCCGTGGCGAGTGCTGCGTATCCGGCATGGCCATCCGGCCTGCCCGTATGTGCTTGCGCGAAGGGTGCACATCAGGCCCCGGGGCGCGCCCGCGCCCTTGTCGGCCGAATTGCCGAGAGGATTGACGCCCATGGCTCAGCGTGTAGTTGTCACGCTCTCCGACGACCTGGACGGCGGCGCAGCCGCGGAAACCGTCCACTTCGGCGTCGACGGGAAGTCGTACGAGATCGATTTGTCCGTGGACAACGCGGAAAAGCTGCGGGAGGCCCTCGCCCCGTTCGTCGCGGCCGGCCGCCGCCAGAGCCGTACCGGAAAGTCCTTCCGCCGCACCGCCCTCACCCCCGACCCGGCCGCCGTGCGCGCCTGGGCGCAGTCCCGCGGGATGGAGCTGCCCGCCCGCGGCCGCATCCCGAAGCACGTCTACGAGGCCTTCGCCGAGGCGAACTGACCGCCCCGGCCCCGGTCGTCCCGCCCTCGCGGAAGGGTGGGGCGACCACCCCGGAAGATGCTGTAGAGTATTCCTCGTCGCCGCAACGGAGAGATCCGGAGAGGCGGCGGGTGCCCCAGGCACCAGGCGGACGTGGCTCAGTTGGTAGAGCATCACCTTGCCAAGGTGAGGGTCGCGAGTTCGAATCTCGTCGTCCGCTCGCAGTAAGCGAGCACAGTACAATTCAATAGTTCCATCCTGCGGACGTGGCTCAGTTGGTAGAGCATCACCTTGCCAAGGTGAGGGTCGCGAGTTCGAATCTCGTCGTCCGCTCGCAGTTCGAAGGGCCCTCTCGGAAGAGAGGGCCCTTCGGCGTTTCCCGCTCCGGATCCGCCGGGACGGCCGGCCCCCGGATCCGCTTCCGGATCCGCTTCCGGATCGCTCGGGATTCCGCCGGGCCCGCCCATTCCGGGCGGCACCCATGACATTTGTCATCGCCCACCCGTGGATCCGCACCGGGTTCCGGTGAGACCGCGCACTGCCCGCGCGGCCCGGCCGGCGGAAGGCTTGGGGCATGGAAACGAGCCAGCCCCACGCCGCCGGCGACCACGTGATCGAGGTCACCGACCTGCACCGCCACTACGGCGCCGGCAGTGACCGCTACCACGCGGTCCGCGGCGTCGACCTGACCGTCGGCCGCGGCGAGCTGTTCGCCCTACTGGGCACCAACGGGGCCGGCAAGACCTCCACCATGGAACTCATCGAGGGCCTGGCCGCCCCGACCGGGGGCCGGGTCCGGGTGCTCGGGCACGACCCGCACCAGGAGCGGGCCTCGGTCCGCTCCCGGATCGGCATCATGCTCCAGGAGGGCGGCTTCCCCGGCGACCTCACCGTCGGCGAGACCGGCCGGGCCTGGACCGGCCTCACCAGCCACGCCCGCCCGCTGGACGAGGCCCTGGAGCTGGTCGGCCTCGGCCACCGCCGCGACGTCCGGGTCAAGCAGCTCTCCGGCGGCGAGCGCCGCCGCCTCGACCTGGCGATGGCCCTGCTCGGACGGCCCGAGGTGCTGTTCCTGGACGAGCCGAGCACCGGCCTCGACCCGGAGGCCCGCGCCGCCGTCTGGCAACTGGTCCGCGAGCTGCGGGCCGAGGGCACCACGGTGCTGCTCACCACCCACTACCTGGAGGAGGCCGAGGAGCTCGCCGACCGGCTGGCGATCATGCACGGCGGGCAGATCGTCGCGGCCGGCACGGTGGCCGAGGTGATCGCCGGTCGCCCGTCCCGGATCGGCTTCGAACTGCCCGCGTTCGCCGGCACCTCCCTCCCGCCGCTGACCGGCGCCACGGTCACCGTCGACGGCCGCAGGGTCACCGTCAAGACGCCCGGCCTCCAGGCCACCCTGACCGAACTGCTCGGCTGGGCCGACCGGCACGGGATCGCGCTCGGCGCCCTCGACGCCCGCAGCGCCTCGCTGGAGGAGGCCTTCCTGGCCATCGCCTCCGAGGCCGGCCACCGGCCCCCGGCCGACACCCCCGCCGCTCCCCCCGCCCGCCGCAAGCTGATCGGACTCGCCCGATGACCACCGCCACCACCACCGCCGGTCCGCGGAGCACCCGGCCCTCCGGCATCGGGCCGCGGAGCACCGTCGTCCGCCGGCTGCTCGCCCTCGGCCGGGCCGAGGGGGTCCTGCTGCTCCGCAACCGGACCGCCCTGTTCACCGCCGTGCTGCTGCCGGTCCTGCTGATCGGCGGGCTCAAGAACATCCTCGACCAGCAGGCCGGGAGCAGCCCCGGCCTGGACGTCGACTCGCTGCTGGTCAACGGCGCGGTCGGCATGGTGCTGGCCTTCGTCGTCTACTACAACCTGACCGCCGCCTACGTGGCCCGCCGCGGCGAGCTGGTGCTCAAGCGGCTGCGCACCGGAGAGGCCCGGGACACCGAGATCCTGGTCGGCACCGCCGTGCCCTCGGTCGGCCTGGCCCTGCTGATGTGCGGGGTGATCGGTGTCGTCGGCGCCACCGCCCTGGACCTCACCGCACCGGTCAATCCGCTGCTGCTGGTGGTCGGCCTGGCCCTGGTGGTCGCGACGCTGATGGCCCTGGCCGCCGTCTCCAGCGCCTTCACCCGGACCGTGGAGAGCGCCGGCATCACCACCATGCCGGTCCTGCTGCTCACGCAGTTCGGCTCCGGGCTGCTCTTCCCGCTGGAGGTCATGCCGGAGCGCCTCGCCGACATCTGCCGGCTGCTGCCCACCACCCCGGCCTTCCAGCTGGTCCGGGTCGGCTGGTTCGGCACCGACGGCTCGGCCGCCCCGACCGGTTTCGCCGGCACCTGGGCCACCGCCGCACCGCACCTGGTCACCGGGAGCGTCTGGCTCGCCCTCGCGGTCTGGGGCGCCGTCCGCTGGTTCCGCTGGGAGCCGCGCCGCTGAGCTCCGGCACCGCCCCCCGGTCCGGATCCGGACCGGGGGTCCACCCGTGCCCCGGCCTCTGGTAGGAAGGCCGGACACGATCTTGAGGGAGCAGGGGGCGGAACAGGTGGGCGTCGTGAATCCGGTGCGCAGGTGGCGGGACCGCTCCAAGCCCCAGCGCTCCGAGCTCTACCTCCGCTGGTCGCTCTACCTGATGGCGCTGGCTCCGCTGCCGCTCACCCTGCTGATCAATTCGGCCGACCCGGACTCCCGGACCGACCCGGCCTCCCGGGTCGCCCTGGTGCTCGGCCTCGCCCAGACCCTGCTCACCCTGCGGGCCTACCGCACCTCGCTGGACCACTACCTGAACCGGCCCACCGACCACCTGCGCTGGCTCGCCCTCAACGGCGGCGTCGCGGTGGCCGGCTCCTGGGCGGTACTGCTGCTCGGCCCCCGGGTCGACACGGCCTCCGGCGGGGAGCTGGTGGCCTTCACCGCCCCGGTCGCCAGCACCATGCTCTTCTCCGCCTTCGGCCCGGCCTCGGTCGGGCTGCCCCCGCTCCGGGCGGCTCTCGCCGGGGCCGTCGCCCTGGTCTCCGTCCTCCCCCCGCTGCTGCTGACCGGCGCCACCCTCGGGACCTCGCTCGGGGTCCTGACCGGCAGCGGGCTGGTCATGCTCCTCATCGGCTGCAGCTGCCGCAGCTTCGCCTGGCTGCAGTCCGTGGTCCAGGAGCTGGACACCGCCCGCGAGGCCCAGGCCCGGCTGGCGGTGGCCGAGGAGCGGCTGCGGTTCTCCCGCGACCTGCACGACGTGATGGGCCGCAACCTCACCACCATCGCGCTCAAGAGCGAGCTGGCCGTCCAGCTGGCCCGGCGCGGCCGCCCGGAGGCCGCCGAGCAGATGGCCGAGGTGCAGCAGATCGCCCAGGAGTCCCAGCGCGAGGTCCGCGACGTGGTCCGCGGCTACCGCACGGCGGCCCTGCACGCCGAGGCGGTCGGCGCCCGGGCGGTGCTCCGCTCCGCCGACGTGGTCTGCGAGATCGACCTCGGCGAGCACACCGAGGAGCTGCCGGTGGCGGTCCAGTCGGTGCTCGGCTGGGTGATCCGCGAGGCCACCACCAATGTGCTGCGGCACAGCGAGGCGGGCCACTGCTCGATCAGGCTCCGCCGCGAGGGCGGCCGGGCCCTGCTGGAACTGGAGAATGACGGGGTGCCGGCCGTGCCGCTGCCCTCCCAGGGCGGCGGGACCGGCCTGAGCGGCCTGCGGGAACGGCTCGCCGCCCACAACGGCGAGCTGACCGTCCCGGCCGCCGGGCCGGGGCTCTTCCGGCTGCTCGCCAGCGTCCCGCTCTGACCCCCGCCGTACGGAAGGCCCGCCGATGACCGACCCCGCGCCCGTCCGCGTCCTGCTCGCCGACGACGAGCACCTGATCCGCGGCGCGCTCGCCGCGCTGCTCGCCCTGGAGGAGGACCTCGCCGTGGTCGCGCAGGCCGCCTCCGGCCCGGAGGCGCTGGCGATGGCCGAGGCGCACCGGCCGGACATCGCGGTGCTGGACCTCCAGATGCCCGGTCTGGACGGCATCGAGGTGGCCACCCGGCTGCGTGCGCTGCTGCCGGACTGCCGCTGCATGATCGTCACCGGTCACGGCCGCCCCGGCTATCTGAAGCGGGCGCTGGAGGTCGGTGTCCGGGGCTTCCTGCCGAAGACCGTCTCCGCGGCGGACCTGGCCGGGATCATCCGGACCGTCCGGGCCGGCGGCCGGTACGTGGACCCGGAGCTCGCGGCGGACGCGATCTCCGCCGGGGACACGCCGCTGACGCCGCGCGAGACCGATGTGCTGGAGCTGGCCGCCGACGGCACCTCGGTCGCCGGGATCGCGGAACGCGCCTCGCTCTCCCAGGGCACCGTGCGCAACTACCTGTCCTCGGCCGTCGCCAAGCTGGGCGCGGAGAACCGCCACTCGGCGGTGCGGATCGCCCGCGAGCACGGCTGGATCTGACCGCCGGCCCGCGGGCGCCCCGCCCGGTCTCACACCCAGGTGAGGCCGGTGATCCGCTCGTAGGCCTCGACGTACTTGGCGCGGACCCGGTCGACGACCTCGGCCGGCAGCTCCGGCGGCGGCTGCTCGCTCTTCCGGTCCCAGCCGGAGGCCGGGGAGGTCAGCCAGTCACGGACGATCTGCTTGTCGAAGGAGGGCTGGGGGTGGCCCGGCTCCCACTGGTCGGCCGGCCAGAAGCGCGAGGAGTCCGGGGTGAGCACCTCGTCACCGATCACCAGCTCGCCGTCCAGCAGGCCGAACTCGAACTTGGTGTCGGCCAGCAGGATGCCCCGGTCGCGGGCGATGTCCCGGGCCCGGGAGTAGACGTCCAGGGTGGTCCGGCGGAGCTGGTTGGCCAGCTCGGCGCCGACCCGGCGGGCGGTCTCCTCGTAGGCGACGTTCTCGTCGTGCTCGCCGACCTCGGCCTTGAGGGCCGGGGTGTAGATCGGGGCGGGCAGCTCGGAGCCGTCGTCCAGGCCCTCGGGCAGCGCGATGCCGCAGACGGTGCGGGACGCCCGGTACTCCTCCAGGCCGGAGCCGGCCAGGTAGCCGCGGGCGACGCACTCGACCGGCACCATGTCCAGGCTGCGGCAGACCAGGGTGCGGCCCTTCCAGTCGGCGGGGGCGCCGGCCGGGACCTCGGTGGAGAGCACGTGGTTGGGCACGATGTCGGCGATCCGCTCGAACCACCACAGCGAGAGCTGGGTGAGGATGCGGCCCTTGTCCGGGATCTCGTTGGGCAGCACCCAGTCGTAGGCCGAGGTGCGGTCGCTGGCGACCATCACCAGCTCACCCGACTCGGCGCGGTACAGGTCGCGCACCTTGCCGGTGTGCAGGTGGACCAGGCCGGGCACCTGGACCGGCTCGGGCTTGGTGACAAATCCGCTCAAGATCGTCTCAGTCCTCAGGGGTCGTTCGCGGGCGTGGGGCGCGAAAGGGGAGGTCACTGGGACCGAGTCTGTCATGGTCACCGGCCCGGCCCGGGGGCCGGACCCCGGGCCGCGGCGGTCAGCCGTTCTTGCAGAGCCGGTCCAGCAGGTTCGCGGTGGCCCGCTGGATCCGCTCGTCCGTGAGCCCCGGGCGGTCCAGCGCGGGCGACCAGGCGAAGGTGCCGGAGGCGAAGACGTACGCGCCGCTGGGCGCCCGGTAGAGCGAGGTCTCCTGGTGCCGGGTGCGGCCGGCCAGGTCCCGGTACGGGGAGTGCGCGAGCAGCACCCGCTCGCTGTGCTCGGGCAGGGCGACCTTCGGGTAGTAGCGGTCCGCCTCGCCGGCGACCAGCCCGGGCAGTTCCTCGCCCTCCTGGACGCCGGTGCCGTCCCACAGCCAGTGCGCGGTGTGCCGGGCGACCAGCGGGACCGGTGCGGCGACCCGGCCGGAGTACTGCAGCCCGAGCAGGTGCTGCTCGGGCTCGCCGGCGTCGCGCCACAGCGCGCTGGCGGCGCCGGGCACCCCGGCCGCCGGACTGCCCGGGGCGACCTTCTGGCGCTTGCGGCAGTTGAGCATCCGGTTGGGCTCGCCGGAGGGGCCGGGGCTCAGCTCGACCCGCCAGTACATGGTGTTGGCGGAGAGGAAGACCAGCGAGGTGCCGCCGTCCCGGGCCCGTTCGGCGGCGCGGCGCATCGGCTCGGACCAGTACTCGTCGTGGCCGGGGAAGACCAGCGCCCGGTGCCGGGAGGCGTCGACCAGACCGGCGTGCAGGTCGGTGGCGGTCGCGTAGGAGAGGTCGTAGCCGTAGCGCTCGGCCCAGCGGATGAAGTCGTAGGCGTGGCCCACGTGCAGCGGCAGCCCGGCGGTGGCGTGCGGCCGGTCGAAGGAGACGGTGACGGCCGCCTCGGGTTCGCCGACCAGCCGGCCGCCGTCCCAGGCGTGGTAGAGGCTCGCGCCGCTGCGGCCGTCCTCGGGGAAGAGGTTGTACGCCTGCCAGGTCACGTCGGGGAGCACCAGCAGCAGCTCGGCGGAGCGGTTCCCGTCCTCGAAGTCCCGCACCGTGAACGGGATGTGGCTGCGGTGCAGCATGTCGGCGGTGGTGAGTACGGCGACGTAGGCGCCGGGCCGCCAGTGCTGCGGGATCTGCAGCCGCCAGGTGTGCCACCAGTGGTGGCAGGAGACGGTCCGGCCGACCACCATCGGGGCCGGCTGGGACATCCCGGCGATCAGCGGACTGCACGTCATGTGGTGGGCGCCGTCGCCCGCGTAGTGGCCGATCCGGAAGACGTCGACGGTGAACTCGCGGAGCGGGTTGACGGTGACCCGCAGGTCCACCGAGCCGCCGGGGCGGACCACCCCGGCCGAGGCGAAGCCCTTGATCTGCTGTTCCTCGTCGTTGGCGCCGAGCGGGCTGCCGACCGCCGGTCTGCCCCGCGCCCCGGTCTGGTCGACGCCTCCCGGCACCGGGCGCTGCCCGGGCGCGTCCACCGAGACGTACCAGGGCACCTCGGCGCTCTCGGCGCCGGCGACGTACTGGTCCGGGCTGCGCAGCCAGGGCAGCGGGCCCTGGCCGAAGGGGTCGGAGACGCTGTGCGCGTGCGTCCCGGACTCCCAGCGGCGGTTGAGTTCGGTCCCCACGCGCGCCCCTCCCAGGTGCACCTCGGCCGGTTGGCACGTGCCTCCCGGATGTGCGTGCGGTCTAATACACCACACCGTGCTGGCGCTGCGTCACCCCACGGTAGCAACTAGTGGCGGGAATCTTCCGGGCCGCCGGACGGACGGCCTCCGGCCTGCGAAGACCCGGGGCGACCGGTCCGGCCGGGGGCGCTCACCCTCGGGGCTCGCGCCCCCGAGGGGCCGGTCGGAGCCGGGGTCAGAGCCGGACCGGCTTCTCCAGCCGGACGTCCGCGGCGTCCAGCCAGGCCCGCAGCGGCCCGTCCTGGCCCTGTTCGACGGCCTGGGCGACCGGCTCGGCCAGGTCGGTGCGGCGGACCCCGCCGAGCAGCAGCACCGGGCCGTCCAGCCAGTCGAGACCGGGGACGGCGCCCGCGGTGTCCACGGCGGCGCAGCAGACCATCGCGGTGACGTGGTCGACCAGGACGTCCCGCCCGGACCGGACCGGCTCGAGCAGCGGCGCGGGCGCGGTGGTGCGCGCCAGCTGGGCGGCGAGCGCGGCGGCCAGCCGCTCGCCATCGCCGTCGGCCAGTCGGCCCAGCAGCCGGGTCAGGGTCGGGGCGCCGGGGCGGGCCTGCGGGGCGAGCAGGTCCAGCGCCGACTGCAGGGCGGCGGTGCGGGCCCGCCAGCCGGCGTCCACCACCTCGGCCGGGTAGTCGACCCACTCCAGCTCGCGCCAGGCGCCGGAGGCGGGCGCCCCGAAGAACAGCTCGGCGGCGAGCCGGGAGACCGCGGCGTCCACCTCGCCCGGCTCCTCCAGCAGGTCGCAGGCCGGACGGTCGCCGAGCCGGCTGCTGTAGCCGTCGGCCAGCCGGTCGCGCCGGGACAGCTCGGTGAGCGCGGCCACCACTCCGGCGTTCAGGTGCGCGGGGTGCCGGCCGAGCCGCCAGGCGGGCAGCGCGACCCGGGTGAGCAGCCGGTCCCAGCACGCGTAGGCGAGGCCGACCTGCTCCTGGGCGGCGATCCGCAGGCCGTAGTCGACGCCGCGGGCCTGCTCGGAGGCCCAGCCGGCGACGGAGCGCTCCAGCTCGGCGGCGTGCTCGCGGCAGGCGCCCAGCAGCCGGCGGGCGATCCGGTCGGTGAGGCGGTCGGTCAGGGCGACCGGGCCCCGGCGGGGCGGGCGCGGTGCGCAGTCCCCGGGGAGGCCGGCCGGTCCGTCGGCGGGGCCGGCGTCCAGACTGGCGTCCAGCCCGCGCAGGAAGTGCCGGGCGGCGGCGATCTCCGGGTCCGCGGCGGCGGCGGTGCCGGCCACCACCGGGGCGAGCAGGGCCCGCAGCTCACCGGCCCGCATCCACCAGAGGAACGGCGAGCCGATGACCAGTACCGGGGCGGTCGGTTCGTGGCCGGCCGCCCGGGAGCGGCGGGGCCTCGGCGCGGGCACCTCCTCCAGCCAGCTGTCGCAGTCCGGGGTGAGCGCCACGGCGGACGGCGCGGGGACCTCCAGCCGGTCCGCGAGTTCGTCGATCAGCCGGTACAGCTCGGGGGCCTGGGCGCGGTCCAGCGGCACGGCCGGGGTCTGCGGCGGGACGGCCCGGCGGTAGGCGCGGGCGGCCAGCCCGGCCACCAGGAGGGTCAGCGCGGCCACCGCGCAGACCGTCCAGCGGGCGATGTCCCAGCCCGCCCCGTCGGGGGAGCCGGGGGCACCGATCCGCCCGGTGAACCGGCCGGCGAGCAGCACCACCGCGGTGGCGGCGGGCAGCGCGGCGGCGGCCAGGGCGAGACCTCTGATCCGCAGGACGGCCTGGGCGTGAGCGCGCGCGATGTCGACAGCTGCCATACGGTGCGGCACCCCCTTCGGAGCCCCGGGACACCCGTGGCGGGGCCCTGAGCCGATTCGAAACGATCAGTTCCGACCGGGAAACGGTGGTGTCCGAGCCCCGGTAGTACATGCTGCGTGGCGCTTACGACATTTTCGACGCCCGGGTCCGGGTGGGTGTTCCGGATCGCCCCGGTTTCCACTCGTCCCGGTGACACCGCCCGAAAACCGGACGGCCGCCCCCGGGAAGCGCCCGGCGGGTCCGGTCCGGCCGGACGCCGTCCAGCATCCCCCCGCACGACCACCCTTACCCGGCGGCGGCCGCAAGCGGCCCGACCTGTGGCGCCGTGGTCCAGCGCACCATAAGGCCGGGCAGCCGGTTACGTCAGCCGGATGCGGGCGCTGTCACTCGATGGGCTGGATTCCGGGGACCGAACGGTGTGGCGGCACCGGGTGTCGCTCCCGTCCCACCCGGCCCGGAAACACCGGGGCGCGCTGCGTCCATGGGGGTTGTCCACGAGGGCGCGGCGGAGAGTGCGGGGCGGGCGCCCGCGCCGGGGCTCGCGCCGGGCGGATCCGCGGGGCCGGGGCGACGGCTGCCGGCGGGGCGGGAGGGCGCGGCCCGGAACGCCCGGGCCCCCGGCGCGCGGAGGCGTGCCGGGGGCCCGGGGAGAGAACGGGGGCGGGCGGCCGCTACTGCGCGGCCTTCAGGGCGATGTCCCCGCGGTGCTGGGCACCGGCCAGCGAGATCCGCCCGACCGACCGGTACGCCCGCTCGCGCGCCTCGGCGAGGTCGCCGCCGGTCGCGGTGACGGACAGCACCCGGCCCCCGGCGCTCAGCACCCGGCCTTCGCCGTCCGCCTTCGTCCCGGCGTGCAGCACGTACGCGGTGCCGTCGGCGGACTCGGCCTCGGCCAGGCCCTCGATCGGGTCGCCGGTGCGCGGCGCGGCCGGGTAGCCCTCGGCGGCGATCACCACGGTGACCGCGGCGCCCTCGTCCCAGCGCAGCGGCTCCAGCTGGTCCAGGGTGCCGGTGGCCGAGGCGTGCAGCACGCCCGCCAGCGGGGTACGCAGCCGGGCCAGCACGACCTGGGTCTCCGGGTCGCCGAAGCGGGCGTTGAACTCGATCACCCGGGTGCCGCGCGAGGTCAGCGCCAGACCGGCGTAGAGCAGGCCGGAGAACGGGGTACCGCGGCGGCGCAGCTCGTCCACGGTCGGCTGCAGCACGGTCGCCAGGACGTCCTCGACCAGGCCCTCGGGGGCCCAGGGCAGCGGCGAGTAGGCGCCCATGCCGCCGGTGTTGGGACCCTGGTCGCCGTCGAGGGCGCGCTTGAAGTCCTGGGCGGGCTGGAGCGGGAGGACGGTGGTGCCGTCGGTGATCGCGAACAGCGAGACCTCCGGGCCGTCCAGGTACTCCTCGATCACCACCCTCTCGCAGGCCCCGGCGTGGGCCAGCGCCTCCGCGCGGTCGGAGGTGACCACGACGCCCTTGCCGGCGGCCAGGCCGTCGTCCTTCACCACGTAGGGCGGGCCGAAGGCGTCCAGGGCCTCGGCCGCCTCGGCGGCCGTGGTGCAGACGTAGGAGCGGGCGGTGGGTACGCCGGCGCCGGCCATCACGTCCTTGGCGAAGGCCTTGGAGCCCTCCAGCAGGGCGGCCTCGGCGGACGGGCCGAACACCGGGATGCCGGCCGCGCGCACGGCGTCGGCGACGCCCGCGACCAGCGGGGCCTCCGGGCCGACCACGACCAGTTCGGCGCCGAGCCGCCCGGCCAGCGCGGTGACCTGCGCGCCGTCGAGCTGGTCGACCGGGTGGACCGTCGCCACCTGCGCGATCCCGGCGTTGCCCGGGGCACAGTGCAGCTCGGTCACGGCGGGATCTTGGGACAGAGAGCGGCACAGGGCGTGTTCGCGGGCGCCGCCGCCGATGACGAGGACCTTCACGCTGGGAAAGGGTAGTCGGTGGCCGGTTCCGGCTGCTCCCCGGTCCCGTAGGAAGAGACAACCGAGGGTCTCGGGTACACGCACGGCCTCGGAGGATCGTCCGGTCCGGGAGGTGCCGGAGCCCCCCGCGGTGCCCGGGTCAGGACAGCGGGTCGCCGGAGACTCCCTCGGACGGGTGAAATCCCGCCGACCGCCGCAACCCTCCCACCTCGGGATCCTGCGGCCGAATCCGATAACGATCATTGGTGAAGCGGCCCCATGGTCAGCCATTTGGCGGTAAGAAGTGCTGTTGGACCACCGCCGGCTGCCGTCGGCGGTGCCGCCCCGGGACACCCGTACCCGCCCCGGAACGGCGGCGTGTACGGCGCGTTGTCCGGCGTTTCACCGGCCGTCAGGCCGACGACACGTCAGTCCGCGCGCAGTCGGGACCAGTCAGACCAGCCGTCCGCCCGCCACAGGGAGCCCCACAGGTGAGCCAGCCGGAAATGCAGCCCGAGGAGAGTGCCTGGGGCAAGGAGATCGGCGGGGAGGATCCGCCCGCCGCGGCCCTCGCGCACCGCGCGTCGCCCCGCCACCGGTCCGACCTGAGCGCCCGCCAGTTCCCGCTCGGGGACTGGGGCGAGCCCGCCGAGCGGCTGGAGGAGCTGTACCGCTGGTCCGAGGAGCGGGCGGTCGAGGCGATCGACTGGTACCGCCGGGACCGGATCTGGAAGCGCCGCTGGGCCCGGCTGCTGCGCTTCGGCACGACCGGCTTCGCGGTCGGCGGGGTCACCGCCCCGCTGGTCGACCTCACCGGGACGGTCTCCCACGCCTCCGGCTGGGGCTACGTCGGGCTGGCGCTGGCCGGTGCCTGCTACGGCGCGGACCGGGCATTCGGACTGACCTCCGGCTGGATGCGCGACGTCTCCACCGCGCAGGCGCTGCAGCGCCGGCTGGAGGCCTTCCAGTTCGACTGGGCGTCGGAGTGCGTCCGGGAGGTGCTCGGCCCCACCGAGGGGACCGCGGGCGAGGCCGCCGAGCGGTGCCTCGGCGTGCTGCGGCGGTTCTGCGAGGACGTCTCGGACATGGTCCGCACGGAGACCTCGGAGTGGATGCTGGAGTTCCGGGCCGGTATGACCCGGCTGCCCACCCAGGGCTCCGGCAGCTGGGGCGGGCGCACGGAGCCGGGCGTCGGGGCCCAGGTCCGGGTGCTGCCGCCGCCGGGGGCCAGGCCCACCATGCCGCGCCAGCGGCCGCCGGAGGGGCCGCTGCGGTAGCGCGGGCGGGCGTCCGAGCGGTGGGGGGCGTCCGAGCAGTGGCGGGCGTCCGAGCAGTGGCGGGCGTCCGAGCGGCGGCGAGCGTCCGAGCGGCGGGGGCGGCGGCCAGGGGCCCGCGGTAGGCGGCGGGGCGGTAGCCGGCTCAGGCGAAGACGACCATCGAGCCCTGGTGCAGGCTCCGGGTCGCCGCCGAGTACAGGCCCGCCCAGGCGTGCCGCTCCCGGGCGAACGGGTGCAGGTCGTCCAGCGGCGGCCCGAACGGCTGCTCCAGGCCGGTCGGACCGAGCGGCCTGGTCGGCGCCGGCGGGTCGAGCGGGTCGATGCCCAGCGCCGGGGCCACGGCCTGGAGCTCGCGCAGCAGCCCGTGGCTGGAGCCGAGCGGCCCGCCCGAGGCCAGCAGCGACTCCTCCACCAGCGGGGCGGCGAACTCGATCGGCACATAGGCGCCGGCGTGGTCGAAGTGCCAGACCAGGTGCGACTGCTCGGCGCTGCTCTCGAACATCTCCAGCAGCTGCTCGTAGTCCCCGCCCAGCGCGTCCACCGGTGTGATGTCCAGGCCGGTGAGGCCCAGCAGGTAGGCCCGGCGCAGGAAGTGCAGCGAGTCGTAGTCGAAGGCGGCTATCGGCTCAACCGCCCCGCTGAGTCCCGGCACGTACCGGTAGACCGGCATCTCGGGCAGGCCGTTGTCGGCCAGCACCCGGTTGTAGAGCGCGAGGTCGTCCCGGAACGGGTTGTCGGGGCTGTGGCTCAGTACGTCCACCAGCGGGACGAGCCAGAGGTCGCAGGCCATGGGCCGGCTCTTCCTCTCCGGGCGGCGGGAACCGGCCGCGCGGCGGCGGACGGCGGATGGGCGGGGATCGGTACCCGGACGGTCGGTACGAGGAGCGGCCGGGACGAACGACCGCCCACCCTACCGGCCCGGCGCGCGATGCGGACCGGGCCGTCCCTCGGGCAGTCGGCCGGAGGGCGGTTCGGGCAGTCGGCGGCCGAACCGTCCGTAGGGGACCGACCTCGGCTGCGGCACCAGGCCGAGGCCCAGGCCCAGTTCACGGCCCAGTTCACGGCCCAGCTCGTGGCCCGACTCGCGCTCGTGGCCCCGGGCGCCACCGGCCTCCCGGCCCGGCTCCTCAGGGTGGGGCGCGGTGCCCGGCGCCGACTGCTCCGGCCCGGCGCCTCCCTCGGTCCACGGGAGCCGCGCGGCGCTGTCCGGCCGCAGGGCGCTCCCGGCCTCCGCCTCCTCAGCCGGCTCCTCAGCGGTCCGGGGAGCCCGGGCCGCCACCGGACCGTCCTGGGCCCCGGGGCCGCCCGGCGCGGCGACCGGCCGTCCGGTCAGCAGCGGCAGTACCCCCACCGTCTCCACCTGCTGCCCGGCCAGCTCGGCCAGCAGTCCGACGGTGAAGAGGTTGTACTCGCAGACGATCCGGTGCACGCGCGGCACGTCGCGCGCCTCGATCGCGTCCACCAGGTCGAGGTGGCTGTCCCAGCAGACCCCGCCCAGCTCCGGCATCGACCGCAGGTACCGCGCGGCGAACATCCACGACTGCACCCGCAGCCAGTCCAGGTAGTCGGCGATCCGGCGGTTGCCCAGCAGGCCGGCGACCTCCTGCCAGAACCGGCGGTCGCAGCCCACCATCACGTCCAGGTTGCCCGCCCGGGCCGCCCGCACCGCGGCGTCCGCCCGGCGGCGCAGCGAGGGCAGCCGGCTGTCGTCCGGTGCACCGGGGTGCGCGGCCAGCCGGCGGAAGTAGCTGTCGGTGATCAGCACGCGGGACTCGAAGATCTCGAGGAAGTCGTCCCAGCCGAACTCGGGAACGGTGAAGCCCCGGTGGTGCTCGGCCCGGAGCAACCCCTGCGCGGCGAGGTCGACCAGCGCCTCGCGGGCCGGGGTCGCCGAGACCCCGTAGAGCTCGGCGATCTCCTTGACGGTGAAGTTCCGCCCGGCCGCGAGCCGGCCGGCCATCATCTCCTCGCGCAGCGCGCCCGCGATCTGCTCGCGCAGGCTGTTGCGCTGGATCACGGGACGGGTGCCGCCCGCGCCGGTGCCGAACATGCGCGCGACCTCCTCGGGCGGGCCGACGGCCTGACGGGACAGACCGGCGGAAGAACGGCTGGTAACACGACGAGGGCTCATCTTCTCAAAAAGGACACCGCTGTGTACAAGCCCCCCACATGCGCCCGCCCGCGCCCCCGACCGTGTGTCCGGGCCCCGGGCCCGTCCCGTCCGGTCCCACGGCCCGTCCCCGGGGGGGGGTCCGTCAGCGCTGGACCGGCGCCGGGATGCCGAGCAGCCGGTCCCGGTGCACCGGGAACTCCGCCCGCGCCCTGGCCACCTCGGTCGGATCGAACTCCACGGTCAGCACCTCCTCGCCGGGCCCCGCCTCGGCCAGCACCCGGCCCCACGGGTCCACCGCGATGCTGTGGCCGGCCTGCTCGACCCCGCCGTGGGTGCCCGCCGTGTTGCAGGCCAGGACGTACGCCTGCTCCTCCACGGCCCGCGCCCGGTTCAGCAGCGTCCAGTGCTCCCGCCGCCGCGCCGGCCAGGCCGCCGGGACCACCAGCACCTGCGCACCGGCGTCCAGCAGCGCCCGGAACAGCTCCGGGAAGCGCAGGTCGTAGCAGGTCGCCAGGCCCAGCGTGCCGACGTCGGTGACCGCGGTGACGATCTCCTGCCCGGCGCCCATCACCACCGCCTCGCCGCTGTCGAAACCGAAGCGGTGGATCTTGCGGTAGGTGTGCACCAGCTCGCCGTCCGGGGCGAACAGCAGTGAGGTGTTGTAGATCGGGCCGTCCGGATCGCGCTCGACGATCGAACCGGCGTGCAGCCAGACGCTCGCCGCCTTCGCCGCCGCCGCCATCGCGTCCGAGGTCGGCCCGTCCAGCGCCTCGGCGCCGTCCGACCAGAGGTCGTGGGCGAAGCCGCCGAGCGCCCACAGCTCGGGCAGGACCACCAGGTCGGATCCCCGCTGGGCCCGTACCAGGGCGGCCGCGCGGGCCCGCCGTTCGGCCGGGGGCTCCGTGTCGGAAACCGCGAGTTGGATCAATGAAGCGCGCACAGTACCACCGTCCACGGCAAGAGTCCTACGATCGTCACCCGAAAGCGCTGCCCTGCTCTCATCCGGCAGCGTAACGTGCGGTTAGCGTGTGCGCCCGGGACCCGGACCTTCCCGACCGGTCCCGGAACGCGCGCACACGCGTGGCAAGGCAGCTGACGGAGGGCCGGAGATTCCCGTGACGGACAACCAGACCGTGCAGGCGTACACCGACGCGTGGACGCAGTCCATCGAGGCGATATCCGAACTGGTGGCGCCGCTGCCGGAGGGCTCCTGGAACCGGGCCACCGAATGCCCCGGCTGGTCGGTCCGGGACATCGTCTCGCACGTGATCGCGGTCGAGTCCGAACTCCTCGGCGACCCGCGCCCGATCCACTCGCTGCCCCGCGACCTGCTGCACGTCACCACCGACGCCGCCCGCTACCTCGAACTGCCCGTCGACAAACGGCGCTGCCACACCGCGCTGGAGATGACCGGCGAGCTGGACTACACGATCATCCGCCGCTCCCGGGCGCTGCGGAACGCCAAGCAGCTGCCGAACGAGCCGGTCCGCTGGCCGGCCGGCCCGCAGAGCCGCGACATCCCGTACCACGAGCTGCTCCGGCTGCGCGCCTTCGACGTCTGGGTGCACGAGCAGGACCTCCGCCGCGCCCTCGGCACGCCGGGCAACCTCGACTCCCCGGCCGCGCTGGTCGCCCGTGACGTCCTGCTCCAGGGCCTGCCGAAGGTCGTCGCCAACCGGGCCGGCGCCCCGGCCGGCAGCACCCTGGTCGTCGACGTCACCGGCCCGGTCGAGTTCCTGCGCACCGTCCGGGTCGACTCCTCCGGTCGCGGCAGCGTGGACGAGTCCGTCAGCCTCGCCCCCGACGTCCAGCTCACCCTCGACTGGGAGACCTACGTCCGCCTCGCCTGCGGCCGCGGCCGCCCCGGCCCGGTGATCGTCGAGGGTGACCGGGAGCTCGGCGACCGCGTCCTGGCCGGCTTCTCCGTCACCCCGTAGCCCCTCCATTCACTCGCCCGGCGTACACGGACCGTGCGCGCCGGGCGAGTGCGCCTCGTGCTCCCGTACGGCATGTTGGAACCAGTACCCCCCCCTGTTCGCCGTCGTTGTTCCGGGCAGCGTCACCCGGAAGAAGGAGGGGCGTCCAGATGGACGACGAACAGACGATGCAGGGGCGGATGGAGCTGGTCCGGTCGAGCTTCCCGGTCACGGGCCAGCCGATCAGGGTCGTGATGATCGACGGCGAGCCGTGGTTCGTCACGGCGGACGTGTGCCGGATCTTGGGGCGAACCAACCCGAGCGAGGCGATCAAGATCGTGAAACCCGAGGACGCGCGTACGGTCGATCTGCGCTCGGTAAACCTCAGAAATTCTGAGTACAACGGTGTTTCCGCAGGTGAGAAAGCCTATGTCCGAGGAAATCCCGCGATCGGGGTGATCAGCGAAGGCGGCCTCTACACCATGGTGATGAGGTCGACGAAGCCCAACGCCGAGCCGTTCAAGGAGTGGGTCACCCGGGAGCTTCTCCCCTCCATCCGGCGGGGGGACACCGACATCCCCACCCAGCAGCGGCGGATGGCGGAGACCCTCACCGAGGCGATCGGGCAGCAGGTGTACGTCGTCGCGCGGATCGAGCACGAGGACTGGCCGGGCCTGACCGTCCGCTCCGACGGCACGGTCCACTGCCGGCACGGGGAGATGAGCCTCCGGCTGCCGGGCCCGGACGACAGCGGGCCGCCGTTCGGCCCGTACTTCGAGTGCCCGGGCGGGGAACACGTCGGGATCCGGGGCAGCCGACCCGTCCCGGGCTGCCCGAAGCTGCGGATCGTGGACCTGGTCCGGATGCGGGACGAGGCCCGGTCCGGACCGGAACCCGGAACAACGCCCGCCGGCGGCCACGAGAACGTGCTCGTGGAGATGCACGGCGCCCGGATCTTCGGCACACCGCCGCAGATCGCCGAGTTCATGCGCGAGTACCGGGGCTGACGGAAACGGGGGCAACCCTCGGTCTCACTGAGGGTTGCCCCAATTTCCGCAGGTCAGAAACGCTACACCGCCTCCGCCGCGAGCCTCCGCCGAAGCCGCAGGATCATCACGGTGCCCACCGCCATCGGCACGTACTGCCAGCAGAAGGCCCACCGGAAGGCGCTCGCCGAGTACCCGCCCGCCCCGGCCGGGGTGAGGGCGTCGAGCAGGACGCCGATGCCGAACAGGGTGATCATCGTGCCGATGAAGCCGCCCATGTTGACGATGCCGGAGGCGGTGCCGAAGCGTTCGACGGGGTTGCGGGCGCGGGCGAAGTCGAGGCCGACCAGCGAGGCGGGGCCGTTGCTGCCCATCACCAGGATGATCGCGACCAGCAGCCAGAGCGGCGGACGGCCCTCGGGCCAGGCGAGGGTCACCGCCCACAGCAGCGCGGTGACGCCGATGGTGGTGAACACGATCGGCATCCGGGCCCGGGAGGTCCGGGAGAGCAGTCGGCCGAAGAGGAAGCCGAAGCTCATGTTGGCGAGCACCAGCAGGGTGAGCAGCCCGCCGGCCTCGGCGCGGGTCATGCCCTGGGCCTGGACCAGGTAGGGCAGGCCCCACAGCAGGCCGAAGGCGTTGCCGGGGAACTGCGTGGTGAAGTGGATCCAGAGCCCGAGCCGGGTGCCCGGCTCCTGCCAGGCGTCCCGGACCTGCCGGCCGACGGCGGGCCGGGGCCGTCCGGTCGCCGCGACGGCCGGCTCGACGACCGGCGAGGGCTCCTCCGGCCCTTCCCGCGTCTCCGGCGCCTCGCGGAGGAAGAGCGCGACGAGCGCGAAGACGGCGATGCCGAGCAGGGCGATGGCGGTGAAGGTGGGCGTCCAGCCCTCGCTGTGCAGGGCCTGGGCGAGGACCACGGTCGTCACCAGGTTGCCGCTCATCCCGGCGAGGCCGGTCAGCTGGGCGACGAGCGGGTTCTTCGCGGCGGGGAACCAGCGGGCGGCGATCCGCAGCACGCTGATGAACGTCATCGCGTCGCCGCAGCCGAGCACGGCCCGGGAGGCGAGCGCGGGGCCGAAGGCGTCGGAGAAGGCGAAGGCGAGCTGGCCGGTGCTGAGCAGCAGGACGCCGAGCAGCAGGACCTTGCGCGGGCCGAACCGGTCGACCAGCACGCCGACGGGTATCTGCATGGCCGCGTAGACGAGGACCTGGAGGATCGAGAAGGTGGAGAGCGCCGAGGCGCCGATACCGAAGCGGTCGGCGGCGTCCAGGCCGGCGACCCCGAGGCTGGTGCGGTGGATGACGGCCAGGACGTAGACGGCGGCTCCGATGGACCAGGCGGTCCAGGCGGCCCGGCCCCCGGGCGGCTGCCGGGGGCCGGCGGTGGGACCGCCGGTGGTCCCGGTGGTGGTCCCGGCGGTCGTCCCACGGATGCGGTCGGCTGTGGCGCGAGGAGCGGAGGCGGACAGGGGGCGGGCTGGACGGGCTGGCTCCACGGTCATAGTGGCCCCAGATTAGTCATCCCATCATTGGATGCCCAGGGCCGGGCCGCCCCCGTCCTCCTCCCGTCCAGGCTCAGCCGGCCACCGTCCAGGAGACCGAGCGCGTCATGTAGCGCTCCCGGAAAGCCTCGTCGCGCACCCAGTCCGTGGTGTCCCGGACGGTCGCCGTGACGGTCGCCGCGCGGCCGGGCTCCAGCGGCAGCGACGCGGTGTCCAGCCAGCTGCGGTCCGCCGCCTGCGGCTCGACCGGGACACCGTCCACCGCCCAGTCCACCCGCAGCTGCCGGGCGCCGGTCAGCGGGACCGGACGGACCTCCAGCCGGGGCCGGCCGGTGACGTCGCCGGGAGCCGGCACGGCGGCATCGGTGGGCCGGATCCGGCGGTAGATCTCCTCGATGATCGCTTCCCGTGAGGGCAGGTTGTAGGACCCGCCGAGGGTGCGCATCACCGAGTCCGGGGTGGGCCGGTAGATGCCGTTGGCGCTGCGGTAGGCACCGATGGTCCCGGCGCCGTCCGGGGACTCCGCGCCGAGCCAGCGCCACCACTTGGACTGCCTGCGGCGCATGTCGTCGGCGTTCTCGGTGGAGAGGTTGGGGTAGTCGGCGTCGTCGGGCGCGCTGTCGTACTCGTCGCCGAGGTCGCCGACGGTGTGCCCGATCTCGTGCTGGATGATCCGGCCGGCGTCGGGGCTGCCGCCGGCCAGGGTGGTCACCCCGGTGCCGCCGGCTCCGCCGTACTCGGTGGAGTTGGCCAGCGCGATCAGGTACTGCGGGCCCTCGCCGCGGCCGGCGAACCGGGCCGTCGCCTCCTCGTCGGCGCAGAGCAGCCGGGCGGTGCCCTCGCACCAGAAGTGCATGCCGAGCGGGGTGGCGGGGCTGCGGCCACGGCTCTCGGTCTCGGCGATGCCGGAGACCGGGGACACCACCTCGACCCGCCTTATGTTGAAGAACCCCTGGTAGCTGCGGAACGGCTCGATCTCCATCAGCGCGCGCCAGGCCCGGTCGGCCTGTTCGCGGAACTCGTCCTGCTCCTCGGCGGTGTAGCCGTCGCCGAGCAGGACGAGGGTGATCCGGTTGGCCGGGTCGCCGGTCCGCCGTATGTCGACGGTCGGCGCGTCCCCGGCGGTGCGCAGCTCGGCGTGCTGGACCGCGGTGTGCGGCGGGACCGCGCGGTCGGCCGGGGCGCCGGCTCCGATCACCCCGAACGGGGAGGGCCCGGCCAGTTCGAGCGCGGCCGGGAGCACGGCGGTGGACACCAGCACGAGCGCGGCCAGACTCCGGACGATCCGGCCAGGGTTGCCAGGCGGCATACGGGTGCGTCCTCGACGTTCCGGTCACCCGCGTCGCCCGGGTGGTGGACGCGAAGACGTACCCGCCCCGGCGTGTCGTCCTCACGGAACGGCGAAAAAGTCACCGAACTGGACGAACCACAAGAATCTGACCAGTCATACCTATGAGTCCAAGTGGGCGGTTCTCGATCACCGACCGTGACCTTGGATGCACCGAAAATAGTCATCGGAATCTTTGGTTCGTCCTGCAACTGCCGCTCCCGGATCGCTGTCTGTACCAGCGAAGGACGCGGGAGAGAGCATGACCGGCCAGACCGGGGGGCGCTTCCGACGCGATGGAGCGATCCGGCCACCTTCGAAACCACACACCACCACCACGACACCAGACCTTGGGGGGTCCTGTCATGCGCACGTCCGTCATGCCCGCTTCCGCGAAGAACACCGTCGTCCACCGCCGCGTCGCGGCCGTCGCCGCCACCGTCCTGCTCGCCGGCTCCGTCCAGCTGCTGACCGCCGAGTCCTCCTGGGCCTGCGGCTCGTCGGACGAGCCGGTCGCGGCCGCACCGAAGACGGCCGCGAAGGCGGCCGCACCGAAGGCCGGGGCCCCGAAGGCCGAGTCCCCGAAGACCGAGGCGGCCGGCCACGACGGAGCCCCCGGGATCAGCTTCTTCATGACCCCCTCGCTGGCCGTCACCGCGGGCGGGCCGAAGGTCGACATCCCGGTCGAGGTGGGCAACTTCACCGGGGCCCCCTACCGCAACGTGGTGCCCACGCTCTCGCTCGCCGCCCACCTGGCCGGCAACGGCGAAGGGGGCGTCTCCTACCTGCCCTCCAAGTACCTGGCCGTCGAGTACAACGCCAACGGCAGCTGGCAGAAGCTCTCGCTGCGGCGCGGCTGCGACCCGACGCTGTTCGCGACCCCGGCCAAGGGTGTGCCGGTCGCCGACGGCCACGCCAACCACGTCACGTTCCGCGTCGGCCTCACCGCGGACGCTCCGGCCGATCTCGACCTCCTCTACGTCGGCCTCGGCGCCACCGGCGAGGACGGGTCGCGCAGCGAGTGGGCGCAGAAGGAGATGACGGTCAAGGTCCCCAAGGCCGCCAAGCCCGCTCCGACCACCACCCCCTCGAAGCCCGCCGCCAAGCCGACCGCGCCCGCGAAGCCCGCCGCCCAGCCCGCCGGGACCGCGAAGCCCGCCGCCCAGCCCGTGCCGGTCTCCGACAGCACCCCCGCCGCCACCGCGAAGCCGGCCGCACCTGCCGCCGCACCCGCCGCAGCGCCCGCCCCCGCCGCGCCGAAGAGCACCCCCACCACCGCCCCGGCCACCACCGCGCCGGCCGGCACCCCGGAGCTCGCCCAGACCGGTGCCGACACCCCGAACGGCCTGCTCGCGGGCATCGCCGCCGGCCTCGCCGCGCTCGGCGCGGGCATGGTGCTCACCGTCCGCCGGCTGCGCGCCCAGCGCTGACCCGGACGCGGACGCCGCCGGCCTCGCCGACGACGCCGCGTGGTCCTGAGCACCGCCGGGACCGCAGAACGAAGGGGCCCGGCTCCGCACGACGGTGCGGAGCCGGGCCCCTTCATGTCTCCCGTTCAGGTCTCCCCGTTCAGGTCTCCCGGGCGGGTCAGCCCCAGGTGATCAGGCGCTTCGGGTGCTCCAGGATGCCCGCGATGTCGGCCAGCACCTTGGAGCCCAGCTCACCGTCCACCAGCCGGTGGTCGAAGGAGAGGGCCAGCGTGGTGACCTGACGCGGGACGACCTTGCCCTTGTGCACCCACGGCAGTTCCCGGACCGCCCCGAAGGCGAGGATGGCCGCCTCGCCGGGGTTGAGGATCGGGGTGCCGCTGTCGACGCCGAAGACGCCGACATTGGTGATCGTGATCGTGCCGCCCTGCATGTCGCCGGGCGCCGTCTTCCCCTGCCGGGCCGTGTCGATCAGCTCGCCGAGCGAGACCGCCAGGCCGGAGAGGGTCCGGGCGCCGGCGTCCTTGATGTTGGGGACGATCAGGCCGCGCGGGGTGGCCGCGGCGATGCCGAGGTTCACCTGGCCCTTGATGACGATCTCCTGGGCCGCCTCGTCCCACTGGGCGTTGACCCCGGGGTGGCGCTTGACCGCGGTGAGCAGCGCCTTGGCGACCAGCAGCAGCGGGCTGACCCGGACGTCCCGGCCCAGCTCGCCGCTCTCCTTGAGCCGGCGGACGAACTTCATCGTCCGGGTCACGTCGACCTGGACGAACTCGGTGACGTGCGGGGCGGTGAAGGCCGAGGCCACCATCGCCTGCGCGGTCGCCTTGCGGACGCCCTTGATCGGCACCCGGACGTCGCCCGCGCCGGGCAGCACCACGGCGGTGGACACCGGGGCGGCGACGGCCTGCTCGGAGGCCGCGGCCTCGACGGGGGCCGGCGCCGGGGCGGCGGCGGCCGCCGCGTGGGCGTGCAGGTCCTCCCGGGTGATCACGCCGTCCGGACCGGTCGGGGTGACGGCCCGGAGGTCGATCCCGAGGTCCTTGGCGAGCTTGCGCACCGGCGGCTTGGCCAGCGGCCGGTCACCGGACGCCTCGACGGGCGCCACCGGCACCGGGGCCGGGGCGACGACGGGCGCCGGGGCGGGCGCGGGAGCCGGCACGGCGGCCGTGGCGGTGGCCGTGACCGTGGTGCGCCGCGCCCGGCGCTGGCTGCCGCCGGTCCGCGGACCGTAGCCGACCAGCACCTCGCGCCGCTCGGGCTCGGGCGCCTCGGGTGCCTCGGCGACGGGGGCCGGGGCCGGGGTGGCGGCGGCGACGGGCGCCCCCGCCGCTCCGGCCACCGCGACCGAGATGATCGCGGTGCCGACGTCGACCGTCGCGCCCTCCGGGAAGAACAGCTGCTCGACGACCCCGGTGAACGGGATCGGCAGCTCCACGGCGGCCTTGGCGGTCTCCACCTCGCAGACGACCTGCCCGTCGGTGACGGTGTCACCGGGCTTGACGTACCAGCTGAGGATCTCGGCCTCGGTCAGGCCCTCGCCCACATCGGGCATCTTGAACTCGCGGAGCGAGCGAACTTCGGTGGTCATCAGCGCTCCCCGGTATCAGTACGCGAACGCGCGGTCGACGGCGTCGAGCACGCGGTCCAGGTCGGGGAGGAAGGACTCCTCGACCCGGGACGGCGGGTACGGCGCGTAGTAGCCGCCGACCCGCAGGACCGGCGCCTCCAGGTGGTAGAAGCAGCGCTCGGTGAGCCGGGCGGCCAGTTCGGCACCCATGCCCAGGAACACCGGTGCCTCGTGCACCACGATGCCGCGTCCGGTCCGCTTGACGGACTCCTCCAGGGCGGCGAAGTCGACCGGGGTGAGCGAGCGGAGGTCGACGACCTCCAGCCGCCGGCCGTCCTCCTCGGCGGCGGCGGCGGCCTCCAGGCAGACCTTGACCATCGGCCCGTAGGCGATCAGCGTGGCGTCGGCACCGGGGCGGACGATCCGCGCGTCGTGCAGGCCCAGGTCGGCGGAGTCGCCGACCTCTCCCTTGTCCCAGTAGCGGCGCTTGGGCTCCAGGAAGATCACCGGGTCGTCCGACTCGATGGCCTGGCGCAGCATCCAGTGCGCGTCGTGCGCGTTGGACGGGGTGACCACCCGCAGACCGGCGGTGTGGGCGAAGTACGCCTCGTGCGACTCGCTGTGGTGCTCGACCGCGCCGATACCACCCGCGTAGGGGATACGGATGGTGACCGGCATCTTGACGTGCCCGAGCGCGCGGGCGTGCATCTTGGCCAGCTGGGAGACGATCTGGTCGAAGGCCGGGTAGACGAAGCCGTCGAACTGGATCTCCACGACCGGGCGGTAGCCGCGCAGCGCGAGGCCGATCGCGGTGCCGACGATGCCGGACTCGGCGAGCGGGGTGTCGATCACCCGGTCCTCGCCGAAGTCCTTCTGCAGGCCGTCGGTGATCCGGAAGACGCCGCCGAGCTTGCCGATGTCCTCGCCCATCAGGAGGGTCTTCGGATCACTCTCCAGCGACTTGCGCAGCGCCCCGTTGAGCGCCTTGGCGATGCTGAGCTGGCCGGCCATCAGTGGTTCTCCCCCGCCTCGAAGGAGGCCGCGTACTCGATGTACTCGGCCCGTTCCTCATCGACCAGCGCGTGCGGCTCCGCGTAGACGTGGTCGAAGATCAGGGTGGGGTCGGGGTCCGGCATACTGCGCACGCCCTCGCGCACCCGCAGCCCGAGCTGCTCGCTCTCCGCCTCGATCGAGGCGAAGAACTCCTCGTCGGCCAGGCCCTCCTTGTCCAGGAGGGCGCGGAGCCGGGTGATCGGGTCCTTGGCCTTCCAGGCCTCGGTCTCGTCGGCCGCCCGGTAGCGGGTCGGGTCGTCGGAGGTGGTGTGCGCGCCCATCCGGTAGGTGAAGGCCTCGATCAGCACCGGTCCGTTGCCGGTGCGGGCGTGCTCCAGGGCCCAGCGGGTCACCGCGAGGCAGGCCAGCACGTCGTTGCCGTCGACCCGGATGCCCGGGAAGCCGAAGCCGGAGGCCCGGCGGTACAGCGGGATCTTGGTCTGGGTGGTGGTGGGCTCGGAGATCGCCCACTGGTTGTTCTGGCAGAAGAAGACCACCGGCGAGTTGTAGACCGAGGCGAAGGTGAAGGCCTCGTTGACGTCGCCCTGGCTGGAGGCGCCGTCACCGAAGTACGCGATCACCGCGTCGTCGGCGCCGTCCTTGGTGATGCCCATCGCGTATCCGGTGGCGTGCAGGGTCTGCGCGCCGATCACGATGGTGTACAGGTGGAAGTTCTTCTCGTTCGGGTCCCAGCCGCCGTGGTTCACACCGCGGAACATGCCGAGCAGGTTCAGCGGGTCGACGTCGCGGCACCAGGCCACGCCGTGCTCGCGGTAGGTGGGGAAGGCGTAGTCGCCCGGTCGCATCGCGCGGCCGGAACCGACCTGGGCCGCCTCCTGGCCGAGCAGCGAGGCCCACAGGCCCAGCTCGCCCTGGCGCTGCAGCGAGGTCGCCTCGGCGTCGAAGCGACGCACCAGCACCAGGTCACGGTAGAGGGCACGGAGCTCGTCCGCCTCCACGGTGAGCGGGAAGTCCGGGTGTTCGACCCGCTCGCCTTCCGGGGTGAGCAGCTGTACGAGCTCCGGCTGGGCGGCCTCGGCCGTGGCGCGGACGCCGGGGGCAGCCTTCTTGCGGGCCCTCGCCGTGCTTTTGACGGTCACGTTCACTCCTCGGTCTGTCCGGCCGCCCGGGGTCGCCGGTGACCGGTCCGGTCACCGCCTCGCGGGGCGCGCGTGGGTGTGCGCACCCGCAGCGGGGCAGGTGGTGATCCTTTTCCGACGGCGTCCCTCACGAGAACGTTACCCAGCGTCCGTCCTCGACGCGTCTGCGCTAGGACGTCCTACTTGTTCGGGGTCTACAAACCGCGCGTGTGGCGCAGCTCTCAATTCGGTCGCGTTCAGGACACCAGCGCACGTTATCCGGGCGGAGGCTCCGGCGTAAGGGGGTTACCGGCATCGGTTTCGACCGCTCTGGCCGGATCGTGACGCCGTCGTGGTACGGGTGAGAGGTCTTTCATAGGGTGATATGGGAGGCTTTGCGCGTGACTGATAACGGACAAATCACGGTATTCCTTCTCGACGACCACGAGGTGGTCCGCCGGGGCGTCCATGAACTCCTCTCCGTCGAGGAGGACATCGAGGTGGTCGGCGAGGCCGGGACCGCGGCCGAGGCGCTGACCAGGATCCCCGCCGTCCGCCCCGATGTCGCGGTGCTCGACGTCCGGCTGCCGGACGGCAACGGCGTCGAGGTCTGCCGGGAGATCCGTTCCCGGATGCCGGAGATCAAGTGTCTGATGCTGACCTCGTTCTCGGACGACGAGGCCCTGTTCGACTCGATCATGGCGGGCGCCTCCGGCTATGTGCTGAAGGCGATCCGCGGCACCGACCTGATCACCGCGGTCCGGGACGTCGCGGCCGGCAAGTCGCTGCTCGACCCGGTCGCCACCAGCCGGGTGCTGGCCCGGCTGCGGGACGGCGGCGAGAAGGAGGACGAACGGCTCGCCCAGCTCACCAAGCAGGAGCGCCGCATTCTGGACCTGATCGGCGAAGGGATGACCAACCGTCAGATCGGCAATGAACTGCACCTCGCCGAAAAGACGGTGAAGAACTACGTCTCCAGTCTGCTCGCCAAGATGGGGATGGAGCGACGGACCCAGGCGGCGGCGTTCGTGGCACGGCACCAGGCGGACCAACAGCACTGATACGGCTGCAGCACACAACTGACGGCCTGTCAAGGGCCCCCGCCGAGAGGTCCTAACCTCTGGCTGTGACTTTCAGCCAGACCCTTGCCTGTGCACCAGCCCGTCCCGACCTCACCGCTCCCCCGATAGGAACGCTCAGCCCTCCCGTCCCCCACGCGGCACTCGCCGAGGTCCTGCGCCACTACCGGGTGGGCCGCCTGCTCACCGCCGAACCCGTCGCCGAAGGCCTGCTGAACCGCGGCTACCGGGTCACCACCGAGGCCGGCGGCTACTTCCTGAAGTGCTACGTCGACGCCGCGACCGCCGGCCGCGAGGCGGTCACCGGCCACCACCGGGCGATGGCCGCCCTCGCCGCCCTGGGCCTGCCCGTCGAGCCCCCGCTCGCCCTCGCCGAGCGGACCGGCACCGTCGCCCCGTTCGGCGGCCGGCTGTTCGCCCTGTTCCCCTGGGTGGACGGCGGGCACCGCCACGGAACCGAGCTGTCCCTGTCGCAGTGTGCCGAACTGGGCGCGCTGCTCGGCCGGCTGCACGGCGCCCTCGACGAGGTCTGCGCGCCCGTCGCACAACCCTCCGGCTACCGCAGCGCCGATCCGCTCGACAGCTCCGCTCTCGCCCACGACCTGCGTGAACGGGCCCGCGAGCACCACCCCCGCGACGAGCTGGACGCGCTGGTCGAACGCCGGCTGAGCGAACGGCTGGAGCTGCTCGCCGAGCACGCCCACCGGCGTCCCGCCCCGGGGGCCGCCCCGCCCACCGGCTGGACCCACGGCGACTTCCACGGGCTCAACCTGCTGCACCGGGACGGACGGATCGCGGCCGTCCTGGACTGGGACAAGCTGGGACGGCAGCCGCGCGCCGAGGAGGCCGTCCGCGCGGCCACCCTGGTCCTCAACGACCGCGCCACCGGGGTGCTGGACCTCGTCCGGGTCCGGCACTGGTCGCAGGCCTACCGGGCCACCGGGGCCGCCACCGCCGAGCACCTGGCCGCCGCGGCCCACCGGGTCTGGTGGGAGCGGCTGAACGACTTCTGGATGCTCCAGTGGCGCTACCAGCGGGGCGACCACCGGGCCGACCCGCTCTACGCCGCGTCGGCGGGCCAGCTGGCGTGGTGGTGCCAGGAGTACGAGCAGGTCCTGGACGCCTTCGCCAACTGACCCGGCGGCCGGCCGGACCGGTCAGGGAGCGGGCGGGATGGCTGGCCCGCCCGGCGGCTTCGGGACGGTGCCGCCGGCAGCGCCCCCGGCCGTCGGTGTCTGGCTGCCGGCACCGCCGGTCGGCGGCGGATTGGTCGCCGGCGGGGTCGTGGCCGGGGGCGTCGTCGCGCCGGTGGCCGTCCCGGTGGTCGGGGTGGTGGTCGGCGGGGCGGTGGCCGACCCGGTCGGCGACGCGGTCGGGCTCGGTGCCTTGCTGCCGGTCGGGCTCGGCGTCGCCGCCGGGCTGGTCGTGTGCTTGCCGGTCGGCTGGCTCGGCGGCTGGGTCTGGTTGCCGCCGTTGCTGTTGGTGTCGGTCGGCTGCTGCTGCGGACGGCGCGAGGTCTGCCCGGCCGGGGGCGTCGTCGTGGTGGAACCGGAGCTGGGCGTGGTCGCCTCCGGCGCCGTCGACACCACCCCGGTGCCCGGGCCGAGGTCGCTCGGCTTCCCGCCGCCACCACCGCCGGTGTCGTTGCCGCTCAGCGCCATGGCGATGCCCACACTGGCCGCGACGGCCACCGCCACGATGCCGGCCACCCAGCGCCACGGACCGCGTCCGCCGCCGCCACCGCGCCCGTGCCCGCCGCTGTGCCCGTCGTCCGAGCCGTCGCCGCCGTAGGGCGGGTAGGCGGAGGACGGCGTGTGCGGGCCGCCCGGCACCTGGTACGGCAGCATCGCCGTCGGGTCGCCCGGGACACCCGCCCCGAGCACCGCCGTCTCGTCCACGCCCAGCGGGGGCATCCCGCCGTGGCCCTGGCCGGCCGCGGCCAGCCCGGCCGTCGCGCCGAGCGGCCAGCCGCCGGTGCCGCCGGTGAGCTCGCGCAGCGCGTGCTCGATGTGCGCGCGGAACTCGTCCGCGTCCTGGAAGCGGTCGTCCGGGTTCTTCGCGAGCGAGCGCAGCACCAGGTGGTCCAGGCCGGCCGGGACCCGCGGATTGGCCTGCGAGGGCGGCACCGGCATGTCCTGCACGTGCTGGTAGACCACCGACAGCGGGGTGTCGCCGGTGAACGGCGGTCGCAGCGCCAGCAGTTCGTAGAGCATGCAGCCGGCCGCGTACAGGTCGGAGCGGTGGTCGACCGGCTTGCCCAGCGCCTGCTCCGGCGACAGGTACTGCGGGGTGCCCATGACCATGCCGGTCTGGGTCATGGTCGAGGCCGTGCCGGTGAGCGCCCGGGCGATGCCGAAGTCCATCACCTTGACCGCGCCGGTGGTCGTGATGATCACGTTGGCCGGCTTGATGTCACGGTGCACGATGCCGTGCCGGTGGCTGTAGGCGAGCGCCTCCAGTACCCCGGCGATGATGATCAGCGCCTGGTCGACCGGCGGCTCCTCCTCGTCCACCAGCAGCTCGCGGACGGTCCGGCCCTCGACCAGCTCCATCACGATGTACGGCGTCGACTCCTCGCCGACGTACTCCTCGCCGGTGTCGTACACCGCGACGATCGCGTGGTGGTTGAGCGCCGCGACGGCGTGCGCCTCCCTGGTGAAGCGGAGCCGGGCGATCTCGTCCTGGGCCAGTTCACCGCGGAGCAGCTTCACCGCGACGGTCCGCCCGAGCCGGACGTCCTGGGCGGCGAGCACCTCGGCCATACCGCCCCGGCCGAGCCGGTGGGTCAGCCGGTAGCGGCCGTCACCGACCGTGCCCAGCGGTGCGGCGGTGCCCCGGCCGGGCGTGTGCGGGGCGCCGTACGGCGGGAGCGCGGTCGTGGCGGCGTCGCCCCCGGGCTCGGGCGTCCTGGGGGCCCCGCCGCCCGGACCGGCCGCCCGGGCCCCGTCGTCGTCCGGATGCTGCGTCTGTGCCATCGCTCCTCGCCCCGGGCCTTCGCTCGGATCGCGGTGCCCTGTCGCTCGTGTCCCCGAACGCTACCGCCTCCGGCCGACCCCCGGAGCACGCGTGTTCCGGGCGGAATCCGTCAGAGCAGGCCATTCCGGTCGGCCTGGCCGTCCAGGCGCACCACCGGGGCCGACGCGCCCGAGACGCCCCTGGTCGACCCGCTCGTCGACTTGTCCCCGGCCCGGTTGACCACGATCGCGATGATGATGACCGCCAGCACGATCACACCGACGATGATGCCGATGATCACCAGGGCGGTCGAGCAGCCACCGCTGTTCGACGCGGGCGCCGGCTGCGGCTGGAACGGCGGCGCCGGCATCGGGTGCGGCGGCGGGGTGTGCGCCTGCTGCGGGAAGGGCTGCGGCGTGTGCGGCGCCTGGAAGACCGGCGGCGGCGTCTGGAACGGCTGCGGCTGCGCGAACGGCTGCGGCGTGTGCGGCGCCTGGAAGACCGGCGGCGGCGTCTGGAACGGCTGCGGCTGCGCGAACGGCTGCGGCTGCGGGAAGGGCTGCGGCTGCGGGGTCTGCGGCGCGGCGTGCACCGACCGCGGACCGTCGGTGATCACCAGCGGGTTGCTGGCCGCCAGCGGGCTGCCGCCGCCCTTGCCGGCCGCGATCAGCCGCTCGGCCTCGTCCCGCATCGCCGCCGCACTCGGGAAGCGGTGCGCCGGGTCCTTGCGCAGCGCCGTCGCGACGAACGCGTCGACCGCCGGAGCGAGCCGCGGGTTGAGCGCGGACGGCGCCGGCGGCTCTTCCTGGACGTGCTTGTACGCGATCGAGAAGGCCGAGTCGCCGTCGAAGACCAGCTGGCCGGTGATCATCTCGAAGAGCATCACGCCGACCGAGTAGAGGTCGGAGCGGGCGTCCACCGGCTTGCCCAGCGCCTGCTCGGGCGAGAGGTACTGCGGAGTGCCGACCACCATGCCGGTCTGGGTCATCGAGGTGACCCCGCTCTCCAGCGCGCGGGCGATGCCGAAGTCCATGACCTTGACGTTGCCCTTGCGGTCGAACATGACGTTGCCGGGCTTGATGTCGCGGTGCACCAGGCCCATGTCGTGCGAGGCCTCCAGCGCGTTCAGCACACCGATGGTGACCCGCAGCGCCTCCTCGACCGGCATCGCGCCGTGCTGGCCGACCGCCTCGTTGATGGCGTCCCGCAGGCCCTTGCCGTCGATCAGCTGCATCACGATGTACGGCGTGCTGGAGCCGTCCTGGGCGATGTCCTCGCCGCTGTCGTACACGGTGACGATGTTCGGGTGCTCCAGCCGGGCCACCGCCTGGGCCTCGCGGCGGAACCGCTCCTTGAACGAGTCGTCCCGGCCCAGCTCGGCGTGCATGCTCTTCAGCGCGACCTGCCGGTCCAGCACGCTGTCGTACGCGAGGTGGACCGAGGCCATACCGCCCTCGCCCAGCACCCGCTGCAGCACGTACCGCCCGTTGCCCAGGGAGTAGCCCTCGGCCGCCGCGTTGCCGTGCTCGCTCATGGTCCTCTGCTCCCCCTCGGCGCGGCCGTACCGCCGCGACCGTGACATTCGGTCTCGTCCGTGCGTGTCTCCGGGCCCGGCCCGCTGGCCTGCCCGACCCCTGTCGCGACGCTCGCCCGGACTGCGACAGGGGGTCAGGGTATCGGCTCGCGCGGACACCGACCGGCCCAGGGCCGACACTGTGTCCAGGTCGCGACCCGGTACCGATCGGTAGTGCCGGCGCCGCCGGGCCGGCCGGCCGCGCCCCGTGCCGTGCCGCCCCGGCGGGGCCGTGGGGGTACGGGTACGGCCGACGTCCACAGGTGGGCAGCCGCCTCCGGACGGGGGACCGCTACAGGTGGGGACGCCTCCGGGCGGGGGACGCCTACAGGTAGGGACCGGAGCGGATGCCGCGGCCCTCGCCCGGCTCGTCCCCCTCCTGCTCCGCGCCCTGCAGACCGGGCGGCAGCGCCCGCCGCATCTGCTCCAGCTGCGCCCGGGCCGCCATCTGCTGCGCGAACAGCGCGGTCTGGATGCCGTGGAACAGGCCCTCCAGCCAGCCCACCAGCTGCGCCTGGGCGATCCGCAGCTCGGCCTCGGTCGGGATCGAGTCCTCGGTGAACGGGAGCGACAGCCGCTCCAGCTCGGCCACCAGCTCGGGAGCCAGGCCGAGTTCCAGCTCCTTGATCGAGCTGGCGTGGATGTCCTTCAACCGCGCCCGGCTGGCCTCGTCGAGAGGAGCCGCCCGGACCTCCTCCAGCAACTGCTTGATCATGCTGCCGATCCGCATGACCTTGGCGGGCTGTTCGACCATCTCGGTCACCGGCAGTTCACGCGGACCGTCGCCGCCGTCCCCCATCGAGCCGACCGCCGCCGAACCCACCGGCAGCCCGTCCGGTCCGACGATCAGCACCTTCTGGCCGTCCTGCGACTGCCCGCCCATGGCCTGGTGGAACTCCTGCGACGAGTACTCGTTCATCGGATACTCGTTCATCGGATTCGTCATGAACCACATTCTCCCTCACTGGGGTTGCCGGGGAGCAGGCCCCCGACCGACCCGCCCCGCCCCGCCCGCCGCCGGTGCCACTGCCGGTGCCGCGACCGGCCCCGCGCCCGCACCCGGGAACGACGCTACGCCCGGGAGCGGGGCCGCGATATCCGTACGGATACTCAGTCCGCCCCCGGATCCGGAGCACCGGGGCGACCCCGTCCGAGCGCCGGCCCGGCCGTTGTTCGGCCGCCGGGACGCGGTCAGTGCCGGCGCAGCCGCAGCCCGATCAGGCCCAGACCGCAGCCGATCAGGCCCAGACCGGCACCCAGCGGCAGCTGGCGGGTGGCCGCGTCGTCCCAGCGGGTGGGCAGCAGGGCCGGGCCGACCAGCACCGCCTCCGGTCCGGTCCGGCCGAGCGCCAGGGTCTCGCCGCCGGGCCCGCCGTCCGGCGCGGCCGGCTCCGTCACGCCGTCGCTACCCCCGGCCGCCGGGCCCGGGGCAGCGTCCGCCCCGGCGCCGACCGGCTGCTCCGGCGCCTGCTCGGCCGTCCGCGTCCGGCCCAGGTCCGGCGCCCCCTCGGGGGCCGACCCGGCGCGCTCGGGCGCCGAGGCGGGGCGGTGGCGGCCGTGGCGCTGCTCCCGGTCGGACCAGGAGGGGCCGGGGCGGACCCGGCCGACCGCCTGCCACGCCACCGCCGTGGCGGCCGGGACGACCGAGGACGGCGACACCGGAGCGGCCGGTGCGGGGGAGGCCGACTCGGGGAAGGACGGTGCGGGCAGGGTCGGTACGGAGGCGGACGGCCCGGCGGGGGTCTCCGTGACGGCTCCCGGCCCCGGTTCGGTGCCGGCCGACGGATGCGCCGGCTCCAGCTCCGGCTCCGGCTGAGGCTCAGCCTCAGGCTCCGGAGCAGCCACCGGGGAGAGCCCGTCCGAAGGCACCGCCGACCCGGACGGCGCCGGGGCCCCCGACGGCTCGGAGCCTTCGGGGGCGGCGACCGGGACGGGGGCGGGGACGGCACCGACGGCACCGGCCGGCGCGCTCGGCAGAGCGATCGCGGCCGGCCCGAGCACCAGCGGCACGGCGAGCCCGAGCACCGCCACCGCGAGCAGCCGTCGGCCGGTGCGGCGGTGGGAAGGGTGCGGCGGCGGTGCCGCAGGCAGCGGCCCGAGGAACGCGGACGAGGGTGCGGGCACGGTCGAGGTCCTTCCGCGACGGCCGACCGCGCAGGGCACGGTCGGCGGCGGGACAGCTCTCGTCCAGACTCACACAGTCCGACATTCCGGGCATGTCGTACGGCGGGCCCGGCCGACCGAAGGGCCGCCGGACCCGCGACCTCAGGCCCGCAGCACCACCTTGCCGACCTGCGTCCCGGCCTCCAGCACCCGGTGTGCCTCGGCGGCCTCCGCCAGCGGCAGCACCCGGTCGACCACCGGCCGCACCACGCCCGACTCGACCAGCGGCCAGACGTGCTCGCGCACCGCCGCCACGATCGCCGCCTTCTCGGCCAGCGGCCGCCCGCGCAGATTGGTCGCGATCACCGCGGCGCGCTTGCGCAGCAGGGTGTTGAGGTCCAGCTCGCCCTTCACCCCGCCCTGCAGCCCGATGATCACCAGCCGCCCGTTCACCGCCAGCGCGTCCACGTTCCGCGACAGGTACTTGGCGCCCATGATGTCCAGGATCACGTCCGCCCCGGCGCCGCCGGTGGCCTCCCCGAGCACCTCGACGAAGTCCTGCTCGCGGTAGTCGATCAGCACGTCGGCGCCCAGTTCGGCGCAGCGGGCCAGCTTCTCGGGACCGCCCGCCGTCACGGCGACCCGGGCGCCGACCGCCTTGGCCAGCTGGATCGCCATCGTCCCGATGCCGCTCGCGCCGCCGTGCACCAGCACCGTCTCGCCCGGCCGCAGCCGCGCGGTGAGGAAGACGTTGGACCACACCGTGCAGACGACCTCCGGCAGCGCGGCGGCCTGCTCCGGGGTCAGCCCCTTCGGCACGGGCAGCAGCTGGCCGACCGGCACCGCGACCCGCTCCGCGTAGCCGCCGCCGACCAGCAGCGCGCACACCTCGTCGCCGACCGCCCAGCCGGCCACCCCGGGGCCCAGCGCGGCGATCCGGCCCGCGCACTCCAGGCCCGGGTAGCGCGAACTGCCCGGCGGCGGGTCGTAGAAGCCCTGCCGCTGGAGCAGGTCGGCGCGGTTGACGGCGGTGGCCGCCACCTCGACCAGGACCTCGCCCTCCCCGGGCACCGGGTCCGGCACCTCCGCCCAGCGCAGCGCCTCGGGCCCGCCGGGTTCAGGAATCGTCATCGCATGCATGGGCCCGACGCTACTGCGACCCGGCGGCCGGAGGGTCGTCCAACCCGCCCGCCGGGCGGCCGGGCGCGCCGGACGGGAGCCGCGGCCGGGCCGCGCCGGACGGGCAACCCTACGCCGGGGCGGCCGACTTGATGACGATCACCCGGTCCGTGAGCTGGAGGGTCTGCGCCTCCGGCTCGGTGTAGTTGATCACGCGTCGGCCCCGGACCACCGCGACGACCAGGTCCTCGCACTCGCGCGGGCTGTGCCCGGCCTCGGCCCGGGTGACCGGGCGCTCGACCACGTCCAGGCCGTCGCCGTAGGTGAGCAGGTCCTCCATCACCGCGCCGGCGTGCGGGCTGAGCATCGACATGCCGAGCAGCCGGCCCGCCGAACTGGAGCTGGTCACCACCACGTCGGCGCCGCTCTGCCGCAGCAGCGGGGCGTTCTCGTCCTCGCGCACCGCCGCCACGACGGTCGCCGTACGGGTGAGCTGCCGGGCGGTCAGGGTGATCAGGGCGGCGGTGTCGTCCCGCTCCGGCGCCACCACCACCCGGGCGGCGTGGGGGAGTCCGGCCCGCAGCAGGGTGTCGGTCCGGGTGGCGTCACCGAGCACGCCCACCAGTCCGTGCTGGGCGGCCTGGTCGACCGCCTTGCGCTGCGGGTCGACCACCACGATCTCCTCCTTGCGCACCCCTTGCAGGAGCAGGGTGTCGACCGCGCTGCGGCCCTTGGTGCCGTAGCCGATCACGACGGTGTGCTCGCGCACGGTGGACCTCCAGCGGTTCAACCGCCACTGCTGACGGGTGCGTTCGGTGAGCACCTCCAGGGTGGTGCCGACCAGGATGATCAGGAACAGCACCCGCAGCGGAGTGATCACGAAGATATTGGTGAGCCGGGCGGTGTCGCTGTACGGGGTGATGTCACCGTAGCCCGTGGTGGAGAGCGTCACCGTGGCGTAGTAGGCCGAGTCCAGCAGGCTCACCCCGCCCCCGGCGTTGTCGTTGTAGCCCTCGTGGTCCAGCCAGACGATCAGCGTGGTGGCCACCAGCACGGCCAGGGCCAGCAGCAGCCGGAAGCCCACCTGCCGGAGCGCCGGGGCGCTGCGCCGGGCGGGCAGGACGATCCCGGCGTCCGCCCAGGACTCCGCCTCGGCCGAGGCCCGGCCGGAGATGCGGCCGGAGATGCGGCCGGAGAAGCGGCCGAACCCCCGTCCTCCGCCCGCGCTCACGGTGCCTCCAGCAGTTCGACCACGGCGCCGGCCGCCGCACCGCCCGGCGGCACCACGGCGAGCGCCTCCGCCAGCGCGACCCCGCGCAGCATCGCCGGTCCGTCGTAGGGGAGTTGGACCACCCCGTGGGCGGTCCGCCGGACCGGCAGCAGCCGGGTGTCCACCGGATGTCCGGGCAGGGCGCCGACCGCGACGGCCCGGACCGGCTCGCCGTGGCCGCGCCCGGCCAGCGCGTGCAGCAGCGGCAGGGCGAGGGTGACAGCTCCCGCGACCGCGGCCAGTGGATTGCCCGGCAGTCCCACCAGGTGGCGCCCACCGGGCAGTTCGGCCAGCAGCATCGGATGGCCGGGGCGGACGGCGACCCCGTTCACCAGCAGTCGGGCGCCGGCCTCGGCGAGTGCGCGGTGCAGGAAGTCCACCGGACCGGCCGCCGTCCCTCCGGTGGTGACCACCACGTCGGCGGTGGAGTGCCGCAGCGCGTCCCTGAGCAGTCCGAAGTCGTCGCGGACGGCGCGTGGTTCGCCGGTCTGCGCGCCGGCCGCCCGCAGCCACGGCGGCAGCAGCGGGCCGAGCGCGTCCCGGACCAGGCCGGGCCGGGGCAGGCCGGAGCCGAGCAGTTCGTCCCCGAGCACCAGCAGGTCCACCACCGGGCGGCGGTGCACGGCCAGCCGGTCGTGGCCGCCCGCCGCGGCCAGGCCGAGCACGGCCGGACCGATCCCGGTCCCGGCCGGGAGCAGTTCCTCGCCGCGCCGGCACTCCTGGCCGCGCGGCCGGACGTCCTGGCCGGTGGTCAGCGCGCCGGGCACGCGCTCGCGCAGCAACGAGCCGTCCGGCTCCCCGTGTTCACGGCGGAGCACGGCGGTGGCGCCAGGGGGGAGCTGGGCACCGGTGGCGATCTCGACGGCGGCGCCGTCGGCCAGCGGGCCGTCCGCGGCGCGCCCGGCCAGCAGTCGGCCGGACACCCGCCAGGGACCGGGCCCGGCCACCGCCCAGCCGTCCATCGCCGAGGTGTCGAAGGCGGGCAGGTCGGTGAGCGCGGTCAGCGGCTCGGCGAGGGTGCGGCCGAGCGCCTCGGTCAGCGGGACGCTCGGGGGCGCGGACCCGGGCCGGCCGGCCCGGCGGGCGGTCTCCCGGGCCGCCGCCCAGCCCGTCGGGCCGGGCGGGGCCGGCGGCTGGTCGAGCACGGCGAGGTCCTCCACCGCGCTCACGGCCGCCCCTGGTCGGTGGCCGCGGCGGCCCAGCGCTCGGCGAGCGCGGCGGCCCGCCGGGACGCCTCGGCCACCGCCTCCGGCCCGCCGCCGCGCGACGCGGCGGCGTACCCGATCAGGAAGGTGGTCAGCGGGGCGGCGGGCCGGTCCACCCCGTGGGCGACCACCCGGGCCAGGTCGAGCAGACCCCGGACGTCGACGTCCAGGTCGATGTCCAGCTCGGTACAGGCCTCGGCGATCCAGTCATCCAGCGTGCGCTCCATGCGGACATGCTGCCTGATCGGCGGTTTCCCCGGGATGTTTGCCCGGTGAGCGCCGCGCGTCGTTTCCCGCACACCGGGGTGCGGACCGGGTGCGGACGGGCTGCGGAGCGGAGCGAGGACCGGGTGCGGGCCGGGGGCGGGCCGGGGCGAGGGCTCCTAACGGCCGTCGCGCTCCCGGGCCCGGGCGAGGTCCTCCCAGGTGTCGCAGTCGTAGGTGACGTCATCGGTGTCGGCCAGCCGCAGGGTGCGCAGGGAGCCGGTCAGACGGCGCAGCGGGAGGCCGGCGGGGTCGCCGGCGGCGGCCAGCGCGGTGCGCAGGGCGGCGGTGCGGTAGGCGGCGGCGAGCGGCTGGTCGCGGCCGGCGGCGTCGACCAGGACGGCCGCCTCGGTGTCCGGCCCGGCCCCGTCGAGGGCGCCGACCAGCCGGTGGACGGTCCGCTCGTCGAGGAACGGCAGATCGGCGGCGAGCAGCAGCACCAGTTCGGCGGTGACCTCGGTGAGCCCGGCCGCGACGGCGGCCACCGGTCCGCCACCGGGCGGGTGCTCGCGGGTCAGGCGGATCCCGGGGCGGGTGGTGGGGCGGGCCGGGCCGACCACCACGGTGGTCCCGGCGCCCGCGCAGGCGGCGAGCACCCGGTCCAGCAGGGTGGTCTCGCCGACGGTCAGGGCCGGCTTGTCCGCGCCGCCGAGGCGGCGGGCGGCTCCCCCGGCCGGGACGATCACGTCGTACGGCGTCATGCCGCCAGTATCCGCCGCCGTCTCAGTCGGCGGTCCGGTCGGGCGCCTCCCCGTCGTCCGTGCCTTCCGCGCCTTCCACGTCGCCCACCTCGTCCGCCTCCGCGTCCTCCGCGTCGGCGGCCGGAGCGGCTGCCGACGTCTCGGCGGCGGTGTCTGCGGCGGTGTTGGCAGCGGTGGTGGTGTCAGCGGCGGTGTTGGCGGCGGCGCTCAGCTCCAGCACGGCCGGCAGGGTCAGCTCCCCGTACCGCTCGTTCACGGCCGCGACCAGCGCCTCCGCGTCGTCCGGGTGCCCGGCCAGCAGCCGGTCGAAGTCCTGGAGGTACTCCGCGGTGAAGGCGAGCACCCGGGCCGCGTCGTCGCCCTGGTCGGGCGCGCGGTGTCCGGCGATCACCCGCTCCACGCCGAGTTCGGCGATCCGGCCGAGGTTGCGGATCCACTCGGCACGGCGTTCCGGCGTGGTGTCGGCGGTCCAGACGTGGGTGCCGTTGTAGACGAAGTCGCCGGCGATCACGGTGCGGATGCTGGGCACGTGCACCACGGTGGAGCCGTCGCAGTCACCCTGTCCGAGCAGCAGCACCGGGATCACCTGCCGGTCCAGCATCAGCGGCTGCGGGAGCAGCGGGGCCGGGACCAGCGGGTGGTCCGGGATGTCGTCCCCGAACACCGGCTTCCACTGGGCGACCTTCGCGGCGGCGGTGCGCAGGATGCCGTCCACCACCGGCGGCGCGGCCAGCAGCCGGGCGTCCGGGAAGAGCCGCAGTACCTCCTCGGCGCCGAAGTAGTGGTCCGGGTGGTGGTGGGTGACCACGATGGCGAGCAGCCGGCGGCCCTTGCCCGCGACCCACTCGGCCAGCTCGCGGCCGGCGCTGCGGGTGAGCTGGGCGTCGACCAGGATCGCCGTGTGCTCGCCGAGGATCAGCGTGGAGGTGGCGAAGAAAGCCGACTCGGGGCCGGTGAAGACGGCGACCTCCAGCGGCCGGACCGGCGCCTCGGCGGTGTTCTGATCGGACGGGGACGGCGTCACTGGTTGCTCCCTCTGCTTCGGCTGCCCCGGTCGCGGTCCGGCTCGGCGGTGGTGTTCGGCGGTGGTGTGCGGTGGTGGCGTGTAGTGGTGGTGCGTGGTGGTGGCGGGTACGGCGGCCCCCGGTACGGCCGGGCCTCGCGCCCTACAGCATGGGAGCAGCGCACGCCGAAAACGCGGAAGGCGCGCCCGGCGGGGCACGCCTTCCCGTTCACGTGTCCGGGTGGCCCGGCGGCGTCAGCGCTTCCCGCCGGTCAGCCGGGCGAAGCGGTCGGCGACACCCCAGGAGGTCACCCGCCAGAGCGCCTCGACCACGATGTTCCGGCTCATTTTGGACGCGCCCAGCTCCCGCTCGACGAAGGTGATCGGCACCTCGGCCACCTTGAAGCCGGCCTTCACGGTGCGCCAGGCCAGGTCGACCTGGAAGCAGTAGCCGGCCGAGGCGACCTCGTCCATGCCCAGGCCCAGCAGGGTCTCCTTGCGGAACGCCCGGTAGCCGCCGGTGACGTCCCGGATCGGCACGCCGAGCATCAGCCGCGAGTAGGTCGAGCCGGCCCGCGAGAGCAGCAGCCGGGACTTCGGCCAGTTCACCACCCGGCCGCCGGGCACCCAGCGCGAGCCGAGCACCAGGTCGGCGCCGCGCAGCGCGGTCAGCAGCCGCTCCAGCTCCTCGGGCCGGTGGGACCCGTCGGCGTCCATCTCGACGAGCACGTCGTAGCCCTCGTCGATGCCCCAGCGGAAGCCGGCCAGGTAGGCGGCGCCCAGGCCCTCCTTGCCCTTGCGGTGCAGCACGCGCACGTGGGAGTCCTCGGCCGCCAGCTTGTCGGCGAGCTCACCGGTGCCGTCCGGGCTGTTGTCGTCGGCGACGAGGATGTGCACCTCGGGGACGGCGGCGCGGACCCGGCCGACGATGCGCTCGACGTTCTCCACCTCGTTGTAGGTGGGGATGATCACCAGCACCCGGCCGAGATCAGCAAAACTCTGCTGGTTGACGGTCACGTACTAACCTCTCGGCCGGTGGCGGGAAGTGCCAGTCACCGTTGCCCGCACTCATCAGGACACACAGCCCCGGCCGGCACCCGCCGTCTGGGGGACACTGTGGAAAACACTGGGTCCTGGCATCCTACTACCGCGTTCCCGAACCGACCCGCCGCCCGAGGCACTCCCCACCGGCCTCCGGCGTTTCCCCTGCGGAGGCACCGGTCGGCTAGGGTCGATGCCCGGCCTTTGCCCGGATGCCCACCGTCGGCACCGCCCGCGGGGCGCCGCCCGGCGGCGAGGCCCGCCAGCCCACCGCAGCAAAGGAGCAGGACCGCGCCCATGGACAAGCTCGTCAACACCGTCCGCCCGTACGCCTGGGGATCCGTCACCGCGCTCCCCGAGCTGCTCGGGCAGGAGCCGACCGGCGAACCGCAGGCCGAGCTCTGGATGGGCGCCCACCCCGGCGACCCCTCCCGGGCCGACCGGGGCGAGGGGCCGCGCCGGCTGGACGAGCTGATCGCCGCGGATCCCGAGGGCGAGTTGGGGGCCGCCTCGGTGGCCCGGTTCGGGCCCACCCTGCCGTTCCTGCTCAAGGTCCTCACCCCGGGCATCCCGATCTCCATCCAGGCCCACCCCTCGCTCGACCAGGCCCGGGCCGGTTTCGCCGCCGAGAACGCCCTGGGGATTCCGCTGGACGCCCCGCACCGGAACTACCGGGACGCCAACCACAAGCCCGAACTCATCTGCGCCCTGGGCGACTTCGAAGGACTGTGCGGCTTCCGCCGGCCCGCCGACGCGGCCGCGCTGCTGGCCGGTCTCCATGTCCCCGCACTGGAGCCGGTGATCGCCGCGCTCCGGGCCGACGACGAGTCCGAGGCGCTCAGCGGCGCCCTGGCCGCCGCCCTCGGCCTGGACGGCCCGGCCGCCGGGGCCGTGGTCCGGGACACCGCCGAGGCGGTCGGCAAGGCCGCCGCCGAGGACCCGGCCGGCCCGTACGCGCCGTACGTCCGGATCGCCCGGGACTTCCCCGGCGACCGGGGGCTGATCGCCGGGCTGCTGCTCAACCACGTCCTGCTGCGCGCCGGAGAGGCGCTCTACCTGGGCGCCGGCGTCCCGCACGCGTATCTGCACGGCGTCTGCGTCGAGCTCCAGGCCAACTCGGACAACGTGCTGCGGGCCGGCCTCACCCCCAAGCACATCGACGTGCCCGAGCTGCTCAAGGTGGTCGAGTTCGCCGCCACCACGCCGGAGCCGCTGCTGCCGGTCCCGGTGGACGCGACGCCGGGCGAGGAGCTGTACCCCGTACCGATCGACGAGTTCCGGCTCTCCCGGTTCGCCCTCGACGGCCGGGAGCGGACGCTGCTCGGCGACGCGCCGCAGATCCTGCTCTGCACGGCGGGCACGGCCCGGCTGACCTCGGCCGACGGCGGCACGCTGGAGCTGGCCCGCGGCGAGTCCGCCTTCCTCCCGGCCACCGGCACCGCGATCCGGCTGACCGGCACCGGTGCCACCGTGTTCCGGGCCACCGTCACGCTCTGAACCGTCGGTCCGCCCCGTCCCCGGCGAAGCACCGGGGACGGCAGGCGGGAACGGCGGTCCGGAACGCGCGTCAGCCCGCGGCGGCACCCGCCTCGACGGGCACCCGGGCGGCCGCCGGCTCCGCCGGTGCCGGCACGGCGGCCGGGCGGGCGGATCCGTCCGGCGGCCCATCCGCGGGTCCGTCCGCAGGGCCACCGGGGAACCTCCGCTCCAGCGCCTTCAGCGCCTTGCGCCCCAGCTTCTGGAACGGCAGCTCCACCAGCCGGTACAGCAGGTAGGCGGCGGCCAGCGAGATCGCCAGGTACTCGACCGCCCAGAGCGTCTTGGCGCCGGCGGTCTCTGGCATCGGGTTCGCCAGGTGCGGGCGGATGGTGTGCAGCAGCGGCACGTGCAGCAGGTACAGCGAGAAGCTGACCGAGCCGAGCCAGGTCAGCGGCTTCGGGAACCGCTTCTTGCGCAGCAGCATCGCCGCCAGGAAGGTGGCCCAGGCGCCGGTGAAGGACAGCGACCAGGCGACCCAGCCCGAGTTCCAGGTGTTCAGCTCGACACCGTTGCGGTTGTACATCCAGCCGATCGCGACTCCGGAGACCACCACGAACCCGCAGCACAGCCAGGCCTGGGAGCGTTCGATCTGGCCGTGCTCGGCGCGGTACAGCACGGTGCCGGCGAACATCGTGGCGAAGATCAGCAGGGTCTCGAAGACGGGGGCGCGGCTGTTGAGGAACAGCAGTACCAGCGCGAGGCCGGCCACCAGCAGGCCGCCGATCCGGGCCAGCGCCGGGTTGCCGCTGAGCATGCAGAGGAAGCCCATCACCACGATCAGCACCGCCGCCAGCACCAGGTGCCGGGTGGCGTCCAGGGACTGGGCGAGCGTGGCGCTGGCGAGCGATCCGCCGAACACCAGGGCGATCGCGGCGAAGGTGACCGCGATGGTGCCGCTGCGCCGGTGCCAGCCGAGCGTGAACAGGCCGGTGACCAGGAAGTAGAAGACCATCTCGTAGGTGAGGGTCCAGGTCACGCCCATGCCGTTGACGACGTTCAGCATGTCCTGCAGCATCGTCGCGTTCGCGGCCAGCGAGATGAGGTTGTGGCCGGTGCGGAAGAGCGCCACCGACCCGTCGCCCTCGGGCAGCATCAGGATCGCCACCGCGAAGGCGGCGATCAGCGCCGGGTAGATCCGGAACAGCCGGCCCACCCAGAACGCCCGTACGTCGCCCCGGCGTTCCAGCGAGGCGGGGATGATGTAGCCGCTCACCAGGAAGAACAGCATCACGCCGTACAGTCCCAGGTCGAAGTGGTCCCAGACCGCCCCGCCGAAGGGCAGCAGTTCCAGGATCCCGAAGTGGTGCAGCGCCACGACCAGGGCCGCGATGCCGCGCAGGGCATCCAGCCAGCCGAGGCGGGAACCGGCGCCGGCGGCCGCCGCAGCGCGTTCGGCCTTCCCGGATCGCCCGGGGGCCCGCAGTCGTATGAGATTCACGGCAAGGACAGTAGCCCATCCGTTTAAAAATCATCGTTCCCGGAACACCGGTCAACGGCCCGGGGTCCGGGCGGCCGCACCCCCGCTCCGGAGCCCGGACGGAGCGACACACCGGCGGGTCAGGCCGACAAGGCGGTCGCGGGCTCCCGGGCCGGCTGCGGCGGCCCGGCCGCTCCGACGACGCCCTTCCGGGGCAGGCCGATGCTCTTGAGTTTCAGCGCGGGCTTCTCCACCAGGTACCAGGACAGGGCCGCGGCGACGAGGGCCAGGGCGACGGAGGCGCCGGTGTAGACGGCGTACCCGTGCTTCTGCACCTGCCAGAGGGCCAGGCCCTGCTGGATCGGGAACGCGTAGATGTAGACGCCGTAGGAGAGGTCGGCCTTGGCGCCGACCCTCGTCAGCGGGCCGGGCATGCAGCAGGCGAGCCAGATCAGCAGGTAGGCGAGGGCCGGCAGTCCGATCAGGTAGAACCCGCCGTACCGGGCGCTCCCCACCAGGAGGGCGAACGACAGCAGCGCCGCGACCCCGTTCATCGGCAGCTTCTTCTTGTACAGCTCGGCGACCGCGCCGAGACCGAACAGCAGGCCCAGCGGCACGAGCTTCTCCATGCCGATCGAACCGAGGAAGGGGAGTCGCCACTCCGGCAGCGACGTGTGGATGTAGATGGGCCCCCGCAGACCGGGACCGTCGATCGCCTGGTAGACCATGTAGCAGTACAGCGCGACGACCAGTGCGGGCACGGCCCAACGCGCCCGGCGGAGGATGCCCAGGGCGGCGAGGGACGCGACCGCCAGGTAGCAGACGACCTCGTAGGCGAGCGACCAGAGCGAACCGTTGAATCCCTGGTCGGCGTTGTGCGTCAGCAGTCCGGAGATCCCCGGCTGAGCGGTACCTATCGACCAGTTCGCCAGGACGTACTGCCAGGGGCCCTGGGGGTGCGACCAGAAGCCGTCCAGCAGGTGTTCCCGACGGGCCACGAGCGGCGCGATGACGAAGGCCGTGACCAGCAGGCAGACCCACAGGCCCGGCAGGATCCGGATGGCCCTGTTCCACACGAAGCGTGCCGTGCTGAGCCGGACGCCGCTGCCCGTGATCAGGAAACCGGAGAGCACGAAGAAGCCGGCCACCGCCAGACCTCCCAGCTCCACCTGCCCGCGCGACCAGATCGCCCCGATGCTTCCCCGGCGCACGCGAGCGGCATGGCGTGGGCGAAGATCACCGAGAGCGCGAGCAGGAGCCGCAGCAGACCGAACCCGTTCTTCCGGCCCAGCGCTTCCGACAGTGGCCGGCTGCCGAACGCAGTGGATCGGAGACGCGATATTCGGGACATGTGGGGGCATTCCTACGGAGTGGTGGGCGACAACGGGAGCGGAGTCACGGCGAGGACAGTAGCCCATCCGCGGAACCCGTCCTCCCCGGGCCCACCCGGTCCGGTCCGGCGGGGGGGGAATACGCGGGGAAGTGCCCGGGAGCGGCCTCGCGAGGCCGCTCCCGGGGTGCGGTCGTCTGCCGGGGGTCAGCGGTTCATGTAGAAGCCGAACAGGTCGACGACCAGATCGGTGTCGCCGCCGCTGGCGTTCCAGAAGTCGATGATCCCGTTGGCGCCGGGGTCCGCCTGGACCAGGTTCGGCACCGTGTCGCCGGCCTTCCAGTTCAGCGTGGAGGCGTTCGGCTTGGTGGGCCAGACATAGGTGCCGTCCCGGTACCGGTCGATGCTGTTCGGGTCCGGGAAGACCGTCAGGTGGCCGTCGGTCCGGGTGTTGGTCACCGTGCTGTTGAGCACGAAACCGGTGAACTCCGGGGCCTCCAAGCCCAGACCCATGTAGAGGTAGCCCTGGCTGGAGACCGAACCGCCCGCCACGTTCCGGGTGTCCGCGAGGCGCGCCGGGGAGCTCGGGACGTACGCGCTCCCGCCGTCCCCGTAGTACCCGACGACGTCCACGATCACGTCCGAGGCGCCCTGGGCGCCGTTGAGCACCTGGATTCGGCCGGACGCGTCCACCGGCACGATCACCGAGTTGGCGATGGTCTGCCCGCGGCGGAAGTTGAGGTTGGACACGCTCGGCGCCTGGCGGTCGCCGGGGTAGACGGTCAGGTGGCCGTCGCTCTGCGGGTCGGTCACCGTGACGTTGAGCGCCACCGCGCGGACCCCGGAAGGAATGTCCGCCCGGCCCGCCGTCTGGACCGGGAACGAGGTCCATCCGGGCACCTGGCCGCGGTTCGCGCCCAGCCCCTCGCGGGTGTCGACCAGCCGGGTGGGGCCGACCGCGGTGTAGCCGGCGGCCTCCGAGCTGGTGAAGTAGCCCGCGATGTCGGCGAGCAGGTCGACGGCCGCGCCGCCGCGGTTGTAGAGGTTGACGTAGCCGTCGGCGCCGACCGGGACGATCGCCAGGTTGGGGACGGTCTGGCCCGGGGTGTAGTTGACGTTCGAGGTCTCCGGACGGGTCTCGTCACCGGGGTAGGCGATGATGTGGCCCGCGCCGCCGGTCGGGTCGACGACGGTGAGGTTGAGCGCCACCGCGGTCACCCCCGCCGGGATCCCGGCGTTGCCGGCGACCCTCACCCGGGTCTCGGCCCAGGGCTGGACCCGGCCCGCCGGGGCGCCGGTGCCGTCGCGGGTGTCGAGCAGCCGGGTCGGACCGTAGGGGGTGAACTCCGTGCCGGCGGTGGCCATGGTGACGCCGTTGGTCGTGGCCTCGCCGTTGCCGTCCGAGACCGTGACCGTGACCGTGTACTGGCCGAGGCTGGCGTAGACGTGGTCGTGCGCGCTCACACCGGTGCCGACCCCGTTGAAGCGGTCCGAGGTGCCGTCGCCCCAGTCGACCACCAGGTCGAGTGGCGCGGTGTCGCTGTTGATCAAGGTGACCGCCTGAACGCCGTAGGCGCTGGTGCCGAAGACGGACACGTCCACGGCCAGGCTGTCGTTGGCCGTCGCGGCGGCGGCGCCCTGGGCCTTGGCAGCCTTGCTCTGCTGCCGCACCGAGGCCTCGGCGGGGCTACGGACAGTGCCGAAGGCGGCGGAGGCGATGTCGTCGAGCGACTTGGCCGGCTTGGCCGGCACGGCGCCCGCGGCCGGGCGGGCCGGGGCCCCTTCGGTACCGGTTCCGGCGGCGACGGCCAGGCCGGGACCGACGGCCAGGCTCGTCACCACGGCGGCGGCGACGATGATGTGACGGTGACTGAGCACCGTACCCCCCAAGGGTGTTGTCGAACGAAGCACCGAACAGGTGCTCGCGCAGGCTACTGAAGGACCGCGTACGGAGCAACGGTTTTCCGACGGTCCTGAACCCTGGGCGGGGGCGTACCGGACAGAACGGTCCGGACCGGTCGCGGGACCGCCCACGAAACGGTCCCGCGGTCACTCACAGTCACTCGCGGGCCGGTCGTCGGCGTCGGCCGCGGGCCGGTCGCGGGTCAGTCGCGGGTCATGTCGACGAAGCGCGAGTAGTGGCCCTGGAAGGCCACGGTGATGGTGGCGGTCGGGCCGTTACGGTGCTTGGCGACGATGAGGTCGGCCTCGCCCGCGCGGGGGGACTCCTTCTCGTAGGCGTCCTCGCGGTGCAGCAGGATGACCATGTCCGCGTCCTGCTCGATCGAGCCGGACTCACGCAGGTCGGAGACCATCGGCCGCTTGTCGGTGCGCTGTTCGGGACCACGGTTCAGCTGGGACAGCGCGATCACCGGCACCTCCAGCTCCTTGGCCAGCAGCTTCAGGTTCCGCGACATGTCGGAGACCTCCTGCTGGCGGTTCTCGGCCCGGCGGGAACCGCCGGACTGCATCAGCTGGAGGTAGTCGATGACGACCAGCTTGATGTCGTTGCGCTGCTTGAGCCGGCGGCACTTGGCGCGGATCTCCATCATCGACAGGTTCGGCGAGTCGTCGATGAACAGCGGTGCCTCACTGACGTCCGGCATCCGGCGGGCGACCCGGGTCCAGTCGTCGTCCGTCATGGAGCCGGATCGCATGTGGTGCAGCGCGACCCGCGCCTCGGCGGAGAGCAGGCGCATGGCGATCTCGTTGCGACCCATTTCGAGCGAGAAGATCACGCTCGGCAGCTTGTGCTGGATCGAGCAGGCCCGGGCGAAGTCCAGCGCCAGGGTGGACTTGCCCATCGCGGGACGGGCCGCGATGACGATCATCTGGCCGGGGTGGAGCCCGTTGGTGAGCGCGTCGAAGTCGGCGAAGCCGGTCGGGACGCCGGACATCTGGCCGTTCCGGGAGCCGATCGACTCGATCTCGTCGAGGGCGCCCTCCATGATGTCGGCGAGCGGGGCGTAGTCCTCGTTGGTGCGCTGCTCGGTGACGGCGTAGATCTCCGCCTGGGCCGCGTTGACGATCTCGTCGACGTCGCCCTCGGCGGCGTAGCCCATGCCCGCGATCCGGGTGCCCGCCTCGACCAGCCGGCGCAGCACCGCCCGCTCGTGCACGATCTGGGCGTAGTACTCGGCGTTGGCGGCGGTCGGGACGGAGTTGACCAGGGTGTGCAGGTAGCCGGGGCCGCCGACCCGCTGGAGCTCGCCGCGCTTGGTCAGCTCACCGGCCACGGTGATGGGGTCGGCCGGCTCGCCGCGCGCGTAGAGGTCGAGGATCGCGCCGTGCACCAGCTCGTGCGCGGGGCGGTAGTAGTCGGCGGGCTTGAGCACCTCGACCACGTCGGCGATGGCGTCCTTGGACAGCAGCATGCCGCCGAGGACGGACTGCTCGGCCGCGAGGTCCTGCGGGGGGACCCGCTCGAAGCCGTCCAGGCCGCCGTCCCCGGAGCGCTCGTCGTCGCCGCCCTGGCGCCGCTTGCCGTCCCGCTGGAAGCCGCCCGATCCGCCGGAGCCGCCCTTGCCGCCCTTCTGGAAGCCGCCGCCCTGGCTCTGTCCCTGGCCCTGGCCCTGGCCGTTGGCGCGGGCGCGCGAGACCGGCAGCCGGTCGCCGGGACCGTCCGGGAAGGGGGCGTCGGCGAAGGCGCCGACCGGGAAGGGGTCGTCGGCACCCTGCCAGTCGTCCTCCGGCGGGGGCGGGGCGTCGTGGTCGTCGTACTGGGGGCCGGTCACGCGTGTTCCCCGATCAGCGAGTGGTGCGAGTTGGAGCGGGCCTTGCCGGTGGCGGCCGGGAGGGAGCGGAACCCGACTCCCGCCATCGCATTTCTACGCCACCGCACCGACAAATCGGACGCCGGGGCGGGTAGGAGTGTCGGCCGGAGAGCCCACGCTAAGGCGCCGGGAGCCTTTCGGCCAAGGCGGTTATCCACAGGGGGTGTGGACGAGTGCCCGATGGCTGTGGAGAAGTACCGCAAACCTGTGGACGCCCCTGTGGAAAGCCCTGTGGATAACCAGACCATCGATCCACCGTCAACTCGCTGACCTGCGATTCCCCCCTCCAGGGCCTGTGCATGAGAAATTCTTCACACACAGTCGGGTGGCGGTGGACACAGACGCGGACGGCCCAGTCGCCCAGGCGTGCGAGTAAGTTGCCAATCCCCCTGGCGCCACTTACCTGTGGATGGGTAGCCTGGACCCCATGACCCTCACCGCCGACCGCCGCCGCCAGGACCGGGAGATCCTCGCCCTCGCCGTCCCCGCCTTCGGCGCCCTGGTCGCCGAGCCGCTCTTCCTGATGGCCGACTCCGCCATCGTGGGCCACCTCGGCACGGCCCAGCTGGCCGGTGTCGGCGTCGCCTCGGCCGCCCTCACCACCGCGACCGGGGTGTTCGTCTTCCTCGCCTACGCCACCACCGCCTCGGTCGCCCGCCGGATCGGCGCCGGGGACCGCCGGGCCGCGATCCGGCAGGGCATCGACGGCATCTGGCTGGCACTGGGGCTCTCCGCCGCCGTGGTCGCGCTGATCCTGCTGCTCGCCCCCAGGGTGGCCGACGCCCTCGGCGCCTCGGCGACCGCCGCCCCGTACGCGGTGACCTATCTGCGGATCAGCGCGCTCGGCGTCCCGGCCGTCCTCATGGTGATGGCCGCCACCGGCGTACTGCGCGGCCTCCAGGACACCCGGACGCCGCTGTACGTGGCCGTCGCCGGGTTCGCCGCCAACCTCGGGCTGAACGCCGGCCTGGTCTACGGCGCCGGGCTCGGGGTGGCCGGCTCGGCCTGGGGCACGGTGGTCGCCCAGACCGGCATGGCCGCCGCCTATGTGTTCGTGGTGGTGCGCGGGGCGCGCCGGGAGCGGGCCCCGCTCCGGCCGGACGCCGCCGGGATACGCGCGAGCGCCAGGGCCGGCGGGCCGCTGATGGTCCGCACCCTGAGCCTGCGCGCGATCCTGATGATCGCCACCGCGGTGGCCGCCGGGCTCGGTGACGACCGGATCGCCGCCCACCAGATCGCGATGACGGTGCTCCTGTTCATCGCCTTCGCCCTGGACTCCATCGCGATAGCCGGCCAGGCCATCATCGGCCGCTACCTGGGTGCCTCGGACGTCCCGGGCGCCCGGGCGGCCACCCGGCGGATGATCGAGTGGGGCATCGGCGCCGGGGCGGTGCTGGGTGTGCTGATCGTGGTCGCCCGGCCGCTCTACGTCCCGCTGTTCACCCCGGACCCCGCGGTGCAGCAGGAGCTGAACACCGTCCTGCTGCTGCTCGCGCTCTGCCAGCCGGTCTCCGGGCTGGTCTACGTCCTGGACGGGGTGCTGATGGGCGCGGGGGACGGCAGGTTCCTGGCCTGGGCGATGCTCGCCACGCTCGTCGTGTTCGCCCCGGCCGCGCTCGCGGTGCCGGCCAGCGGCACCGGGCTGGCCGGGCTCTGGTGGGCGCTCAACCTCTTCATGCTGGTCCGCGCCGGCTTCCTGGCCAAGCGGGCCCGGGGCGGCAAGTGGCTGGTCACCGGCGCCGTCCGGAGCTGAGCCCCCGGCTCCCCGCAGGGCCGGGGGCCCGGCGCCGCACCGGGCCGGGCCCGCCCCCGGGAACGACCGAGGGCCGGCCTCCCCCGAGGGGAAGACCGGCCCTGCGGCCACTGCTACGGCGTTGTCGCTGATCAGGCGGCGACGACGGCGATGTCCAGGTTGGCCTGGACGTCCGAGTGCAGCTTGACCGAGACCTTGTGGGTGCCCACGGTCTTGATCGGCGAGCCGATCGCGATGGCGCGCTTGTCGACCGCCGGGCCGCCGGCGGCCTTGATGGCCTCGACGACGTCGGCCTGGGTCACCGAGCCGAACAGACGGCCGGCCTCGCCCGAGCGGACGGCCAGCTTGACCTGGACGCCCTCGAGCTTGCCCTTGACCTCGTTGGCGGCCTCGAGGGTCTGGATCTGGTGGATCTTGCGGGCGCGACGGATGGCGTCGACGTCCTTCTGACCACCCTTGGTCCAGCGGATGGCGTAGCCACGCGGGACCAGGTAGTTGCGGGCGTAGCCGTCCTTGACCTCGACGACCTCGCCGGCGGAGCCGAGACCCGGCACCTCGTGAGTGAGGATGATCTTCATTATTCGGTCACCCTCTCTTAGCGCGCGGTGCTGGTGTAGGGCAGCAGCGCCATCTCACGGCTGTTCTTCACGGCCGTGGCGACGTCACGCTGGTGCTGGGTGCAGTTGCCGGTGACCCGGCGGGCACGGATCTTGCCACGGTCGGAGATGAACTTCCGCAGCAGGTTCGTGTCCTTGTAGTCAACGTAGTTGACCTTGTCCTTGCAGAAGACGCAAACCTTCTTCTTCGGCTTGCGAGCAGGCGGCTTCGCCATTGTGTGCTCCATTGGGTTCACGACCGGGCCGGCGTCTCACGACGCCGGCACCCTGGCCGCACGAAATCTGTCAGCTCTTAGAACGGGGGCTCTTCCGAGAAGCCGCCACCGGACGGAGCGCCCCAGCTGCCGCCGCTCTGGTTTCCACCAGAGGGAGTGCCGGACGCCCACGGGTCGTCGGCGGGGCCGGACTGGCCGCCGGAGTTTCCACCCCAGCTGCCACCCTGCTGGCCGCCACCGCCGCCCCAGTTGCCGCCGGACTGGCCGCCGCCCTGGGGGCCGCCGCCGAAGCCGCTGCCACCGGGAGCGCCGCCGGGGCCACCGGACCGGTTGGCCCGGGTGACCTTCGCGGTCGCCGAGCGCAGGCTCGGACCGACCTCGTCGACCTCGACCTCGAAGACCGTCCGCTTCTCGCCTTCCTTGGTCTCGTAAGACCGCTGGCGCAGTCGGCCCTGCACGATGACGCGCATGCCGCGCTGCAGCGACTCGGCCACGTTCTCCGCCGGCTGCCGCCAGACGTTGCACGTGAGGAAGAGGCTCTCGCCGTCCTTCCACTCGTTCGTCTGACGGTCGAAGGTGCGGGGGGTGGACGCGATGCGGAACTTCGCGACCGCCGCACCCGACGGGGTGAAGCGCAGCTCGGGGTCGTCGACGAGATTGCCGACGAGGGTGATGACGGTCTCGCCTGCCATGTGGTGATGACCTCTCGGGAAGATGTCCGTTCACCGCTGTTTCACGTGAAACAGCGGACGCGAGCTACCCGAGACCCGAAGGCCTCAGAGGTGGCTCAGTGGGTGTCCGGGCGCAGGACCTTGGTCCGCAGAACCGACTCGCTCAGGCCCATCTGGCGGTCGAGCTCCTTGACGACCTCAGGCGTGGCCTGGAGGTCGATGACCGAGTAGATGCCCTCGGACTGCTTGTTGATCTCGTAGGCCAGACGGCGGCGACCCCAGGTGTCGACCTTCTCGACCTTGCCGCCCGCGTTGCGGACGACAGCCAGGAAGCTCTCGATCAGGGGGGAAACGGCGCGCTCCTCGACCGAGGGGTCGAGGATGACCATCACCTCGTAGTGACGCATGAGTAACCCACCTCCTTTGGACTCAACGGCCACGGTCTCTCCGTGGCAGGAGGGTTGTGCAGCGTCGACACCGGTGCAGTGACGACTTCGGCCACCGTAGCGGCCGGGTCGGACAGCCCGTCCCCGTTCACCCGGAAGAGGGCAGCGGAGGGCACAGCTACACCAGTGCAGACGGCCCACCCTACCCGCACCCGGACGGACGAACAAAACGCATAGGGGTTGTGAGACCGACCCAACCGCCGCAATCTGGACGGAACGGGTTTCCTGCTCGTTCGTCTCCACGCCAGGAGGTGGGACTCATGGCCCAGACCGTCCACCGCATGCCGGCCCTCACCCTGAACACCGACGGCCACCCGCACCCGCGCGAGAACTCCCTGGTCGGCCTCACCGCCGTGCTGGGCGCGATCGCCTTCATCACCTCGTTCTTCCACAACCTCCATCTGCTGACCTCGTGGACCGGCCTGTTCGGGATCATCACCGGCCTGGTGGGGATGTACATCTCCGTCACCACGGCCGAACGCTTCGTCCTGATGGTCACGCTCGGCGCCTCGGCCATCGGCTTCTACCTCGGTATCGCCCGCGGCGGCCTGTGGGGCTAGGGCCCACCCCGCGAGGAACCCCCGGCGCCCCTGCGGCGTATCTGTCTTCGACGGACCGGTACGCCGCGGGGGCGTCGCCGTGCCCGCAGCAGCCGGGATCCACCGCGGACAGGACCCGCGGCCGACGGGACCCACAGCCGACGGAAGCCCGGACGATAGGGTCAGCCCGAGAACACGGGGCCCACCGCAGCCCGACCGACGAGGAGCACCGAGCATGAGCCTGCGCCTGAGGACGATCACCCGCGAGGAGCACCTCGCCTTCATCAGGAGCCGCGCCTCGGCCAGCCACATGCAGGTGCCGTCCTGGGGCGATGTGAAGGCCGAGTGGCGCACCGAGTCGATCGGCTGGTTCGACCAGAACAACCAGCTCGTCGGCGCCGGCCTGGTGCTGTACCGCCAGCTGCCCAAGGTCAAGCGCTACCTCGCCTACCTGCCCGAGGGCCCGGTGATCGACTGGTTCGACCGGGACCTCGACCGCTGGCTGCAGCCGATGCTCGCCCACCTGAAGTCCCAGGGCGCCTTCTCGGTGAAGATGGGCCCGCCGGTGGTCATCCGCCGCTGGAACGCCCCGACCATCAAGGAGGCCATCGCCGGCAAGACGGCGAAGCGCCTGCGCGACATCGAGGCCGACTGGTACGAGCCGCGCGCCTTCGAGGTCGCCGACCGGCTGCGCAAGGCCGGCTGGCTCCAGGGCGAGGACGGCGGCGCCGGCTTCGGCGACGTCCAGCCGCGCTACGTCTTCCAGGTGCCGCTGGCCAACCGCTCGCTGGACGACATCCAGAAGGGCTTCAACCAGCTCTGGCGCCGCAACATCAAGAAGGCCGAGAAGAGCGGCGTCGAGGTGGTCCAGGGCGGCTACGACGAGCTGCCGATCTTCCACCAGCTCTACCTGGTGACCGCCGAGCGCGACAAGTTCACCCCGCGCCCGCTGTCGTACTTCCAGCGCATGTGGAACGCCCTCACCGCCGAGGACCCGAACCGGATGCGGCTGTACATCGCCTACCACGAGGGCGAGCCGCTGGCGGCGACCACGATGCTGGTCGTCGGCGAGCACGTCTGGTACTCCTACGGCGCCTCGGCCAACCACAAGCGCGAGGTCAAGCCGTCCAACGCGATCCAGTGGCGGATGATGCGCGACTCCTACGCGCTGGGCGGCGGCGTGTACGACCTCCGCGGCATCTCCGACACCCTGGACGAGAACGACCACCTGTTCGGCCTGATCCAGTTCAAGGTCGGCACCGGCGGCCAGGCCGCCGAGTACCTCGGCGAGTGGGACTTCCCGCTCAACAAGCTGCTGCACAAGGCCCTCGACCTCTACATGTCGCGCCGCTGAGCAGCACCCCGCCGAGCCCCCGGGCCGCCGTGCCCAACACCCCCTGGGAGATGACCCGATGACGCTGTCGCTCTATCTCGACACCGAACGCTGGCGTACCCACCAGCGATCCGTCCTGGCCGAGTTCCCCGGCCTGGTGCCGGTGGCGAAGGGCAACGGCTACGGACTGGGCAACCACCGCCTGGCCGAGGAGGCGACCCTCCTCGGCACCGGCGTGCTGGCCGTCGGCACCGCCTACGAGGCCGCCGACGCGGCCGACTGGTACGGCGGCGAGCTGCTGGTGCTCACCCCCTACCGGGTGGGCGAGGAGGCGCTCCCACTGCCGCACGCCCGGGTGATCCGGACGGTGGCGAACCTGGACGCCCTGCGGGCGCTGCGCGGCGCCCGGGTCGTGCTGGAGTGCATGACCACCATGCGCCGGCACGGCGTCTCGGCGGCCGACCTCACGGCGGTCGCCGCCGAGCTGGACGGGGTCGCCTTCGAGGGCCTGGCGCTGCACCTGCCGATGGACCGGCCGGACGGCTCCAGCCCCGTCGACGAGGTCGCGTACTGGGTGGAGACCGCCCGGGCCGCCGGGCTCCCGGTGCACACCGTCTTCGTCAGCCACCTCGGCGCGGCGGGCATGGAGCAGCTGACCCAGCGCTTCCCCGGCACCGTCTTCCGGGCCCGGATCGGCACCCGGCTCTGGCTGGGCGACCACGGCGCGCTGGAGGTCAGGGCCACGGTGCTGGACGTGACCCCGGTCAAGAAGGGCGACCGCTACGGCTACCGCCAGCACCCGGCACCGGCCGACGGCCACCTGCTGGTGGTCGCCGGCGGCACCGCGCACGGCATCGGCCTGGAGGCGCCCAAGTACGTCCAGGGCATGTCCTCGCGGGCCAAGGGCATCGCCCGGGCCGGTCTGGCCACCGTCAACAAGACCAAGTCGCCGTACCACTGGGCGGGCAAGCAGCTCTGGTTCGCCGAGCCGCCGCACATGCAGGTGTCGCTGCTCCTCCTGGACGGCGAGAGCGGGCCGCCGGCGATCGGCGACGAGCTGGGCCTCCAGGTCCGGCACACCACCACGCACTTCGACCGCGTGGTCGACCGATAGGGAGCGGCCCCCGCGGGGGCCGCTCCGGTCAGACCCTCTCGGCCGGTTCCGCGGCGGGCGGCTCCTCCAGCCACGCCTCGGGGCCGGCCGGCGCGTACCCGGCGTAGCTCTCCTCCTCGCGCAGCCGGCGGGCGCTGCCGAGCACGAACACGTCCGGGGCCCCGTCGAGCACCCCGCCGGACGGGTCGTCACTGCCGTCCCAGCGGACCGGGTCGCGGTCCGGCAGCAGGATGTCCCGGATCACCAGGCCCACCAGGTAGAGCGTGCCGAGCAGGTGCAGCACGATCGCGAAGTGGTACCAGGACTCGCCGATCCCGTGCTGCTTGGCGCCGGTGACGAAGCCCAGGTGGGACCAGATGCCCAGGGTGTAGAGCACCTCGCAGGCCTGCCAGACCAGGATGTCCCGCCAGCGCGGCCGGGCCAGCACGGCCAGCGGCAGCAGCCAGAGCACGTACTGCGGCGAGTACACCTTGTTGAGGAGCACGAACGCGGCCACCACCAGGAAGGCCAGCTGGACCACCCTCGGCCGGCGGGGCGCCGCGAACCCGAGCCACGCTATCCCCGCGCAGCTCAGCACCATCAGGACGGCGATGAAGGTGTCGAGGTTCGCCAGTCCGACGCCGCGGTTCTGCATCAGGATCAGCCACAGCGAGCCGTAGTCCTCGGTGCGGTGCTTGCTGAAGACGTAGAAGGTCGACCAGCCCTGCCGGTTCGCCATCATGATCGGCAGGTTGACCAGCAGCCAGGCGCCGGCCGCGCCGCCGAGCAGTGCCCGTAGGTCGCGCCCGCGCCCGGCCCGCCAGCAGAGCACCACCAGGGGGCCGAGCAGCAGCAGCGGGTAGAGCTTGGCCGCGGTGGCGAGTCCGATGAACACGCCGGCCCAGAGCGGTCGCGAACCGGACCACCAGGCGAGCGCGACGGCGGCCAGCGCGACCGCCAGCAGGTCCCAGTTGACGGTGGCGTTGAGTAGCAGCACCGGCGCCAGGGCGAACATCAGGGCGTCCCAGGGGCGGCGCCGGTGGGTGCGGGAGAGCGCGACCACGGCGACCACGGCGCAGGCCATCAGCAGGCCCGCGTTGATGGTCCAGAACCAGCGCTCCTGGTCCTGGAGGGCGCCGCCGCCGGGCGTCAGCCAGGCCGAGACCTGCATGAACAGGCCGGTCAGCACCGGGTACTCCAGGAACTGCAGATCCCCGGAGGTGCCCGGGATCCGGTCCACGTAGGGGTGCAGTCCGGCCGCGAAGCCGCGTCCGGAGAACAGGTGCGGGATGTCGCTGTAGCAGGCGTGCACGTACTGCGGCGAGCCGGGCTGGAACCAGGCGGCGTTGTAGCAGGGCAGTTTCTGCGCCATGCCCAGCACCGAGACCACGATCACCACCAGCGCCAGGAAGCGGGCCGGGATCCACCAGGAGACGCCGAGCAGGGCGCGCCGCCCGGGCGGGCCGCCGATCACCTCGCTGCCGGCGGCCGCGACCGGGTCCTCGTCCGCCGGCACCACCACGGTGTTGGCCTGTGGACCGGCCGCCGGCGCGGCCCGGACCTCTTCCTCACGAGTGCTGGACGTCATGGCGGACATCCTGCCGCACCCCGCCCGCGCGTACGAGGAGGACCCTGCCCCTTTTCCCGGGACCGCGGCGGCCGGCGCGGCCCCGGGCGGCCGCCCGGGGCACGGGGACCGGCACGAATCGCTCCCAATACGGCGAAACGGCGGTGGGGGGGGGGCGGGGGCCCCCCCCCCCCCGGCACCGG
>NZ_JAXCLC010000051.1:0-65794 GCF_034043715.1 Kitasatospora purpeofusca | reverse complement strand
GCACGACGGGGAGCCGGTACGGACGACTCTAGGGAACCGGGGTTCGTCCGCGCCACGCCGTGCGTTCCGGTCAGCTCGTCGCCCGCACCGCGTCCCTGATCAGGTCGGCGACCTGGGTGGGCTCCGACAGGGCGACGGCGTGGGAGGCGTCCGGGAGTTCGACGACGACGGACCCGGCCCGCTCGGCGCCGTAGCGCTGGACCTCCGGGTTGATCGCGCGGTCGGCTCCGGCCACCAGGGCCCAGGACGGCTTGACCTGCCAGGCGGCCACCGAGGCCGCCTCGGTGAAGGCCGCGGCGGCGAGCGGGCGTTGGGCCGCCGCCAGCACCCCGGCGACGTCCTTCGCCACGTCCGCGGCGAAGACCGCGGGGAAGGCCGCTTCGTCGATGGTGACCTCGACCGCGCGGTCGCCGCCGCCGAGCGGGTAGGTCCACGTCCTCAGGTGGCCCGCCAGCGAGGAGTCGGGGAAGCGCTCCTCCAACTCGCCGACGCTCTCGCCTTCGTGGAGCACGTACGCGGCGACGTAGACGAGCCCGACGACGTTCTCCGCGGCGCCGGCCACGGTGATCAGCGCCCCGCCGTAGGAGTGGCCCACGAGCAGGACGGGGCCGGGGATCTGCGAGACGACGGACGCGAGGTAGGCGGCGTCGGAGACGAGGCCGCGCAGGGGGTTCGGCGGGGCGATCACCGGGATGCCGCGGCTGCGCAGTTCCGAGATGACGCCTATCCAGGCCGCTGCGTCGCCGAAGGCGCCGTGGACGAGTACGACGGTGGGGGTCATGGCGGTTCTCTTCTCGGTGTCAGGCCGCGTGCGGGGCGTCGGCGACGGCCGAGGCCGCCAGGGACTGCCATTCGCTCGGGGTCATGCCGTACGCGCCCCTGAAGGTGCGGCTGAAGTGCGAAGGGCTGCTGAAGCCCCAGCGGTGCCCCACCGCTGCCACGGTGAACCGCCGGTTGGACCGGCCCAGTTCGACCCGGCAGGACTCCAGCCGGCGTCGCCGCACCCACTGGCTCACCGTGACGCCCTCGTTCTGGAAGAGCTTGTGCAGGTACCGGACGGAGATGTGGTGGGCGCGGGCGATCGACTCCGGTGAGAGGTCCGGGTCCATGAGGTGCTCCTCGATGAAGCACCGGATCCGGGACAGCATCTCGCCGCCGACCGTCGGCGCCTCGGCCTCCTCGCCCGCCATGCCGGTTTCGAGGAGCTCCATGAGCAGCACCGACAGGAGGTGGACGGCCGTACGGGCGAGTCGGTCCCCGGGCCTGGGGCGGCGGAGATCGGCCTTCTCGGCGAGCGCGGACAGGAAGTCCGACACCAGCGCCCCCAGCCCGTCGTTGCCGCGCACCGGAACACCCACCACCTGGTCCAGCTCCGCTTCCGTGACTCCCAGGTAGCCGCGGGGTACCCGGAAGAAGAGCATCCGGCAGTCGTCGTCGAACCGCAGGAGGTGGCGCCGGGCCGGGTCGCAGAACACCAGGTCGCGGGGCTCCAGGACCGTTCTGACCCCTTCGCGGACGCTGGTCGCCGATCCGCGGACGTGCATGCCGAGATAGAGGAAGGCCCCGTTTCCCTCGCTCGGTATTCCGGAACGCACCTCGACGAGCCATTCGGAAGCGGACACCGGCCGGTCGCCGGCCGGCTGCCGGACCGCCCTTTCGGGCGCGCGTGACATCACTGACTGAGCCATGAGGATTCCAAGCCTTCGGTTCTTCGCGGGAGGGGCGGCCGTACGCACGGCCGTCGGCGTGGACACGGACGGGCCCTAGGCTCTCGGGCCGGATTCCTCGATGAGGAACTCCTCCACCACCGCGTTGAACGCCGCGGGGTTCTCGAGGAACGGGAAATGCGAATTCGCCACGTCGGAGGTGAAGACATGGAGCCGGGCGCCCGGAATCCGCTGGGCGACGAAGCGCTGCGAGTCGGGGCTCACATGACTCCCCTCGCAGCCGATCACCAGGGTCGGCACGTCGATCCGGGGCAGTACGTCGCGCCAGTCCTGGGCGCAGTGGTCGAACAGCAGCGGTACGCCGGCGTAGGCGGGTGTCGAGGTGATCTCCCGTGCGACGAAGGCGAGCACCTCCGGGTCCGGGTCGCCCGAGAACATGCCGCGCACGAAGTCGGCGCGCACCTCGTCACCCCCGGGGGCCGCGAGCGCCGCACCCAGTTCGAGCAGCTGCGACACGTCGAAGATGGCGCCGGACTGCCGCTGCTCCCGCCCGGTCGTCCAGGGCACGGAGGCGACGGCCGCCGGCTGGTCGACGGCGACGAGGCGCCGGATCCGTCCGGTGCCGTACTGGTCGATGAAGCTCCACCACACCGAGACGCCCATCGACCACCCCAGCGCGTCGAAGCGCACCAGCCCGAGGTGGTCGACGAGTTCGAGCACATCGCGGGAGAACCGGGCGATGCGGTAGCCGTGCTTCGGCTTGTCGGACAGCCCGTGGCCCCGGAAGTCGACGGTCACCACACGACGCCCGGGGGACAGGTCCTCGACCTGGTGGCGGAACATCGCCTGCGTCTGGCCCCAGCCGTGGAGCATGACCAGGGGGACGCCCTCGCCACCGGTGTCCCGGTAGGCGAGGCGTGTCCCGTCGGTGGTGATCAGTTCTCTCATGCCCTCTTCCTTGCCTGGTCAGGGGCCTGTCGTCAGCCCCGCGCCGTCTCTCACATCTTCGGTGACGGCCCTTCGTCACCACCACCGCGCGCTGTAGGAATCGGGTCCGAGATCCTCAACGCTTTGTCGCAGGGCGAGGGCCGTCCGGGAGGGCCGGCGCAGGCCGCGGCCGGCCGGATCAGCCCGGATCAGCCCGGATCAGCCCGGATCAGCCCGGAGCAGGCCGCGGCCAGCCGCAGCAGCCCGGATCAGCCCGCCGTGCCCTCGCCCGTGCAGAGGAGTTCCTCGATCCTGAGCCCCAGGTGCAGCGTGAGCCGGTGGCCGCCGTCGTCGAGGTCGAGTCCGGTGATCTCCTGGATCTGGCGCAGGCGGTAGTAGAGCGAGGTGCGGTGGAGCCGCAGCGCCTCGGCGGTCCTGGGGATCGATCCGGCGTGTTCGAGGAAGCAGCGCAGGGTGTCCCGGAGCCGGTCGTCGCCGTGGGCCTCGTTCAGGGTGCGCAGCGGCTCGGGCACGAGGGCGGCGTTCAGCGCGTGCTCGGGGAGTTGGAGGAGAACGGCGAACTCCCCGAGCAGGTCCCAGTCGCCGGTGCTCCGGAGCGAGGGGAGCCGGCGGGCGGCGCGGGCCGCGACGAGGGACTGCTCGTACGACCGCCAGGCGTGCTGCAGGCCCAGGTGCCGGCCGCCGACACCGATGACCGGGGACGTCGACGGTTCCAGGAAGGTGGCGAGTTCCTCGAGGATGCGGGCCGACTGGGCGGCGACCTCGGGCGGGGTGGGTGGCCGCTCCCGCAGTTGCAGCAGGACCGCCCGGTCCTGGTCGACCGCGAGGGCGCCGTGCGCCTGGCGGGTCTGCCGGAAGCCCTCCAGGGCGCCCCACAGGGCGGCCTCGGGCCGCCGGACGAGCTCCGTGCCGCGGCCCAGCCTGACCACGGTGACCAGGACGTGTTCGGCCTTCCCGACCAGCCCGAGTTCCACGGCCCGCCGACGCGCGGCGGTGCGGGTGACGACGTCGGTGTCGACGAGTTCCAGGACCAGGGTCCGCTCCTCGCTCCGCCGGCTGTCGGCGCCGAGCTGCTCGACGTACATCTGCGCCGCCATCAGGCCGGCCGCCCGTCCGATGGCCTCGGTCTCCCTGTCCGCGAGCGCCATGCCGGGCGCCACCACCATGAGCAGCCCCAGGAGGTGTCCGCGCTCGCGCAGCGGCACGACGTAGCGGGGCAGGAGTCCGAGGTCATCACGCCCCTCGATGAATCCGGGTCCGGGCCACTGGGTCACTCCCTGGGCGAGTACGTAGCGGATGGTGGCGTTGTCGGCCCGGCCCTGGAGCAGGGTGCCGATGCGGACGGGGTCCTCGTCGCCGAAGTGGCGGCTCGTGCAGACCACGCGGACCAGCGGATCGTCGATCGCGACGGACCGGCCGAGCTGCTCCGCGAGTTCGTCGACGAGCGCCTGGAGTCCAGGGCTGCCAGGGCGGGCTCGCTGGAGCCTTGCGGTCATGCGCTGTTCCTCTCTCGACCAACTGTTCCCTGCGGAACGCTTCCTTTCCGCAGCTGTTGATCATTTTGAGGAGGCGGCGACGCCGGCACATCGCATGAAGGGTCCATAGGTACGGCTTCGACGGGGGATGCGAAGCAGTCACTCTCCGCTGTCGCGTCTCTCCACCAGTCGGGCCAGCTCCGCGCGGGAGCCGAGGTCGAGCTTGGTGTAGGCCCGGCGCAGGTGCGAGCCCACCGTGTGGGGCGACAGGGAGAGCTCCGCGGCCACCCGGGCGTTCGTCAGCCCCTGCGCCACCAGCCGGACCACCCGGAGTTCGGACGCCGTCAGCTCGGGCCATTCCCCGGCTGTTCCGGCCGGTGCGGGGCGTCGGCGCACCCCGGCGGCCCGCAGGCGCCGGCGGACCCGTGCGACGTGCCGCTCCGCGCCCGACCGGCCGTAGAGGGCGAGCGCCTGCTCCAGGTACGGCACCGCCTCGGGCCCGCGGGTGGTCGCGAGCTTGCGTCCGACGTCCTCCAGCGCCGAGGCCCGGGCGATCGGGCGTGAGCACCCCTCGAACAGCCGGACGGCGCGCAGGAGGTGCGCCAGATCGTTGTCGAGCAGCCCGCGGGCGTGCGCGGCACTGGCGGCGAGGACGGCGAAGTCCGGGTTGCGCGCGGCTCGCCGCTCGGCCACCTCGACGGCCGGGGCGGCCCGCTCGGCTACGCCGGCGCGCAGGGCGGTCCGGACCAGGGCGGGCGTGTCCATCGGGTCGACCGGGCTCACCAGGGCCGGCCGTTCCTCGGCGAGCGCCGTCAGTACCTCGTCGAGTTCCGCCAGGGCGAGGTCGGGCCGGCCGTCGAAGTCCGCCAGCTGCACCAGCATCCAGGCGCCGACGCTCCGGGCGAGCGGTGCGCCCGTACCCCGTACGCGCCGCGCCTGTGCCGCGCACCGCCGGGCGGCCTCGCGGTCGCCGGCGTGGATCGCCACGCGCGTCAGGGTGTACAGGAGCATGAGTTCGGCGAGGTCTCCGCCGTCGAACGCGCCCCTCAGGTCGGCGGCGGCCTCCGCGTCGGCCCGGGCCTCCGCCAGCCGTCCGGCGTCCAGCAGCGCCCGGGCGCGGTGCATGAGCCACAGGCGCGCGGCCACCGACGGGCCCTGGTGGCGGGTGTCGTCGACCCCGGCCCCGGCGAGCGCGAGCGCCTCCGCGGTGCGGCCGGTCACGGTCAGCAGCAGGCACTGCCACAGCGCCTCCGGGATCCAGACGGACGGGGCGATGCCCAGGGCGGCCGCGAGGGCTGCCGCCCGGCTCGCCCGGCGGAGCGCCTCGTTCCAGTCCATCCGGTAGAAGGACAGGGCCGAGTCGACCACCATCACGGTGGCCTGGGCGATGCCGTCCCGGGCCGTGTCGGTGGCCTCCCGCGCCTCGGCGGCCGTCCGCTCCGCGCCCTCGAAATCACCCGCCAGTGACAGGCCCAGGCACAGCAGGGCGAGCAGTCGGGCCCGCAGCGCGGCCGGGATCCCGGGCAGTGCGGCCCCCGCGCGGGCCTGGCGGACGGCCTCGGCGAAGTCGAAGTGGCTGGCGAGCCGCGCCATGGCGAGGCGGATCCGCGCCTCGTCGTCGGGCCCGAGGCCGCCGGCGGCCAGGGCCGCCGCCCCCAGGTCGTGCGCCTGGGCCGGCTGCCCCAGCTGCCAGAGCAGCGGGAGCGTCTCGGCGATGACCCTCGGCCGCTGCGACGGGTCCTCCATGGTGAGCTCCAGCGCTCTGAGGCTGAGCTCCGCCGCCGCTCCGGGCGCGGTGGCCGCGAGCTCGGCCGCGGCGGCGCGCAGCCGTTCGGCGGCCGTCCGGTCGCCGGGCCGCACGCCCGGGGCCGGCGGCGCGTCGGGGTGGGCCGGGGACGCCGCCGGCGCCGGCGGCTCCTCGGCGGCCCGGCTCCGCAGGGTCCGGCGCAGCGCGGGAGGGAGCCCGGCCTCCACGGCGTCACGGACCAGCTCGTGACGGAACGCCAGAAGGTCGCCGCTCTCGACGAGCAGACCGGATTCGAGGCAGTCCTGGATGGCGCTGATCAGTGTCGCCGGTGGTCTGCCGAGCAGCTCGGCCAGCAGCGCCACGGTGACGGGGCGTCCCACCGCGGCCGCGGTTTCGACGAGTTCGCGGGCCGCGGCGGGAAGCCGGGCCAGCCGGCCCGCGACGGACGGCAGCCGGGTGCGGGGGAGGGGTCCGGCCGAGAGCCGCGCCGTGCCGTTCTCGATCGTCACCAGCCCCTCGTCCCGTATCGCGTCGAGCAGTTCCCTGAGCAGCAGCGGCACGCCGTCGGCGCGGCGCGCGACCCGCAGGACGTCCGGGTGGGGAACCGCGCCCAGGACGTCCTCGGTGAGCCGGGCGACCGCCGCGTCGTCGAGTGGTTCCAGGACCAGCTCGTGCGCCCCGGCCTGCCGGATCCGGTCGAGTGTCGTGCGGACCCGGGCAGGCACGCTCCCGTGGCGCACGGCCACCAGCCACAGGATCGGCTGCGCGGCGAGTGCGACCGCGAGGGTGTGGAGGGTGAGCAGCGTCAGTTCGTCGCACCACTGGAGGTCGTCGAGGACGATGAGCAGCGGGCCGCTCCGAGTGGCCTCCCGCAGCCGGTCGCCCAGTTCCTGGAGCAGCCAGAACCGCTGGCCGGGTGCCGCGGCGAGGTCCCGCAGCCGCTCGGCGCCGGCGAGGGGTTGCTCCCCCGCGAACAGGCCGTCCAGCAGCGGGCCGAGCGGCACGAACTGCTCGTCGGGGTCGGCTCCGCCCCGGAACGTCCTGGTCCCGCGCCGTTCCGCGGACGCCGCGGCCTCCACGAGCATCCGCGACCTGCCGATGCCGGCGGGGCCTTCGACGAGGACGACCCCGCCCGCCCCCCGGGCGAGGGCGTCGAGCCGCGCCCGGACGAACGCCAGTTCCCCGTCCCTGCCGCGGACCGGTGTCCCCCCGCCGTGGACATCCCCGGGGGAGGGCCAGGTCGTCAATCGGTCCACACTCACTCCGCCGGCCGGGGCCGTACGGGACGGGGTTCGTCCAACGGCGGTACGGCGGACCAGTATGCGGCACGACGGCTCCGCCCGGGCAGGCGGTGGCCCGGACCGAGCGGTCCCGGCCGGAGCGCGGCTGGGCGGACCGCCGTTCGAGGGGGCTGCCGGACCGCGCGGCGCCGCTGTCCTCGTGCACGCGTCCTGTGGTCGCGGCTCCCGGACCCGCGGGACTCCTGCCGTCCGGCGTCGGCGCCCGCGGCAGCGGGGCCGGTCCGCCGGCTGCCGCGGGCGGGTCACCCCGGGTGAAGGGCCGGGAGCGGCCTCACTTCGCCAGGAACGCGAGGAGCGCGGTGTTGACCTCCTCCGCGTGGGTCCACAGCAGGCCGTGCGGCGCGCCGTCGATCTCGACGTAGTCGGCGGACGGGAGCGCCGTGCGGAAGGGACGCGCGGTGTTCTCGGCGGGGAGGATGCGGTCGGCCGTGCCGTGCAGGATCAGGGCGGGGACGTCGATGGCCGGGATGTCGGCGCGGAAGTCGGTGTACCAGGTCGACGGCGCCGCCGAGGCGGCGAAGGAGCCGCCACCGGCCGCGGCGTTCCAGCTGTTGCGGACGGCCTCCTCGCTGATACGGCTGCCCAGGTTCTCGTCGAGGTTGTAGAAGTCGTTGAAGAAGGCGGTGTAGTACGCGTAGCGGTCGGCCTTCACGGCGGCGACGACGCCGTCGAAGAACTCCTTCGGGGCGACGCCGTCCGGGTTGTCGTCGGTCTTGAGCAGGAAGGGCTCCAGCGAGGCGAGGAAGGCGACCTTGGCGACGCGGGCCGAGCCGTACGCGGAGACGTAGCGGGCGACCTCGCCGGTGCCCATGGAGAAGCCCACGAGGACGGCGTCGTTCAGGTCGAGGGTCTCCATCACGCTGTTCAGGTCGGCCGCGAAGGTGTCGTAGTCGTATCCGGTGGTCGGCTGGGAGGACCGGCCGAAGCCGCGGCGGTCGTAGGTGATGACGCGGTGGCCGGCGTCGAGGAGCGCGGCGCTCTGGCGCTCCCAGGAGTGGCCGTCGAGGGGGAAGCCGTGGATGAGGACGACCGGCTGCCCGGTGCCGTGGTCCTCGTAGTAGAGCTCGACGGCGGTGCTGTTCTCCTGGCCAACGGTGATGTACGGCATGGCTGTTCTTCCTCGCTTCGGGTGGGCTGGTCCGCGCGTCGTGGTGCCGCGCGATGCCGTCACGCTATGGCGGGGCAGGTGCCGCCGGTTGTCACGCGACGCCCCGGGCCTTGCCCGTGGGCGCAGGGTCCGGTGACCGGGGCGGGCCGGCCGCGTCGGTCCCGGCCTGCGCCAGGACCAGCCGGGTCAGGCGGACCCGGGAGTTCACCGAGAGCTTGCGGAAGATCGACGTCAGATGGGTGTTGACCGTGTGCGCGGACACGACGAGGGCGGCGGCGGCCGACCGGTTGGTGTGCCCGGCGGCGACGAGTCGGGCGACCTTGCGTTCGGTGGCCGTGAGCGCGTCCCACCCCTGGACGGGGCGGGGACGGGCCGGGCGTCGGCCGGAGCCCGTCATGGCGCGGTCCAGTTCCGCCCGGACCCGGTCGGCCTCGGAGCCGGCGCCCGCCCGGGCGTACGCCTCGTAGGCGCTCGTCAGCGCGGGGACCGCGGCGGGGTCTCCCGCGCTCGACAGTGCGCGGCCGAGGTCGGCGCGGGCCGCCGCGAGGGGCAGGGGCCGGGGCCCGGCGAGGAGGATCCGGACGGACCGCTCCAGGAGGCCGTGGTCGGCGTTCACCAGGGCCGCCGTGTGGGCCGCGGTCCCCTGCGCGGTCGGCACGGCGGGGTTGTCGGAGGCGTAGTCGGCCGCCTGGGTCGCGAGGTCCACGGCCAGTGCCCGGTCGCGGGCGCGCAGGGCGATCCGCACGGCCTCGACGAAGTGGGAGCGCAGGAGCCGCCAGCGGACGAAGGGGTGGTCCCGCTGGGCGGACCGCACCCGTTCGGCCGCCGTCGTGTGGTCGCCGTCGGCGTCGGCGAGGAGGGCCTCCAGGTACTGGTGAGCGGCGTGGTTGCCGGTGTTCGGCCGGCCGGCCACCGCCGCCCGGACCACCTCGGCGTGCTCCTCCGCGGCTTCGCGGTCGCCGCGCAGCAGGGCCAGCCGGCCCCGGTTCACCCGCACGTTGACCAGGTTGGCGGGCACCTGGATGTCCGCTTCCAGCCGCTCGACGGTGACGAGGTCGGCCTCCGCGTCGTCGAGCCGCCCGAGCCCCAGGTTCAGGCTCGCCTGGGCCCACATCAGCATCGCCGGCCGCACGGGGTCGGCGCCCGCCGTCCGCAGCAGGTGCCGGGCGGTGTCGAAATCGTCCAGGTGGACGCGTGCGACCACCTCCTCGGGCAGGAACGCCGCGTCGAACGCGCTGAGCGCCGTGTGGTGGTCGACGGCGGACGCGCACTCGCCCGCGTTGAGGGCGATCTCGCCGAGGCCCCACAGGGCGATGACGCGGGCCTCCCGGTCCTGCGCGCACTCCGCCTCGGCGACCGCCCGCTCCCCGGTCCTGCGGGCGGTGCCGAGGTCGCGGCCGCGGGACTGCGCGAGCGCGAGGCGCGCGGTCAGCCGGGCGCGGACCGCCGGGTCGGTGACGACGCCCAGGGCCGCCGTCGAGCGGCGGGTCAGCTCGTGGATCTCGTCGAGGTGCCACAGGGTGTCCCCGAGGACCGACTGCAGACGGGCGAAGACGTCGAAGGGGGGCTGCCGGGCCAGGAGGACGTCGCCGATCCCGCGGGCCCGGGTGTACCGGCCCGCGCGGGTGAGGGCGGTGATGGCCCGTTCGCCCGCGCCGAACACCGCGGGGTCGTGCGGCGGCACCAGTTCCATGGCGCGCACCGACAGGTCGGCGGCGAGGTCGGGCATGACGGTGGCCACGTCCGAGGCGGCCCGGCCGAGCAGTCGGACCGCCTCCTCGTCGCCGGGTTCCGCGCTCTTGAGCAGGTGCGGGACGGCGTCGGTCGAGGTCCGGCCCGCCGCGACGAGCCGACTCGCCGCCTCCCGGTGCAGTGCTCGCCGCGCGGAGGGCGCGAGGTCGGCGTAGACCGCCTGACGGAGCAGGTCGTGGCGGAACACGAGGCGCTCGCCGTCGTCCTCGACGAGCCCGGCGGCGATCGCCTCCCGCAGTTCACCGAGGAGGCCCGCGGCGGGCCTGCCGCACAGGGCCGCGGCGTCGGCGAGGTGGAAGGCGCGTCCCAGGACCGAGCCGATCCGCAGGAACTGCAGGGTGCCCGGCCGGAGCGCGGACAGCTTGCCGCGGACCCCGAGCACCAGCCGCTCCGGCAGGCCGGCCCCGTCCGCGCCCGACGCGGCGACGCCCGCCAGCAGCTCCGCCGCGAGGAACGGATTGCCGCCGGCCCCGTCGAGCAGCTCGGTGACGTGCTCGGGCGCGGTCCCACCGAGTGCGTCGCGCGCCAGCTCGGCGAGGGCGGCACCGGACAGTGGCCGCAGCGGAAGCGTCGTCGTCCGGGGTACGTCCCCGCGCAGGTCCGGGTTCTCCCGGCCCGCGAGCAGCCACAGGACCGGGGAGGCCAGCAGCCGGGCCGGCATGACGTTCAGCGCGAACCGGCTCAGCGGATCGGTCCACTGGACGTCGTCGATCGCGATCAGGGTGGGCGCGCCCGCGGAGCGCTCCTCGATCAGCTGGGCCAGCCGTTCGACCAGCCAGATGCGCTGGTCGTGGTGGCCGGCCAGGTGCGCGAAGTCCTCCGCGGCCAGCAGCGGCGGGTCGCCGTGCAGCAGGCCCGAGGCCAGTGAGGCCAGCGGTGCCAGCTCGTGGAGCTCCTCGGCGCGGCCCCGGCTGACGACGAACCCGCGGGCCCGTGCGATCGAGACGGTCTCCTCCAGCAGGACGGTCTTCCCGATCCCCGGCTCACCCAGGAGCAGGGCCGTCCCGCCGCCCTCGCCGTCGCGCACCGCCTCGACCATGGCACGGAGCCGCTCCAGCTCGGCCTCCCGGCCGCGCAGGCCCGGCCGGCTCAGCCGCGCGCCCGCGGCCTCCTCCTTCTCCGTCATCCCTTGACGGACCCCGCGAGCAGCCCCCGGGCGAAGTGCCGCTGGAGGCAGAGGAACACCAGCAACGGGAGGAACGCCGACACGAACGCCCCGGCGGTGAGCCGCTGCCACTCGTTGCCGCGCGTTCCGGCCATGGCCGCCAGCGTGACCGTCACCGGAGCGGTCCCGGCCGCCCCGCCGGACAGCGTCATCGCGACCAGCAGGTCGTTCCACACCCGGACGAACTGGACCACCGCGAAGGTCACCAGGGCGGGGCGGCTCAGCGGCAGGACGATCCGGAGCAGCAGCGTGGCGTGCGACGCGCCGTCGACCCGGGCCGCTTCGACCAGGTCCCGGGGCAGCCCCGCCATGGAGTTGTGGAGGAGGAACACGGCGAACGGCAGCGCGAAGACGGTGTGGGCGAACCAGAGGTGGTCGAACCGGGCCGTTCCGGCGGCGTTCCAGGCGGGCAGGAACAGCCATCCCCGGGAGAAGAGCCGCAGCAGGGGGACGAGCGCCATCTGGAGGGGCACGATCTGCAGCGCGAAGACGCCGACGAGCAGCGCGTCGCGGCCCCTGAAGTCGATCCACGCCAGGGCGTACGCGGCGAGGAACGCCAGGACGAGCGGGAACAGCACCGAGGGCAGCGTGATGACGAGAGAGTTGACCAGGTGGCCGGCGAGCTGCCCCGACGCGTTGCCGGTGCCGAACAGCACCTCGCGGTAGTTGTCGAGGGTGACGTGGGGCGAGCCGAGCAGCGTCCACCAGCCGGTCGTCTTGATCTCGTCCTCCGGTCGGAACGAGGACAGGAACAGGCCGAGCGTCGGCGTGGTCCACAGGACCGCGATCACCACGGCGGTCAGTGAGAGCAGGCGGGAGGAGAGCCGCTCCCGGACGCCCCTCACCCCGCCCTCCGCCGCGCGCGGACCTGGTGCGCCACGACGGGGGCGACGAGGAGGAAGAGCAGCACCGCGAGAGCCGCGCCGCGGCCGGTCCGGCCGTAGCGGAAGGACTGCTCGACCATCTCGTGGGCGATGACACCCGTGCCGAACTGCCCGGCGGTCATGGTCTTGACGATGTCGAACGCCTTGAAGGTACCGACCACCTCGGTGAGGACGACGACGAGCAGCGCGGGCCTGATCGACGGCACGGTGACGTGCCGGAAGACCTGCCACGACGACGCGCCGTCCAGCCGCGCCGCCTCGACGATCTCGCCGGGCACCGCCGTGATCGCTCCCGCCAGCAGGACGGCCGCGAAGCCCGCCTGCGTCCAGACCATCGCCACGACGAGGAACAGGACGTTCCAGGGGGAGTCCACGAGCCACTGCCTCGGCGCGCCGCCGAACGCCACGACGAGTTCGTTCAGGAGCCCGATCTGCTCCGCCCCCGCCGGCCGGTAGGCGTAGACGAACCGCCAGACCAGTCCCGCGCCGACGAACGAGACCGCCGTCGGCAGCAGGACCAGGGACAGGGCGAGCGCCCGCAGCCGCGAGCGCACGACGGCCGCGGCGTAGAGCAGCCCGGTCCCCGTCACCAGCAGCGGCACGAGCACCACCCACACCAGGGTGTTGCGGAGCGCGGTCAGCGCCTCGGGGTCGGTGAACATCCACACGTAGTTGTCGAGCCCGACCCAGGTGTCCCCTTCGTCGTCCATGAACGACAGGCCCAGGGTGCGCAGTCCGGGCAGCAGGAGGCCGACGGTGAGCAGCGTCAGCGCGGGGGCCAGCAGCAGGCAGGCGGCGCCGCGCCCGCGCACCGGTCCCCGGTGCAGTGCCAGCAGGAGCAGGCCGACCACGGCCGAGAACGCGCCGACGCCCTGGAGGAGGTGGAGCAGCTTGGGCTGCTGGGCGGCGACGTCGAACGGCATCAACGGTCCGGCCAGGACCGTTCGACGGCCGCCGCCACCGATTCGGTGTCCTTGCCGGTGATCCAGTCCACGGCTCCCTTCCAGAAGGTGCCCGCACCGACCGCCGCGGGCATCAGGTCGGAACCGTCGAACCTGAACTGGGTCCGGGGGTCCTGCAGCAGCTGGATCGAGAGCCTGTCGATCGGTCCGGCGGCGTCGGCCGGGTCCACGCCCTTGTTCGCCGAGACGAAGGGGCCCTTCTTCATCCGGGTGTCGGCGAAGTCGGCGCTCGCCAGGTACTCCCGGAAGGCCCGGACCTCGGGCCGGTCGGTGAAGGCGGCGGTGAACACGCCTCCGCCCACCACGGGCCGGCCGGACGCCTCCGTCCCCGGCAGGAGGAAGGCGAACACGTCCTCGTCCGGCCCGATCCGGGTGCCCTTCGGCCAGTGCTCGGCGTAGAACGACGCCTGGCGGTGCATCGCGCAGTCGCCGGAGAGGATCGGCCGGCCGCCGTCCTGGTAGGCGATCGAGGCCATCGAGCGGGCCGGCCCGAAGCCGCCGTTGGTGTAGCGGTCGTTCTTGAGGACGGACCCCACCGTGTCCATCGCCCGGACCACTCGCGGGTCGTTGAACGGGATCCGGTGGGAGACCCACTGGTCGTAGACGTCCGGCCCCTGCTGGCGGAGCAGGACGTCCTCGATCCAGTCCGTCACGGGCCAGCCGGTCGCCTCACCGGACTCGAGGCCCACGCACCACGGCCTGACGCCCGAGGCGGCGACCTTCTCCGTCAGCTCCATCAGCTCGGCCCAGGTGCGGGGGACGGTCAGTCCCCGGTCCCGGAAGAACTTCGGCGAGTACCAGACGAACGACTTCACGTTGGCGACCAGGGGAGTGCCGTAGAGGGTGCCGTCCACGGTCGCGTAGCTGTTCCAGTCCGCCGACCAGCCCTGCTCCGCCAGCGACACCAGCTCCGCGCTCGCGGGTCGGAGCCTCCCCTTGCGCGCGAAACGCTCCAGGAGTCCGGGCTGGGCGAAGAACGCCACGTCGGGGGCCTGGCCGCCCTCGACCCGGAGTTGGATCCGGGCCTCGAACTCCCCGTCCCCCTCGTACTGGACGTCGATGCCGGTGCACGCGGCGAAGTCCGCCCAGGCCGCTTCGAACAGGTCCGCCTCCCGGTCCCGGCTGGACGCGTAGACGGTGACCTGGGTCGCGGGGTGCCGGCCGTACCGTGCGTACGGCCCGCAGTCCCTGGCCTCGTCACGTGGAGAACCGCCGGGAGGGGCAACACATGCGGCGGCCGTGACGACGATGGCGACGATGGCGGTGACGGCGAGCGCGAGCCTCGCGCCGAACCTCATGGTTGTGCTTCCTCCGTTCGCCCGCCGAATGTCCTCGGGGGCGGACCGAAGCTATCAGCGTTCGAACAAAATCAACCAATCGTTCGAGGTCAGGGGCCTGTGCGGCGGTGCCGAGCCCACACCGGGGGGGTGGGCTCGGCACGGGGCACCGGTGGCGGGAGGGTCAGCCGGCGACGGACCGGGCCGCGTCCTGGATCAGCTCCACCACGGCCTCGGGCCGGGCGAGCATCACCAGGTGCGAGGAGTCGACCTCGACGGTGGTCATGCCGGCCCGGTCGTAGCCGTAGCGCTCCACGTCGGGGTTGATGGTCCGGTCCGAGGCGGCGACGAGGCCCCACGACGGCTTGCTCCGCCACGCCGCGACCGGGGCCGCCTCCGCGAAGGCCCGCGCGGCCAGCGGGCGCTGGGAGACGGCGAGCACCGCGGCGAGCGCGGGGTCGACGTCGGCGGCGAACAGGGCCGGGAACCGCTCGGCATCCACCGAGACGTCGGTGCCGGCCTCGGCCGCTCCGACCGCGGGGAACGGCGTGAAGACGAGCGCCTCGGCGAGGCCGGAGTCGGGGAAGCGCCCCTGCAGCTCGCCGAGGCTCTCACCCTCCTCCAGCGCGTAGCCCGCCAGGTAGACGAGCGCCCGGACGTTCTCCTCCACGCCGGCGAGGGTGATGACGGCGCCGCCGTAGGAGTGGCCGACCAGGATCACCGGGCCGTCGACGGCACGGATCACCGAGGCGATGTACGCGGCGTCCTCCACCAGGCCGCGGTTGGGCACGGCGGGAGCCACTGCCTTCAGGCCCGCGGCGGTCAGCTCCGGGATGACGCGAGCGAAGCTGGAGGCGTCGGCGAAAGCACCGTGGACCAGCACGACGGTGGGTCCGGCGGATCGGGACATGGGGGAACTCCTGTTCAATCGTTGCTACTTGTGCGGCCGCGGTGTTCACCGGTGCCGGGGGTTCAGAGCGTCCGGCGCACGCCGGCCTGGCGCTCCAGGTTGCGGAGCTGGACCGCGAGGCCGCCCTCGACGGCGGTGTGCGCCGGACCGCTGCGGCCGATGGGCAGGACCTCTTCGCTGCGCATGTCCTCCAGCATCAGGGCGAAGGCCGTGTACATCGCGACGAGCGCCACCACGAGGCCGAGGGCGCCGGACGTGCGGGTGAGCCACTCGGCGCCGGTGAGACCCGACAGGCCGGTGGTGGCCCAGCGGGGCAGCGAGACCAGCAGGACGAGCCACAGCGCGCGCTTGGGCCGGGTCACGGCGGTCATCAGCGCCCCGAAGCACAGGAGCGCGATGTTGAAGACGCCCAGCACGCGCAGACCGTCGGGCGAGCCGCTGAACATGACGAGCCCGTAGGCCAGCCAGCTGCCGGCGAAGACGCCCATCAGCGTCGCCGCGATCACGTCCCGGGCGCCGAACGCCAGAATGCTCACCAGGAACTGCAGCGCGAAGGCCGGCAGGACGCACAGGGCGACGGCGCCGCGGGCCCCGCTCTCGAAGATCCCGAGCTGCATGCACCCCGTCATCACGGAGGCGATCGCCACCGTGAAGAAGCCCAGCGGCATGGGCGAGGCGATGGGGCGGAGGTTGATCCGGGTCATCGACCGGAGGTCGGGTTCGAAGCGGCGTCCCGAGGGAGCGGCCGGCCGACCGGCCGCTCCGCCGACCACGGCGTCCTCGTGCGTGTCCGCCATCAGCCCTGCACCAGCGGGGTGTCCACGAGGTGCTCGGCCAGGAACCACACCTGCGTCTCGCCGGTACGGACGACCTCGGAGACGAGCAGGTCGGTGCTGCCCTCGTCGCCCTCGGCCGAGATCCGGGCGGCGGCGTCCCGCGCGTCGATCAGGATCCGCTCGTGCGCGTCGAGGAGCCTCGACAGCATGACGGGGACCTTCTCCACGCCGTTCGGCGGTCGCGGAACGGCCGTCAGTTCCGCGACGTGGCGCGGGTCCGAGACCGCGACGCCGCCGAGGCTCTGGATCCGCTCGGCCAGCGCGTCCACGATGGCCAGTTGGGCCTCCGCGTGCTTGTCCAGCATCAGGTGGAGCGAGTAGAAGGTCGCTCCGCGCATGAGCCAGTGGTGCTTCTTGTAGAGCGAGTACAGGATCTGCGTGTCGGCGAGTACGCGGTTCAGCCGCTGGCAGGCGTACCTGCGGGTGTCGTGGCCGAGGCCGATCGGCAGCTGCTTCAGCGTGCCGAACGCCTGGGTCTCGCCGCCCTTCTGGTGCAGCAGCGGCTGACCGCCGCCGGGTGAGGGTGCGGCGGTGGATGAGGTGGTGGGCGAGGTGGTCGCGGTTTCCATCGGGTGGCTCCTGGGGTGAGAAGTGGGAGGGCCCGGCCGCCCGCGCGGGGGTCGCGGGCGGCCGGACCCGGTCTGTCGCGGCTCGTGCTCAGTGGCCGCCGGAGGCGGCGGTCCGCGGCGCCGCCGGGGCCGGGCGGTGCAGTACGAGCCGGGTGAGCAGCCCGCTGCCGAGGCCGGCCGCGAACGCGAGGCCGGCCCACCAGAGCGGGTACGGGGTGAGGCCGAGGGCCGCGTCGACGGACCACGCGCCGGGTCCGGTCGCGGCGAGGGCGGTGGCGGCGCCGATGAGGACGAGGGGGTACTCGTACCCGTCGTTCTGCACCCAGAGCCCGTGGGGCCGTTTCACGGTGAGGGCGACCGTCATGACCCCGACGACGCCGGTCGCGGCGAGCGGGGTCAGGGCGCCGGCGGCGAGCAGCAGACCGGATCCGATCTGGCCGCCGCCCGCCGCCAGGGCGGTGAGCGCTCCGCCGCGGAAGCCGTCGGCGCGGAACTCCTCCGTGCCGCCCGCGAGGCCCCTGCCGCCGAGGTGTGAGCTGATCTTCTGCACCCCGTGGCCGGCGACGAGCAGGCCGACCAGCAGACGCAGGATCAGAAGGCCGGTGTCCAAGGCGGTCAGCCCGCCGCGTGCGCGCCGATGACGCTCTGCGCGTACACGACCCCGAGGCCGTACGCGCCGGCGTGGGCCTTGACGATCTCCATGACGGCGCCGTACGTCTCCTGGCGCGCCCAGTCGCGCTGCAGCTCGAGGAGCACCTGCACCCAGGTCACCGGCACCGCGCCGGCGGCGATCATCCGCTGCAGCGCGTGCTCGTGGGCGGCCGGGCTGACGCCGCCGGAGGCGTCCGAGACCACGTACACCTCGTACCCCTGCTCCAGCGCGGACAGCGCGGGCAGCACCAGGCAGACCTCGGTCCACAGGCCGGCGAGGATGATCTTCTTGCGCCCGGTCGCCTTGACGGCGGCCACCAGGGCCTCGTCCTCCCAGGCGTTCATGCTGGTCCGGTCGATGATCCCGTGCTCGGGGAACACCTCGGCGAGCTGCGGCAGCAGCGGCCCGGAGAAGGACTCGGCGGCCACCGTGGTCAGGACGGCCGGGACGTCGAAGGCCCGAGCCGCCTTGGCGAGGCCCACGGTGCTGTTGATGATCGCGGCGCGGTCACCACTGCCGGTGCCGAAGAACATCTGCGGCTGGTGGTCCACGAAGAGCATGACCGCGTTGTCGGGCGTGAGGAGGTCTGAGCTCGGGGCAGCCTGGACCTTGGTGATGTCGAACACGAGGGATCCTCTCGAAGCATTCGGTGGAGCGCCCACCGCGTGAGCGGCTTCGGCACACCCCGAAACTACGGTCGGATCGACCGGTCGGTTTTTCCACCTGCGCCCAGGAGTTGGCGCGCCAGCGCACTACCCGTCGGGCGCGCGGCGAAGCGGCGTCCGCCCCGGTCGCCCACGCCGGTGGAGTCGGGCGGTGGTGTCGGGCGGTGGTGTCAGGTGGTGGTGTCAGGCGGGGGCGTCGGTGGGGGAGAGGACGCGCTGCGCGGTGACCTCGCGGCCGACGAGCTTCTCGGCGAGGAGGCTGAGACTGCCGTCCCCGTTGTTCCGGGCGTGGGTGCGCAGCAGCAGGTCGGCCTGGTCCATGGTCAGGTCGCCGCTCTCCGCGAGGATGCCCTTGGCCCGTTCGATGAGGGAGCGGGTCCGCAGGGTGTGGGCGACCCCTTCCCTGGCCCGCGAGGCGGCGCTGCCGGCGCCGTGCTGGACGAGGGCGATCACGGCGAGGTCCGCGAGGGTCTGGGCCCGGAGCAGGTCGGCCTCCGGCGAATCGCCGACCTCGGTGTCGAACAGGTTGAGCGCGCCCACCACGGTGCTGCCGACGCGCAGCGGCAGGGCCCGGGCGGAGGCGTAGCCCGCCCGGCGCGCGGCCGGGGCGAAGCGCGGCCACCGCTCGTCCGCGGTGGTGAGGTCGACTCCCGTGACGGCCCGGCCGGTCCGCACGCAGTCCACGCAGGGGCCCTCGCCCAGGCTGGTCTGGAAGGACTCCAGCCGGCGGACGGCGTCGCCGGAGTAGGCGATGTCGCGGAGGGAGCCGTCGGCGTCCACCACGACGATGCCCGCCCCGTCGGCCGAGCACAGGGTGACGCAGTACTCCGTCACCCGGGTCAGGATCTCGGCGAGGTCGAAGTCGGTGACCAGTGACTCGGTGAGGCCCGCGAACGCCTCGGTCTGCCGCCTCTCGGGTTCCATGGCCACCTCCGCTTTCCCTGCCAACGCTACGCCCCTTCTACGGCTGTCGGTCATTGTCCGTCCGGTCGTCGGTGAACCGCAGGCGCCGGGCCACGACCTCGTGCGCGAGGGTCCCGACGGACGCGCCCTCCGCGAAGGCCCTGGCCCGCAGCCTGGCCAGCGCCGTCTCGGCCGGGACGGCGAGCTGCACCATGATCATGCCGACGGCCTGGTCCACCTCGACGCCGTCCGGTCCCGGCGTCTCGAGCCACGGGGGGAGGCCGGGAGCGGCCTCGAAGGCGGCGAGCAGGGCGAGGGCGCTGGTGTCGACCGCGACCTGGACGGCGTCCAGGTCCTCCCGCCGGAACGGTTCGTCGTGGTCGCGGTGGAGGCTGAGGACGCCGAACGGGCTGCCGTGGAGCCGTAGCGGGGAGGCCAGGATCGTGGCGATGCGGGGCGGGGAGTTCGGCAGGGTGGAGCTGAGGACGGGCCAGCGGTCGCCGCCCGGCCCCGGCAGGTCGTAGGCCAGTACCGGTACACCCGTGCGAAGGGCCTCGACGGAGGGGCCCTCGCCCAGGGTGAACTGGAGCTCCTCCGCGGAGGCGGCCGCGCTGTCGCTGGCGAACAGGGCGTGCGGCGGGGCGTCGCCGTCACCGGTCAGCGCGATGACGGCGCCCGTGACGGACAGGGCCTGCACGCAGGCGGCGCACAGGCGCTCCGGAAGGGGCGTGCCGTCCTCGCGGGCGACGGCGTCCGCCAGGATCCGGCCCGCACGGGCCCGCTCACTCATGCCACCACCCTGATCGCGTGCTCCCGTCCCGCGCCCGGGACGGATCGGCTGCCGCTGTCCGGTACCGAGGGTACGAGGATCCCACGCGGATGGCGCGCACCCCCGGTCCGGCCGCGTCGGCACCGCCGAGCCCCGGACCGCCGGGCCCCGGACCGGCGGGGCCCGGGAGGCGGGGCGGTCCGCGGGTTCAGCAGGATCCCGTGCCGGCCACGGCCATGTGCAGCCGGACGGTGGTGCCGTCCCACGGGGTGGAGCTGATCTGGACGGTGTCGCAGACCTGCTGGACCAGCCAGAGCCCCCGCCCGCCCGGTCGGGCGTGTGCCGGTCTGACCCGCCCCGCCAACGGGTCCGTCAGGTGTCCGCTGTCGTGGAAGTCGCATACGAGGGTGCCGTCCTCCGCCCAGGTCCGTACGGTGCCGGAGCCCCCGCCGTGCTGGAGGCTGTTGGTCGCGACCTCGCCGGCCGCGAGCGTCAGGTCGAGGGTCCGGGCGGCGTCGAGGCCGTGGCGCCGCGCGAGGCCGGCGACCAGGGTCCGCACCGACCCCAGGTCGCCGGGGCCGAAGGACAGGATCTCGTGGGCGGCCGGGGGACCGGTCAGCCGGTCGGCCTGGTAGGGACCGTCGACGAAGGCCCCGTTCGGGCCGTGCTGCCCCGCGGTGATCAGCAGCGGGTGGCAGCGCCTGGCCGACACCAGCGCTTCCGGGTCGACCGAACCCGTGTCGTAGGGGCAGAGCAGCCACCAGGCGGGCGAGCTGCGGGCGAAGGCGAGGTTGAGGAGCCGCTCGTGGTGCCGCAGCTCCGTGCTCTGGGCGGCGGTGCGTCCGGTCCAGCGGGACTCGCCGACGGCCCGGACCGGTCGGCCGCCGCGCGCGGCGGCGGTGATCCGCTCCCGCCAGGCCGGGATGAGCCGGGCCGGATTGCCGTCGAGGGCGTCGCTGTCGAGGAACGACACGCTCGCGGCGGCGGGCCCCGTCAGCTCGGCCCGCAGCAGCCTGCTCTTGCGCTCGTCCACCGCGACGAGGACGGTCTCCCGCTCGGCGAGCGCACCCTCGATGAAGGACATCGTCCCGTTCAGGAACTCGGAGTCCCCTGCGTAGGGATGGAGGCTGTGCCGGAACCCCGACGGGGGTCCCCCGGCTGCCGGTCCTGGGTCGACGTCCCTCATGTCACTGCCTCCGCCCCGTGGCGACCGGTGCCGCGATGTCGGCGGGGGCGAGGAGTCCGTCGAGCAGGTCGCGGGCCGTCCGGGTCCGGCTCCGCCCGCTGCGCCGGCAGCGGTCCCGCAGCAGGTCGCCGGCCTCGTCCGGGGTGACGCCCGAAGCCTCGGCGAGCATGCCCTTCGCCCGCTCGACCGCCGCGCGCGCGGAGAGCCGCGCGGCGACGACCCGGCCGTCCACGCCGAAGGGGTCCCGCACGGCCGTGCCCGCCGCGCGCGCCGCCCGCGGGCCGGTCGCCGTCGTCCGCGCGCCGCGGAGCCGCAGGAGCTGCGAGTGGCTGCTCGCCGGCGAGCGCCCGCGCCGGAGCGGGGCGTGCGGTGCGTGCGGGGCGTGCGGTGCGTGCGGGGCGTGCGGTGCGTGCGGGGCGTGCGGTGCGTGCGGGGCGTGCGGTGCGTGCGGGTCGTGGCGGGCGTGGCGGGCCGGGAGCAGGAGGTCGAGGGTGCCGGTCAGGTCCAGCAGGCGGAGCACCGCCCGGCTGCACCCGCTCACCACGACGGCCCGTCCGGCGGCACCGGCCCGACGGCGGAGTTCGAGCAGCACGTTGAGGCAGGCGCAGTCGCAGAAGGAGATCCCGGACAGGTCGAGGGCCAGCGAGTGATCGGTGGCGCGAAGCGCCGACAGCAGCGCCCGGCGCAGTTCCGGCGCGCTGTCGAGGTCGACGGCGCCGCGCACCGCGACCCGGGCGCCCTCGGGCCCGACGTGCCGCTCCACGACGAGCTGCCGCGGGTCCGTGCCGGAGCCGGAGGACGCGCCACCTCGTACTCGCGCTCCCATGGCTGCCCCTTTGAGCCACTGATGTCCCTTACATCATGGTTCGCCGTCTTTTCCCAGTCAACGTCCCGGAGCGGGCCCCGGACCGCCCCGGTACGCCGGCCGCGTTTGGGCCGACCCGGTCCGGGCAAGCGCGCAGCGGCGGCGGTTGCCGGGCATCCGCCCGGGGGCCGCTCCGGAGCCCTTGGCGCGTGGTGCCGCTACGGCCCCCCGGGGGCTCGCGGCTCGGCGGCACCGGGTGGGTGGTGTGGCCGAGGCCCGGTGCGGGCCCCGTTCCCGTGGCCCCCCGACCCGGGAGCCGGGACCCGCACCCGCCGGCGGCGGGTCCGCCTCGTGGATGAAGAGTCCGCCGCGGAGTTGACGCCCCCCGCCGGGCGCGATCCTCCCCCGGCCGGCCCGGCGAGCCGGGCGGGGGAGCGGAACGCCGCGGGCGCGCGGTGGCACGACACGACGTGCCGCCGCACCGCTGTCGGCCACCCTCCGCACGCGCGGCGGTACGGTGTGTGGCTGTCCGGGTCCGGAAGGAGGAGGAGTCGACATGCCCCTGGTGAACCTCGCGGCCCTTCAGGAGCTGGTCGCCGAACTCGACCAGCTCCCGGTCGGCGACCCCGGGACGCCGCACCGGACCGAGGCGATCCACTACGCCCTCGGCGTCTACACCGGCACGTCCGAGCCCGCCGAAGCCGTCCGCCGGGCCCGCGACCTGCTGCGGGCGGCCCCGCCGCCGGCCACGCCGCCCGGGCCCGCCGCCCCACCCGCCCCGCTGCCCCGCAGCACCCCCCTCGACGACGTCCTCGCCGACCTGGCCGCCACCGTCCCCGCCACCTTCACGCCGCAGCGGACCCTGGACGACGTCCTCCGCCTCACCACCGTCCTGGTCCCCTCCTGCGCGGCCGCCGGGGTGACCCGCTGGCGTCCCGACGGCACCGCCCTGGTCCTGGCCTCGACGTCACCCGCCCACGGCCTGCTCGACCGCCTCCAGATCGGCACCGGCCGGGGACCGGTCGTCGACGCCCGCGCCACGGTCGACGGCACCGCCACCGCCGCCTTCGGGCCCGCCGCCCCCAGCACCCCCGTCATCGCCGCGGCCGGCCGGTACGGGATCCGCAGCGCCGTCGCCGTCGTGCTCGCGTCCGGCTTCGACCACCACACCACCCTCAGCCTGTACCTGCGCACCCCCCACACGCCGGGCCCCACCGTGCGCCGCCTGGCCGCCGTCCACGCCGCGCACGCCCGCATCGCCCTGGACCACGCCGACCTCGCCCGCGCCGTCGCCCACCTCCTGGACCGCCGCCGCCGGACCGGCCGGGCCGTCGGCATCCTCATGGAACGCCACGGCCTCACGCCGCTGGCCGCCCTCGACCTGCTCGTCCGGGGCGCCCGGCAGCTCGACACCGACCTGCCCACCCTCGTCGCCCACCTGCTGGACTCCACGGAACGCGTCCCGCCGACCGGCCCCTGACACCGGCCGGACGCATCACCCCCCGCCTCACCCGACCCGGCAGACCGGAGGACAGGCCATGACCCGCAACGGCACCGGCCGCGACGAGACACCCGCCGAACGGGCCGACCGGCTGTGGAACGAGATGCTCCAGGAGGTCCGCGTCTGCCAGACCGGCGCGCAGATCCTGTTCGGCTTCCTCCTGTCCGTCGTCTTCATGCCCCGCTTCACCACACTGCCCGACTTCGACCGGCACCTGTACGTCGCCACCGTCGTCCTCGGCGCCGTCGCCACCGGGACCCTCATCGCCCCTGTCGCGTTCCACCGGCTGCTGGCCGGACGGGGCATGAAACCCGAGCTCATCCGCGTCGCCGGACATCTCATCACCGCCGGCCTGGTCCTGCTCGCCCTCACCATCACCGGCGCCCTGCTGCTCCTGCTGCGCACCGCGCTGCAGACGTCGGCGGTGGCCTGGCTCCTCAGCGGCGCCGTCCTGGCGTGGTTCGTGGGGTGCTGGCTGGTACTGCCGCACGCGGTGCTGCGCCACGGTGAGCGGCAACGGCGACGCTGACCGGGAGACCGCCCGGGCCGGGCCCGGGCGGAAGCCGGGTGTTTCAGTCTCCGCGTGCCGGTCAGGCGCAGGGGGAGCGCAGTGGTGACGGAGGGAGGGTGAGCGCCACCGTGGCCGGGCCCCGGCCGTACGCCGCATCCACATCGAGGGATTCCCCATGACCAGTCTGCAAGGCATGACCGTCGCGCTGCTCGTCGCCCCCGAGGGCGTCGAACAGGTCGAACTGACCGAACCCCGCCAGGCCGTGCTCGAGGCCGGCGGCGCGGCGCCGCTGCTGTCCACCCGTGAAGGCCGGATCCAGGCCTTCGACCACCTCGACCGGGCCGACACCTTCGCCGTGGACGGGGTGGTCGCCGACGTCGCCCCGGGGGACTACGACGCCCTGATCCTTCCGGGCGGGGTGGCCAACCCCGACGCCCTGCGTCTGGACTCCGCCGCCGTCGACTTCGTCCGGTCGTTCTTCGACCGGGGGAAGCCCGTCGCGGCGATCTGCCACGCCCCCTGGACCCTGATCGAGGCCGACGTCGTGCGTGGACGCAGTCTGACCTCCTGGCCCAGCCTGCGCACCGACCTCGTCAACGCGGGGGCGCGGTGGACCGACGAGCGGGTCGTCGTCTGCCGGGACGGCGACAGCGTCCTGGTGACCAGCCGCAAGCCGGACGACCTGCCCGCGTTCGACGAAGCCCTGGTCACGGTCTTCGCCGCCTCGTGACCGCCGCCCCCGCCGCGGGGAGCACCGCGCCCGGCCCGCCGCGGCGGGTGCTGCTGACGGGCTGGTACAGCTTTCTGCACGGTGAGGCCACCGCCGGCGACGTGCTGGCCGGCGAGGCCGTCGAAGCGGCCCTCCGGAAGGCGTCGATCCGCTACGACGTCGCCTGGTCGCCCCGGTTCCGGCCGGCCGCCCTGAGCCTGGACCGCGTCGACCCGTCCCGCTACAGCCACCTCGTCTTCGCCTGCGGCCCGGTCCACTCGTGCCCGCCCGGCCCCGGTCTGCCCGCGCCGCTCGCCGAACTCCACCACCGGTTCGCGCACTGCCGCCGGATCGCCGTCGGGGTCTCCGTACCCGACCCCGCCGACCGGGCCGTCACCGGTTTCCACACCCTCCTGGCGAGGGACGCCCCGCTGCTGCCGCCGGTGCCGGACCTCGCGCTCGCCGCGCCGCGCCCGGCCGAGGTCCCCGTGCTGGCGGTACTGCTGACCCAGGGGCAGCGGGAGTACGGGGACCGGCGCCGGCACGACCTGGTGACCGGGGCCGTCGTCGAGTGGCTGCGCGGGGTCGGCGCCGCCCGCCTGCCGCTGGACACCCGCCTGGACGCCGACGACTGGCGGATGTGCTCCACCCCCGCACAGCTGAGGGCTCTGCTGAGCCGGGCCGACGCCCTGGTCACCACCCGGCTGCACGGTCTCGTCCTCGGGCTCGAGGCCGGGGTGCCCGTCCTGGCCGTGGACCCCGTGGCCGGGGGCGCGAAGGTGAGCGCCCAGGCGCGGGTCCTCGGCTGGCCCGCCCTGCTGCCGGCCGAGCGCGCCGGCCCCGAGGAGTTGGCCGGACTGCTGCGCTGGTGCCTGTCCGCCGCCGGACGGGACACCGCCCGAAGGTTTCCGGCCGGGGGCGACAGCGCCCTGCTGGGCGCGCTGGTGACGGAGCTGACCGCCGGCCCCGGTCGGGCGGATCCGTGACGGGGGCCGACCGCCGTTCCTCCGGATGGAGCACCCGTCCGCCGCCGTCGGTCGTCGGGGTCACGCCCCGGCGCCGCCGGCTCCGGATCGCCCGGAGAACCCGCCGCCGTGGCCGGGACGACCGGGCCGGGGGCGCGGCGCGCGGTGCGGGGCCGGGGGCGGGACGCGCCGCGGGCCGAGTGGCGGGGCGGCCCGAGCTTGCCAAAGCTGGTTGAGGAGTGGCGACACCGTAGGTCCGCGACGACCGGGAGGACATCCATGGAGAGCTTGCCGACCGACCACCTGCACGCCGTCGTGACGGGAGGAGCCGGCTTCGTGGGCTCCCACCTGTGCACGGAACTCGTCCGGCTCGGCCATGCCGTCACCTGCGTCGACGACTTCTGCACCGGTTCGCCGGACAACGTGCGCCACCTGGCCGGCCGTCCCGGTTTCGAACTCCGGGAGGCGGACGTCGCCGACCGGCTGGACATCGACCGGCCCGTGGACCTCGTCCTGCACCTCGCCTCGCCCGCCTCGCCCGCCGACTACCTCCGGCTCCCGGTCCACACCCTCGACGCCGGCAGCCTGGGTACCCGCAACGCGCTGGCACTGGCCCAGCGGCACGGCGCGAGGTTCCTGCTCACCTCCACCTCGGAGGTCTACGGCGACCCGCTGCAGCACCCGCAGAGCGAGACCTACTGGGGCAACGTCAACCCGGTGGGGCCGAGGAGCGTCTACGACGAGGCGAAGCGGTTCGCCGAGGCGCTGACCACGGCCGAGGCCGCCGCCGAGGGGGTGGACACCGCGATCGTCCGCCTGTTCAACACCTACGGGCCCCGGATGAGGTCCCACGACGGGCGGGCGGTGCCGACGTTCATCCGCCAGGCGCTGGCCGGCGAGCCCCTGACGGTGACCGGTGACGGCAGCCAGACCCGCTCCCTGACGTATGTGAGCGACACCGTGGACGGCATCCTGGCCATGGCCTTCTCCGAGCTGTCCGGTCCGGTGAACCTCGGCAACGACACCGAGTTCACCATGCTGGAACTGGCCCGGCTCGTCATCGAGCTCACCGGTTCCGCGTCGACGGTGGAGTTCATCGCACGCCCCACCGACGACCCCGCGGTCAGGTGCCCCGACATCACCCTGGCGCGCGGCAAGCTCCGCTGGGAACCGCTGGTGCCGGCCCGCGAGGGGCTGGCCCGCACCATCGACTGGTTCCGCGAGCACCCCGGGGCCTGAGCAGCCGGGGGCCTGCGTACCCCGGGGCCTGCGTACCCCGGAGCCCTGAGCAGCCCTCCCGACCCGACCCACTCCCTGACGTGCGGGATCCGCCGCCGATCCGGAAGGCCGTCACGACCATGCGCATTCTCGGCATCAACGCCCTCTTCCACGACCCCGCCGCCGCCCTCGTCATCGACGGGCGGACGGTCGCCGCAGCGGAGGAGGAACGCTTCAGCCGCCGTAAACACGGCAAGCGCCCGCTGCCGTTCTCCGCCTGGGAGCTGCCCGAACAGGCCGCCCGCTGGTGCCTGGAGCACGCGGGCATCCGCCCGGAGGAACTCGACCTGGTGGGCTACTCCTTCGATCCGGCGCTCGCCCGGCCCGCCGAGCAGCTGGGACTGGACGACCCCTGGGACCACCTCAGGCTCACCTACGCCCGCGAGGCCCCGAACTTCCTCGCCGAGGCGCTGCCCGGGCTGGACCCCGCCAAGGTCAGGTTCGTCCCGCACCACGTCGCGCACGCCGCGTCCGCCGCCTTCGCGGCCGACGGGGACAACGACCCCTCCTCGGTCCTGGTGCTCGACGGCCGGGGCGAGGCGACGTCGCACCTGGCCGCCCGCCGGGTCGGCCCGCGGCTGGAACAGCTCGCGGCCCAGGAACTCCCGCACTCGATGGGCCTGGTGTACGAGGAGCTGACCCAGCACCTCGGGTTCCTCCGCTCCTCGGACGAGTACAAGGTGATGGCGATGGCCTCCTACGGGTCGCCGACGTCGGTGGCGGAGCTGCGCCGGCACGTCTACTCCACCGGCGACGGCGGGTTCCACGCGGCCGGCGTGCCGTGGGCCGCGTTCGCACCGGCCCTGCGGCCCGGCCAGGAGTGGACCCCGGCCCACGCCGACCTCGCGTGCTCCGCGCAGCGGGTGCTCGAGGAGGTACTGCTGGACCTGGCGCGCTGGCTGCACGGACGGACCCACGACCGCCTGCTGACACTGGCGGGCGGGGTGGCGCTGAACTGCGTGGCGAACTCCCGGATCGCGGCCGAGGGCCCGTTCGACCGGGTCTGGGTGCAACCGGCCGCGGGGGACGCGGGCACCGCGCTGGGCGCCGCGCTGCACCTGGCGGCCTCGGCCGGGGAGGAGCCGGAACCGATGGCCGGCGCCGACCTCGGCCGGGGCTGGGCCGACCACGAGCTGGAGGCCTGGCTGCGCGGCGCCGCCGTCCCCTACGAACGGTCCGAGGACATCGCCGCGGAGGTGGCCGGGGAACTGGCCGCGGACGGTATCGTCGCGTGGTTCCAGGGCCGGTCCGAGTTCGGCCCGCGCGCGCTCGGCCACCGCTCGCTGCTCGCCCACCCCGGCCGGGCCGGGAACCTCGAACGGCTGAACGACGTCAAGGGGCGGGAGCAGTTCCGGCCCGTCGCGCCGATGGTCCTCGCCGACCGGGCGCCGAAGATCTTCAGCGGTCGGCACCCGAGCCCCTACATGCTGTTCGTCCACGAGGTCGCACCCGAGTGGCGGGACCGGATCCCCGCCGTGGTCCACGTGGACGGCACCGCCCGGATCCAGAGCGTCGATCCCGTGGACGACCCGCTGACGGCACGGATGCTGGAGCGGTTCGAGCTGCTCACCGGCCTCCCCGTGGTGGTCAACACCAGCCTCAACACGGCCGGACGCCCGATGGTGGACGACGTCAGGGACGCCCTGGAGTGCTTCGGCTCCGCGCCGATCGACCTGCTCGCCCTCGGACCGTTCGTCGTCCGCCGGAGGAGCCTGTTCGCCGGGCCGGACCGGTCGGAGGCGCGGGCATGACGAACGGCACCGGTCCCTCCTACGCGGTGGTCGTCCCCACGCTCGGCCGGCCGAGCCTCTCCGTCACCCTCGCCGCACTCGCCGGCGCCCGCGGTCCGGCACCGGAGCGGGTGGTGCTGGTGGACGACCGGCCGCTGACCGACTGCGGGCCGCTGGACGTCGAGATCCCGCCCTCCCTCCGGGACCGGACCTCGGTGGTGGCCGGCTGCGGGAACGGCCCGGCGGCCGCCCGCAACACCGGCTGGCGCGGCGTCGAACAGGAATGGATCGCCTTCCTGGACGACGACACGGTGCCGGGACCGACCTGGTCGGCCGACCTGGCCGCCGACCTCGCCGCCTGCGGGCGGCGCACCGGCGGGAGCCAGGGCACCATCGTGGTCCCGCTGCCCGCCGACCGGCGGCCGACCGACTGGGAACGGTCGACGGCCGGGCTCTCCCGATCGCTGTGGATCACCGCGGACATGGCGTACCGCCGCGCCGCCCTGGAGCAGGTCGGCGGCTTCGACGAGCGCTTCCGCAGGGCGTTCCGCGAGGACGCCGACCTGGCGCTGCGCGTCCTCGACGCCGGTTGGAACCTCACCCAGGGCGCACGCACCACCCTGCACCCCGTCCGGCCGGCCGACCGCTGGGTGTCCCTGCGCCAGCAGGCCGGGAACGCGGACGACGTCCTGATGAACCGGCTGCACGGCCGGCGCTGGTGGCACCGGGCCGGGGCGGCCCGCGGCCGGCTGCCGCGGCACCTGGCGATCACCGGCTGCCTGGTCGGCGCCGCCGCCGCCGGACTGGCCCGCCGCCCCCGCGCCTCCCTGGCGCTGGCGGGGCTGTGGCTCGCGGGCACCGGGGAGTTCGCGCTGGCCAGGATCGCTCCCGGGCCGCGGCTCACGGACGAAGTCACGACGATGCTGCTCACCAGCGCCGCGATCCCGCCCGCCGCCGGCTACCACTGGGCCGCGGGCCGCCTGCGGCACCGCCGGGTGGCGCCCTGGCGGCCCGCGCCGGACGCCGGGCCCCGGTCCGCGCACCCGACCGACGGCGGACGGCCGGTTCCGGCCCACCTCTGAGCCCCGCGGGGCTCAGCCGAGGAGAGAACCCACCATGACCCTTCCCGCAGACTCCACCGCACCGGCCGGGCCCGCGCCCGACCGCACGGCCGTGAACGGCCTGCTGCCATGGATCCGTGCGGCCGGGCCCGCGGGCGCCGCGGAGCGTCCGCGGGCGCGGCGCGCGGCCGTGCTCTTCGACCGCGACGGCACGCTCGTCCACGACGTGCCGTACAACGGCGACCCCGCTGCCGTGCGCCCGGTGACCGGCGCGGCCGACGCCGTCGCGGCCCTGCGGTCGGCCGGGATCCTGGTGGGTGTCGTGAGCAACCAGTCCGGGGTGGCGCGCGGACTGCTCACCCGGGGGCAGGTCGACGCGGTGAACCGGCGGATCGAGGCACTGCTCGGGCCGATGGACGTCTGGGCCGTCTGCCCGCACGGCCCCGAGGACGGCTGCGGCTGCCGCAAGCCGGCGCCCGGCCTGGTCCTGGCCGCCTGCCGGGTCCTGGCCGTGCCGCCCCGGCGGGCCGTCGTCATCGGGGACATCGGGTCCGACGGCGCCGCGGCCGAGGCCGCCGGGGCGTTCCCCGTCCTGGTGCCCAACCCCGCCACCCGCGCCGAGGAGACGGCCGCGGCGAGGACCGTCGCGAGCGACCTCGCCGCGGCCGTCCGGGCGGCGCTGGGCCACCTCCTTCCCGCCGGGCGGCCGGCGTGACCAGGACCCTCGTCGTGCGCCTCGACAGCGCCGGCGACGTCCTGCTCGCCGGGCCCGCGGTGCGGGCCGTCGCGGCCTCCTCCACCCATGTGGCCCTGCTCTGCGGGCCCCAGGGCGCCGCGGCGGCCGAACTCCTGCCCGGGGTCGACCGGACCGTCGTCTGGGAAGCGCCCTGGGTCGGTTTCGACCCGCCGCCGCTGGCCGCCGAGGACGTCCGGGCGGTCGTGGCGCGCCTCGCCCGGCAGCGCTTCGACCACGCCGTCGTGCTCACGTCCTTCCACCAGAGCCCGCTGCCCACGGCCCTGCTGCTCCGGCTGGCGGGCGTGGGCGCCGTCGCCGCCGACTGCGAGGACTACCCGGGCTCGCTGCTCGACCTGCGCCACCGGCGCGCGCCCGGCCGGCACGAGGCCGAGGCGGCCCTCGACCTGGCCCTGGCCGCGGGATTCCCGCTGCCCCCGCACGACGACGGCCGGCTGCGGGTACTGCCACCGCCCGACCTGCGGCACCTGACCGGTCCCGACCCGTACGTGGTCGTCCATCCCGGCGCGGCCGTTCCCGCCCGCGCCGCCGGCCCCGCGGTGCTCGCGGCCGCCGTGCGGGCCCTGACGGCGTCCGGACGACGGGTGGTCGTCACCGGCGGCCCGGCGGAGCAGGAGCTGACCGCCGAGGTCGCGGGGGCGCACGCCCTGGACCTCGGCGGCCGTACCGACCTCAGGGCCCTCTCGGCGGTCCTGGCCGGGGCCGACGCCGTGGTCGCGGGCAACACCGGTCCGGCCCATCTGGCCGCCGCCGTCGGCACCCCCGTCGTGAGCCTGTTCGCGCCGGTCGTGCCGTTCGAGCGGTGGCGGCCGTTCGGCGTGCCGCACCTGCTGCTGGGCCGGCAGGACGCGCCGTGCGCCGCGAGCCGGGCCAGGGTCTGCCCGGTCGAGGGCCACCCCTGCCTGGACACCCTGACCGGCGACCAGATCGCGGCGGCCGTGGACCGGCTGACGAGCGGAGCGGCGCCGGGCCCGGGCGGGCAGTTCCCGCCCGCCCGGCCGAGCACCGGGAAGCCGAGTACCAGGAAGCCGAGCACCAGGAAGGTGAGCTCATGAACATCCTGCTGTGGCACGTGCACGGCTCCTGGACGACCGCGTTCGTCCAGGGTCCCCACACCTACACGGTGCCGGTCCTGCCCGAGCGCGGACCGGACGGACTCGGGCGCGCCGTGACCTTCGACTGGCCGGCAAGCGTGGTCGAACGGACCCCGCGGGAACTCCGGTCCGCCGAGATCGACCTGGTGGTGCTCCAGCGGCCGCACGAGGCCGAACTCGTCACCCGGTGGCTGGGCCGCCGACCGGGGCGGGACCTACCCGCGGTGTACCTGGAGCACAACAGTCCGCACGGCGACGTCCCGGACACCCGCCATCCGATGGCGGACCGGGACGACCTGGTCATCGTCCACGTCACCGACTTCAACCGGCTGTTCTGGGACTGCGGGCACACCCGCTGCGAGGTGATCGAGCACGGCATCGTCGACCCCGGCCACCAGTACACCGGCGCGCTGGCGAGATCGGCCGTGGTGGTCAACGACCCGGTCCGCCGCGGCCGGACGACCGGCACCGACCTGCTGCCGCTCTTCGCCCGGCAGGGCCCCCTGGACGTCTTCGGCATGCGTACCGCCGGGCTCGCCGCCCACCTCGGCCTGTCCGAGGACCGCTGCCGGGTCGCCGACCTCCCCCAGGCCCGGCTGCACGCCGAGCTCGCACGGCGCCGCCTCTACCTGCACCCGGTGCGCTGGACCTCGCTCGGACTCTCCCTGCTGGAGGCCATGCACCTGGGCCTGCCGGTGGTCGCCCTGGCCACCACCGAGGTGGCCCGGGCGGTCCCGCCCGGCGCGGGCGTGGTCTCCACCAGCACCACCGAGCTGGCCGACGCCGTCCGCCACTACCTCACGGACGCCGGGGCCGCCGAGGCCGACGGCGCGCGCGCCCGCCGGGCGGCCCTCGGCCGCTACGGACTGAAACGGTTCCTGGCCGACTGGGACCGCCTGATCGACGAGGTGGCACGATGACCGGACCCCTGACCGTCTCCCTGGTGTCCGAACACGCCAGCCCGCTCGCCGTGCTCGGCGGCGTGGACGCGGGGGGCCAGAACGTCCACGTCGCCGCCCTCGCCGCCGCCCTGGCCGACCGGGGCCACCGGGTGGTCGTCCACACCCGGCGCGACTGCGCCGGACCGGCCGAGGAGGTCGTGATGCGCCCGGGCGTCGTCGTCCACCACGTTCCGGCCGGACCGCCCCGCCCCGTCCCCAAGGACCGACTGCTGCCCTACATGGCCGAGTTCGGCGACCAGCTGGCCCGCTACTGGAGCCGCCACCGGCCCGACCTCGTGCACTCGCACTTCTGGATGTCGGGTCTGGCCGCCCTGCGGGGAGCCCGGCACCTGGGCATACCGGTCGCCCACACCTATCACGCCCTGGGCACGGTCAAACGCCGGCACCAGGGCCACGAGGACACCAGCCCCGCCCAGCGGATCGCGCTGGAGGCCCACCTCGGCCGCACGGCCGCCCGGGTGATCGCCACCTGCAGCGACGAGGTGGCCGAACTCCTCGCGATGGGCGTCCCCGCCGACCGCATCAGGATCGTGCCGTGCGGCGTCGACCCGGAGCGGTTCGGCCCCCAGGGGGACGCGGCACCGCGCTCGGCACCGCACCGGCTGCTCATGGTCGGACGGCTCGTGGCACGCAAGGGCGGTGCCACCGCGCTGGAGGCGCTCGCCCGGCTGCCCGACACCGAGCTGGTGATCGCCGGCGGCCCCCCGGCCGACCGGCTGGACACCGAGCCGGAGTGCCGGCGGCTGCGCGCGCTGGCCGCCGACCACGGCGTGGCCGACCGGCTGGTCCTGCTGGGCGGTGTGCCCAGTACCCGGATGCCGGCCCTGCTGCGCAGCGCCGACCTCGTGGTCTGCCCCGCGCACTACGAGCCGTTCGGCATCGTCCCGCTGGAGGCGATGGCGTGCGGGGTGCCGGTGGTCGCCACCGCCGTCGGCGGACACCTCGACACGGTGGCCGACGGCCGGACGGGCCTGCTGGTGCCCGCCGGGTCCGGTCCGGCGCTGGCCGCCGCGGTCGCCCGGCTGCTCGGCGACCAGGGGCTGCGCCGTGACTTCGGGGCGGCGGGACGCCGCCGCGTCCTCGCCTTCTACGGCTGGGACCGGGTCGCGGCGAGTACCGAGAAGATCTACCAGGAGACGGTGCGCCCCTTCACCGCGGCCCTCCCGCTGCGGACTCGCACCGGAGCACCGGCAGGAGGTCCCCGATGAGCGCTCACTCCCACGACTCGGCCCACGACCTCGCGGAGGCCGCACGGCACTGCGCGGCGCTGGAGGAGGCACTGCGGGTGCTGCGCGGCCGGCAGCTGCCGCTGCTCACCAGCTGGGGCCAGGCGCTGGCCGGCCTGCTGCCGGCCGGCGGGCGCCTGCTCGTCGCGGGCAACGGCGGCAGTGCCGCCCAGGCCCAGCACCTGACCGCCGAACTCGTCGGCCGCTACCGCGTCGAGCGCCCCGCGTTCTCCGCACTCGCCCTGCACGCCGAGACGTCCGCGCTGACCGCGATCGGCAACGACTACGGCTTCGAGGAGGTGTACGCCCGCCAGGTGGCCGCGCACGGCCGGCCCGGCGACGTCCTGATCCTGATGTCGACCTCGGGGCGGAGCACCAACCTGCTCCGGGCCGCCGACGCCGGCCGGAGGGCGGGTCTCGGGGTGTGGGCGATGACGGGCCCGGCGCCCAACCCGCTGGCGGGCCGCGCCGACGAGACGCTCGCCGTCGCCGCCGGGACGACCGCCACCGTCCAGGAGGTCCACCTGACCGCCCTCCACCTGGTCTGTGAGGCGTTCGACGCGGCCCTGGCCCGCCGCACCGGCGGGCACGCGCTGAAGGACGCCCGGCCGGCGGGCGGGATCGCGTGAACGGGCCGTTCGTGGTGGTCGGCGACAGCCTGCTCGACATCGACGTCGACGGCACGGCCACCCGGCTCGCCCCCGACGCGCCGGTCCCGGTCGTCGACGTCGAGTCGGAGCGCAGCCGGCCCGGGGGCGCCGCTCTCGCCGCCGTCCTGGCGGCGCGCACCGGACAGGAGGTGGTCCTGCTCACGGCGCTGGGCCGGGGAGAGGCGGCGGCCGAGTTGCGGCGGACCCTGGCGGGCCGGGTCAGGCTGGCCGAGATCCCGCTGGAGGGCGACATCCCGGTCAAGACCCGGATCCTGGTGGACGACCGGCCCCTGGTGCGGATCGACCGGGGCGGTGGGCGCCCCGGCGCCCCCGACGGCGCCGCCCGCCGGGTGCTCGGCTCCGCCGGAGCCGTGCTGGTGTCCGACTACGGCCGGGGCGTGGCGGACGTGCTCGGGCCGCTGCTCGGAGCGGCCGCCCGGCGCTGCCCGCTGGTGTGGGACCCGCACCCGCGCGGCGGTCCACCCGTCCCCGGCGCACGGCTGGTGACGCCCAACGCCGCCGAGGCGCGGGCCATGGCAGCCGCCCTCGACGCCGGGTCCGGCACGGGGGACCGCCTCGCCGACCACACCCGGCGGTCCGCGCTCCTGGCACGCCACTGGCAGGCCGCGGCGGTGGTGGTCACCCTGGGTGCGCGCGGCGCCCTGCTGAGCCGCGGCACCGACAGTCCGATCCTGCTTCCCGCGCCCTACCGGGCGGGCGGCGATCCGTGCGGAGCCGGCGACTGCTTCGCGGCGTGCGCCGGCGTGGCCCTGGCCCGGGGCGCGATCACCGAGGAGGCGGTGCACAGCGGGGTGGTCGCCGCGGCGGACTTCGTCGCCTCGGGCGGCGCCGGTGCGGTCGCCCGTCCGCAGCCGGACGGCCGGGCCGCGACCCGGCGGCAGAACGGCCGGCCCGCGACCCGGCAGCCGGCGCGGGCGGCGGAACTGGCCGCCGCCGTCCGCGCCCGGGGCGGGACGGTGGTCGCCACCGGCGGCTGCTTCGACCTGCTGCACGCCGGACACGTGGGCCTGCTGGAGTCGGCGGCCCGGCTGGGCGACTGCCTGGTGGTCTGCCTGAACTCCGACGACTCCGTCCGCCGGCTCAAGGGCCCCGGCCGGCCCCTCAACCCGGTCACCGACCGGGCCAGCGTGCTGACGGGCCTCGGCTGCGTCGACGCCGTCGCCGTCTTCGAGGAGGACACGCCGCACGCCGTCCTGCGCGCCCTTCGACCGCACGTCTGGGTGAAGGGCGGCGACTACACGGTGGACGCCCTGCCGGAGACCGAGGTCCTGGCCGAATGGGGCGGTCACGCCCTCGTCCTGCCCTATCTGAGCGGCAGGTCCACGACCGCCCTGGCGGAGCGGGCAGCCGCCGCCGGGTCCGGCGGACCGGCATCCGCGGGGGCGAGCGCGTGAGCGCGGCCGACGGCCGGTCGCGGCTGCTCGTGCTGCGCGCCCTGGGCCTCGGCGACCTGCTCACCGGGATCCCGGCCCTGCGGGCACTGCGCCGCCACTTCCCCGGCCACGAGCTGGTCCTGGCGGCGCCCGGCCGGCTGGCCCCGGCGGCGGCGGCCACCGGCTGCGTCGACCGGCTGCTGGCCACCGGTGCCACCGGGCGCCGGGTGCCGGGCGAACTGCGCTGGGACGGGCCCGCGCCGGTGCTGGCGGTCGACCTGCACGGCTGCGGCGAGGAGAGCCTGCGGCCCCTGCGGGCGCTGCGGCCCCGGCGGCTCATCGGCTACGCCGCGACGGAGGCCGGCGGCGCCGGGTGGCGCGCGGACGAGCACGAACGGGACCGCTGGTGCCGACTGCTGCGGTCCCACGGCATCCCCGCCGACGCCACCGACCTGCTGATCCGGCGTCCGGCGGCCCGTTCCCCCGCTCCCGGAGCGGTGGTGCTGCACCCGGGCGCGGACGCGGGTGCCCGCCGCTGGCCGGCCGACCGCTTCGCCGCGGTGGCACGCGCACTGCGCCGCACCGGCCGGCCGGTGGTCGTCACCGCCGGTGCGGGAGAGGCGGGACTCGCCCAGGAGGTGGCCGCCCTCGCCGGCCTGCCGCCGGGCTCGGTCGTCGGCGGGACCGCCGACGTACCGTTCGAGACCCTGGCGGCGCTGGTCGCGGGGGCGAGCGCCGTGGTCGCCGGCGACACCGGACTCTCGCATCTCGCCACCGCCCTCGGCACCGCCTCGGTCACGCTCTTCGGCCCGGTGTCGCCCCGGCTCTGGGGGCCTCCGGCCGACGCCCGCCACCGGATCCTGTGGCGGCCGGACCGGCCCGAGGACGACCGGCCCGGTGACGCGCACGGCGAGGCCCCCGACCCGCGGCTGCTGCGGATCGGCCCGGAGGACGTGCTGTCCGAACTCCGGGCCCTGCCCAGCCTGTGCGACGGAAGGAGGTGACGGCAGCCGATGGAGAACCCGTCCGCCGCCGCACCCCGGATCGGCGTCGTGGTCATCACGCGCAACCGCCGGGAACGCCTGCTGCACACCCTCGACCGGCTCCGGAGCCTGCCCGAGGCCCCGCCCGTGCTCGTCCTGGACAACGCCTCCGCCGACGGCACGGCCGCCGCCGTACGCGACCGCCACCCCTGGGCGGCCGTGCGCGTCCTGCGCCGCAACCGGGGCGCGGTGGCCAGGAACCTCGGCGTCGAGGCGCTCGGCACCCCCTACGTCGCCTTCAGCGACGACGACTCGTGGTGGCGGCCGGGGGCGCTGTCCCTGGCCGCCGGGCTGTTCGACCGGCACCAGCGGCTCGGTCTGCTCGCGGCAGCCACCCTCGTCGGGCCCGGCGGCCGGGCCGACCCCATCGACGACCGGCTCGCCACCTCACCGCTCGGGATGGCCCCCGACCTGCCGGGCCCTTCCGTGCTGGGCTTCCTCGCCTGCGCGAGCATCGTCCGCCGGACCGCGTTCCTCCAGGTGGGAGGGTTCCACCCGGTGCTGCACTTCGGCGGGGAGGAGTGCCTGCTGGCCCTCGACCTGGCCGCGGCGGGCTGGGGAGTCGCCCACTGCCCCCAGGTCGTCGCCCACCACCACCCCGATCCCGGCCCCCGGCCCGGCCGGCTCGTGCGCGTGCGCCGCAACGAACTGCTCACCTGCTGGCTGCGGCGGCCCTGGTCCCACGTCGCCCGGCAGAGCGCCTGCCTGGTGCGGGAGGCCGCCGGGGACCGGCAGGCCGCCCGCGCACTGGCCGGCGCGCTCCCCAGGATCCCCGCCGCGCTCGCACTGCGCAGACCCCTACCCCCGGAGCTGGAGCGGTCCGTGGTCCGGCTGGAGGAGGCCGGCGCGGCCGACCGGGAGGCCCGGTGACCGACCAGCGCATCGCCGTCGGCGTCATCACCCACAACCGCCGCGACGAGCTCCTCGACACCCTCGACCGGCTCACCCGCCTGCCCGAGGCCCCGCCCGTCGTCGTCGTGGACAACGCCTCCGCCGACGGAACGGCGGCCGCCGTACGGCTGCGGCATCCCGGGGTCCGCCTGCTCACCCCCGGCCGCAACCTCGGCGCCTGCGGCCGCAACCTCGTGGCCCGCGAGCTGGAATGCCCCTACCTGGCCTTCAGCGACGACGACACCTGGTGGGAGCCCGGCTCGCTGCGCGCCGCCGCCGACCTGCTGGACGCCCATCCGGACGTCGCCACCGTCACCGCCCGGATCGTGGTCGAGCACCCGGCCGAGCCGGACCGGCCGCCGACGGAGGATCCCATCGTGGCCGAACTGCGCGATTCCCCCGTGCCCGCCCCGCCGGGCCTGCCAGGACCCGCCCTCGGTTCGTTCCTGGCCGGAGCCACCGTCGTCAGGCTCTCGGCCTTCCGGGCGGCGGGCGGCTTCTCGCCGCGGCTCTGGCTGGGAGGCGAGGAGGAACTCCTCGCCCACGACCTCGCCTCGAAGGGCTGGTGGCTCGTCTACGCCGCCGACCTCACCGTCCACCACCGGCCGTCACCGCTGCGCGACCCGACGCTCCGGCGCCGCCACGGGATCCGGAACACCCTGTGGACGACCTGGCTCCGGCGTCATCCCGCCACCGTCGTGCGGCGCACCGCCCACCTGGTGCGCACGGTCCCGCGCGACGCCGTCTCCGTCCGCGCCTTCGCCGAAGCCGCCGGCGGCCTGCCCTGGGTGCTGCGGGAGCGCCGACGGGTGCCGGACCGGGTCGAACACGCGTTGCGGTTGCTGGAGGAGCCCCAGCGGTCGTCGACGGCGCGCCGCTACGTGGGCTGAGCGGGTGCGGCACACCGGGCGGCTCACGGCTCACGGCTCGCCGCTCACGGCTTACCGCTCACCGCCCGCCGCTCAGAGGAAGAGGATCTCGCGCGAGCCCAGCCGGGTGGCGCCCACCGACGCGCCGCTCTCGCGACCGGAGGCCGGGTCCGCGACCCCGCCGGCACACAGGGCGCGGCGCTTCAGACGCTCCGCCCCGGGCGGCAGCGACACCCGCGAGGCGCGCTGCCAGGGCTCCCCGCAGTCCCGCGAGGCGCAGTGACCGGGCACCCAGTACTCCACGAGCGGCGGTCTCAGTCTCAGCGAACACGCCAGCAGGGCCGCCCACCGCGCCGACCCGACGGCGGTCCCGCGGTCCCCGCACCAGGGCGCGGCACAGAGGTCGGCCCCTTTCACCAGTAACGAGAGGTGGCGGACACCTTCGTCGCAGCGCGTCCCCTCCAGCCATTCCAGCTCCGCCTGCGGAGCGCCCAGGGAGGCCAGCGCTTCGCGGGACACGGCCGCGCGCGAGGCCGGCCCGCCGCCGGACACCACGACGCGCAGCCGCACCCCGGACGCCGCCAGCATCGCCATGCACCCGCCGAAGCCGACGACCGCGGCGTCGAAGGGGACGGCGACGACCACGGCGTCCCGCACCCCCTCGGGTACTCCGGCCACCGGCCGGCCCGCGGACAGTCCGTCCACTCGTACAGCCTGTTCCATGGGCTGCCGTCCTTCCGGAGGAGGGGAAACGGGGCGCCGGGCCGAAAGGCTCGCGGTGGCCGTGCCGCCGACGTGCTCCGCGCGGCCGGACCCGGACCGGACGGACGTCCGTCCGCTCCTCCGACCAGCGTTCACGATTCCCCCGCGGACCGCACGCCGGGGCCACCGCGCCCGGTGGCGGGAGCGCCCGGCCGCGCCGAACCGGTCGCCGAGCGTGACTCCGGGCCGGACCGGAACGGCCGTCCGGCGCGGTGTGAGGGACGCCACCGGCGGGCGACGCCGCTGGTCAGACCGGTGGGACGGCTCCCGCCGCGGCGGTGTGACGTGAAAGGCCGTCCGAGCCGTTTGAGATCCCGCCGCGACCGGTCAGGATGGACGGCGCCGCTCCCCGCCCGGGCGTCCGAACCGCCCCGGTTCCCGTACGGCGATCATCTGCGCGGAGCCCCTCCCCGTCCCCACCCGATCCAGATGTGAGACGTGCTGCCCACCGAAACGCCGCCGGCGACCCCGACCGGCCTCCTTCCCGTCCAACGGCACAAACCGGACCGTCCTGCTTCGAGTCCCGCCGTCCTCCCCCCGGCCGTCCCCGCTGTCGCGGCTGCCCCGTCGGGATCGCGCGCCCCGTCGGGATCGCGCGTCCCGTCCGGATCGCGCGCCCCGTGGCGTTCGCTGCGCCACCGGAGCATGCGCTGGTGGTCGCTGGCGAACCTGGTCTCGAACGCGGGCGCCTGGATGCAGCTGACCGTCCAGAACCTCCTGGTCCTCCAGCTGACCGGCTCGGCCGCCGTCACCGGTCTGTCGCTCGCCCTCCAGGTCGCCCCCGGCCTGCTGCTCGGACTCGTGGGCGGCGCCGCGGTCGACCGCTGGCCGCGCAAGCTCACGGCCACCGTCAGCCAGGCGGTGCTGGCCGCGATCGCCTTCGCCACGGCGGCCCTGGTGGCGTTCGGGGCGCTCAGCGTTCCCGCCCTGATGGTGCTGGCGGTCCTCACCGGGCTCGTCGCCACGGTCGAAGGACCGGCCTGCGCCCTCCTGGGCAACGACCTCGTGCCGCCGGAGGACGTCCCCTCGGCGATCTCGGTCGGCTCGGTCGTGCACAGCGTCGGACGGCTGGCCGGTACCGCCTCGGCCGGTGTCGTCGTCGCCCTGTTCGGGATGGGGAGCGCCTACGTGGTCAACGGGATCTCCTTCGTCCTGGTGGCGGCGGTCATCCCGTTCCTGCGGCCGGCCGCAGGTGTGGCCGCGGCCGCGGCCGCGGCCGACGCGCCACGGCCGCCGTCCGGTGGGCAGGGGGTCCGGGACGGCGTCGCCTTCTTCTGCGGTCGGCGCCGCCTGGTCGCGCTGGCCTGCCTGACCGGACTGGGCTCGATCCTGGGCCGCAACTACGGCCTCACCCTCGCCGCGCTGGTCAGCGGAGCCCTGCACGGCGGAGCGCGGGAGTACGGGGTGATCGCCACCGTGCTGGCCGTCGGCGGGATCACCGGGGCGGTGCTGGCCGGACGGCTGCGCAGCCCGTCCGTGCGGCTGGTGGCCGCCCTGACGGCGGCCGGCGGACTCCTCCAGTGCTTCGCGGCGCTCTCGCCCACCCTCCTGTTCCTCGCCCTGCTGGTCGTCCCGATGGCCGTCCTGGAGTCACTGAGCGACACCGCGGTCTCGACGATCCTCCAGACCGACCCCCCGGCCCATCTGCGCGGACGGGTGCTGGGCGCCTGGCGCAGCGTCAGTACGGTCTGGGGCCTCGCCGGACCGCTCGTGCTCGGGGTGTCCATCCAGGGGCTGGGCGCGCGGGGCGCGCTGCTGTCCGGAGGGCTGGTGGTCGGCGGGGCGGTGGGCGGAGCCACCGCGATGCGGCGCCGGTCGGCCGGTCCGGTCGCGGCCGTGGAGCAGGTCTCCGTCGCGGCCTGAGGCCGGCCCGCCTCCCGGACGCCGGTCCGCTTCCCGGGACGCCGGTCCTCGGCGGCTCACCGCCGGACGGACGCGGACCTCCCGCCGCGGACGTCCTCGGCGGCCCGGTCGAACGGTGGGCCGCTCAGCGCCTCCCGGTAGACCAGTTCGGTGAGGACGGCGGCCCGGTTCCAGGCGGCCCGGTGCCAGGTGTGCCGGGCCGGGGTCCGCGGCCGGCGCGGCTCCGCGCGGTCCCCGTCGGGCGGGACGATCCGGATCCGCTCCTCGGGGACGCCCATGGCCCGCAGGCCGTCGAGTTCGTCCCGGCAGGTCGACAGAACGCGGTCGGCCTGCTGCCCGACCGCGGTCTCGATGGCGATCCGGCCCGACACGCTGATGCCTCCACCATCCCGGTGACCCCCGGCCGCCGCGCCGGCGAGTGCGTGGAAGGTCTGCACCAGCGGGATGCCCAGGTAGTGGGCGCCGGGCAGGCCGACCAGCCCGGAGGTCCAGAAGTGCGCGTGCGCCACCGTCGGCGGGTGGTGGATCCAGTAGTCGGCGAGCTGTTCACCGAAGGCCGCCATGTGGCGCAGCACCTTCTCCTCGGAGGCGCCGCGGGCCGGGCCCCCGCCCACGTGGTGCACCAGGACGCCCGGGCAGAGCGGAACGTGTTCGCCGAGGCCGGTGTCCTCCCGCCGGGTGTGCACGGTGACCTGGTGGCCGCGGCGGGCGAGGGCCCGCGACAGTGCCGCGACGTGGACGCCCAAGGGGTCGGCGCCGACGCCGCCCGGCGGTGCGAGGGGGCTGGCGCTCTCGGACACCAGCGCGATCCGCAACGGTCTCATCGCTGCCTCACCTCCCCGATCAGTCTGGCCCAGCCGTCCGGAGCGCGCTAAGGGAGCGCGCTGAGGGAGCGCGCTGAGGGAGCTGGCGACCGGCCCGGCCGTCAGAAGTCTGTTAGGGAACCGTAAAAGTCGGATAAAGTTCGGGGCGGAGTGCCGGGAAGCCTGGTCGGCGAACAAGGGACACATCTCTTCTTCGCCAGGAGGCCCACGTGGTGCTCATCGCTGTTTTCGGGGCCGTGCCGCCCGTCGCGGCCCCCGCCGCCGTCTCCCCGGAGTCCCGCGACGCCTTCGAACCGCCCGGCGACGCGCCCGCCGAGCCGCTCGGCGACGCGCCCGCCGAGCCGCTCGGCGCGACCACCGCCCCGCACCCGCCGCACCGACTCCTGGGGATCGCGTGAGCAACTGGCAAGCCTGGGCGGCGCTGGCGGTCTTCGCCGCCGCCTACGTCCTGATCATCACCGAGTGGGTCCACCGGGTCGCGGCGGCCCTGGGCGGCGCCGCCCTGATGCTCGCCGTCCGCGCCACCGACGACGAGTCGGCGTTCTTCTCCACCGAGTCCGGCATCGACTGGAACGTCATCTTCCTGCTCATGGGAATGATGATGATCGTCGGTGTCCTGAGGCGCACCGGCCTGTTCGAGTACCTGGCCATCTGGTCGGTGAAGCGCGCCCGCGCCAGGCCCTTCCGCGTGATGGCGATGCTCGTGGTGATCACCGCCTCCGCGTCCGCGCTGCTGGACAACGTCACCACCGTGCTGCTGGTCGCCCCGGTCACCCTGCTGGTCTGCGAACGCCTGCGGCTCAGGCCGGCGCCGTTCCTGATCGCGGAGGTCCTCGCCTCGAACATCGGCGGGACGGCGACCCTGGTCGGCGACCCGCCGAACATCATCATCGCCAGCCGCGGCGGCCTCGACTTCAACGACTTCCTCGTCCACCTCGCCCCGCTCGCGATCGTCCTGACCGGTGTGCTGCTGGTGATGTGCCGGATCATGTTCCGCGCCCACTTCGGCTACGACGAGGACCGCGCCGTCGAGGTGATGGCCCTGGACGAACGCGAGGCGATCCACGACCACCGCCTCCTCGCCCAAGGGCTCGTCGTCCTCGGCCTGGTGATCGCCGGATTCGTCCTGCATCCCGTCGTCCACTACGCGCCGTCGGTCGTCGCGCTCCTCGGCGCCGGCCTGCTCGTCGCCGTCTCGAGGATCGAGGTCAAGGACGTCCTCGGCGAGGTCGAGTGGCCCACCCTCGCGTTCTTCGCCGGCCTGTTCATCATGGTCGGCGCCCTGATCGAGACCGGTGTCGTCGAGACCGTCTCCAGGGCCCTCGCGGACGCCACCGGAGGCAATCCGCTCGGCGCCGTCCTGGTCCTGCTCGTCGCCTCCGGGGTGCTGTCCGCGGTGGTCGACAACATCCCGTACGTCGCCACCATGGCCCCCATCACCGCCGCCCTGGTCCACACCGTCGGCGAGCCCTACGGCCACGTCCTGTGGTGGGCGCTCGCCCTCGGCGCCGACCTCGGCGGCAACGCCACCGCCATCGGCGCCTCCGCCAACGTCGTCGTCCTCGGCATCGCGGAGCGCAACCGCACCCCCATCAGCTTCTGGACCTTCACCCGCTACGGCGCTCCCGTCGCCGCCGTCACGATCGCCGTCTCCGCCCTCTACCTGTGGCTGCGCTACTTCGCCCTCGCGTGACGGCGGGCCGTCGGCCGGCGCCCGGGGCGCGCCCGGATCACCCGGATCACCCGGATCGCGCGGATCGCGCGGATCACCCGGATCGCGCGGCTCAAGGGGCCGGCTCCTCCGCGCGGCGGGTGAGGCGGCCGGTGGACTCCAGCCGGGACAGGCGTGCGTGTTCGCGTTCCGCCCAGCGTCGGACCCGGTCGGGCTCCAGCGCGGTGCCGTGGCCGACGTGGAGTGCGGTGGGGCCGAGGGCGAGCATCGCGCGCAGGCTGGCGAGGTTCTGCCGGGGGTCGTCGTGGAAGGGCGGGTTGGCGGGCTTGCCGGGGATCAGGCCCATGAAGGAGTTGGCGATCAGGTCGCCGGCGACGAGGTCGCCGTCGTCGGTGAGGACGGAGACGGATCCGGCGGTGTGGCCGGGGGTGGGAATGATGCGGCCGGCGATCCCGAAGTCCTCCAGGCTCGTCTCCCCGCTGATCAGCAGGCCGGGTTCGAAGGGTTCGGCCCGGGCGTGCAGCTTGCTGTTGCGGTCCATCAGGCGGCCCATCGGGCCGGTGGGCAGGTACGGTTCGCGGACCCGGCCGGTGCGGTACGGCCCGAGGTCGGCGATGTGGCCGGCGACGGGCGCGCCGGTGAGGCGGTGCAGTTCGGCGGCGGAGCCGAAGTGGTCGATGTGGCCGTGGGTGAGGACGATCAGCGAGACGTCGGAGGGGTCGACGCCGTGCGCGGCGACCTGGTCGTGGATCCTGCGTCCGCTGCCGGGAGTCCCGGCGTCGACGATGACGGGCCGTCGGCCGAGCAGCAGGTAGGCGTTGACGGCGTGCCGGCCCAGGACCGGGATCGGGACGACCTTCGTGCGGGGCATGGGGGGCTCCAGGGTGCGGGAAACGGGCATGGCTGGGGACCGCCGGTCGCGGCGGCGGTGAGTGGCGGTGGGTGGCGTCCGGCGGCGGTGGCGTCCGGTGTCCGGTGTCCGGCGGGCGCGGGCGGTCAGAAGCGGCGGCGGTACTCGGCCGGTGTGGTGCCCAGGCGTCGCTGGAAGGAGCGGTGCAGTGTGTCCACCGAGCCGAGGCCGCTGGCGGCGGCGATCTCCGGGAGGCCGAGGCGGCTCTCCTCCAGCAGTCGGCGGGCGGCCTCCAGCCGGGCGGACTCCACATAGGCGGCCGGGGTGGTGGCGGTGCGCCGGCGGAACAGCCGGGAGAAGTGGCGCACGCTCAGGTGCAGTCGCGCGGCGAGGGCCTCGGCCGAGAGGTCCTCGGTCAGGTGCTCGGCGATCCACACCCGCAGGTCGTCGATCCGGTCGCCGCCGGCGCCCTGGACGGAGAGCGGCACGCTGAACTGGCTCTGGCCGCCGGAGCGTTTGACGTACATGACCATCATCCGGGCGGTGGCCAGGGCGAGTGCGTGGCCGTGGTCCTCGGCGACCATCGCGAGCGCCATGTCCATCCCCGAGGTGACGCCGGCGCAGGTCCACACGCTCCCGGAGCGGACGAAGATCGGATCGGCGTCGACCATGATCTCCGGGTGCTCGGCCGCCAGGCGGGCCGCGGTGAGCCAGTGGGTCGTGGCGGGCCGGCCGTCGAGCAGTCCCGCCGCGGCCAGCAGGTGGGCGCCCGCGCAGATCGACCCGACCCGGCCGGCCCCGGGGGCCGCCGTGCGGAGCCACTCGGTGACCGTCCGGTCGATCACCGGCTCCACCGCGTCGCCGGCCAGGGTGATCGCGCCCGCCACGAGCAGGGTGTCCACCCGGCCGTCCACCGCGGCGAGGGCGAGGTCGGCCATCAGGCGCACACCGCTGGAGCTGGCGACCGGTTCGCCGTCGGCGGTCGCGACCTGTACGACGTAGCCGGGCCGTTCGGGTCCGGCGACCCGGGTGGCGACCGAGAACACCTCCGCGGGTCCGGTGACATCGAGGAGTTCGACGCCGGGGAAGGCGGCGACGACGACTCGGTGGGGCGACTGGGGCATGACCCGATCATGGTGCCCGGCCCGTGGTGGCCGCAATGACGAGGTCGTCGCAGATCCGGCCATCGGAAAGGCCGCCGGCCGGCCGTTGGCTGCCGGCGGCCTCTCCGATGGCCGCGGGGGAGTACCGGGGTTCAGCGGCGGCCCAGCACCTCGGCCAGGCGGCTCACCCCGTCCTCGCCGTGACCGAGGGCGATGGTCCGGCGGACCAGGCCCTCGGCGGCGCGCATCACCCCGGACTCGATGCCGTGCGACTCCGCGGTGTGCACGACGTGGGCCATCGTGGAGACCCCCGAGGTGAGCGGGTTGATCGCGCCCGAGTAGCTGCCGCTGTCGAAGTCCTCGGCGAACTCCGTGAACAGCGGGGGCAGGATCGCACCGATCCCCCGGGCGAACGGCGCCAGCTCCCGCCCGCTGATCCCCTCCGCCCCGGCCAGCGCCAGCGCGTGCACGTACCCGGCCATCGCTGTCCAGAAGATGTCCAGCAGCGCGATGTCGAAGCCGGCCGCCCGGCCGATCTCCTCGCCGAGGTGGGTGTGGGTGCCGCCGAGCGCCGCCAGCACCGGCGCGTACCGCTCGTAGAGGTCGGCCGGCCCGCTGTGGAGGAAAACGGCCTCCGCCGTGCCGATGCTCGGCGCCGGCGTCATGATCGCCCCGTCCAGGTACCCGACGCCGTGCTCCGCCGCCCACGCGGCCGTGGACCGGGCCCGGTCCGGCGAGTCCGCGGTCAGGTTGACCACCGCCCGGCCCCGCAGCGCGGCCCCGACCTCCTCGCGGCGCAGTACGGCGTCCGCGGCGTCGTAGTTCACCACGCAGACGACCGTCAGCTCACTCGCGGCCACGGCCTCCTCGGCCGTGGCCGCGCTCACCGCGCCCTGGGTGACCAGCGCGGTCTCCCGCCCCGGGGTGCGGTTCCAGACCGTGGTGCGGACACCGGCGTCCACGAAGGCACCGGCCAGCGCGCGCCCCATCGGCCCGAGGCCGAGCACGGTGACGGTGGGCGGGGTGTGGTTGGTGGGCATACTTCATCTCCTGTAGACATGGTGGTGGACAACGACTGACCCGGGGGGAAGAGATGACGCGCAGTCAGGCCGCGGACCCGAACGTGTGCGGGGTGACCGCCGCCATCGCCGTGATCGACGGCAAGTGGAAGACGTCCCTGCTCTGGCTGCTGGAGGCCGGCCCGCAGCGCCCCGCCGAGATCCGCCGACGCCTCCCCGGCCTCAGCGAGAAGGTCCTCACCCAGGCCCTGCGCGAGATGGAGTCCGACGGCCTGGTGCACCGCGAGGTGTACGACGTCCTTCCGCTGAAGACGGTCTACTCCCTGACCGACTTCGGCCGCCGGCTCTCCGACGCCCTCGGCCCGGTCTCGGACCTGGGCCACGAGCGCCTCGACCGCATGACGGCCGCACAGGCCACTCCGTCGGCCTCCTGACCCGCCGCGCCTTCTCCTTCCGTCCCTTCCCGCTGCCAAGTCTCGTCGCCCCGCCCGCCCCTGCCCAGTACCCACAAAAAGGTGGCCACCGAACCGACCCGGCCGCTCCGTGGCCGCGAACGGCGTTCTCGTCATGGCCGTGGCCGGGAAAGGCCGGTCGATATGAGTGCGAACTACGTGGTGGTGTACAACACCGGGGAACAGCGGCCCGGTTGGCGTGCCGATGCCGACACCGGGGCTCGCCGTAGGTGCCGGGACCGGCACGCGGGCGTGACCGCTGCGGGAACGTCCGACGGTGGCCCGGTAGGTCTGCCGCGATCACCGATCAGGAACGAGGGACCGTGAACGTCGACTCCGAACCCACCCCGGCGGTCGCCACCGCCCGGCCGGTCAGCGTCTGGCGGCAGCGCGACTTCCGGGCCATGTGGTCGGCTCATACCGTCAGCCAGTTCGGCACTCAGATCACGTTCTTCGTCATCCCCGTGCTCGCGCTGACGACCCTCTCGGCGTCGACGGGCCAACTCGGCCTCATATCGGCGATGGAGACCTTGCCGTTCCTCCTGGTCGGGCTTCCGGCGGGTGCGCTGCTCGACCGGTGGGACCGTCGGCGTGTGATGGTGACGGCCGATATCGGGCGGGCCGCGGCCATCGGGCTGCTGCCGGCCGGCCACTTCGCCGGGCTGTTGAGCGTTCCCCTGCTCTGCGCGGTCGGATTCGCCATCGGGCTGTTCACGGTGTTCTTCGACATCGCGGATCAGGCCTTCCTGCCGACCGTCGTGTCCCGGGAGCAGACCCCGGACGGCAACAGCAGGCTGGAGTTCTCCCGCTCGGCCGCGGAACTGGCCGGCCCCAGCCTCGGCGGCCTGCTCCTGCAGTCGGTCACCGCCCCGCTGATCCTGGTGGTCAACGCGGTGAGTTATCTGGTCTCCGCGTTCCTGCTGGGCCTCGTCCGGCCGCCTCGCGCCGAGGCGCCGGAACCTCGGGCGAAGACCGGGATGCGTACGCAGATCGCCGAGGGCCTGCGGTTCGTCTTCCGCCATCGGACGCTGCGGTCCCTGGCCCTCGCGACCGGGACGAGCAATCTTGTGGGACTGGGCGGTGCGCTGGGGGTCGTGCTGACCGCCTTCGCCCTGCGCGACCTCGGGCTCTCTCCAGGAGAACTCGGCCTTGCCCTGACCGTGGGCAACTGCGGTGCGCTGCTGGGCGCCGTGCTCGGCGGTCGGATCGTCGAACTCGCCGGTCTCGGCAGGGTCCTGATCGCGGCCAAGTCGATGTCGGGCATCGCCGTCGTGGTCCTGACGACGGCGGCGCCGACCCGCGCCGTTCCCACCCTGATCGTGGCTACCGGCATCATGGCGTGCGGCATCACGGTCTACAACATCGCACAGGTCAGCCTCCGCCAGGCCGTCACGCCCACCGGCATGCTGGCCCGGATGAATGCCTCCGTCCGGTTCGCCGTCTGGGGCACCCTGCCGGTCGGCGCGATGGCCGGAGGCTACCTGGCCTCCGCCATCGGGACCCGCCGCACCCTGTGGCTGATCGCCGGTATCGGGCTCCTCTCCTGCCTGCCGTTGGTTCTGACCAGGGACGTCCGGGTGCTGCGCGCCTTCCCGGCGCAGCCGTCCGAATGACGGGGAGTCCTCCCGTCCGGAGTTCCACCGTTGCGGTCAGCCGGCGTTCGCGTAGGCGTGGTCCAGGGCGAGTGCGGTGTGGTGCAGGTCCTCGTGCTCGACCACTTCGTCCAGGATCACGGTGGTCACACCGAGCGCGATGTAGCGCCGGAGCATCGCGCCGACGTCGGCGTAGGTGCCGACCAGGTACGGGCAGAAGGTGCGGTAGGCGCGGAACGGGTAGAGCCAGTAGACGCCGTTCGGCTGGTGGGAGCGGAGGGCGTCGCGGGAGAGCTTCAGGTGCCAGTGGGACTCGATCCGGCCGACGGCCCACTCGTGGAGCTTCTCGCCGGAGGCGTCCGAGGGGAAGCGCTCGTTGGCGGTCCGCCAGGCCTCGGCGGCGTCGTCGCGGGCGATGACGCCGAGGCGTATGCCGCAGCCGGCGAGCGGCTTGTCGCCCTGGTAGGTGTCGATCTGGTGGGGGTAGCACAGCCGGCCGACGTCGAGCACCCGGGCGGCGTCGCGGCAGTCGTCGGAGGCCCCGGACACGAAGAGGCCAGGTGCCAGGGCGGGGTCGGCCGGCGGGCTGAGGGTGGCGGCGTCCAGGGCGTAGTACTTCCCGGTGTACGTCACCGCCGTCGGGGCCGCCGTCAGCTGCCTGACGACCTCGCCGTACTCGACCAGCCGGTCGTAGCGCTCCCGGTGCCCCAGCTCGCACCCCAGTTCGCTCAGGTGCTTGGAGAACCCGCCGGTGACCAGGTTCAGGTCGACCTGTCGCCCGTGGAGGAACGCCAGGGTGCTGATCGTCTTGGCGACCGCGAACGGGTGGGTGTCCAGGGGGTTGACGGCGACCAGGGGGACGAACCGCTCGGTGTTGTCGACGGCGATCTGCGCCGCCGCCCAGGCGTCGACGAGGGTGTTGTCGGTGTAGATCAGTGCGCCTCGGAAGCCCGCCCCCTCCGTCCAGCGGGCCACGTCGACGACCCGGCGGCGGTACTCCTGCGGTGTTCGGTCGTGCCAGGAGGGCATCGTGGTGTAGACGGTCAGCACGGTTGGTGTCCTCTCTTCGACGGTCGGGGGTTCAGGGCCGCGTGATCGCGGCGTGCTCGGCGACGAGCTTCGCCACGACGGCGCGGTCGGTCTTGCCGTTGGGGTTGAGCGGCAGGGACTCCACGTGCAGGAACACGTTCGGCACCAGGTGGACCGGCAGGCTCGCGGCGAGGGCGCGGCGGAGGTCGGCCTCGCGGGCGGGTTCGCCGGTGTAGCAGGCCATCAGCTCGGTGGTGTCGCCCTGCCGCACCGGCACCACGACGGCCTCCCGGATGCCGGGACGGCGGCGCAGCAGCGTCTCGAACTCGCCGAGCTCGACCCGGTAGCCGCGGATCTTGACCTGGTTGTCGAGGCGGCCGAGGTGGACGAGCGTGCCGTCGTCCTCGGTGCGGACCCGGTCGCCGGTCCGGTAGTAGTGCTCCTCGCCCGGCGCACCGCCGTCCGGGCCGGGGAAGCCGGGCAGGCCGAGGAAGCGGTTGGTGTTGTCGCGCGGGTCCAGGTAGCCGTCGAAGCGCTGCGGACCCCGGACGCACAGCTCGCCGCTGTCGGTGACGGTGTGCTCCAGGCCCGGGAAGAGGGTTCCGACCGGCACCGTGTCGTTCACCGTCTCCGGCCAGTCCCCGCGCTCCGCCGGGAGCCGGAACTCCGTGCACGCCAGGGTCAGTTCGGTCGGACCGTAGATGTTCGTCAGGACCGACGCGGGGGCGAACGCGTGCCACTCCTCGGCCTGCGCGTAGGTGAACTGCTCGCCGCAGAACACGCTGTGGCGCAGCCCGGTGCCCCGCCCGTCGGGCAGCCCGCCGAGCCCGGCGGCGGCCGAGACCGCGGACGGCACCGAGAACCAGTGCGTGAGCCGCCGGTCGATGACGTAGTCGACGGGGCTCAGCAGTTCTGCCGCGTCGGGCACGACCAGCGTCGCACCGCCGGCCCAGGTGACGAAGAGGTCGTACACCGAGAGGTCGAAGGTCAGGTCGAAGGTGTGCGAGGTGCGGCAGCCAGGACCGACCTCGAAGCGGGGGACGGCGTGCTCCAGGAAGGCCAGGACGTTGCGGTGCCGGATCGGCACGCCCTTGGGGCGCCCGGTGGAGCCGGAGGTGAACAGCAGGTAGGCGATGTCGTCGGGGCCGGCGGACGGCGCCGGCAGCGAACCGTCAGGGCGGGCGGCCAGGAGTTCCTGGTCGGTGAGCCCCAGCACCGGCCGGGCCGGGCGGGTGCCGGCGGGGCAGTGCTCGAGCCACTGCTGCCCGGCCGCGTCGGCGATGACCACATCGACGTCGGCCAGCTCGCAGATGGCGCTGTTGCGCCGCGGCGGGTACTTGAGGTTCAGCGGCACGACCTGCGCGCCCAGGCGCTGCGCCGCGAGGTAGCCGCCGTAGGCGACGCCGCTGCGCGCGGCCAGCAGGGCCACCGAGCGGACCCGGCCGTGTTCGGCGGTGAGGCGCTCGGCCAGGGCCTCGGCCGCGCGCTCCAGTTCGGCGTAGCCGATCGACGACGCGGACAGTTCGACGGCGGGCAGCTCGGGGTGGCGCCGAGCGGTGGCGGCGAAGACGTCGTGGAGGGTGTGGAGGGTGCTGGTGCGGTCTTCCATGTCGGCCTTCCGGGTCGGGGAGTGGAGGCGGTCTCAGGCTTCGTAGGCGAGGAGCAGCCGCGCGATGCCGGACAGGCGGCCGTCGTTCGCGGCGTCGCGGGCGGTGAACCACGCGGCCTGCCCGGCCGCGGTCGGGCGGTCGAACAGCATGCTCGGGGGGACGGTCAGGCGGAAGGCCTCCGTCAGCTGCGAGGCGACCTTCAGCGCGGTGACCGATTCGGCGCCGAGGGCGAACAGGTCGGTGTGGACGCCGATGGTGTCGCGGGCCAGGGCGTCGGCCCAGAGCTCGACCAGCAGCTCCGCGAACGGCGAGGCGGAGGCGTCGGCGGAGGGTGAGGGCGGGGCGTCGGCGGAGGGTGAGGGCGGGGCGGCTGCGGCCCCGGCCGGGCCGCGCTCCCGGAGCACGGCCTCGTACGCGGCGTCGAGATCCTGCGGCAGCGGCCGCCCGGCCAGCGTGAGCCGGTCGGCCTTGCCGCTGGGGGTCAGCGGCAGGGCGGTGACGGCGACGCAGGCGAACGGCACCATGTACCCGGGCAGGGTCCGCGCCAGCTCGGCGCGCAGCGTCCGCGGCGGGACGTCGTGGCCCTCGGTGAGGCGGTAGTAGGCGATGAGCTGCTTCTCCGTCGCCCCGTCCCGCACGACGACGACGGCGTCGGCCAGCCCCTGCTGGGCCAGGACCTGCGCCTCGACCTCGCCGAGTTCGACCCGGAAGCCGCGGACCTTGATCTGCCCGTCCCGGCGGCCGAAGTAGTGGATCCGGCCGTCCGGCAGCCGGGTTCCGAAGTCGCCGGTCCGGTAGATCCGGTCCGGGGCCGCCGCGGCGCCGGCCGGCTCGCGGACCACGAAGCGTTCGGCGGTCAGCTCGGGCCGGCCCAGGTAGCCGTCGGCCAGCGGCACGCCGGAGACGCAGATCTCGCCGGGCACGCCGTCCGGGAGGGGTTGCAGCCGGGCGTCGAGGATCTCCACCACCGCGCGGTCGATCGGATGTCCGATCGCGGGAAGCTCCGGCCAGTCGGCCGGGTCGGCGGGCAGGCGCTCGGCCGTGACGACATGGGTCTCCGAGGGGCCGTACTGGTTCTCCAGCGAGGCGCCGGTGTGCCGGAAGAACTCGCGCACCAGGGGGCTGACGAGCAGTTGCTCGCCCGCCGTGATGACCTCGCGCAGGGCCGAGGGGTAGCGGCCGAGGCGCGAGGACGCCTCGGCGAGCTGCTGGAGGGCGACGAAGGGCAGCACCAGCCGGTGCACGCTCCGCTCGCTCAGCCAGTCGACCAGCCGGTCCGGGTCGCGGCGGACGTCGTCGGTGATCAGCACCAGGGTGCCGCCCGTTCCCCAGGTGGCGAACATCTCCTGGAAGGCGCCGTCGAAGCTGAACGCCGCGAACTGGAGGGTGTTCCAGCCGGGGCCGGCCTCCGAGTGCCGGGACTGCCAGTCCAGCAGGGCCGCCAGCGGCCGGTGCGGCATGGCGACGCCCTTGGGCACACCGGTGGAGCCGGAGGTGTAGATGACGTAGCAGAGGTCCGCGGTGGTGCTCGCGGTGCGCGGGACCACCGGCCCGGCCGGGGATGCCGGGGCGTCGACCGGCATCCCGTACAGGTCGATCACGCGGACGCCCTCGGGAACGGTGAGGTCGCCGTCGATCCCGGCCGGGCCGATCAGGACCTCGGCGCCGCTGTCGGCGAGCATGTGGTCGAGGCGCTCGCGGGGGTAGGCCGAGTCGAGCGGCACATAGCCGGCGCCGCTCTTGAGGATCGCCAGCAGGGCGACGATCAGCTCGGGGCAGCGCGGTCCGGAGAGCGCGACGACCCGGGCGGTGCCGATCCGGTCGGCGCACCGGTCGGCGGCGGCCCGCAGCTCCGCGTAGGTCAGCTCGCCGCCGTCCCAGCGCAGCGCCGGGGCGTCGGGGTGCCGGGCGGCGGTGCGGTCGAACAGCTCGTGCGCGGTGATGTCCCACGCGTCGGCCTCGGGCGAGGCGTCGGCGTCGGCGCCCGCAGGGACGGGGGCCGACGGGGTCCGCGACGGAACCAGGGGCAGCAGGCCGATCGGCGTCCGCGGGTCGCGGACCGCCGCGCGCAGCAGCTCCAGGTAGCCCGCGACGACGCGTTCGGCCGTGTCCGGCCCGTGGCGCAGGCCGTCGTACGTCAGCGAGCCGCGGCGGGCGTCCTCCGGGTCGACGGCGAACACGAGGTCCAGCGGGAGGTCCCCGCTGCCGAGCAGGACCGCCGCCCGGCAGCGGTCCGCGACGGCGGTGCCGTCCGGCTCGCCGATCGCGAACTCCCCGCCGGCCACGTGCCGCAGCTCTCCGGCGGCGCCCGAGGCGAGGTCCGCGAACGCGGCGTCCGGGTCGACCCGGCCCCGCAGTGGCGCCCACGAGCCGTTGGCTCCGGCGCCGACCACGACCTCCTCGACCCCGGTGTTCTCCCAGGGCGAGGCGACCCGGTACAGCAGCGCCCGCAGCCCGGCGGCCAGGGTGGCGAGTACCGGGACGCCCTGCTCCCGGGCGGTGGCCGCGAGGCCGTCGGCGAGGTCGGCCGGGATCTCGAACACCAGCCTCTGACGCGGCTGTTCGAGCGGCGGGACCGGCACGCTCCGGTCGGCGGGCCAGCCGGTGGCGGGCGGTGCGTCCCGGAGCCGGTCGAGCAGCGCGGCGCGCGCGGTGGCGGAGGCCGGCGCCGCCGCCGGGTCGACCGGCGTGGTCCTCGACGCGGTGGTCCTCGACGGAGTGGTCCTCGACGGTGTGGCGCTCGACGGTGTGGCGGTCATCGGGTCCCGTTCCCTTCGTTGTCGCGGCCGGCGGTGGCGCGTCGCGACCTCGCCAGCAGGGCGCTCCGCGCTCCGGACCCGGCCGGTCGGGCCGTGGCGGTCGGGTTGGCCGCCGCGGCCGGGGCCGCGGCCCGGGGGGTGTCCTCGGAGAGCGCGGTGGCCAGGTCGTGCACGGTCGGATGGGTGAAGAGCAGCAGGGCGGCGACGGGCCGCTCCAGTACCTGCGTCAACCGGGTCCTGGCCCGGGCCAGCAGCAGCGAGTCGCCGCCGATCTCGAAGAAGTTGTCGTGGGTGCCGACGGCGTCGAGGCCGAGCAGGTCGCACCAGACCGCCGCGATCTCCCGTTCCAGCCGCGACACCGGGGCGACCCGGGCCGCACCGGCGTTCCGGTCGCGCGGCGGCTCCGGCAGCCTCAGGTGGTCGATCTTGCCGTTGCTGTTGAGCGGGAGCTCGGCCAGCGGCACGATCACCGCGGGAATCATGAACTCCGGCAGGAACTCCGCCAGTCGGCGGCGCAGCGCGGACGGGTCCAGTTCGGCGGCGGTGAGCGGCGCGGCGGGCGAGACGTAGGCGACCAGGCGCAGCGGCCCGGGCCCGGGATCGCTGCGGCGCGCCGTGACGACGCCGCGGCCGACGCCGGGGAGCCGTTCCAGCCGGGCTTCGATCTCGGGCAGCTCGATCCGGTGGCCGCGGACCTTCACCTGCCGGTCGATCCGGCCCAGGTAGTCCAGGGTGCCGTCGGGCAGCCGGCGCACCAGGTCACCGGTGCGGTAGAGGCGTGCGCCGGGCCTGGAGGTGAACGGGTCGGGCAGGAACCGCTGCTCCGTCAGTTCGGGGCGGCGCAGGTAGCCCAGCCCCACCCCGATGCCGCCCACGAACAGCTCGCCGGGTACGCCGACCGGTACGGGGTGCAGCCGCTCGTCCAGGACGTGCGCGGTGGTGCCGGCGACGGAGGTGCCGATGGTCGGCCGGCGTTCGCCGTCCAGGCGGACGTGGGTGCACCAGATGGTGATCTCGGTGGGGCCGTAGATGTTGACGAGCCGGCGGTTCGGCGCCCACAGCGGACCCAGCTCCGGCGGGAACGCCTCGCCGCCGACCAGGATGGTGCGCAGTCCCGGCACGTCCTCCGGCCGCGTCACCGCGAGCGCCGACGGCGGCAGGAACGCCATCGTCACGTCGTAGCGGCGGACGGTCTCGGCCAGGTCGGAGCCGGGCAGCATGCGGTCGCGGGGCACGACGCACAGCCGTCCGCCGTGCGCGAGCGCGAGCGTGAAGTCCAGGACGGAGCCGTCGAAGCTCGGCGAGGAGAACTGGATCACCGTGTCCGGTGCGTCCGGGTCGATGAACTCCAGCTCGGCGTGGGCGGAGTTGACCACGCCGCGGTGGTGCAGCACGACGCCCTTGGGCCGGCCGGTGGAGCCGGAGGTGAAGACGATGTAGGCCGGGTCAGCCGGCCCGGTGCTGCGGGCGGGGCGGATGTCGGGGTACTGGTCCAGCGGGTCGTCGGGACCGCCCAGTCGGACCACCGGCAGCCGGTCGGTGCCGGGCGGGTCGGTCCGGCCGGTCCGGGTGATCAGGGCCTTGATCCCGGTGTCCTCGATCATCAGGGCCAGCCGTTCGGCCGGATAGGCGGTGTCCAGCGGCACGTAGGCCGCCCCGGCCTTGAGTACGCCGAGGAAGGCGACCGGCAGGTCCTGGCAGCGGTCGAGCGCGACGCCCACGGCGGTGCCGGGGCCGACCCCGATCGCGGCGAGGTGGTGGGCGAGCCGGTTGGCCCGCGCTTCGAGTGCGGCGTAGCTGAGTTCGCCCTCGGCGCCGACGACGGCGAGCCGCTCGGGCTCCTGGTCCGCCCAGCGCTCGAACAGGGCCGGGACGTCCGCGGCCAGCGGCTCGGGCAGGCCGGTGTCGTTCCAGCGGTCCAGCTGGGCGAGTTCGCCTGCGGTCATCAGGTCCAGGTCGGCGACGGCCGTGTCCGGTGCGGCCAGCGCCGCCCGGAGCAGGGTGCCCAGATGGCCGAGGAAGCGGCTCACGGTGTCCGCGCCGTAGAGGCCGGTGTTGAATTCGGCGGTGCCGCGGTAGCCGCCGCCGGCCCCCGCCCCGGCGTGTTCCAGGATGACGGACAGGTCCTGGATCGCGCCGCCGCCGTGCACGGGCAGCGGGGTGAGGTCCGCGCCGGGCAGGCCGAGGGCGGTCTCGACGTCCTGGAGGACGAACAGCAGCTGCACGACGGGGTCGTGGCTGGGGTCCCGGTCCGGGCGCAGCAGCGTCACGAGGTCCTCGAACGGGAAGTCCTGGTGCTCCTGCGCCTGGCTGATGGTGCGGTGGGCGGCGCGCGCCAGGTCGAGGAAGGTGGTGTCCGCGCCGACGCGCAGGCGCAGCGGCACCAGGTTGACGAAGCAGCCGACGGTCCTGGCGAACTCCGGACGGACGCGGTTGGCGACGGGCGAGCCGATGATCATGTCGTCGCGGCCGGTGTGCCGGTGGACGACCGAGGCGAACGCGGCCAGCAGGGTCGCGTAGGCGGTGACGCCGTGCCGCCGGGTGAACTCGGTGACCCGCTCCTCGACCTCCGCGGGCCAGGCGAAGGCCACCTCGGCCCCGTCGGGCCGGCGCTGCGCGGGCCGGGTCCGGTCGGTGGGGAGGTCCAGGAGGGTGGGGGCGCCCTCGAGTTCGCCGCGCCAGTAGTCGGCGAGCCGCTCGCGGCGGGCGCCGGTCAGCCGCTCGGACTGCCAGGCGGCGAAGTCCAGGAACTGGACCTCGGGCGCCGGCGTGGTGGCGGGGCGGTTCCCGGCGCGGGCCGTGTAGGCCTCCGCCAGTTCGGCGAACAGCAGCTCCAGGCTCCAGCCGTCGCAGACGATGTGGTGCACGGTCAGCACGAGGGCGGCCGACGGGGTGCCGGGCGCGATCAGGCGGGCCCGCAGCAGCGGGCCGGCGGACAGGTCGAAGGGCGTCCGGGCCTCGGCGTCGACCCGCTCGGCGGCCCAGGCCGCGAGGGCGCCGGGGGCGTCCGGGGCGCCGGTGGCGGCGTCCTCCGGCCGTTCGACGGCGAGGCCCACGGTGAGGGCGGGCAGCACCCGCTGCCGGGGCTGTTCGTCGTGGACGTCGATGACGGTGCGCAGGGCCTCGTGGCGGGCGACCAGGTCGCCCAGCGCCGCTTCGAGGGTGGCGGCGTCGAGTTCGCCGCCGATCCGGAAGGCGTAGGACAGGTTGTAGACGGCGTTGTCGGGATACAGCTGCGACAGGAGCCACATCCGCCGCTGGGTCGCCGACAGCGGCGCGCCCGCCTCCGTGCGCCGGACCACCGCGACGGGCGCGTCCGTGCCCGGCCCGTCCGTGCCGGGCGCGTCGGCGCGCCCGGCGGTGGCGGCGGCCCAGCCGTCGAGGAACGCGGACAGCAGGGCGACGGTCGGATGGTCGAACAGGGCCCGGGCGGTGATCGGCAGGCCGAACTCGGAGGCCAGGAGGGAAGCGGCCCGGACCGCGCTGAGCGAGTGGCCGCCCACGGCGAAGAAGTCGTCGTCGACGCCGGGCGGCGCCTGCTCCAGGACGGTGCGCCAGGCCGCGGCGACGCGCAGCTGGGTGGGGCCGGACGGCTGCCGGCGGGGGGAGTCGGCGCGGCTCCGGGCCGCGGCCGGGCGGTCGTCGGGCGCGCTGCCCCGGCCGCCGGCCGAGGCGGCGGCGGCCCTGGCGGCCTCGGCGGCGTCGGCGAGTTCGGCGGGCCAGGGCGCGGCGGCCGTCGGGCTGTCGGGGGAGGAGGTCAGGGCCTCGAGCAGGCCGACGAATCCGGCCGCGACGGCGGCGGCGGTGCCGGCGTCCAGCACCGCCGTCCGGTAGCGCAGGTAGCCCCGCATGCCCGTGGGCAGGTCCGCGAGCTGCAGTTCGACGTCGTACAGCGAGCGGCGGGGGAGCGGCTCGGTCGCCTCGACCAGCAGGGGGCCGGCGGCGGTCGGCGGGTCCAGCGGCTGGATGCCGCCGAGCAGCACCTGGAACAGCGGGTGCACCTCGGGCCGGCGGGCCGGGGCGAGCCGCTCGACCACGCGGCGGAACGGGATGTCGGCATCGTCGAAGGCCGACAGCGACGCCTCGCGGGCCACCCGCAGGGCATCGCGCCAGGTCACGGCGGAGGACAGCCGGACCCGCAGCGCGGCCTGATTGGCGAGGAAGCCGGCGGTGTCGCGGGAGTCGGCGTCGCGGCGGCCGACGACGGTGCCGACGACCGCGTCCCCGTGGCCCGAGGTGCGCTGCAGCAGGACGGACAGCGCGGTGAGCCAGACCATGAACGGGGTGGCGCGCTCCGCCGCCGCGACCGCGCGGACGGCTTCGGCCAGGCGGGCCGGCACCTCGACCGGGAGCACCGCCGCGGCGTAGGGGTCGCCCTGGACGGGGCGCCCGAAGGACGGCCAGCGGTCGGCGGCGGCCGGCAGGCCGGCCAGCTCGGCGACGCGGAGGTCCAGTCGCCGGGCCGTGTCGGGCCCGTCGGCGGCGGCGCGGTTCCGGTCGGCCGCCGCGGCCAGGGCCGGCGGCGGCGTCGGCAGGTCCTCGCCGCGCAGCGCCGCCACCAGGTCGCCGTGGAACAGCTGGAACGTCCGGCCGTCGGCGACGATGTGGTGCACGACGACCAGCAGCCGGTGCCGGTGTCCGGCCACCCGGGCGAGGGTGAAGCGGGCCAACGGGCCGTGCTCCAGGTCGAACGGCCGGTGGGTCTCGCGGTCGGCGAGCGCCTCCCAGCGCTGCTCGGCCCCGGGCCCGGCCGTGGTGCCGGTCGGGTCCGCACCGGGCTCGGTCAGGTCGACCTGGTCGAGCGTCCCGGTGAATGCGGGTTCGACCACCATGACCGGCGTGCCGCCGGGCCCGGCCGGGAAGCGGGCGCGCAGCGCCTCGTGGCGGCGGCCGAGTGCCCGGACGGCGTTCGCCGCGGTGTCGGGGTCGAGCGGCCCGGTCAGGTCGACGACCAGGGCGAGCTGGTGCACCCGGGCCTCGGGCGTGGTCAGGTCGAACAGCCAGATGTCCTCCTGTCCGGCGTCCGGCCGCTCGGTCCGCGTCGCCGCCGCCGGGGCGGCTTCGAGCGGAGCGAGTCCGGCCTCCTGGTGGACGCGCCGGAGGCTCTCGGCGGAGAACCGGCCGGCGCGGGCGCCCGGCCGAGTGGGCATCTCGGTCATGAGGTGATCACGGCTCCCATCTCAGAGGTCTCGGCGCGCAGGAGGACGTCCAGGGGCGCGCCGTCGGGCGACTCCGTGCTGCCGCCCGCCGCGGGCGAACGGAGGAAGTCGATGGCCGCGTGGTTGCGGCCGGTGTCGCGGTAGCCGAGGACGATCCGGTCGGTCCCCATGGCCCGCGCGTGCGCGGCGATCTCCCGCATCGCCTGGATTTCGACCCCCTTGCCCATGGCCGGGCAGGAGATGACGAACGCCTCGACGACGCAGTCCGAGCCGTCCTTGGCCAGCGCCAGCACGACGCTGGGGCCGAGGTCGCCGAGGCGGTCCCGGACCCGTCCGAGCCGCAGGACCCGGTCGCCGTCGGCGGCTGCCGCGTCCACCTCGGCGGGCGCCATCGGAACTCCGAGGGTGAACTCCTTGGAGGCCACGAGCATGTCGTTGATCTTGGCGAGGTCGGCGCCCCGGGGCGGCCGGAAGTCGGTCTCGACCCCGAGCCCGGCGATGAAGGAGGCCAGCGACAGAGCGCCGGCGGGCTGCTCGGCGGCTCCGTCCCCGCCGCCGGGGCCGCCGGGGCCGACGGGGCCGCCTTGTCGAGGTGTCCGGGCCGGCGCGCCGGGCACCGGCAGGCGGTCGAAGACGCCGGCGGCGGCCAGTAGCGAAGGCCAGGCCGCGGCCTCGGTGCCCAGGTCCACCGTCTCGGCGGGGCCGCCGCGGGCCGGCCGCACGGTGACGGTCAGCCGGTCCTCCCGGCGCCGGAGCAGGGCGATGTCCCGTGCGGCCAGCCCGAGTCCGGCGGCGAGACCACGCACCTGGGTGTCGAGTCCGCGGTCGTCGAACCGCCAGTCCGACAGCAGGGCCGGAACCGCCGGATCGGCGGCGACGAGCTCCCGCCACGCCGTGACCGCGTCCGGACCGCCGAGCGCGTGCGAGGGCACTCCGGCGGCGGACAGCCAGCGCAGGACACCGCCCAGGCCGTCGACGTCGTCGGCGTCGACGAGGCCGCCGAGGTCCAGCGCCGCGGCGTGGCAGGTGTCGCCCGCCCGCAGCCGCAGGACGTGGGCGATCCGCGCCCCGAGGTGGTGGAAGACCTCCTCGCGGTAGGGGACCTTCGCGTACTGGTACAGCGCCGGATGGTGCGCCCGGCCGGTGCCGAGCGAACGCAGCACCGCTTCGAGGTCCACCAGGTGGACGTTCGGCCGGTCGGCCAGCGCGGCGCGCACGGTCTCGCGGGCGGCCGCGGCGGACGCGGTGCGGCCGTCGGACCAGCAGTCGCCCGCGACGCCCAGCGGATCGGCCGCCGGCAGCCCGGGGAGCACCACGACCAGCGTGGCACCCCAGCGGGCCGCGGCCTCGTACGCGACCTCGGCGACGGCCGGCAGCCCGGTGGCCCAGGCGCCGTCCTCCAGTTCCTCCAGGCGCTGCGCGACCACCAGCACGTCCAGGCCCGCCCGGGCCGAGCCGCTGTCCGGGTCGAGGCACTCCTGGACGATCCGGTTGTACGGCGCGACGTGGAAGGCCGGGCGGCCGTACGCCCCGCCGAGCGCCGTGCCGAGATAGGGCACCAGCGGGTCGGCCGTGTAGCTGGCCATGATCCCGACGCGCGGTCCGCCGGGCGGTTCGGTGCGCTCGGCCGCCTGGTGGGCGGCCCGCAGCGCACGCAGGTCGGCCGGGGCGTCGATGAGGGGCAAAGGCATGATCGTCCTTCCGTCGGCGCCCGGACCCGGCCGGATGCCGGTGGTCTCCAGGGCCTGCTTGACCTCGGCGAGGGAACGGACCGCCGTCAGGGAGTGGGGCAACGGTGGCCGCGGGAGGCCGTGGGGGCGGCGCGCGTCGGCGTCGGTACGGGGCGGGTGGCGGTCACGGGGCCGCCCCCGGGACTCCCTTGGACGCCAGGAGACCGCGCAGCGCGGCGATGCTGGTGTGGCCCTTGATCTCCCGGCTGCTGAAGGCCACCTCGAAGTGCTCCTCCAGCACGACCACGACCTCGACGTGCTTCAGGCTCGTCCAGGCGGCGTGGGTGCCGGGCCCGGAGTCCTCGGACAGTTCGGCCTCCGGCACCCCCAGGACCTCGGCGACCAGGCCGGTCAGCTGGTCGGTCGACTGCTCGACGGCGCCCATCAGCGGGCCGCCCGTCGGGTGCGCGGGGCCGGGACCGGGGACGCGGTGTCGGTGCCGGTGTCGGGGCACGTGGGCCGGGAGGACATGGTCGGATCCACCTTTCACAGGGCTCGGGATGTCACAGGGCTCGGACGGCGGAGCGGCAGGGACGGTCGCCGTCACCGGGCGAGGGCGCGGAACCGGTCGGCGATGCGCTCGCCGAGGGCCTGCACGGTCGCGGCGTCGTGGATGCTGCGCCGGTAGTAGATCTGCAGGACCAGCGCGCCGTCGACGATGGCCGGCATCAGGTCGAGCAGGTAGGGCCAGGTGCAGGCGCCGTCCTGGCACGGGCCGACCGGGTCGGGGCAGTGCCCGAACAGGGTGGTGTGTGCGGAGGTCTGCTCGAAGCCGGACTCGCCCATGTAGTTGAAGGTGAACCGGGGCTGCTCGCCCCCCGCCAGCGCGGCCCGCAGGTCGGGGTCGGCGTGCTGGTGGACCAGCACCGCGTAGCCGAGGCCGGCGTCGGGGACGACCGACAGCTGACGGTGCACCGACTGCACCAGGGCGATGCCCTCGGTGTCGCCGACGTCGATGCCGATCGGGAAGTAGATCTGGAACCAGCCCACCGTCCGGACCAGGTCGAGGTCGGGGAAGCGTTGCGGCCGCCCGTGCCCGGCGACCGCGAACCGGCAGGAGTCGGCGCCGGTCCACTCGGCCAGGACCGCGGCCGAGGCCGCGAAGACGGCGTCCGACAGGCTGGCCCGCGCCGCGACGGCGAGCCGCTGCACCGCGGCCGTCTCCTCGGCGCTCACCCGTACCTCGGCGGTCTCCATGTAGGCCATCTCCTGGGAGCCGCCCTGGTGGTCGACCGGTACGGCCGGCCTGCGGGCGCCCTCCGGGAAGGGGGCGACCTGCTCCAGCCAGAACGGCACCTCGGCGAGCAGTTCCTCGCCGGCCGCGTACTCGTCGATCCGGTCGGTCCAGTCGCGGAACGACGTGGTCTTCGGCGGCAGCAGCAGCGGCTGCCCGGCGACGGCCTGCTCGGTGAGGGTGGTGAGGTCCTCCAGCACGAGGCCCCGGGACATGCCGTCCACCACCAGGTGGTGGCACATGATCAGCAGCCGGTCCGGCTCGCCGTCGGTGTGCAGGTGCAGCACGCGCAGCGAAGGTCCGTGCTCCAGGTCGAGGCTGCCCTGCAGCGCGGTGGCCAGCTCCTCGGCCCGGGCGGCGCGCTCCCCGGCCGGGGTCGCGGTCAGGTCGACGCGCTCGAACGGCACCTCCATGCCGGTGGGCTCCGACCACTGCCGCCACTCGCCGTCCGCGCCGCGGGCGAAGCGCAGCCGGAGCGCGTCGTGGTGGTCCACCAGGACCCGCAGCGCGCGCTCCAGGTGGTCGGCGGTGACACCGTGACGGACCGTCAGATAGTACGGGTGGTTGTAGTAGTCGGGGTTGCCGGTGGTGCCGACCGGGTTGGTGAAGAACCACCGCTGGGCCGGGGCCAGGGCGACCGGTCCGACGACCGGTCCCTGGTCGGCGACGACGGCCGGGGCCGCGTCGGCCTCGGCCAGTTCGGCGACCGAGGCCGCCTCCAGGACGGCTCGCGGTGACAGGCTGATGCCGTGCCGGGCGGCCTGGGAGACGACCTGGATCGCGGTCATCGAGTCGCCGCCGAGCGCCAGGAAGTTGTCGGAGAGCCCGACCCGGTCGGTGCCGAGCAGCCGGGCGAGGATCTCGGCCAGCTGCCGTTCGCGGTCGGAGCGCGGCTCGACGTACTCGCCCCGGGAGACCCGCCAGCGGGCCCGGTCCACGGCCGCGTGGATGCCGGCCGCGTCCGACAGTTCGGCCAGGATGCGCAGTCCGGCGGCGGCTCCGACGCCCGGCGCGGCGGTTCCGGGGACGGTGCCGGCGGTTCCGGGGACGGTGCCGGCGGCGTCGGTGTCCCGCTCCACCGGGAACAGCGGCTCGTCGAGGGCCCACAGGTGGTCCAGGACCTGGCGCGCGCCGTCCGCGTCCGGCGGTACGGCGACCGCCAGGACGCCCGGGAAGCGGGAGTTGAGCCGCCCGCAGAGTCCGGCATCCGGGTCCAGTACGACGCAGTCGGCCGGGTCGACGGTGCCGGCGGTGACCGCCTCCGCGAACCGGGCCTCGAGGTCCCCGGCGGAGTCCCCGGCCGAGTTCCCGGTGGAGCCCGCGGTGGTGTCCCCAGTGGTGTCCCCGGCGAGCCACGAGGCGGAGTCCGGGTCGGGCAGCAGGTCCGGCCGGGCGGCGAGCGCCCGCCGTACGGCGGACCCGGCGCCGGTGAACACCAGCGCCCGGCCCTGGTCGGCCGCCCGCCGCAGCGCCCGGGCGACGAGCGCGGCGGACCCGTGGCCGTCGGCCCCGGTGCCGCCGTCCACGCGCAGCCCCAGCAGGCGCTCCGGGGCCACCACGAGGGTGCCGCGCGGTTCGGTGCTCAGGACGGCGCGGGCCAGGACCGTGGCCAGGACGGTGGTGAACTCCGGGGTGTACGGCATGTGCGCGAGCCGGTCGGCGTGCTCGTCGTCGCGCCGGTCCACCGGGTACCGGTCGGCGACGGGTCCGACGTCGAGCACGCGCACGTCGGCCATGGACGCGGCGAGCCGGGTCAGCCGTGCGGTCAGCCCGCGCCCCAGGGCGGCCCACGGTTCCGCCGACCAGCCGGGCGACGCCGGGCAGACGGCTATCAGGAGCGGCGTCCGGGACCAGGCGCGGTGGCTGAGCAGGGCGCCGTGCAGGTCGGCGAATGCCGTTTCGAGGTCGCGGACGACGGATTCGACGCGGGTCGGACCGTCGGCGCGGGTCGGACCGTCGGGGCGGGTCGGACCGTCGGTGCCCCCGGCGAGGGCCCGCGGGTCGTGGCCGAGGTGGCGGACCGAGTCCTCCCAGCGGAGCAGCACGGTGTTGACAGGGGCCCCGGCGGTGCCGAACGCGGCGTCCGGGTCGAGCAGTTGCTGTACGACCTGCGCGTACGGCGCGAAGGGGACCTTGGCCGGTTGGCCGAACAGGTCGAGCCAGAACCCGAGGGCCGGGCCGCCCGCCTCGGCGGTGAAGCTGGCCGCCACGGCGGTGCGGGGGGCGGCGGCGGAGCCGGACTCCGGCTCGGTGCCGGTGCCGGGCGCGATCTGCGGGATCCGGCAGTCCTCGGGGAAGGCGAGGTCGCCGCTGCGCGCCCCGGCGTCGTCGGCGATCGCCGACAGCATGGCGGCGTAGGCGTCCAGCAGCGCCGCGGCCCCGGCGGCCGTGTACAGCCCGGTCTGGTAGTCCAGCGTGATCAGCAGCTCGTCGCCCTCGGCGTCGATGCTGAACAGCAGCTCGAACTCGGTGCCGGCCCGGAGCCAGGTCAGCTGGGTCGGGGTGAAACCGTCGAAGGCGGGCAGGCTGTCGTCGCCGTCGACGAAGTTGAACAGGGTCTGGAACAGCGGCTGGCGGCCGGGGACGCGTGCGGCACGGACCGCCGAGACGATGTTCTCGAACGGCAGCCGCTGGACGGAGCGGGCGTCCAGGATCGCCTGATGGGTGGCCGCGACCCGGCCGGCGACGGTCAGTTCGCCGCTTCCGGCCAGCCGGATCGGCACCAGGTCGGCGAAGTCGCCCACGATGTCGGACAGTCCGGGGTACTCGCGGTTGGCGTTGAGGGTGCCGACCACGAACTCGTCGCGTCCGCCGGCGCGGGCGGCCAGCAGGTGGAAGGCGGTGAGCGCGAGGCTGAACAGCGGCACCTCCAGACGGCGTCCGGCGGCGCGCAGCCGGGCGGCCGGCCCGGCGTCGAGGCGCCGGGTCACCACGCCGCTGTCCGAACCGATCTCCCCGGTGTGCGGGAAGTCGGTCGGCAGCGAGGAGACCGCCGGGGCGTTCCGCAGGATCTCCCGCCAGCGGGCCTCGTGCTCGCGTCCGCCCGGGCCGGTCAGCCAGTCCTGCTGCCAGTGCGCGTAGTCGGCGAACTGCACGCGCAGCTCCGGCAGTTCCGGGCCGCCGCCCGAGCGGGCGGCGCGGTAGAGCTGGGCCAGGTCGCGCACGATGACGGCCCAGGACCGGTTGTCGGTGACCGCGTGGTGCATGGCCATCGACAGGTAGTGGGTGGTCGGGCCGGCCGCGAACAGCCGGAACCTGGTCAGCGGGCCCCGGTCGAGTTCGAAGGTCTCCTCGGCGGCGTCGCGCAGCAGGCGCTCGGCCTCGCCGGCCCGGTCGGGGCCGTCGGGGACGGTCACCGTCGCCGGGAACACCTCGCTGTCCCAGTCGGCCGCGTCGGCCACGATGCGCAGCACCGGCACGCCCTCGCCGCCCTCGACGATCGTCGTCCGCAGCGATTCGTGGCGCCGGACGAGGGCCGCGACGGCCGTGCGCAGCGCCGCCTCGTCGAGGTCGCCGTCGAGGCGCAGCGGGAAGGCGCTGTTGTGGAGGAGGCCGGCGCCGTGCACCTGGGCCAGGGTCCACAGCCGGCGCTGGGTGGAGGACGGTTCGAGCACCTGGTCGCGGGACACCGGCACCGGGCCGTCGTCGCGCACCCCGGGCGCCGCGGCGTCGACGAGGTGGGCGAGGTGGCCGAGGGTCGGGCCGCGGAACAGCTCGAACGGCTCCACCGAGCGGTCGAACTCGGCCTTGATGCGGGTCAGCAGCTCGATGGCGAGGAAGGAGTGGCCGCCGAGGGCGAAGAAGCTGTCGTCCAGGCCGACGCGGTCGATCTTGAGCGTCTGCTGCCACATCGCGGCCAGCCGGCGTTCGGTGTCCGTGACGGGCTCGCGGAATCCGCCCGCGCCCGGCACTCCGGT
>NZ_JAXCLC010000050.1:0-66125 GCF_034043715.1 Kitasatospora purpeofusca | reverse complement strand
GGCCTGCCAGTGCGGCTTGCCGCTGACCATGCGGCAGGTGATCACGCGGCCGCCGGCCTCGTGGGTGGTGCGGCCGAGGTCGGCGTCGCGGCAGAACTGGCCGGCCTTGTAGCAGTTGCCCGCGTTGGACTTGATCTCGCAGTCACCGGCGGCGGCCGCGGGCTTGGTCTCGGCCGGCGTCGGGTCGGTGGGCGGCTGGGCGGTGGTCGCCTTGGGCTCGGGCGTCGCCTTGCTGGGCGTCGGCTGGGCCTTGGGCGGGGCGGTGGTCGGCGCGACCGGGACGACCGGCGCGGGCTCGGCGGCGGGCTTGGTCGGTTCGGGCACGACGGCGGTCGGCGCGGGCGCCGGGGGAGGCGTCTGGGCCGGTACGGCGGCCGGGGTGGTGACGGCCGGGGCGGGCGCGGGCGGGGTGGTGACCGCGACCGGGGCAGCGGGGGTGGTGACCGCGACGGTGGCGGTGTCGGCCGCCGTCGGGTCACAGCCCGTCAGGGCGAGACCGACCGTGAAGACGAGTCCGGCGACGGCGGCCAGGCCGCGACGACCGCCGCGCATCCGTGAAGGCATGGACGTGAACGCTCCGTTCCACTTGGAAGAGGAGCGTGAGTCAATCAGTCCTGTCACACAGTCTGTACATACTTCAAACACTTGTAAGCAGATCGAGACCTGGCGATCACACAGCGTCGATCAACCGGCCGGCCCGATCACGCACCGCCGCACCCGGGCTGCTGCGCTCAGGCCTTCTTCACCACGCTCGACTTGAGCTGCATCGCGCCGAAGCCCTCGATCCGGCAGTCGATGTCATGGCCGTCGACGCCGTCGACCAGGCGGATGTTGCGCACCTTGGTACCCGCCTTGATGCCCGAGGCGCTGCCCTTGACCTTGAGCGCCTTGACGACGGTCACCGTGTCGCCGTCGGTGAGCACATTGCCGACCGAGTCCTTGACCACCCGCTCACCGGCCCCGGCGGCCGAGCCGTCGCCGGCGGCCTCGCCCGGTGCCCACTCGTGGCCGCACTCCGGGCAGACCATGAGGCCGTTCATCTCATAGGTGTACTCGCCGGCGCACTGCGGACACGGGGGAAGGTTCTCGCTCATACGCCCAGGATATCCGGGCCGCCGAGGGCCTCGCCCGCCGCATCCCCCGAGGTCGGCGGGCCTCCCGGGCGACAGACGGACGGACCGGGCCCGCGGACGGCCCGCGGGCGGCTCAGTCCGTCGGCGACGAGAGGCGCTCGAAGACCTCGGGGCGGGCGAGGTCGAGCGCCGTGGCGACGGCGCCGAGCAGGACAGCCTCCTCACCGAGGCGGCTGGCCGCGAGCGTGGGCCGCATCGGCGTGAGGCGGTGCAGGGCCTGGCCGAGGGGTTCGAGCAGGAGGTCCGCGCTACCGCCTATGCCGCCGCCGAGCACGATCAGGTCCGGGTCGAGGACGGCTGACACCACGGCGAGCGCGTAGGCGAGTTGACCGGCCGTGCGGTGGACGGCGGCGGCGGCGATCGGGTCGCCGCCGCGGGCCCGGTCGAAGACCTGCTTGGCGGTCACCGGCCCCGTCATGCCGAGGTCCAGCGCCGTCCGGACGACCGCCTCCGCCGCGGCGACCTGCTCGACGGTGCCGCCCGGAGTGCCGTCGGGGTGCGGCGGGAGCGGGACCAGGCCCACCTCGCCGAGCGCGCCGTGGGCGCCGAGCAGCGGCTCGCCGTCCTTGACCACGCCGACACCGAGGCCGGTCCCGGCCACCAGGTAGGCGAACATCCGGCTGCCGCTCCCCCGCCCGGCGCCCAGGGTGTACTCGCCGAGCGCCGCCAGGTTGGCGTCGTTGCCGACGGTGATCGTGGTCTCCAGCCCGGCCGCGATCCGGTCGAACAGTCCGGGTCTGCCCCAGCCGGGCAGACTGGTGGCGTACCGCACGCCGCGCCGCTCCTCGTCCCAGACGCCCGGGGTGGCGACCACGGCGTGCACGATGTCGGCGGCCACGACCCCGGCCTCGGCCATGGTCTCCCGGGCCGCGGCCACCACGGCGTCGGCCACCGCGTTCGCCGTCCGCCCCTTGTTCGGAACGTCGCGGCGGGCCACGATGTCCCCGGCGAGGTCGGCGACGGCGACCCGCAGCCGGGCCCGGCCGATGTCGACGCCGAGCACGTGCCCGGCGAGCGGGTCGGGCTCGTACAGGACGGCGGTCCGCCCGCGCTCGGGAACGAAACGACCGGCCTCGCGGGCCAGCCCGGCCTGCTCGAGGGCCGCCAGCGCGGCGGAGACGGTGGGCTTGGACAGGCCGGTGTCACGGGCGAGTTGGGCACGCGAGGACGGGCCCCCGAGGCGCAGCCGTTCGAGCAGCAGCCACTCGTTGTTGCTGCGCAGCCGCTGCCGGTTCCACGGCTGCGCCGGCGCGGGGCCCGGCGGAACGGTGGTCGGCAGGTCGCGGCTCATCAGGTCCTCCGGTCTGGGCGCTTCTCCCGGGGCCGCCGGTCGGCGCCCGGCCCGGGGCGTGTTTCGGATCACGCCGGGCGGGCGGCGCCGGGGCACGCACCTGGGCACCAGCCAGTATGACCCGTTGTCACACCGCCCACCGGCGGGAATCCGCCCGGGGCCGGCGCCGACGGAACGCAGAAGAACGGAACGCAGAAGAGGGAGCGGAGGAGCGAAGATAGTGGCGGGAGCGGTGGAGACGTCACACTCCTCTTGCCACTCTCAACGTATAGCGCACGGGGGGCCTTGCCGCAAGGCCCCGGTCCTGCCGCACAATCGTCCACCTAAGCCCGGAACGAACCCCTGGAGTTTTGCTCAGTGCACCAGCCTCAGCCGGAACCACGGATCGGAACCGCTGCCATGACCGCCCCCACCACCAGCGTGTTCGACCTTCCCGACCGTCTCGCCGCCAAGGCGGACCCGGCCCTGGTCGGCCCGGACGAGCGGCACTTCGCGGCCGTCGCGGAGAGCCTGGAGCGGACGATCGCCGAAGCCTCCGACAGCCTCGACGCCGCCCGCCGCGCACCCGGCGGCGCCGGCCGGGCCGCGATGGACCGGGACCTGGAGGTCCACCGGCTGACCGGCCGCCTGCGCGCCCTGCGCCGCTTCGGGCTGGACCTGTGCCTGGGGCGGATCGTCCCGGCGGACGGCGCGGAGCCGGTGTACATCGGGCGCCTCGGCCTGACCGACCCCGAGGGCCGCCGGCTGCTGATCGACTGGCGCTCGCCCGCCGCCGCACCGTTCTTCGCCGCGACCCACGCCGGCCCGATGGGCCTGGCCAGCCGCCGCCGCTACCGCTGGACCCGCGGACGGATCACCGACTACTGGGACGAGGTGTTCGCCGCCGAGGGGCTCGAGGGGCACGCCGCCCTGGACGACCAGTCGGCGTTCATCGCCACGCTGGGCGGCAGCCGTTCGGCGCAGATGCGGGACGTGCTCGCGACCATCCAGGCCGACCAGGACGCCATCGTCCGGGCCGGCTCGCGCGGCGCGCTGGTCGTCGACGGCGGCCCCGGCACCGGCAAGACCGTGGTCGCGCTGCACCGCTCCGCCTACCTGCTCTACTCCGACCCGCGCCTCGGTCACCGGCGCGGCGGCCTGCTCTTCGTCGGTCCGCACCAGCCCTACCTCGACTACGTCGGCGACGTGCTGCCCAGCCTCGGCGAGGAGGGGGTGCAGACCTGCACCGTGCGGGACCTGGTCGCCGAGGGCGCGGGCGCGACGGCCGAGCCCGACCCGGAGGTGGCCCGGCTGAAGGCCACGGCGGACATGGTGCGGGCGGTGGAGCAGGCCGTGCGGATCTACGAGGAGCCGCCCACCGAGGGCATGACGGTCGCGACCGACTGGGACGACGTCCGGCTGGACCCCGACGACTGGGCCGAGGCCTTCACGGCCCCCGACCCGGGCACCCCGCACAACGAGGCGCGCGAGCAGGTGTGGGCGGAGCTGGCGGAGATCCTGCTCGCCAAGCTGAAGGGCGGCGCGGACATCCCGGTCGAACTGTTCCTGCGCTCACTGCGGCGGGACCGGGAACTGGTCGGGGCCCTGCACCGGGCCTGGCCGCTGCTGGAGGCCGCCGACGTGGTCGGCGACCTGTGGACGGTGCCCGCCTACCTGCGGCTGTGCGCCCCCTGGCTCAGCCGCGAGGAGGTCCGCCGGCTGCAGCGGGCCGAGCCGCAGGCCTGGACGGTGTCGGACCTGCCGATCCTGGACGCGGCCCGGCAGCGGCTCGGCGACCCGGCGGACGCCCGCCGCAAGCGCCGCGAGCAGATCGCCCTGGCCGCCGAACGCGACCGGATGGCCGACGTCATCACCAGCATCCTCGACTCCGACCACGACGGTGAGGGGGCCGTCGCCATGCTGCGCGGCCAGGACCTCAAGGACACCCTGGTCGACGGGAGCTCCCTGCCCGCCGTCGACCCGGACCGGCTGGCCGGGCCGTTCGCGCACATCGTGGTGGACGAGGCGCAGGAACTGACCGACGCCGAGTGGCAGATGCTGCTGGCGCGCTGCCCGTCCCGGAGCTTCACCATCGTCGGCGACCGGGCCCAGGCCCGGGAGGGTTTCACCGAGTCCTGGCAGGAGCGGCTGGCCCGGGTCGGCCTCGACCGCGCCGAGGTGGCTTCGCTGAGCGTCAACTACCGCACGCCGGAGGAGGTCATGGCGGAGGCCGAGCCGGTCATCCGGGCCGCCCTGCCGGACGCCAACGTCCCCACCTCGGTGCGCCGCAGCGGGGTGCCGGTCACCCGCGGCCGGCTCGCCGACCTGGACGGTGTGCTGGCCGACTGGCTGGCCGCGCACAGCGAGGGCACGGCCTGCGTCATCGGCGACGCCGCCTTCGCGACGGAGTTCGGCGCGACCTGCCGCGAGGAGTTCCGGGCGAGCGGCCGGATCCGGGCGCTCACGCCGCGGCTGGCGAAGGGGCTGGAGTTCGACCTGGTCGTCCTGGTCGACCCGGCGGGCTTCGGCGAGGGCGTCGGCGGCGCCGTGGACCGCTATGTCGCGATGACCCGGGCGACCCGGCAGCTGGTCGTGCTCACCGCGGCCTGACCGAGGCGCGCCCCGGCGGCGGCGGTGACGGTGACGGTGACGGGACGTCGTCGTCGGGGCGTTCGGCCGCTGTCACCGTCGCCGGGGCGTCCTGCCGCTGTCACCGCCGCCGGGGCGCCGCCGCCGCACCCGGGCGCTGGAACCCGCCGCGACCGGGCGTTGGAACCGCCGCGACCGGGCCCGGGCCGCCCCGATACCGGAATCCCGCCGACCGGTCAAGGATGCGCCCCTCCCTGGGCGAGCCGCGCCGCGGAGCATGATCATGGACCTATGCGGTTCCGGCACGGCGACGGAGGAGACGGCGGCACCCCCACGAACGCGGACACCACCGCGCTCACGGCGGCGGTCGCGGCGCTCTCCGGGAGCGACCCGGACACTACCGACAGCGACCGGCCCGACCTCCTGCGTGAGCTGCTCGACGCCCTGCCGGCCGGCGTCGCCCTGCTCGACACGGAACTGCGCTGGCAGTACCTCAACGCGGCCTTCGCGGCCGTCACCGGTCTGCGCCGGACCGACCTGCTGGGCCGCCCGGCCCCGGACACCGCCTTCGCCGACGCCGTCGGCACGCTGCGCCTGGTCCTGGACGACGGCCGCGACCGCGAGCGCGCCACCGGCGGCCCGGACGGCCCGGGCGCGCCCGTCCCGGCGGGCCTGCGGGTCCGCTACCGGCCGCTCACCGCCGGCGGCCGCGTCATCGGGGTGATCGTGGCCGTCCTCGACGACCCCGACCCGGTCCAGGAGCTGCGCCGCGAACTCACCCGGGCCCGGACCAGGCTGACCCTCCTGGAGGCCGCCGCCGAGCGGATCGGCACCACCCTCGACATCGACACCACCGGCGCCGAACTCGCCGCGTTCGCCGTGCCCCGGCTGTCCGAACTCGCCACCGTCGACGTCCTGCCGCCGGACACCGCCACCCGGCCCGGCGGGGCACCGGGCCTGCGCTTCCACCGGGCCGGACTGGCCGCCACGGCCGCGCTGCGCCCGGACGTCGGCGCGCTGGCCCGGCCCGGCGAGTCGGTGCGCCACCGAGAGGGGTCGGTGGCGGCCCGCGCCCTGGCCTCCGGGGTCGCCGTGCTGCTCGCGCCGCGCAGCGCCGAGGAGCTCACCGCGGCGGCGCCCGATCCGCACACCGCGGCCGTCTTCCACGCCGCCGGGGTCACCTCGCTGCTGGTGGTGCCGCTCACCGCGCGCGGCGAGCTGGCCGGCCTGCTGACCCTGGCCCGCACCGCCGCCTCCCCCGACTTCGGCCCGGACGACGCGGTGCTGGTCGGCGACCTCGCCGCGCGGGCCGCGACCGGCATCGACAACGCCCGCCGCTACAGCCGCTCCCAGGGCATCGCCCTCGACCTCCAGCGCGCCCTGCTCAGCGAACCGGGCCACCCGCACCAGAACCTCGAACTCGCCTCCCGCTACCTGCCGTCCGGCAGCAGCTCGGTGGTCGGCGGCGACTGGTACGAGACCGTCCGGCTGCCGTTCGGACGGACCCTGCTGGTCATGGGCGACGTGATGGGACACGGCGTCGAGGCGGCCGTCGACATGAGCAACTACCGCTCCACCCTGCGCGAGGTCGCGGGCACGGACCTGCCGCCGCACCGGATCCTGCGCCAGCTGGACACCGTCATCGCCGCCAACGAGTCCGCCCGCCCCGCGACCTGCCTGCTCGCGCTCGCCGACCCCGGCCGGCGGCGGTGGACCTTCTCCTCCGCCGGCCACCTCCCGCCCGCCCTGGTCGCGCCCGGCCGGCCCACCGAACTGCTGTGGCTCCCGACCGGCCCGCCGCTCGGCACCGGGGTCGGCGGCTACGAACAGACCACCCGGGCCCTGCTGCCGGGCGAGACCCTGCTGCTGTACACGGACGGGCTGGTGGAGCGGCGCGGCGAGGACATCGATGCCTCGCTGGCCCGGCTGGCCGCCCTGCGCCTGCCGGTCACCGGCCCGCTGGACGACCTGCTCGACGCCGCCCTGCACGCCCTCGGCCCGGCCTCGGGGCACCCGGCGGAGGACGACATCGCCGTCCTGGCGGCCCGGCCGAGGCTCCGGCCGCCGCCCCGGGCGTAGCGGGTCCCGGGCGCAGCGGGCCCGACACGCAAGGAGGGCTCGGTGTCCGCTCAGAGCTTGCCCAGGGCCTGCTCCAGATCGGCCCAGAGGTCCTCGGGGTGCTCGATGCCGACGGCGAGCCGAACGGTGCCGGGGCCGATGCCCGCGGCGGCCAGCTCCTCGTCCGAGAGCTGGCGGTGCGAGGTGCTGGCCGGGTGCATGACGAGGGTGTGCACCCCGCCGAGGGAGGGCGCGAGCGAGGCGAGGCGGAGCGCGCCGACGAACGCCCCCGCGGCCTCGCGCCCGCCGGCCAGGTCGACGGCGAACACCCCGCCCTGGCCCTCCGGCAGCAGCCGGCCGGCCAGCTCGTGGTCCGGGTGGCCCGGCAGGCCCGGGTGGTGCACCGCGGTGACCGCCGGGTGGGCGGCGAGCCGTCCGGCCAGGTCGAGCGCGGACTCGCAGTGGCGGCGCATCCGCAGGCCGAGGGTCTGCATGCCGCGCAGGGTCAGCCAGGCGGCGAACGGGTCGAGGGAAGCGCCGAGTTCGACGCCGTGCTCCCAGACCCGGTGGTGCAGCGCGGCGTCGGCGAAGACGGCGATCCCGGCCAGCACGTCGGAGTGGCCGCCCAGGTACTTGGTGGCCGAGTGGACCACGACGTCCGCCCCGTGCTCGATCGGGCGGCAGAGCAGCGGGGTGGTGAAGGTGTTGTCCACCACGCTCAGCACCCCGGCCTGCCGGGCGACGCCGATCAGGGCCGGCAGGTCGGTGACCCGCGCGGTCGGGTTGGAGACCGTCTCCAGGTACAGCAGCCGGGTGGTGGGCCGCAGCGCGGCGCGGACCTCCTCCGGGTCGTCGCCCCGGACGTGGGTGACCGCCACTCCCCAGCGCGCGGCCAGGTCCGCCAGGGCCGCGAAGGTGCCGCCGTACAGGCTCTTCTGGGCGATCACATGGTCCCCGGAGCGGAGCAGGGCGAGCAGCACGGTGTTGATCGCGCCCATTCCGGAGGAGGCGGCCAGCGCACCGCTGCCGCCCTCCAGTCCGGCCACCGCGCGCTCCAGCGAACGGACCGTCGGGTTGCCCAGCCGGTTGTAGAGGAAGGCCCCGTCGGGTCCCGCGAAGGCCTCCGCCAGCGCGTCGCCGTCGGGGAACGCGAAGACGTGGCCCTGATGGATCGGCACGCCCAGCGGCCGGCTTCCGACCACCTCCTCGACGGGCGGGTGGACGATCCGGCTCTCGGGACGCAGCCCGTGGTGGAAGTCGCTCATCCCCCCATCCTGGCCGCGTCGGCCGCCACCGGGCCAGGGCCAATCCCATCCGGGTGGCCCCGGATTTCGCGGGCGCCCGCCGTTCGCTGTCCGTCCGTCCCTCCGCACCCCTGTCGCGGAGGGACGGACGGGTCCCGGGGCATCCGGGGGCCGGGCCCGGCCCGGTCCCCGGGTCACAGCCGGCGGCCGAAGCCGAGGACGTCCCGGCTCAGAGCCGGCGGCCGAGGAAGTCCCGGATCAGCGCGGCGATCTCCGGGCCGTGCGTCTCCAGGGCGAAGTGCCCGGCGTCGAGCAGGTGGATCTCGGCGTCCGGGAGGTCGCGGGCGAAGGCCTCGGCCCCGGCCGGGCCGAAGATCTCGTCGTTGCGGCCCCAGACGACCAGGGCCGGCGGCCGGTGCGTCCGGAAGTACTCCTGGAAGTGCGGGTAGCCGTCCAGGTTGAACTGGTAGTCCCAGAACAGCTGGAGCTGGATCTCCCGGTTGCCCGGGCGGTCCAGTCCGGCCTGGTCGAGCGTCCAGGTGTCCGGGGAGAGCCGGTCCAGCCGGTCGGCGGGCACACCGTGGGTGTACTGCCACCGGGTGGCGGACGCGGTGAGCAGCTCGCGCACGGCGGGCTCGTGGGTGGCGCGGTCCCCGGCGTGGGCGAACAGCACGTCCCAGAACGGGGTGAAGCCCTCCGTGTAGGCGTTGCCGCTCTGGCTGATCAGGGCGGTGACCCGGTCCGGGTGGCGCGAGGCGATCCGCAGGCCGATCGGGGCGCCGTAGTCCTGGATGTAGAGGGCGAACCGGTCGATGCCGAGTGCGTCCAGCAGGGCGAGGGTGTACTCGGTGAGCTTCTCGAAGCCGTAGTCGAACTCACCGACGGGTGGGGTGGCGGACTGTCCGAAGCCCACGTGGTCGGGGGCGACGAGGTGGTAGGAGTCGGCGAGGTCGCGCATCAGGTCGCGGAACATCGCCGAGCTGGTGGGGAAGCCGTGCAGCAGGACGAGGGTCGGCCGGCTCGGGTCGCCGGCCTCGCGGTAGAAGACCGGGAGGCCGTCGATCCGGACGGTGCGGTGGCGCACGCCGGTGTGCGCGGTGGGGCCGTTCACAGCGACTCCGGGACGCCGGGGGCCAGCAGGCGCAGCCGGCCGGTCAGGTCGGGGGCCGAGAAGGCGCCGGTGATGGCGGCCGGGTCCTCGCCGAGGTGCTCCCAGGACTCGTAGTGGATCGGGATCACCGTGCGGGCGCCCAGGACGCGGGCGAGTTCGGCCCCCTCGCGGGCGCTCATCGAGAACGCCCGGTCGCCGGTGGAGGGGAAGTGGGCGTCGCCGAGGTGCAGGAAGGCGGTGTCCACGGTGAAGCGTTCGGCGATGCCCGCCAGCGCGTCGTGGCGGACGGTGTCCCCGGAGAGGTAGAGGGTGCCGCCCTCGTACTCGACGACGAAGCCGGTGACCGGGCCGGTGGCCTCCTCGGTGCCGGGCGGCCCGTGGCGGGCGGGCGTGGCCGTCACGGTGACGGTCGTGGCGCCGGCGGTGATCCGACGGCTCTCCCAGGTCGCCAGTCCCTCGGCCGCTCCGCCGAGCCGTTCGGCGGCTTCCGGCGTGGTGAGCACGGTGGTGGCGCGGGCCAGGACGGTCCGGCCGGTCGGGTCGAGGTTGTCGGCGTGCTGGTCGTGGGAGAGCAGGACGAGGTCGATCGGCGGCAGGCGGTCGGCGGTGAGCGCCGGGCCCGCGGTGCGGCGCAGCGGGCGGGCCGCCGGGTAGTCGGCCGGTCCTGGGTCGAGGGCCGGGTCGGTGAGGACGGTCAGGTCGCCGATCCGCAACAGGACGGTGGCGGTGCCCAGGTGGGCGGCGGTGACGGTGACCGGGGCGGTGACCGGGACGGTGACCGGGACGGTGACCGGGACGGTGGCGGGTTCGGCGGCGGGTGTGGTCGTGCTCGGTGCCGGTGTGCTGTGGTCGGACATCTCTTCTTTCCCCCGTAGTAAGTGCGGTGCTACTGCCGGACGGTCAGCCGCGGGCCGTGCGCTCCGCCTTGGCGTCGATCTTCTCCTGGAGCGCGGTCAGCAGGCCCTGGAGCAGGCCGATGGTGATCTCGTCGGTGAGGTTGCCCTCCTCGTCGAAGCGCTCGTGCGCCCGGAAGACGATGACCTCGGGCTTCACCACGACGTCGGTCTCGGTCCAGACGAAGACCTGGCGGAGCGCCAGCTGGGCGCGGACGGTGCCGAAGTTGGTCGGCGCGGCGCCGAGGATGGCGGTCGGCTTGCGGTGCAGCGGCAGGCCCTCGGTGCGGGTCCAGTCGGTGCTCAGCCAGTCGATGGCGTTCTTGAGCACGCCGGGGATGGAGTAGTTGAACTCGGGGGTGGCGATCAGCAGGCCGTCGGCCTCGGCGACCCTGCGGCGGAGGTCCTCGACGACGGCCGGGCGCAGCTCGGGGGTGTCGAGGTCCAGGTCGTACGGCGGGATCTCGCGCAGGCCCTCGTAGATCTCGATCTCCTGGCCGCCCGGGTTGAACTTCTGGGCGGCCTTCAGCAGCCGGGTGTTGTGCGAGTCGGCGCGCAGCGAACCGGAGATGGCGAAAATCTTGGACGCGGTCATGACGTGCTCCTCAAGGGTGATGTGACTGCCAGTGATGTGGCTGGCGGTGCTGTGGTGACTGTCGGGGTCGACACCGAGAAAACTAGACGGACCAGTTCACCTTGTCAACTGAACTGTTCAGTCTTGACACTGAACTGAATGGTGTAGTTCAGTCGACCCATGACCATGACACCCGTGAACACCGCCCGGGCGGCCGGCCGCTCCGTCGCCCGCGTCGTCCCCCCGTTCCACACCTTCGAGGGCGCGGGCTTCCCCGTCCGCCGCCCCTTCCCCACCGCTGAACTGCCCTTCCTCGACCCTTTCCTGATGGTCGACCAGGTGGGTCCGGTGGACCTCGCTCCCGGCGAGGCCAAGGGGGCTCCCCCGCACCCGCACCGAGGCTTCGAGACGATCCAGTACGTCATCGACGGCGACATCGCCAACGCCGACTCCCGGGGCCACCGGGCCGTGGTTCGCGCCGGCGGGGTCCAGTGGCTCACCGCCGGTTCGGGCATCGTCCACGAGGCCCTGCCCACCCCGGAGTTCCTCGCCGCCGGCGGCCGCCAGCACATGCTGCAGATCTGGGTGAACCTGCCCGCGCGGCTCAAGGGGGTACCGCCGCGCAGTCAGAACGCCGAGGCCGCCGACCTGCCCGTGGTCCGCACCGCCGAGAGCGCCGAGCTGACCGTGCTCGCCGGGAGCACCCACGGCACGACCGCGCCCTTCGAGACCCACACCCCGCTCCTGGTGGTGCACGCCCGGCTCGCGGCCGGCGGCTCGGCGACCTTCACCGCACCGGCCCACCACACCGCCGCGTTCCACACGCTGAGCGGCCGGGCCGAGACCGCGGGCGTCCCGCTGCCCGACGGCCACCTCGCCGTCCTCGACCACGACGGCGAGGGCTTCACGGTCCGGGCCGTGGACGGGCCCGCCGAGGTGCTCGTCCTGGCCGGCGAGCCGATCGGCGAACCGGTCGCCCGCAGCGGGCCGTTCGTGATGAACACGGTGGCCGAGCTCCACCGGGCCCAGCAGGACTTCTCGCGCGGCCTGATGGGCCGGATGCCGGTATGAGCACCCTCCCGGCCCGGCTCGCCGCACCGGCCCGTCCGCGCACCGCCGCCCCTGCCCCTGTTCCCGTCCCTGTCCCTGTTCCCGTCCCTGTCCTCGCCCCGGCCCCCACCGCTTCCGCACGCACCGCCGCCCCCGTTCCTGCCACCACCGTGCCGGGCCGGCGGGCGCCGGGGACGACGGCCGCCGCGCTGCTGATCGCCGCCGCCGCGAGCGGGATCTCCGGGCCGAGCCTGGCCCTGCCCGCCGCCGCCCGGGCCCTGCACGTCCCGACCGCCTCGACGGCCTGGCTGATGACCGCGTACGGCCTCGGCCTGCTGGCCGGCACCCCACTGCTGGCCGGCACCGCCGGGCGGCGCGGCACCGCCGCCCTGGTCCGGGCCGGCGCGGCACTGGTCGCCCTCGGCGCGGCGATCGTGCTCGCCTCGCCCTCCGCCCTGCTGCCGCTGGCGGCAGGGCGGGCGGTGGAGGCCGCCGGAGCGGCGGGGCTGACCGTCGCCGCCTTCCGGATCGCCGGCCGGGACGGCTCCGGCCGCTCCACCGGACTGGTCGCGATCGGCAACGCGGCCGGCGGCACGATCGGCCTGTTCGTCGGCGCGGGCGCCGCGCAGCTGCTCGGCTGGCGGGCCGCGCTGGTCATGCCGCTGCTCGCCCTCGCGGTGCTCCCCGCCGTACTGCGCCCGGCCGGGCGCTCCCGGCCCACCCGGCCGGAGGCAGCCGACGGGCGGTTCCGCGACGCCCTTCCGCTGGGCCTGCTGCGGCGGGCCGGCTTCCGCCGCCCGGCACTGCTCATGCTCGCGCTCGCCACCGTCAACTTCGCCCTGGTGTACGGTGCCCCGCGCCGGGTGGCCGCCCTCACCGGCTGGGGCCCGCTGCCCACCGGCGCCGCGGTCGCCTCCGTGGCGCTCGCCGGCGCGCTGCTCTCCTGGCAGCTGGTGCGGCTCGCCCCGGCCCTGGGGACGGGACGGGTCCGGGTGCTGCTGGCGGCGGGTTCGGCGGCGGCAGCCGCCGCGGCGGCCCTCGCGCCGTGGCCTCCGGTCGTGCTGCTCGGCTCGGCACTCAGCTCACTGGTGACGGCCGGCGGGCAGGGGGTGCTCACGGGTTCGGCGGTCGGCGGGCTCGCGCCGGAGCGGCGGGGCGGCGCGATCGGCCTGTTCAATCTGGCCTTCCCGGCCGGCGTCGCCGCAGGTCCGGCCCTCGCGGGCTTTGCGTACCAAACGGTTCAGTTCCTATACTGAACGGTCCAATCACCCGGACCGGTCACTACCACCCCAAACGGTCGGTACCATCCCGTCGCAGTAGCCCACCTTGTTAGGGAAGCCCCCTTCCCAGCCCAACGAAGGACGAAGGACGGACGCATGGGAGCCGAGCGCCAGGACGCCACCGACGAGTACGGGATGCCGATCATCCCGGCACCGGGCGACGCCGCGGCCCGCAAGCGCCAGGCGATCATCGACGCCGCCCTCGCGGAGTTCCTCGCCGAGGGGTACTCGGCCGCCTCGATGGACGTCATCACCAACCGGTCCGGCGTCTCCAAGGCCACCATCTACAAGCACTTCGGCAGCAAGGAGCGCCTGTTCCTGGCCGTCGTCAGCGGTGTGCTGCCCAAGACCTACGCCGACCTGACGCCGCCCGCCCGCGCCCTCGCCGACGCCCCGGACCTGCGCACGGCCCTCGTCCGGCACACCACCGAGCTCGCCCGCATCCTGCTGCGCCCCGAGATCATGCTGCTGCGCCGCCTGGTGATCGGCGAGATCGACCGCTTCCCGCAGCTCGGCCAGCTCTGGTACCTGGTCACCTACGACATGAACAACGGCCCGCTGGTCGAGATGCTCACCGACCTCACCGCCAAGGGCGAACTGCACGTGCCGGACCCCAAGCTCGCCGTCCAGCAGCTGGTGGCCTGTACCGTCGGCATCCCGCAGCTGGTACACACCTTCGCCCCCGCCACTCCGGTGGACGACGCCGAACTCGCCCGTACCATCGGGGCCGGCGTCGACCTCTTCCTCGCCCGCTACGGCCGTCCCCCCGGCTGGCACGGCCCGGCCTGACCGGCCCCTCGGCCGGTCGCATGGCCGACCCCACGGCCGGCCCACCCAGCGGTCCGCCGCCGGCCCCGGCCCCGGGAGGACCGGGGCGGAGACGGCGGCGGGTTCGTGCGACGGCAACGGGCACCCGGCCCTCGGCATCACCTCAGCGGTCGGCGTCCCCCGCCCGCCCGTTCCGCTCGGTCCGCTTCGCCCGCTCTGTCTGCTCCGCGCGCTCGGTCTGCTCCGCGTGCTCGGTCCGCTCCGCCCGGCGGCGCTGCCGCAGCACGAACGGGACGGCCGCGGCCACCAGCGCGGCCTCCGGCGCCGAAGGCTCGGCCGGCCCCTCCCCGCCCCGCCCACCCAGGCCGTCCGGGGCCCCCGCCGCGAGACCCTTCTGGTCGAAGGTGTCCGGCACCGACAGGGTGTCCCACCGCGACAGCGGCCAGGCGATCACGAAGGCCCGACCGATCACGTTCTTCACCGGGACGAACCCGCCACCGGGCTCGTTGACGTGGAAACGCGAGTCGCGCGAGTCGTTGCGGTGGTCGCCCATCACCCACAGGTGGTCCTCGGGCACCGTCACCGTGCCCACCGGCGCGTCACCGCACGGCGTCGCGCCCGGGTACAGGTACGGCTCGTCCAGCGCCGCGCCGTTGACCTTGACCGGGCTGCCCTCCCGGCACTCGACGGTGTCGCCGCCGACCGCGATCACCCGCTTGATGAGGTCCTTCTCGTTGTCGGAGGGCAGCAGGCCGACCGTGCCGAGCGCCGTCCGGATCCCCTCGACGAACGCGTTGCCCTTGACCCGGGGCACCGAGTCCAGCCAGCCGCCCGGGTCCTTGAAGACCACCACCTCCCCGCGCTCCGGCTCGGCGCCGAACCACGGGGTGAGCTTGTCGACCAGGACCCGGTCGTCCTTCTCCAGCGTGTGCTGCATCGAGCCCGAGGGGATGGAGAACGCCTGGACGAAGAAGGTCTTGATGCCCAGTGAGAGCAGCAGGGCGATGCCGATCAGGATCGGCAGCTCCTGCCAGAACGGCCGCTTCTTCTTCGCCTTCCCGCGCCCGCCCTTGCCGTCCTCGTCCGCACCACCGTCTTCACCGCCGTCTTCATCGCCGCCTTTACTGCTGTCTTCCTCGCCGTCCTTACCGCCGTCCTTACTGCCGTCCTTACTGCCGTCCTTACTGCCGTCCTTACTGCCGTCCTTACTGCCGTCCTCGCCGCTGGCCGCGCCTCGATCGGCGTCGCGGTCCCCGGCAGCCGTGGCCGTGGCCGCCACCTCCGGAGCCTGCCCGTCACCCTGACCACTGCCCGCCGAACCGGCGGTCTCCTCCACGCTCATCCCTGGCCCCCTCCGGACGGCCCGGCGGGCCCCGTGCGGGCCCCCCGTTGTCACCTAACGATCGATGGTTCCCGCGACCGGGCAGAGCCGGCCCCCGACCACCCCCGCCCGCCACCGACCCGTCAGAACGTACACCCCGGGCCCCGCCGCTACGACACCCCACCACCCAGCATGATCCGCGCGACCAGCTCCCTCCGGCTGGCCACACCGGCCTTGGCGAAGACCGACTTCAGATGGTCCTGCACCGTGTACGGCTTCATCGCCAGCAGCCGCGACACGTCCCGGGTGTCGCAACCCCGCACCAGCAGCAGCGCCACCTCCTGCTCCCGCGCCGTCAGCCCGTACGCCGAGAGGTACAGCGGCATCGCGTCGGCGGGCGTCGCCGGCGCCGCCACCACCGTCACCAAGTCCTCGGCGCCGCCCTTCAACGCCGAACCGTGCAGCACGTACCAGCGGCCGTCGCCGTCCTGCACCCTGATCTTCGACTGCGGCACGGGCAGGCCGTGGGCCACCCGGCGGGCCTGCTCGGCGGCCATCGCGACGGCCATGGGCACCCGCAGCGAGGTCCGGCTCGGGTCGGAGAGCCGCCCGAGCAGTTCCTCCGCCGGGCCGGAGATCGCGATCGGCCGGTTCCCCCGGCCGAGCACCACCACCGCCGGCCCCACGTCCGCCGCCCGGCCCGGTCCGACGTCGGCCGACGGCACATGACAGGCCCTCAGCGCGTTGCCGAGGTGCCGCGCGGCGAGGTCCGCGAGCTCCCGGTGCCGGGCCAGGTACGGCCCCCGACCCTGCTGCCGCAGGAAGACCGCGCACCCCCACATCCCGCCGTGCGCGTCGAACACGGCCCGCAGTTCGTCACCGAACCCCGCCGGCCGGACCTGCTCCCGGAACCGCACACTCTCCGCCAACCGCCCCCGGGTCGCCCGGCTCAGCGTCTCCGCCCGCACCCCACTGCGCCGGATCGCCGAGAACGTCGCCACATCGTCCGCCCACACCTCCAGGCGCACCGCGTTCTCGAACCCCTCCAGGCTGAGGTCGTCACTCAGCACCGAGTTCACCAGCCCGGTCGCCGGATCCGCCAAGTGCCAGCAGACCGCGTCGTACTCCAGGACACCCCGCAGCAGCTCGTCCGCCCTGCGGAACACACCCTCGGCCCCCAACCCCGCCCCGGCAAGCTCCCGCAGCCCCTCGATCGCCTGCTGCGCCGCCACCCCGCGTGCCCCACGTGATCCCATGCGCCGGAAACTAACACGCACACCGACCACCCGCCCATGCCCCGCCAGGCGGATCCGCCCTCCCCCTCCGGGCGGTCCCCGAGCCCCCTCACCTCATCCTCCGGACGGTCCCCGACCCCGAGACCGCCCTCCCGTCCGCCGCCCCGACTAGAGCCAGTTGCGGCGCTTGAAGATGAGGTAGAGGCTCGTGCAGACGAGGGCCATGAGGGCGATCGCGAAGGGGTAGCCGAAGGCCCACTTGAGTTCGGGCATGGTGGTGAAGTTCATGCCGTAGACGGTGCCGATCAGCGTCGGGGCGAAGAGGATGGCGGCCCAGGAGGAGATCTTCTTGATCTCGTCGTTCTGGACGTGGCCGGCCTCGGCGAGTTGCTTCATCTCCTCGTTCTGGCGCTGGGAGACCAGGGTGGCGTTGACGGTGAGGATGTTCTGGAGCATCTGGCGGAAGCCGTCGACGCGTTCGGCCGCGTAGGTGGCGTGGTCGGCGACGTCGCGCAGGTAGCGGCGGAGTTCCTCGTCGGTGCCGTACTTCTCGAAGCCCGCCTCCAGGCTCTGCATGATCTCCAGCAGCGGCCGGGTGGCCCGCTGGAACTCGATGACCTCGCGGGAGAGTTCGTAGATGCGCCGGGAGACCTGCGGGTCGCCGCCGAAGACCTCGGTCTCGATCTCGTCGATGTCGTGCTGGAGGCCGGCGATGACCGGGGCGTAGCCGTCGACCACGGCGTCCAGGACGGCGTAGAGCACGGCCTCGGGGCCGAGGGCCAGGAGTTCGGGGTCGGCCTCCAGGCGGCGGCGGACCGCGGAGAGGTCGGGGGCCTGGGAGTGGCGGACGGTGAGGACGAAGTCGGGGCCGACGAAGAGGTGGATCTCGCCGAAGTCGACCTCCTCCACGTCGTCCAGGTAGCGGGCGGCGCGCAGCACCACGAACAGGGTGTCGCCGTAGCGCTCCAGCTTGGGGCGCTGGTGGGCCACGATGGCGTCCTCGACGGCCAGTTCGTGCAGGTTGAACCGCTCGGCGGCCTCCAGCAGCTGGGCCTCGGCGGGGCGGTAGAGCCCGATCCAGGCCATGGTGCCGGGCTTGCCGGGCAGTTCGCGGTAGACGCCGGCCAGGTCGGTGGCGGAGGCGAGCCGGTGTCCGTCGCAGTAGACGCCGGCGTCGACGACGGAGCGCTCCAGGCTCACGTGCTCGACCGGCTGGTCGGGGCGCGGGTCCATCGAGTGCTCGGGGGCGGGCTGGGCGGCCGCGGTGCCGCCGGCCGGGTTGGTGGGACGGGAGAAGGGGAGCTTGCTCGCACGCACTGCGCGTACACGCCAGTCGGACATGACGGGGTACCTCCGCGGTTCGGGGGCCGTCGCACCGGACACAGCAGGTCGGGGGTGCGGGGCGGGCGGCGGGCGCCCGGTCGTCCTCCACCGCGCACGGCGCCCGGGCCGCGCGGCGCGCCGGGTCAGCGGCGGACGGTGCGACGGCGGGGGTCGGGAGCGGTACGGGAGGAGGGGCACCGGGTGCCGGGAGAAGTGAAAGACGTCCTGGGGAGGGGCCTACTTCGACCCGGACCAGTACTGCACTCCATCGCTCTCACCTCCTCGCCGTCGGGGCGCCCGTGCGGGGTCGCCGTAACCGGGTCACCAGGAGGATCCGCACCCGCCGGGCGGGCGCGCACGGGCGCCGCAGCGTCGGGTGGGCACCCCTGATCTCGTCAGAGCTTTGGCACGCCACGGCGTAGCACCCGGGATGGTCCCGAGGGGTGCAGCCACTTGGGGTCACCCCTTAGTCCGGGGAGACCTGTCCTGACCCTGGGCGTCTCTCGACGTCGTGGGGTCAGTGGCCTGTGTCCATGGCGACGCCTCACCGAACGAGGTGCCTTCACAACCTCCTCGAGTCTAGTACCCGGTGGAGGGGTATTTCGACCGGGGGTGCGGCCACGACTCGGCGGGGAGCGCGCGGCGGTCGATGTGCGGACCTCGGGGAGGGCTCGTGCGGGCGGTCCGCGCCCCGGGTGCACCCCGGCGCGTGCCGGTCCGAGGCGGCGTCAGTTCGCCTGCCGGGCGGCGGTACCCCTCCCGTCGGCGCGGACGCGGGCGTCCGCGGCAGCGTGGTCGCTCCCCCCGAGGTGGGCGGCGACGTACGGCACGGCCACCGCCTCCAGAGCACCTGGCGAGCCGAACGCCGGGTGGACGTTGACCTCGAAGACCGCCCCGCCGCTCTCGCCCGCGAGGTCGACCGCCGCGAACGGCAGCCCCACCGAGCGGGTGGCCGCGACCGCGAGTTCCGCCAGGCCGGCGGGCAGCGCGTCGACCGGCAGCGGGGTGGAGACGGCGCCCCGGGCGAGGTTGCACGGCTGGTCCGGGTCGTCCTGCAGGTGTTCGACGGCGCGGAGCGCCCGGCCGGCGAGCACGGTCACCCGGTACTGGTGGCGCCGGCCGTCCGCGGTGAAGTTGCGGGCGTCGGCGGCGAGCAGCCAGGCGGTACCGGCCTCGGCGTAGCGCTCGGCCGCCTCGGCGAGCTGGGTGCGGGTGGTGACGTGGAAGACGTCCTCGCCGCCCATGCCGAGGGCCGGGCGGGCCCAGACGTCGCCGCCGAGCCGCTCGAACACCGCGGCGGCCTCGGCCCGGGTGGGCCGGGAGAGCGTGACGGTGGGCATCTGGCGGACGCCGTCCCGGGTGAAGCACTCGACGGTGAGGCGCTTGTCGGTGGCCGCCCGCCAGCCGTCGGCGGAGGTGCCGAGCGAGCGGACCGCGTTCTCGTGCAGGAGCCGCTGGCAGTCGGCGAGTTCGTGGCGGCGGTGCGGCGGTATCTCGTACAGGAGCACCGTCCTGGCGGTCAGCGCGATCCCTTCGGCGGGGACTTCGAGGGCGACCCCGTCGCCGGTGCCCCGCGCCCGTCCGCCACCGGCCGGGCCGACCGCGCCGCCGCTCATGAAGTGCCGCGCGTCGAGCAGGAACGGCGCCTGCCCGGTCAGCCGCCGCACCGCGGTGGCCAGCGTCTCCCGGCTGCCCTCGGTCGAGCCGTGATCGGTCATCAGAACGAGCTCGCTGCGCCCCATGGCCCCATCGAACATGTCGCGAACATGCCCAGGCAAGGGATTCCCGGAACCCGCCCGGGGAAGGTGGCCCGGGAAAATTCGCGTGTGCCCGAACGGTGCCGCGTGTTTACCACCGCGCCATGTCGACGCCCGCGCCATGTCGACGCCCGCGCCATGTCGACGCCCGCGCCATGTCGACGCCCGCGCCTACCGGCCGACGGGCCCGCTCCGCACCGCCCCGGGAAAACCGGTTGGCGGGCCGAGGCGGTCACTGCTACATTCCCGGTGGCCGTGCGAGAGAACGAGGAGGTGGTACCCGTGAACGCAGTATCGACATGGGTGCTCCCCTCCGGAGTCATGGTCGGGCGATAGGTCGTCCGGGAGCGCCGTTCCAGAGCACTCCCGAAAGGCACGACCATGCGATTCACCTCCGAGCAGCGCCTCGACGACGGCGTCCTCGAGCGCGAATTCACCCTCGACGGGATTCCCGGCATCCTCTGGACGCCCGCGTCCGCGTCCCCCTCCGCACCGGTGCCGCTGGTCCTGCTCGGCCACCCCGGCGGACTGCAGCGGATGTATCCCCGACTGCTGGACCGGGCGCGGCAGTCCGCGGCCGACGGCTTCGCCGCGGCCACCGTCGAACTCCCGGGCAGCGGCGACCGACCCCGGTCCGCCGTCACCGAGCAGGCCCGCGCCGATCTGCGCCGGGCCATGGCGGCCGGCGAACCGGTCGGCGCCGAGATCGTGGACCGGCTCGTCCTCCCACTGGTCGAGCAGGCCGTCCCGGAGTGGCGGGCGGTCCTGGACGCCCTCCTCGCACTTCCCGGGATCGGCGGCCCGGTCGGGTACTCGGGGGGAGTGATCGCCATCGGCACCCGACTGGCGCTCGTCGAGCCGCGCATCGCGGCCGCCGTCCTGTTCGCGGGGAGTTTCGTGCCCGCGGCCACGTTCGAGGAGGCCCGCCGGGTCACCGTTCCGCTGCACGTCCTGCTGCAGTGGGACGACGAGGGGAACGACCGGCAGGCGTCCCTGGACCTCTTCGACGCGTTCGGCTCCGCGGAGAAGACGCTGCACGCCAATCTCGGCGGGCACACCGGCGTGCCGCGGTTCGCGGGCGACGCGGCGGCGCAGTTCTTCGGCCGGCACCTGAGGTGAGGCCGGACCGTCGGGCCGCCGGCGGACGCTGAAACCGCCCTGCCGCCGTGGTCGACCACGGCGGCAGGGCGGTTTCAGGGCTTGCGCGCCTCGACCAGGAACCGGGCGGAGTGGGCGACGAACGGCCCCTCCGCCCGGATCCGGGCGTCCAGTTCGCGCAACCGCTCCCGGTGGGCCTCGACGGTGAACCCCGGCACCATCCAGATCACCTTGCGCAGGAACCAGACCACCGCGCCGATGTCCCGGAACTCGATCCGCAGCCGCTCCGAGCGCAGGTCGACCACGTCGAGACCGGCGGCCCGGGCGGCATCCGCGTCGTCCTCCGGCCGCCGGGCCCGGCGCGCCTCCGGCTGCGGCCCGAGAAAGTACTCGACCAGTTCGAACACCGAGGCCGGCCCCACGTGCTGGGCCAGGTAGCTGCCGCCGGGGCGCAGCACCCGGGCGATCTCGGCCCACCACACGGTCACCGGGTGACGGCTGGTCACCAGGTCGAAGGACCCGTCGGCGAAGGGCAGCGGAGGCTCGTCCGGGTCGGCCACCACGACCGCGCCGAGCGGGTGCAGCAGGGCCGCCGCCCGGGCGACGTTCGGCGGCCACGCCTCGGTGGCGGCCATCGTCCGCGGGAAGCTCCCGGCCACCCCCGCCAGCACCTCGCCGCCCCCGGTCTGCACGTCCAGCGCCGCCGACGCGTGCGCCAGCCGCTCGCCGAGCAGCCGCTGGTAGCCCCAGGACGGGCGCTCCTCGCTCGCTCGGCCGTCCAGCCAGGAGAAGTCCCAGCCGTCCACCGACGCCCCGGCCGCCTCGGCCACCAGCTCCTCGAACATCCGCTCCATGCCGCTCATCCTCCCCCACCGGCCACCGGTCCGCCGCCGCGGAAGAGCCCGCCCCCGCGGAGGTGCGGGTCAGTCCCCGGTGGTGCCGTCGAGAAGTTCGCGCAGGATGTCGAGGTGGCCGTTGTGGCGGGCGGTCTCCTCGGTCAGGTGGAGGAGGATCCAGCGCAGGTCCACATGGAGGCCGTTGCGGACCGGCCGCTTCGCCCGGTCGGCCAGGTCGCTCGCGGCCACCAGTTCGCGGTAGCGGGCGCTCTGTTCGGCGTACTCGTCGAGCAGCTGCGCCAGCGGGAAGTCGACGCCGATCCGCATCTCGCGGTCGGGGTCCTCCTCCGTCCAGGGGCCCTGGTCCTCTTCGCCGAGGAAAACCACCTGGAACCAGTAGTACTCGACCCAGCGGAGGTGGTTCACCAGCCCGCTCAGGGTCATCAGCGGCGAACCCGGCAGGAGTGCCCTGCGCGCGTTCTCCGGGGAGACGCCCTCGCACTTGGCGCGGGTGGTGTCACGGGCGTAGTCGAGGAACGTGGTCAGCTGTGTGCGCTCGTCCCAGGCGGGAGGAGTGTCGTCGATTCTGGTCATCGTGGGACAGCATTCCCAACCGCACGACCGCTGTCGACCGGTTTACGGAGCGGTCGCCTCCGGTCCGGTCGCTTCCGGAGCCTGCCCGACGGCGGCATGGCGGGCCGCGGCGTGCCGGCCGGCGGCCGCCCAGGCGGCGGTGACGGCGTGGTGGGCGCGGGCGGTCGCCTCGGCGGTGTCGGCGGGGAGGTGGAGCGGGGCGCCGAGGTGGACGTACAGGCCGGGACGGCGGACCGGGGCGGTGGCGAGGCCGGCGAGCTGCTTCGCCGTTCCGCCCGAGGTGAGCCGGCGGGAACCGGCCTGGCCGAGCGGGACGACGGGTGCGCCGGTGGCGTGCGCGAGGCGGGCCAGGCCGCTGCGGAAGGGGCCGGGCGGCCGTTCGCCCGAGTCCCGGCGGCGCGGCAGTCCGCCCTCTCCGTAGATCAGCACGACCCGCCCTGCCGCCAGGGCCTCGGCCGCCGCGTCGAGCGACTCCGCGGCCCGTGCGGTGCCCCGGTGGACGGCGATGTGCCCCTCGTGGCGCAGCAGTGTCCCGAGCAGGGGGATCCGCCACAGGCCGGCGGTGGCCAGCACGACCGGCCGGGCGCCGAGCCGGTGCAGGGCGGCGAGCACCACGACGGGGTCGGCGAGCGAGGTGTGGTTGGCCGCGACGATGCTGCCCGGCGCGACGGTGGGGACCGGGTCGGCGGCGGCGGAGGCCGGGTCGGCGGCCGTGTGGGCGGCCGGGTCGGCCGGGTCGGCGGTGATGCGGAGGTGGCCGAAGGCGGGCAGCAGGAGGGCGGCGGTGCGGCTCAGCATGGCGTGGGTGCGTCCTCGGTGGCGGCGGGAGCGGAGTGCTGTCCGCCAGTCTGCTCGGGTGCGCCGGGCGGCGCCTGAGTACCCGTACTCAAGCCGGGCCCGAGGGCTCCGCGGAGCCGTGGGCCGCCCCTGCGCCGATGCTGCGCTGACCGCTCGCCGCGCGCCAGGCGCCGACGGGGTCTAGGCTCGGTCGGATGAGGCGACTGGACGTCATCGACCAGGCACTGTTCCATCGGATCGCCGTGTCCGAGCGCCCGTTCGGGGCCGGATCACGGGTAGGCCACTGGCTGCGCAGGGCCGGCCACGCCGCCGACCACGGGAAACTGTGGTTCGGCACGGCCGCAGTGCTCGGGGCCGTCGGCGGGCGGAGCGGGCGGCGGGCGGCACTGCGCGGGGTCAGCGCGCTGGCGCTGGCCTCGTACACGGCCAATGTGGCCGCGAAACAGCTCACCCGGCGCCCGCGGCCCCTGCTCGACGCGGTACCGGTCGCCCGGCGGCTGCTGCGCCAGCCGGTCACCACCTCCTTCCCCTCGGGGCACTCCGCCTCGGCGGCGGCCTTCGCGACGGCGGTTGCGATCGAGTCCCCGGCGGTGGCGGCCGTCGTGGCACCGGTCGCGCTGGCCGTGGGTGTCTCCCGGGTGTACACCGGCGCGCACCACCCGAGCGATGTGCTGGCCGGCTTCGCGCTGGGCTCGGCGATCGCCGCGCTGACGCTGCGCTGGTGGCCCCGGTCCTCGGACCTCCGGCCCGCCGCCGGGCCCGCGCGCCGCCCCGCCCCGGTGCTGACCGAGGGACAGGGCCTGTCGGTGGTGGTCAACTCGGGCTCCGGCAGCGGAGCGTTGACGACCTACGGCCCCGAGGAGACGGTCGCCGTGCTGCGCGACCTGTTGCCCCGGGCCGAGGTCCGCCTCTGCGGGCCCGACGACGACCTGCCCGCTCTCCTCGCGGAGGCCGCCGACCGGGCTGCTGCCGCGGGCGGGGCGCTCGGGGTCTGCGGCGGCGACGGCAGCGTCAATCTGGCGGCCGGGCTGGCCGTGGAGCGGAACCTGCCGCTGGCGGTGTTCCCCGGTGGCACGCTCAACCACTTCGCGGTGGATCTCGGCATCCAGGACTTCGAGGCGACAGCGGACGCCGTGACCGCCGGCAGTGCGTGCGGGGTGGACCTCGGGCTGGCCACCGACGGTACTTCGCAGCGGTACTTCCTCAACACCTTCAGCCTCGGTGTCTACCCCGAACTGGTCCGGCTCCGGGAGTCGTTGGAGGGCCGGATGGGCAAGTGGCCGGCCCTCGCGGGGGCCACCGCGAAGGTGCTGGTGAACGGTGAGCCGGTCACCGTCCGGGCCGGCGGGCGGGACCGGCAGCTGTGGCTGCTGTTCGCCGGGAACGGCGCCTACGACCCGCCGGGCTTCGCCCCGACCCACCGGACCGGACTCGCCGACGGCCTGCTGGACGTCCGGGTGGTCGACGGGGGCCGACCGTTCGCCCGGACCAGGCTCGCCGCCGCGTTCCTCTCCGGCACGCTCGCCCGCTCCCGGGTGTACCACGCGGCCCGGCTCCGGGGGCTCGACCTGGAGGGGCTGGGCGACGCCGACCGGATGGCGGTCGACGGCGAGTCGCTGCCCGCGGCGGGCCCGCTCCGGCTGGCCAAGTCCGCGAGGGCGCTGACGGTCTACCGGCCCTCCGCGGACTGAGCGCCGCCGCCGGCCGCACCCGCCGCCACCGGGCGTGCTCAGCCGGTGTGCAGGACCCGGAAGCGGCCGGGGTCCACCGGGTCACGGTCGGCGACCTGGACCGGAGCCCAGGCCCACTGCCACACGCCGATGCCAGGCGCCCGGGAGAACCTGACCGGCCCCCGGGTGCCCTCGCCCGCGACCCGCGGCCAGGCCGCGGCGATCCGGGCCCGGTCGGCGCCGTGCGAGCGCAGCAGCTCGGCGAGGACGGCGACGGTGTCGTAGCCCTCGAAGGCGACGAAGGAGGGCTCCTCGCCCAGCCGCTCGCGCAGCGCCGCCCCGACGCGGGCGCCGAGCGGACCGAGGCGTTCGGGCAGGTAGCGCAGGAACGGGACGCCGGCGCCGTCCCCGCCCAGCAGCGTCGCCCAGTCGGCGAGTTCCGGCTGCCCGGCCGGAGCACCGATCAGGACCCCGGCGAGGCGCCGGTCCCGGCGGACGGCCCGGACGATCGGGACCGCCGGGTCGGGGTGGCCGGCCAGGAGCAGGAGGGCGGTCGCGCCGTCGGCGGCGAGCTCCTCGCAGACGCCCTCGGGGGTGAGGGTGCGCGTGTCGAGTTCGACGAGGGTGCCGCCGCGCGCCGTGATCCGGTCCCGGAGGATGCCCGTGCCGGACGCCCAGTAGACGCTCGGGTCGGCCGCCACGGCGATCCGGCTGTGGCCCGCGCCGAGGAGGTGGTCGGCGTAGACGCGCCACCCGTGCGACTGGGCCGGGGCAAGACGGGCGACCCAGTGGGCCGGCCCGTCGGTGAGCGCGTCGAGCACCGCGGAGGAGCACAGGAAGGGCAGCCCGAGGGCCTCGGCCCTGGCGGCCGCGGCGCGCGCGACCACGCTGTGGTACTCCCCCGCCAGGGCGGCCACCCCCAGGCCGGCCAGTTCGTCCACGGCCGCCTCGGCCCGCCCGGGGTCGGCGGCGGTGTCACGGACCACGAGTTCGACGGGCCGGCCGGCGATCCCCCCGGCCTCGTTGACCTCGCGTGCGGCCAGGTCGAGTCCGGCGAGCAGGTGTCGGCCCGCCGCGACCCAGCCGGGGCGGGTCAGCGGCACGAGGGCCCCGATCCGGACCGGCGGTCCGTCGGCGGGCGACGCCCCGCGCGAGAGGTGCGGCTCGTTCGGGCCGTTCGGCCCGTGCGGCCCGTGCGGTTCCGGTGCTGTGTTCATGCGGCGGTCCCTCCCCGTGATCACCTCGACGGTCCGTGATCAGAACGCGCAGCCTACTCAGGCGCGGGCCGGCGCTCCAGGGCACGGCACCGGACCGGACCGGCGGCCTCCGCCCGACCGTGCCCTCACACCGACACCGCGCCCCACGACGCAAACGCCCCGGCGACACGAAGGTGAACCCGTTCGGGTGACATTCCCCCCTTTCACACCGGATCGATCCCTAGGGTTCGAAGCACCGTTTGCTCACGAAGGGATTTATTGCCATGTACCGCACTGTCCGTACGTTCGCCGTCCTCCTCGCCGCCGTCGGCGCCATCTCCATCCCCACCCAGGCCTTCGCCGACGAGGTGACCGTTAACACCACCACCATCACCGTGATCGGCACCGGCAACCAGCTCGCCGGCGGCGAGATCACCAACGTCGGCGGTGACGCCATCATCGGCTCCTTCGACGGCATCGACGTCCACTGACCCCGACCCTCCTGTCCCCCGGTTCCACCACGGAACCGCACCGCCCGCGCCAGTCCCCGGCGCGGGCGGTGCCGTGTTCCACCCGCCCCGCCACAGTCCCGTCCCTGCCCCGTCCCTCCCCGTCCCTCCCCGTCCCTGCCCCGGCGCTCGCTCAGGTCTCGCGCTGCGGGTGGTACTCCGCCTCGGTCGTGCCGAAGGTCCAGGCCACACCGGCGCGGGCGGTGCTGGTGTCCGGCGGCACCCGCAGCCAGTAGGTGCGGAAGGTGCCGTCCGGCTCGGCGGTCGAGTTGACCACCTCGACCATCACCACCGGCTCGTCGTCCGGCAGTTGGATCCGCCAGAGCACACCGGTCGCGTCCCGGTGCACCGGCTCGGCGCCGGAGTCGGCGAGGTAGCGCTCGTAGCCGTAGTGCTCCAGCAGGACGCGGCGCAGCTCGGCGTTCTCCTCGGTGCGGATCCGCTCGGCGGTGACGGTGCCGAGCCCGGCCAGGAACTCGGCGGGGACGGGCATGCCCCGCCAGGCGTGGAGGGCGAAGCCGTCGGCGTATTCGAGAGCCGGCCCGTCGGCGCGGTCCAGCCGACCGGCCTCGTCGCGGTGCAGGGCGATCGGGCGCTCGCTGATCAGCACGGTGTCCGCGTAGGGCCACCACCAGCCGGCGGCGCGCGCCACCTCGGCCAGCGCGGCGATCCCCTCACCTGCGGCGCCCCCCGCGCCCGGCGCACCCTCCGGCGCCGCGCCCAGCACCCCGGCGGCCTCGAAGGCGGCGTACCAGGGCGCGTCGTGCTGACCCCGGACGGCGTCGAGCAGCGCGAGCCTGGCGGCGGTGCGCCGCTCGCGGGCCGCCCCGGCCTCCCCCGGCGGGACGTCCCCGGCGGCCGGGTCCGGGGCGAGCCGGTCGAGCAGGGCGCCGCGGATCCGGTCGGCGAGCGCGTTGGTCACCGGGCCGAGTTCGCCGCCGGTCAGCGCCCAGAGCGGGGGCCAGCCGACCGCGCCGGTCCGCTCGACCGCCTGTCGGCGGACCGCGTCCCACGGCAGGGTCCTGACCGCCTCCCGGACGGTCGAGGCCCCGGCCGCGCGCAGCTCGAGGGCCGCCTCCGCCGCCGCCAGCGGCGAGCCGAACCACCTGATGCCGGTCGGTTCGGCCAGGCCCGCGGCCCGGTACGCGGCCCGCACCGCGCGCTCGACGCCGGCCCGGTCGGCCGGGCCGGTGGCGGCGGCGGTCGCCCGCCAACGGGCCGTCACCTCGGCTGCCGCCTCGGTCGACAGCACAGCTGCCGTCATGTCCGGTGCCGCCTGTCCCGTCCCCATACCCATCACCCTCTCCGTTCCCGGACGGGCACCCCGCCCGGCCGTGGCGCGGACGCCGTGCGCCCGCCCCGCCTCGTCGTACTCCCCCACCGCGTGTGCCGCCCGCCTCGTGCGCCGGCCGCGCGCGGACGCCGTCAGTCGGCGACGATCCGCACCGCGCCCGGCGCGTACTCGCGCTGACGCACCACCCGGAACCAGCCCTTGGGCAGTGGTATCGCCGCGTGCTCCTCGTGCACCACCCGGCCGCCCTCCGGCAGGTGCAGCCACGCCACGCCGAACGGACCCGCCTCGCGCCGCAGCTCCCCCGGCCCGACCACGGCGTGCGCGTGCCCGGTCACCTCACCCAGGGCCAGCACCAGCCGGCCCCGCGCGTCCCTGGGCCGACCGGCCAGCGAGGCCACCCGGGCCGGGACGGCCTCCTTCTCCACCGGCACCAGCAGCACATCACCCTGACGGAACATCAGCTCTCCCCCTCGCCGAATCGACGACGCATCGGATTCCCACACCACGGACCATAGGGCAGGGGTCCGACAACGGCCCCGGTACCCGAGTGGCCCCGGTGAACGCCGGGGCTGCCGGGGCTGCCGGGACAGGTGGTCCGCGACGGTCGCTAGTCTGTTCGACCGTCGGCCTGCGGGGCCGACCAGCACATGCACCAGCAGGGGGATCTGTCACCATGTCGTCTCGTCGTACCGCCCTGGCCGCCGTCGCCGCGGCCACCGCCGTCCTTGCCCTCGCCGCCTGCGGCCCCGACGACGGTTCCGGGACCGGGGCCGCGCCCGCCGGTTCGTCCGCGGCCCGGCCGTCCGGCGTGAACTCCGCGACCGCCCAGCCGGCGGCGACCGGGTCCGCGGGTGCCCAGCCGTCCACCGGCGCGGGGGGTGCCTGCGCCACCCCGAAGCCCGACGGCAACCACCGGGTGATCCACCCGGTCAGGCAGCCGCGCCAGGACACCGTGACCTACCAGGAGACCGGCTACACCTGCGCGGCCAACGGCGGGAGATGGGAGCCGACCGGGCCGCAGCAGAACCTGGTGTTCGCCCCGCAGGTCAAGGCCCAGCTCCAGCCCGCCTCCGGCCAGTACCGGACCGTGGTGGTCGGCGAGCTGTGGAACCACATCGGAGCGTGCCTGGACCACGCCCCGGACGCGGGTGTGTGCGGTTCCGGCCTCAACTACGAGATCGCGCTGGACGGCGAGGGCAGGATCAACGAGATCCGGGAGCTGTACGCCTCCTGAGCTGCTGCCGCCGTCCGGCCGCGGTGGCCACGTCCGGCCCGGCCCGCCCGCCCCGCCAGGGTCTCGGCGCCCTCAGGTGCACCAGAAGAGGAACGGTGTACAGGTGGGCGTCGGCCGCGGGGAGGGCGTACCGGACGGTGTGGCGGTGGCGGTGCTGGTGGCGGTAGCGGTACCCGTGCCGGTGCCCGACGGCGAGCCGCCGGCCGACGGGGGCGGGCCCGACGCGGAGGGCGACGCCGTCGGCGCAGCGGTGCCCGGCGCCGCCGGGACGGGCTGCGCCGACGTGGGCGCTCCCTGGTCCGGCGCGCCTCCGGTGGCCGACGCCGTGGTCCCACCGCCCTTGCCGGCCGAGGGCGACGAAGCGGCGGGGCCGGAGCCCGAGGGCGAGCCCGGGGCGGGCGCGGACGCCGTCCTGCTCGCGGAAGGCCGGGTGGTCGACGGGCCCGGAGCCGGAGCCGTCACCGCCGGAGCCGTGGACACCGTCGGCCCCGGAGCGGAATTGCCTCCCGGCGCACCGGTGGTGACCGGGGCCGGCGCAGCCGCCTCGACCGGCACGCCTTCGGAGCCGTTCGCCACCAGCGTCGCCGCCCCGAGCCCCAGCGCCGCCGCACCGAGCACGGACACCACGATCCGCCCCGGCCGCCGCCGCATCCGCCGGGTCCGCCGCGCCGTCCGCCGGGCGCCCGGACGGCCGGCGACCGGGCCGCCACCGGGCGCGGACGGCCCCGCCGCTCCCGCCGCTCCCACCGGTTCCGGCAGCGGAGGCGCGGACGCCCCGGCCCCGGGGCCGGTCGGCGCCGGACGGTCCGGGCCGGTCGCGGGCGCCCCGCAGCCGGGGCAGGCCAGAGCGCCGTTCAGATGACGGCGGCAGGGCGCGCAGTAGTTCATAGGATCTTCCCAGTGCTGCCGGACGGCGGGTTCACACCGGTCGCCGTCCTTCGCCGCCGGCCGCGCACATCGTCGTGCACATGCGGAGCCTAGGCAGCGGACCGGGCGGGTGCCATGCCTCCCTGTGAGGCTTCTGGAGAGATGCCGTGTCAGTCGACCACGCACCGACCGCCGACCGCCCCGGCCCGCCGCCTACCTACCGCTGACCCGGCGCTTCCCCGGGGACGGTCCGGAGACTGCCCTGAATGCGGCCCGGAGGCGGTCCGGAGGCTGTGCGGAGGCGACCCGGCCGGGGGATTGTCAGTCCGGGCTGGTAGACAGTTGTTCGGCCCGCACCGACGCCCCAGGAGCAGCGCATGACGGTCAACAAGCACATCGAGGACTTCCACGGCCTGCCGGTCTTCGACTTCGTCACGGCCGTCGACGCGGGCGCCGAGCTGCCCGAACCGGGCGCGGTCGCCTGGAAGATCGGCATCGAGTTCGACTCCGAGCAGGACTGGCCCGCCCGGTGGGGGCAGTTCCTCGACCGGGTGGACTCCGCCTCGGTCGCGGCCGTGGTCGTCGGCGAGTGGTCGCACGACGGCCCGGTGAGCTTCGCCGGACCGCTGGCCGCCCTCCTGGCGGCGGCCGATCGGCTGCCCGCACTGCGCGGGCTGTTCATCGGCGACATCACGTACGAGGAGAACGAGATCTCCTGGATCGAGATGGTCGACGTGACGCCGGTGCTGACGGCCTTCCCGCTGCTCACCGAGCTGGTGGTGCGCGGCGCCTCCGGCGAGTACACGGACGGCGAGGGCCTGGCGCTCCAGCCGGTGCGGCACGAGCACCTGCGGGCGCTGCGCTTCGAGTCGGGCGGCCTCCCGGGGGCGGTGCCGCGGGCGGTCGCGGCGAGCGAGCTGCCCGCGCTGGAGCGGCTGGAGTTCTGGCTCGGTGTGGAGGCGTACGGCGGTACGACCCGCCCGGCCGATCTGGATCCGTTCCTGGACGGCGGCCGGTTCCCCGCGCTGCGCCACCTCGGCCTGCAGAACAGCGAGTTCCAGGACGAGATCGCCGCCGCCCTCGCGCACGCCCCCGTGGTGGCGCGGCTGGAGTCGCTGAACCTGTCGATGGGCGTGCTCACCGACGAGGGCGCGACGGCGCTGCTGGACGGCCAGCCGCTCACCCACCTCAGGAGCCTCGACCTGCACCACCACTACCTCACCGAGGCCATGCAGCAGCGACTGCGCGAAGTCCTGGCGGGGGTCGAGCTCGACCTCTCCGAGGCCGGCAAGCCCGACGACCAGTGGCAGTACGTGGCGGTGGCCGAGTAGTCCGCCCGCCGACCGCCCGCACCGTCCGCACCGTCCGACCGTTACCCGCACTCGCCGAAGTCGCCGCCCAGGGGGCACCCGTGATCATCACCAGCACCGTCGACCGCTTCCTCCACCTGCCGGTCGTCGACTTCTCGGTCGACAAGCCCCACCGGGGCAACCGGAGTGACCGGGTCGAACTCCCGGAGCCGGGCACCGTCGCCTGGCGGCTCGCCGTGGCGTACGGCGCGGAGGGCGGTTTCGACGCCCTCTGGTCCGCCTTCCTGGAGGCCGTCGACCCGGCCACCGTCCGCGGGCTGCTCCTCGGCCCCTGGTGGATCCAGGACTACACCCCGGTGTCCGGGGCGCTCGCCACGGTCCTCGCCGACGCCGACCGGTTCCCGGCCCTGGAGGGCCTGGTCATCGGCGACGTCTCGTACGAGGACTGCGAGATCTCCTGGCTGGAGATGTCCGACGTCACCCCGGTCCTGACGGCGTTCCCGGCGCTGACCGACCTGGTGGTGCGCGGTGGCAACGGGCTGCGGCTCGAACCCTTCCGGCACGAGCGGCTGACCCGCCTGCGGATCGAGACCGGCGGGCTGCCGGCCGAGGTGGTCCGGGGGGTCGCCGCGAGCGAGCTGCCCGCCCTGGAGAGCCTCGAGCTGTGGTTCGGCGTCGACGAGTACGGCGGCGACGCGACGATCGACGACGTCGCGCCGCTGCTGACCGGCACCCGGCTGCCGGCGCTGCGCCACCTCGGCCTGCAGAACAGCGAGTTCCAGGACGAGATCGCCGCCGCCGTCGCGCACGCCCCCGTGGTGGCGCAGCTGGGCACGCTGAGCCTGTCGATGGGCGTGCTGAGCGACGAGGGCGCGGCCGCGCTGCTGGACGGCCAGCCGCTCACCCACCTCAAGAGCCTCGACCTGCACCACCACTACCTCAGCGAGGCCATGCAGCAGCGGGTCCGGGAGGCCCTGCCGGGCGTGGACGTCGACCTCTCCGACGCCGAGGAGGACGAGGAGGACGGCGAGTGGCGCTACGTCGAGGTCTCCGAGTAGGCGCGGGCCGATGCTGACGACCCCGTGGGCCGCCGGCCAGGCTCCGGCCCGGTCGGGGCACCGGCTCCCGCCGGGCGGGCTGCTGACCGTGCTCGGCAATCCCGGCCACCGGCGGGTGACGCTGTTCGCGGCCGCCGCGCGGGCCGCCGGGCTGCCCGAGCCCGCCGTCCTGCCCTGGATCGATCTGCTGCGCGGCACCCATCGACCGGCCCCGGGTACCGTGCTGCGGATCGAGTCCCCGGGCGAGGACGAAGCGGTGGACGCGCTGCTGCGCGGCCCGGTGCTCGGCGCGGGCTACGCGCCGACCCGGGTCGAGGGCGGCGCGGCCTGGTACGCCGGGGTGACGGCCGCGCTGCGCACGCTGGCCGCGACTCCGGGGGTCGGGCTGCTCGGTGATCCGGAGGAGATCGCCGTGATGTTCGACAAGCGGCGGACGCACGCCCTGCTGTCGGCGGCCGGAGTCCCGGTGCCGCGTGCCCTGGCGGGCGGCGCCGTCACCGGCTGGGAGGACCTCAGGGCGCGGCTGGACGCCGCCGGGCTGCGCCGGGTCTTCGTCAAACCGTCCCACGGCTCCTCCGCCTCGGGCGTGGTGGCGCTGGAGTTCGGGCCGCGCGGCCAGCTGCGGGCCACCACCTCGGTGGAACTCGCCGACGGCCGGATGCACAATTCGCTGCGGGTCCGCCGGTACCAGGAGGAACGGCAGGTGGCGGAGCTGGTCGACCGGCTCGCCCCGGACGGCCTGCACGTCGAGCAGTGGGTGCCGAAGGCCTCCCAGTCGGGCCGCTCGGCCGACCTGCGGGTCGTGGTCGTCGCCGGGCGGGTGACCCACGCGGTGGTCCGCACCAGCGACCTGCCGATGACCAACCTCCACCTCGGCGGTGCCCGGGGCAGCCTGGAGCTGGCCCGGGAGGCCGCCGGACCGGCCTGGCCGGACCTCCTGGAGACGGCGGAGCGGGCGGCCGCGTGCTTCCCGGGCTCGCTGATGGTCGGCGTCGACGTCCTGCCGACCGCCGCCTGGCGGCGCACGGTGGTCGGCGAGGTCAACGCCTTCGGGGACCTGCTGCCCCGGCTCACCGGCCTGCCGGGCGGGCCGGCGGAGGGCCTCGACACCTACGCCGCCCAGCTCGACGCGCTCGGCGCCGTCCCGCCCGTGGCGGCGGCCCCGCCCGGTGCGCCGGATCCGGCGACACACTCGACCCACCCCACGCACCCGAACCACCCACGTACGGAACAGCCCTGATGAGCCACCGCGCCGCCGCCACCGATCCGACCACAAACCCGACCACGGGCCCGAACGCCGGCCCGAGCACGTCCCCGAGCACCTCCCCGGTTCCCGCCGAGCCCGACATGAACGCCGTGGTGGGCAGCCACGACCTGTTGCTGGTCACCCTGGACACCCTGCGCTTCGACGTTGCCGAGGAACTCGCCGCCGCCGGGCGGATCCCGCATTTGGCCGCCCGCCTTCCCGGCGGGCGCTGGGAGCGGCGGCACTCCCCCGGCAGCTTCACCTACGCCGCCCACCAGGCGATCCTGGCCGGCTTCCTGCCGACCCCGGCCTCGCCCGGCGGGCCGCACCCCCGGCTGTTCGCCGCCCGGTTCGCCGGGTCGGAGAGCACCGCGCCGCGCACCTGGGTGTTCGACGCCCCCGACCTGCCGGGCGCGCTCGCCGCCGCCGGCTACCGGACGGTCTGCATCGGCGGTGTCGGCTTCTTCAACAAGCAGGGTCCGCTGGGCTCGGTGCTGCCGGGTCTGTTCCAGGAGAGCCACTGGGCGCCGGAGATGGGCGTCCCCTCGCCGACGTCCTTCGAGGCACAGGTCGACCGGGCCGAGCGGGTGGCGGCCGAGCAGCCCGCCGGGCAGCCGCTGTTCCTGTTCGTCAACGTCCCGGCACTGCACCAGCCGAACTGGTTCCACCTGCCCGGCGCGACCCGCGAGCACGGCGACAGCAGGGAGAGCCACGCCGCCGCGCTGGAGTACGTGGACGCCCACATCGGCCGACTGTTCACGGCGATGAGCGCGCGCCGGCCGTGCTTCGCGATCGTCTGCTCGGACCACGGGACCGCCTATGGGGAGGACGGCTACACCGGCCACCGGATCGGCCACGAGGTGGTCTGGACGGTGCCGTACGCCCACTTCACGCTGCCCGCGCCGACCACCTCGACCGCACTGCCCGCACCGACCACACCGACCGCACCGACCGCACTGCCCGCACTGCCCGCACCGACCACACTGCCCGCACCGACCGTCGAGGAGACCGCATGACCACCGCCCCCGCCGCGCCGGCCGTCCTCCCCGGAGGCTCCGCGGGCTCCTCCCCGTACCAGTCGTACGTGTACGCCTACCCGCACAAGACGGCGTACCGCGAGCTGCCGGACCGTCCGCCGCTGCGCGAGCTGTGGGCGGGCGAGTCGCAGCACGCGCTCTCGCTCTACCTGCACATCCCGTTCTGCGAAGTGCGCTGCGGCTTCTGCAACCTGTTCACCCGGATCGGCGGCCCGGACGGACTGACCACCGCCTACCTGGACGCCCTCGACCGGCAGGCGGGCGCCGTCCGCGCGGCACTGGACGAGGGGGCCGGGTTCGCGCTGGCCGCGTTCGGCGGCGGCACCCCGACCTATCTGAGCGCCGGCGAGCTGGAGCGGCTCTGCGACATCGCCGAGCACCGGATGGGCGCCGACCTGCGGGCGATCCCGCTCTCGGTCGAGGCCTCGCCCGCCACGGCCACCGCCGACCGCCTCGCCGTACTGGCCGAGCGCGGCACCACGCGGCTGAGCCTGGGGGTGCAGTCCTTCGTCGACGCCGAGGCGCGCTCGGCCGTCCGGCCGCAGAAGCGCGCCGAGGTCGAGGCCGCGCTGGGCAGGATCCGCGACGCCGGGTTCCCGGTCCTCAACATCGACCTGATCTACGGCATCGACGGCCAGACGGAGGCGAGTTGGCTCCGGTCGCTGGACGCCGCACTCGTCTGGCGGCCCGAGGAGCTGTACCTGTACCCGCTGTACGTCCGGCCGTTGACCGGGCTGGCCCGGCGCGGGGAGGTGGATAGCTCCGCCCAGTGGGACACCCGGCGGCTCGCGCTCTACCGGGCCGGCCGCGACCACCTGCTCGCCCACGGCTACGAGCAGGTGTCGATGCGGATGTTCCGCCGGGCGGCCGCGCCGCAGGCCGGGGTGAGCGAATACGCCTGCCAGACGGACGGCATGGTCGGTCTAGGCTGCGGTGCCCGCTCCTACACCTCCCGTCTGCACTACTCCTTCGACTACGCGGTGGATGCGACGGAGGTGCGCCGTATCATCGACGACTACGTCGCGACCCCGCTGTTCGACCGCGCGGTGGTGGGCCGGGTGATGACGCCGCCGGAGGCCCGGCGCCGGCACCTCGTGCAGTCGCTGCTCCAGGCGGAGGGGCTGGCGCTCGCCGACTACCGGGACCGCTTCGGCAGCACCCCGGCCGAGGACTTCCCGGCCGAGTTCGCGGCCTTCGCCGCACGCGGCTGGCTGGCGGAGGACGCCCACGGCGGGGGCGGCCCGGCGACCGGTCCCACGGATATCGCCGAGCAGGCCACTCAGGCCGAGCACGCCGAGCGGCTCAGACTCTCGCCCGAGGGTCTGGCGCACTCGGACGCGGTCGGCCCGATGCTGTTCTCCCCCGAGGTCCGCGCGCTGATGGCGGAGTACGAGGCGAAATGACCTTCCTCGGCATGCCCGCGCCCGGGCCCGGGCCCCACTCGACCCCGAGGCCCGCACCGGTCCTGAGGCCCGCCCCGACCCCGGAGCCCGCCACGGCCGCGACGGACAGCCCGTCCCCGCCGCCCGGGCCGCTCGACCTCCGGCTGCTCTACCGGGGCCCGCTGGCCTCCTGCGACTACGACTGCCCGTACTGCCCGTTCGCCAAGCGGCGCGACACGCCCGGTCAACTCCGGGCCGACCGGGCCGCGTTGGAGCGGTTCACCGGCTGGGTGGCCGGACGCGGCGGGTCCGGGGACACCCTCTCGGTGCTGTTCACCCCTTGGGGCGAGGGGCTGGTTCGGTCCTGGTACCGGCGGGCCATGGTCGAGTTGAGCCGGCTGCCGCACGTGCGGCGGGTCGCGATCCAGAGCAACCTCAGCTGCCGGACCGGCTGGCTGGCCGAGGCGGACCTCGGCACCCTCGCGCTCTGGGTCACCTACCACCCCGGCCAGGTCGAGCACGAGCGCTTCCTCGCCAAGTGCCGCGAACTCGACGCGCTCGGCGTGCGGTACAGCGTCGGCGTGGTGGGGCAGCCGGAGCACCTCGCGGCGGCCCGGCGGCTGCGCGCCGAGCTGTCCCCGGCGGTCTACCTGTGGATCAACGCCGCCGAGGGCCGCACCTACACCGATGCCGAGGCGGCCGACTGGACCGCCCTCGATCCGTACTTCGGGTACAGCCGGCACGCCCACCCCAGCGCCGGCCGGGCCTGCCGCACCGGCGAGTCGGTGGTCTCGGTGGACGGCGACGGCACGGTCCGCCGCTGTCACTTCGTACCCGAGGAGCTGGGCAACCTCTACGACGGCTCCTACCGGGCCCGGCTCGCCCCACGGGCCTGCCCACTGCCGGTCTGCGACTGCCACATCGGCTACGTGCACCTGGAGACGCTGCCGCTGTACGACGTCTTCGCGGGCGGTGTGCTGGAACGGATCCCCCACATGCGGTGACGCCCTCGGCACGCTACGGGGTACCTCGGTCCCGACCGGGCTCCTGCCTGGCCGGATTCCGGTCCACGTACCTAGGCTGGGGGAAGGAGGAGGCGATCAGCATGCTTGGAGACGCACCCTTGGTGGCGATCATTCCCGCCGCCGACGTGGCCCGGGCGAAGGCTTTCTACACCGACACCCTCGGCCTCAAGCTCACGGACGCCGGCCCGCACGGCGATCTGACGTTCGAGTGCGGAGGCAGCGAGTTCGGCATCTACGAGACACCCAGCGGCGGCCAGGCCGCCCACACCCTGGCCAGTTTCAAAGTCTCCGACCTGGACGCGGAGATGGCCGGGCTGCGCGGCAAGGGCGTCGTGTTCGAGGAGTACGACATGCCAGGCCTGAAGACGGTCGACGGCGTCGTCGAGGAAGAGGGCATGCGCGCGGCCTGGTTCAAGGACAGCGAAGGAAACATCCTCTGCCTGAACGAGCGCACCGACGGCTGACCCGGCCGACCCGCTCGCACTGAACAGGCCCGAACCGAACCTGACCGAACCTGACCTGACCTGACCGGCACACGTCCCCGGCCGGGCACCGCACCGCGCGGTGCCCGGCCGGGGCGCGAAGAAGCGGGATGCCCCGGCCGCGGGCGTCAGCCCTCGGCGGCGAGGCCCGGCACGGCGGTGTCGAGGGCCTCGGTGACCTGGTCCAGCAGCACCCTCAGGGTGGCGAGCTGCTCGACCGGGAGCCCGGTCGCGACCAGCAGTCGGCGCGGCACCTGTCCGGCGCGCTCGCGCATCGCGGAGCCCTCACCGGTGAGGCTGACGGTGACCGAGCGCTCGTCCTCCGGGCTGCGCTTCCGATGCACCAGGCCGGCCGCCTCCAGTCGCTTGAGCAGCGGGGAGAGGGTCCCCGAGTCCAGTCGGAGGTGTTCGCCGATCCGTTTCACCGGCAGTTCGCCGTGCTCCCAGAGCACGAGCATCACCAGGTACTGCGGATAGGTCAGGCCGAGGTCCTTGAGCAACACCCGGTAGACACCGCCGAAAGCGCGGGAAGCCGCGTTCAGCGAGAAGCAGATCTGTCGGTCCAGGAGGAGCAGGTCGGCATCGTCGGGAAGGTCGGGCAGCACGGTCATGGGTCCATGGTAGCGAAGACATGTGCACGATTCAGTTGCGCGCAACTGAATCGCGTGCTCTACTTGTTTTCGGAAGGCGGGCCGAGCGGGCCGCCGGACCACCACTTCGTACGCAGGACGGAAGGGAACGCACCATGGACGCGCTCTACACCGCAGTCGCCACCGCCAACGGCCGGGAGGGCCGCACCGTCAGCTCCGACGGTCAGCTGGACCTCGCGCTGGCGATGCCGCCCGGCCTCGGCGGCAGCGGTCAGGGCACCAACCCCGAGCAGTTGTTCGCCGCCGGCTACGCCGCCTGTTTCGCCAGCGCGCTGGGCCTGGTCGGCCGGCAGGCCAAGGTGGACACCGGCGAGATCTCGGTGACCGCCGAGGTGTCGATCGGCAAGGACGCCGAGGGCTTCGGCCTCGCGGTGGTGCTGCGGGTCGAGCTGCCCGAGGCGCTCGCGGGCGAGACCGGCCAGCTCCTGGTGAAGAAGGCCCACGAGGTGTGCCCGTACTCCCGCGCCACCCGCGGCAACATCCCGGTCGAGCTCGTCGTCGAGTAGTCACAGGGTCGGACTGTCACAGGGCCAGGTAGTCACAGGGCCAGGTAGTCACAAGGTCGGGTAGTCACAGGGTCGAGCAGTCACAGGGTCGAGCAGTCACAGGTCGGGCCGTGACCGGCCCCGACCACCGACGGTGCCCCGTCACGCGGTCGCGTGGCGGGGCACCGTCGTGTCGGCCGGATCCAGCGGGCGGCGGGGGCGAGGGACGGGACGGCGGGCCGGACGGCGGCGGCGGGAACGGGGGTGGGGGCTGGTCCGACGGCATGGCCGGCGGACCGGCTCCTGGCGACCCGCCGGACCCCCGCAGGACATCCAGGCGATGCCAGTACTCCTCCGCGTCGATCTCGCCGCGCGCGAATCGCTCCGCCAGGACCTGCTCGGCCGCCGGCCAGGCCGGCGGCATTCCGCCCGCCGGACCACCGGGGCCCGCCGGACCCCCGCCCCACACGCCCTTGGGCGGCGGCGGACCGGCGACCCGCGACCTGCGGTTCAGGAGCACCGCGACGACCACCAGCGCCACCACGGCCAGCAACAGTCCCAGCGCGAACAGGCCCAGACCCCAGGGCCCGACACCATGGCCGTAGCCATGTCCGTTCCAGTGCCTCATCACGACCTCCTCACCACCCCGGTCCATGGGTGGCCGCCATGACCAACGGCCCGCCCCGGAGCGTTCGGCGCCTCACCACCATCGTGCGCCCCGGCGCGTCGAAGTGGCGTGAGGAGGGCCCGCCCCGCCGACCCACGGGGCGAGCGGGAGATCGGAGACCTCAGGAGGGCCGCCGAGCATACGCCGCCGGGAGACCGCCGGACCGGGAAAGGCTCCGAGGCCGGACCGTCCCGCACCCGGCCGGGTAGCGTTCGCCCCATGAACCACCACCCGCCGGCCGACGACCGCGAGCGCCTCGTCGCGGTCGGGGTGCTGCTCCGCTACGCGGACCACCGCCCGCACCCGGCACTGGGACACTCCACCATCGGCTACGTCTCGACGGCGCTCTGGTACGAGCTCACCGCACTGGCCATCTCCCCCGACGCCGCGGCGGCCACGGCCCACGCCCTGCTCCGCACCATCGCGGCCGACGCGGTGGACGCCGCCCTCGCACCCGGCAACGAGACCGCGCCGCGCGACGACCTCTACGTGACCCACCCCGCGTACATCGGCCCGCGCCGACGCACGGTCTGGTTCCAGCGCTCCGGACCGCGCGGCCTGGTGACCGCGATGTTCCCGCCGTAGCGCGTGCCTCCCGGACCGGGCCGGCGGACTCCGGTCACGCGCCTCACGCGCCGTCCGGACCTTCCCGCTCGACCCGCAGGCTGTGGCAGGTCCAGCTGAGCAGGTCGGACCCGAAGATCGGCGGCCGGTCGTGGTAGGTGCCGTCCGCCACGGACAGGTTGACGATCAGGAAGGCGTGCCAGTCCGTACCCACACCCCGCCGGTCCGCGTGGATCAGGGTGCCGTCGACGAACCAGTCGACCGACTGGGCGCCGAAGACCGTCCGCAGGTCGAAGGTCACGCCGGGGGCTATACCGGCCTCGGCGCCGTGCCAGTAGCGGTAGCCGCCCCGGACGTGGTTGGAGATCTCCAGCAGATCCGGGTTGTCGGGGTGGTACTCGAAGACGTCGATCTCGTTGCCGCCGTCCCGCCAGGTCCAGATCGCCGGCCAGGCGCCGAGCTCGCGGGGCAGGGTGATGCGCGCGCTCAGCACGTCTCCGGTGCGGACCTGGAAGCCCTCGGGGCTGCCCTCGGTGGTCAGCAGATTGCACGTCCAAAGGTCGCCGCCGTGACGCCGGACGGCGGTGAGGACGCCGCCGGGGCAGTACGCGCGGCTGAGGAAGTCGAGTTTGTGGTCCCCCCGGTTGGTCGGCCCCATCCGGGGATAGGCACTGCTGCGCCCCGCGATCCACTGGCTGGTCGATGTGAAGTCCGCGTCGAACACGACGGCCACGGCTGCCTCCCCGGTCACCGGCGGCGCGGCGGCCCGCTACCACCGCACACGCAGGGTGATATACCCGATACGCAGCGCAGTATTCGAAGCGGACGCTCCGGATCCAGCCGATTCCCGGTCGAACGGAGCGGCGACGGACGGCACGCGCGGGCGTACCGGGTCAGCGGACCGGCGCAGGCGCCTCGCTCCAGCGCGCGCCGCCGTTGCGCGCGCCCCCGGCCCAACCGTCGGCCCCCCGCCCTCCGGTGCCTCCCCCAGGGCCCTCTGCGGCCCCATGCGCGCCGGCCCCATGGGCGCCGACTCCACTGCCGGCTCCACTGCCGGCTCCGTCGGCGCCGCCCGGGGAGTCGTCCTCCGGGCCCAGACCGCCGAAGGTGTCGGCGCTCAGCCGGTCGGTCACCGACACCACGCCGTCCACCGAGCGGCAGAGGTTCAGCACGATCGGGACGAGGTGCGGCTCCGGCACCGTGCCGCTGAGCACCACCCGCCCCTGGTCGACCTCGACGCCGACCAGGGCCGGGCTCACGCCCTCGACCCGGCCGAGCACCTCCTCGACGATCTCCCGGCGGATCACCCGGTCCTCGCGGAGGAAGACCCGGAGCAGGTCCCCCCGGCTGACCATGGCGAAGACCCGGCCGTCCTCGTCCAGCACCGGCAGCCGCTTCACCCCGTGCCGACTCATCAACCGGGCCGCCGCGACGACGCTGGTCGACGGGGTGATGCAGACGACCGGCCCGCTCATCAGCTCGGCGGCGGTGACCGTGCCGTCCGGACCGGGCCTGGCGGCGCCGGGCGGTGGCATCAGACTGCCCTGGTCCTCCTGGGCCGCCAGGGTGAGCAGCAGGTCCGCCTCCGAGACGATGCCGAGCGGCCGGCCGTCGTCGTCCACCACCGGCACGCCGGTGATGTCGTACTCGGCCAGTAGCGCGACGATCTCCCGGAAGCCGGTCTCGGGCATCACCCGGACCACGGGACTGGTCATCACTGATTCGACGGTCGCATGCCGCACGCCGGTTCACCTCGTCCGCGAGCACCGTCCGGCCGGACGTCCGTCGTCCGGTCGGCTGTACCTGGAGCATCTCCCCCGACCGGCCGATCCGCCAGGGGCCAAGGGGCTGAATCACGGGGACCAACGGCCCCTGGCCGCGAACACCGCGTTTACCGGCCGGACACCGCAGCGCGCGGTGCCCGGCCCGGTGCCCGCCCCCGTACCGGTGGGCCGGACGGGAGGCGGAGCGGCCGATCGGGGGTGCGCGCGACACCGGCGGCGCGGGTACGCCTTCCGGCCGGGCCGCCCACCGGCCACCGCCGCCCGCCCACCGCCGCCACCGGGAGCCACCGTGACCGCACCCTCCAGCCCCGACGACCAGCACGACGACCGAGCCGTCGGCCGGCCCGTCGACCGGCCCGACAGCCGACCCGACGGCCGGCCCGCCCCCGGACCGCTGCGCTGCCTGGTCACCGGGGCCACCGGCTACATCGGCGGGCGGCTGGTGCCGGTCCTGCTCGACGCCGGCCACACCGTACGCTGCCTGGTCCGTGCCCCGGACCGGCTGCGGGACCACCCCTGGCGGAGCCGGGTCGAGGTGGTCACCGGGGACGTCACCCGCCCCGAGAGCCTCACCGACGCCTTCGCGGACGTCGACGTCGCCTACTACCTGGTGCACTCGCTCGGCACCGGCCCGGACTTCGAGGCCACCGACCGGGCCGCCGCCGGGGCGTTCGGGCGGGCGGCGGCACTGGCCGGGGTGCGCCGGATCGTCTACCTGGGCGGCCTCGCCCCCGCCGGAGTCCCGGCCGAGCGGCTCTCGCCGCACCTGCGTTCACGGGTCGAGGTCGGCCGGGTCCTGCGGGCGAGCGGCGTGCCGACCGCGGAACTGCGGGCCGCGGTGATCATCGGCTCCGGCTCGGCGTCCTTCGAGATGCTGCGCCACCTCACCGAACGTCTCCCGGTGATGGTGACCCCGCGCTGGGTGGACACCCGGATCCAGCCGATCGCCGTCCGCGACGTGCTGCGACTGCTGGTCGGGGCCGCCACGCTGCCGCCCGAACTCGACCGCGCCTTCGACATCGGCGGCCCCGAGGTGCTGACCTACCGCCGGATGATGGAGCGCTACGCGGCGGTGGCCGGACTGCCGCGCCGGCTGATCCTCGCCGTGCCGGTCCTCACGCCCCGGCTCTCCAGCCTCTGGGTCGGCCTGGTCACCCCGGTGCCCGGGTCGATCGCGCGGCCCCTGGTGGAGTCGCTGCGGTACGAGGTGGTCCGCACCGAGCACGACCTCGACCGCCTCCTGCCCGACCCGCCGGGCGGCGCCGTCGGCTTCGACGACGCCGTCCGGCTGGCGCTGCGGCGGATCGGGGACGCGGACGTCGCCACCCGGTGGTCCTCCGCCTCACTGCCCGGCACCCCAAGCGACCCGCTTCCCACCGATCCGGACTGGGCCGGCGGCAGCCTCTACCAGGACGTCAGGGAGCTGCGGGTGGACGTCGACCCGGCCGCGCTGTGGCGGGTGGTGGAGGCGATCGGCGGCGACAACGGCTGGTACTCCTTCCCGCTCGGCTGGGCGGTGCGCGGATGGGTGGACCGGCTGCTCGGCGGGGTCGGCCTGCGGCGCGGGCGGCGGGACCCGGCACGGCTGCGGGTCGGCGAATCGCTCGACTTCTGGCGGGTGGAGGAACTCGAACCCGGACGGCTGCTGCGGCTGCGCGCCGAGATGCGGCTGCCCGGTCCGGCCTGGCTGGAGCTGACCGTCACCCCGGACGGCGCGGGTGGCGCCCGATACCGGCAGCGGGCGCTGTTCCACCCGCGCGGACTGGCCGGGCACGCCTACTGGTGGTCGGTGGCACCCTTCCACGCCGTCGTGTTCGGCGGCATGGCCCGGCGGATCACCGAGGAGGCCGCGCGCGGCGGCGGAGGAGACGCCGGGGAAGGTGCCGGAGGAAGTGCCGGAGGAAGTGCCGGGGGCGGCACGGCCTGAGCATCCGGCCGCACAGCGCGCGGCTCAGGGATCAGGGCTCAGGGCTCAGGGCTCAGGCGCACGGCTGACGGCCCACGGCTCACAGCGCGCGGCGCGCCGGTCAGCGGGCCCGGCGCAGGTCGGCCAGTTCGCCGGTGATCCGGCCGAGGAAGCGCGCCACCGCGGCGAGTTCGGCCGGGGTGAACTCGCCGCGCACCGTCTCGGTCCGGCGGGCCACCGGCGCGAACCACTCCGCCGCCATCCGGCCGGCGCCCGGCAGATAGTGCACCAGGACCAGGCGCCGGTCGGCGGTGTCCCGGCTGCGGCGGATGTGCCCGGCCCGCTCCAGCCGGTCCAGCACGGCGGTGACGGCGCCCGAGGAGAGGCCCAGTTCCTCGCCCAGCCGCCCGGGCGTGGTCCCCCCGCTGCCGGACCCGCCCGGCTCCGGGGCGGCCCGCATGATCGCGAGCAGCGCCTGGACGTCCGTGGTGTGCAGGCCGCTGGCGCCGGCGAAGCCGTGGCCGAGCAGGTGCATCTCGGAGGCGAGGTCCTGGAGCAGCCGGCCGAGCGCCGGTCCGCCGGGCGGTACCCGCCACTGGTCGTGCTCCTGCTGCTCCTGCTGCTCCCCCTGCTCGGACAAGGCGTGTTCTCTCCGGTCGCGTACGGCGTCGATCCAACCCGTTCAGCCTAACGGCGCCGCGCCACTGCCCCGCCGGTCATCCCCCGGTGCCCGGCCCGGCTTCCGCCGACGCTGACGCCGACGCGGAAGCCGAAGCCGCCGCCCGCGGAGCGCCGCGGCCGGTCCCGGCGGGCCACCAGACCCGGTCGCCGAGGTCCCGGACCAGCGCGGGCACCAGCAGCGAACGGACCAGCAGGGTGTCCAGCAGCACCCCGAACGCCACGATGAAGGCGATCTGGGCGAGGAAGGCCAGCGGGATCACCCCGAGCGCGGCGAAGGTCGCGGCCAGCACCACACCCGCCGACGTGATCACCCCGCCGGTGGCGGTGAGCCCGCGCAGCACCCCCTCACGGGTGCCGAGGCGCTGGGACTCCTCCCGGACCCTGGTCATCAGGAAGATGTTGTAGTCCACCCCGAGCGCGACCAGGAACACGTACCCGTACAGCGGCACCGAGGGGTCCACCGCGGAGAACCCGAACACGTGCGGGAACACCACCGCGCTGACCCCGAGCGTGGCGAGGTAGGAGAGCGCGACGGTGGCGGCCAGCAGGACCGGCGCCACCAGGGAGCGCAGCAGCAGGACCAGCACGGCCAGCACGCAGAGCAGCACCACCGGGGTGATCAGGCGCCGGTCGTGGGCGGCCGTGGTCCGGGTGTCGTCCTGCTGGGCGGTGTAGCCGCCGACCAGCGCCCGCGCGCCGGGCACGGCGTGCACCGCGTCCCGCAGCCGGTGGACGGTGGCGACGGCCGCGTCACTGTCGGCCGGGTCGGTGAGGGTGGCCTCCAGCCGGACCCGGCCGTCCACGACCAGCGGCTCGGCGCCCGGTGCCCCGGCGGTGGTGGCGCGGACGGCGGCGACCCCGGGTACCGCGGCAGCGGCGGCGGTGACGGGCGCCGCGCGGTCGCCGGCGGCGATGATCACGGCGGGGTTGCCGCTGCCGCCGGGGAAGTGCGCGGAGAGCAGCCGCTGCCCGGCCGCCGAGGGCTGGGTCTTGACGAAGAGTTCGCTCTGCGGGACGCCGCCGGCGTCCAGGGTCGGGGCGAGGGCGGCGAGCGCCGCCAGGACGAGCAGGCTCCCCGCCCACAGGGCGCGCGGGCGGCGGGCGACGAGTTCGGCCACCCGGGCCCAGACGGCGTGCACCGGGGTCCGTCCGTCGGCGGCGGGGCGGGCCGGCCAGTAGGCGGCCCGGCCGGCCAGCACCAGTGCGGCGGGCAGGAAGGTGAGCGCGGAGAGCACGGCGCAGGCGATCCCGATCGCGCCGACCGGGCCGAGGGCGCGGTTGTTGGTGAGGTCGGAGAGCAGCAGGACGAGCAGGCCGAGGGCGACGGTGGCGCCGGAGGCGGCGATCGGTTCGACGGAGTGCCGCCAGGCGGTGCGCATCGCGGCGAACCGGTCGCCGTGCAGGTGGAGTTCCTCGCGGAAGCGGGCGGAGAGCAGCAGGCCGTAGTCGGTGGCGGCGCCGATGACGAGGATCGACAGCAGCCCCTGGACCTGGCCGTCCACGGTGACCAGGCCGTGGTCGGCGAGCAGGTAGACCAGGGCGCAGGCGATGCCGAGCGCGAAGACGGCGCCGAGGATCACCAGCAGCGGCAGCAGGACGGCGCGGTAGACGGCGAGCAGGATGAGCAGGACGACGCCGAGGGCGACGCCGAGCAGCAGGCCGTCGATGCCGGCGAACGCGCCGCCGAGGTCGGCCGCGATCGCGGCGGGTCCGGCCAGGCCGACGGTGGTGCCGGGGACCTGTTCGGCGAGTTCGCGGACGGCGCGCACGGCGTCGCCGGTCTTCCGGCCGAGGTCGGCGCGCAGTTGGACGACGCCCTGGAGGGCCTGTCCGTCGGCGGCGGGCAGGGCGGGTGAGACCCGTCCGGTGGCGCCGGGCAGGGCGGCTGCGGCCCGCAGGGCCTGTTCGGCGGCGGCGCGGCCGGTTCCGTCGATCGGGCCGCCGCGGCTCTCCCAGACGATGATCACGGGCAGCGCGTTGTCGGCCCGGAAGTCGGCGCCGAGCCGGGCGGCCTCGGTGGACTCGGCGCTGCGGGGCAGGAAGGCGGCCCGGTCGTTGGTCGCGACCTCGCCGAGCCGGCCCGCGTAGGAGCCGAAGGCGCCGCCGAGGCCGAGCCAGACGATCAGCAGCGCGAGCGGGACGAGCAGCCGGGCGCGGCGGCGCCGGTCGGGCGGGCCGGTCGGGCGCCCGGCCGGAGGCACCGGGGCGGGAGGCACCGGGGCGGGGGGCGCCGGGGCGGGTGGCGGGGCGGCGTGCGGACGGTCAGCGGGCATGGCGGGGCGCGCTCCGGGCCTGGGCGGGGTCGTGGACAGCCCGGATCATATCTCTCGACCGTCAAGAGACTTGACGGGCGGAGAGGTTTCGCGGTCGCGCCAGGAGTCCGGCCACCGAGAGCGCGCCCCAGCCGACCGAGACGGCGACGGCCATCACCCGGTGGCGGCGGGACGGGAGGGCGGTGGCGAGCAGTGCGGCGTCGCCCAGGTCGGAGGCGATCCGCACGGCGGTCGCGGTGCGCAGCGCGGCGTCGTTCGGGGCGAAGGCCATGGCGAGGCCGCAGGCGGCGTCGCGCAGGGCCAGCGGGCGCAGGCAGGCGGCGACCGGCGCGGGCACCGAGCCGTCCGGCGCGGTGAGGCCGGAGGGGCGGGCGAGCAGGGCGGGCCGGCGGGCGACGGCGATTCCGTAGACGGCGGTGGCGGCGCCGGTGAGACGCAGCAGGCGCTGGTGCATGGCGGTGACCTCCCGGAGGACTGGCGGACGGGGCGGATCATATCTCTCGATGGTCAAGGGATTCGGGCGAACGGGGCGCGCCCACGACGACTCGGGGACGGGCCGCCCAAGGGGAGACCGAGCCGGGAGGGTCCGCACCCGGGGCCGGACGCGGCCCGGCCCCGGGCAGGCCGACGGCCCGCCGGTACGGGACCGGCGGGCCGTCGGCGCGCTGCCGCGGGGTGCCCGCGAGGAGGCGTCAGGAGACGCGCTTGATCTGCCAGGCGTTGTCGTTGAGGCTCGGCACGGCCGAGTAGCGGCAGCTGCTGTTGTAGAACGAGGAGAGCTGCACCCAGCCGGCCGGCTGGTAGGTCGAGGCGCAGACGGTGAGCGTGGTGCCGATCGGCAGACCGGTGAGCTGCTTGATCTGCTTCTTGTTGGGGTTGAAGGTCGAGCCGCAGCTCACGTCGTTCCACCACTGGACGTCGACCCAGCCGCTCGGGGTGAGCTGGCTGCTGCAGACGTTCAGGGTGTCACCGGGGGCGGCGTGCGCGGTGGTCGTGGTCATGGTGAGTGCGGCGGCGGCACAACCGGCAGCCAGGGCGACGGCGCGAAGACGGGACACGGAGCGGCTCCTCTCCACGGTACGGGCGATCCGCACCGGACACCCATTCCTATCGGTGGGACCATCGGCACGGACAGTGACTTTCCGGTCCGCGCCGGGGCCCGCGACGGGTTCGCCACTGTTGACAGTGCGCCGACACGCACTTCCCGGCAGCGCGAACGGCCCGCCCGGGCCCCGGAGTCCGGGGCCCGGGCGGGCCGGGTGGGTGACGCAGGACGCCCGGGCCGCGCGCGGCGGCGCGCGGGCGGCGCGCGGGCGTCAGCCGGTGATCGGCTTCACGTCCAGCCGGATGTGGTCGACGGCCCAGAACCAGTTGTTCCCGGCGTCGAACATCCGGAACTTCAGCGTCACGCCGCGCGCACCCGCCGGAACGGCGAACTGCTTGGTGACGAAGGCGTTCTGGACGTCCTTGCCGGCGTTGTCGTTGCCGGTGGCGTCCGAGCTGTAGGACACCAGCCGGGTCTCGGTGCCGTTGTCGAAGACCGCCGTGACGGAGGCCTTCTGCGGGGCCTCCTGGCGGTAGTGCGAGTCGAAGCCCAGGTACAGGGTGGTGGCCCCGGCCGGGACTGGCACGACGGGCGAGACCAGGGTCGAGTCGAACACGCCCTTCTTGGACGGCGCACCGGTGTCGTCCCAGTCGTCCGGGTCGGCGACGGCCAGGATGCCCAGGCCCCGGGTGAAGTTGCCCCGGTCCTGGCCGGCCGGGTTGGACCACTCGCGCTTGGTGTGGAAGGTCCAGCCCTGGAGCCGGACGGTGCCCTGCGGCATGGCCGGCGCGTTGACCACCGACCAGCCCTGCGGGGCCTGCGGCGTCCAGCCGACCACCCCGGCGACCGGCTGGAGCGCGGCCGCGAGCGACTCGAAGTCCTCGCCGAGCAGGTGGCCGGCCATCACCGGCGCGGTGCGGGCGGCGAGTTCCCCGTCGGCGACGGCGAAGCGGTTGCCGGCCAGCGCGCGGGCGGTGACCAGGACGCGGTGGGTGGCGCCGTCCGGCAACTGGGCGGGCGGGGTGACGTCCCACTCGGCGGTGGCGCTCGCCCCGGCGGCCAGCGCCACGGGCGGCGCGGTGACGGCGGTGACCGTCCAGCCGGCCGGGACGACCGGCTGGGCCTCGATCACGGTCAGCGCGTCGGCGGCGGTGAAGCGGGCGGTGACCCGGGCGGGGCGGCCGGGCAGCAGAATCGCCTCGTCGATGGTGGTGGAGGCGGACTTGAGCGCGACGTCCACCGCCAGCGGGTCGGCCTGGCCCATCGCCGGGTCGGTCAGCAGGTGCTCGCCGTCCCAGGGGAAGCGGCCGGCGATCCGGCGGCGGAAGCCGAGTTCGCCGCGCACCCCCACCGCGACGTCGTACCAGCCCTCGGGGCCGACGTTGAGGTTGACGGTCTTGTCGTCGCCCGCGGCGACCCGGACCTCGCGCAGTCCGTCGCCGTAGGCGAGGTCGCCGACCAGGAAGGTCTGGGCGGTGCGCGAGCGGTTGATCACGTCCACCTCCAGCACCTTGCCGTCGCGCTCCTCGGAGAGCGAGATCTCGTACGCCGCGTCGACGGTGCCGCGCAGGTGCCAGAGCGCGCCGTTGGGGCCGTGGACCCGCAGGTCGTAGCCGTCCTGGCCGACCGTCCAGACGTCGGAGGTGCGGGACTTGGCGCCCACCGTGTAGTGGCGCGGCGGGGCTCCGGGGGCCGGGTAGACCGCGAACACGGCACCCTGCCTGCCCTGGTTGATGAAGTCGATCGTCAGCTGGTCGCCCTTGAGGCGCGGCTTGACGGTGAGGTCGTACGGCGCCGGGCGGGCGGCCCGGGTGCCGCGCTCCTGCCGCGGGAAGGCCTGCGGGTCGGGCACGGTGGGCGCGGGCAGCTTGCCGGTGTCGACGACCTTCTGCCGGTTGCCGCTGGTGTCGGGGAGTTCGGGCCAGCGCGGGTCGCGGCCGGAGAAGTCGAAGACGTTGGTGAGGTCGCCGCAGACCGAGCGCCGCCAGGGGCTGATGTTGGGCTCCTGGACACCGAAGCGCTGCTCCAGGAAGCGCAGCACCGAGGTGTGGTCGTAGACGCTGGAGTCGACGACACCGCCGCGGGTCCACGGGGAGACGACGATCATCGGCACCCGGACGCCGAGGCCCATCGGGTACGGTCCGGAGACCACGCTCTCGCCGGCGGGCAGGGTGTCGGACCAGGCGAGCGAGCCGTCGGCGGCCCGGACCCGGTACCTGCCGTCCTGGCTCACCACGCGGTGGTAGGTGGAGCCGCCCTTGGCGACGCGGACGACGACCTCGCCGTCCACGGGGACGGTGGACTTGCCGCGCCCGGCGGCCAGCGGCGGGACGGGCGGCAGCTGGTGGTCGAAGAAGCCGCCGTGCTCGTCGTAGTTGAGGATGAAGACGGTCTTCTCCCACACCTCGGGCTTGGCCGCGAGGGCGGCCAGCAGCCGGGCGGTGAGGTGCTCGCCGTTCGGCGGCGCGTAGTTGGCGTGCTCGGAGAGCGCGGCCGGGGCGACGATCCAGGACACCTGCGGGAGGGTGTCGGCCTGGATGTCGGCGGCGAAGGCCTCGACCAGGGCGTCACCCATCGCGAACGGGTCGCCCTTCTTGGCCGGGTCGCCGACCGCGCGCATGCCGCGCTCGTACAGCGGCTCGCCGGGCTTGGCCTTGACGAAGGGGGCGAACCAGGCGAGCGCGTTGTCGTCGAAGTTGTCCAGCGCCTGGTAGGTCCGCCAGCTGACGCCGGCCTTCTCCAGGCGCTCGGCGTAGGTGGTCCACTCGTAGCCACCGGGGATCTCGGTGTTGTCGGTGACCGGGGTGTCCCGGACGGTGCCGCCGCTGGTGCCCGTCATCAGGTGCTCGCGGTTGGTGTTGGTGTTGCACTGCACCGACGCGTAGTAGGCGTCGCAGGTGGTGAACACCGAGGCGAGCGCGTGGTAGAAGGGCATGTCGGCGCTCTCGTAGTAGCCCTGGCCGAGCCAGCCGCTGGAGCGGCGGGTGACCGAGCCGTCGGCGAGGCCGTCGTTCCAGGCCTTCATCGAGTCGACGAAGCCGAACGCGGGGGCGCCCTGCTGGTACGCGTTGGTGTGGGCGGCGTTCATCGGGAACGGCAGGAGGTGGCCCTCCTTGCGGCTCGGGTCGGGCTGATGGAAGACCGAGCGGCCGTTGACGCCCCGCACCGCCGTCCGGTCGCCGAAGCCGCGAACGCCGGCCTGGGTGCCGAAGTAGTGGTCGAAGGCGCGGTTCTCCTGCATGAACACCACAACATGCTGGATGTCCGCCAGGCGGCCGGGGCGGGCCGGCGCGGCGAGCGCCTCGCGCACACTGAGGGGGAGGGCGGACAGCACGGCGGCCGCGGCCGCGCCGCCGAGCAGGGTGCGGCGCGACAGTTCGGGCTTCGGACTCATCGGGGGTGACTCCTTGTACAGAACGGGGGGTGCCTGGAGCAGTGGTCCAGACCCGTTATGTGTACGGGCCCCAGGTGGACGGGAACGGGGGGTTCGATGGCGCGTCGATGACAGACAGTGAACCCATAGCTGTACAGACAACTTGCCGTCGACGGGGGTCCGCGGCCGCCCTTCGCGCCATGACGGCCGCGACCGCGTTCCCAGCAGCCCCGCCGGTCGCGCCAGACCCCCCGGCGCGGAAGGTGGTTGACGAACCGTCGGCAGCCTCCGGCCAGGTCGTGGACAACCCTTGACGAGGCATGTGGTCTGTGGAAATCTCTCGGCAGGTCCAGGCCAATGATCTTCGTACGGGGGTAGGGGATCGCGTCGCCTGACGCATCAGGGGGGAAACCTGGGAGTCGGGTCCGGCCGTGCCTCGGCGCCTGCCGACCGGTCCGCGGGGCGGGCCGGCCACCCTTCGGCAGCCGCGCCGTCCGATCGCGCCGTGCCGCGCCCGCGCGCCGCCACGGCCACCGCTCGGACGGGTGCCCCGCGGCTCCGTCTCCGACTCCCGAATCGAGCACCGCATGTCCGACTCCCCCAACCGGCCCGGCTCGTCCTCCGCCGCCGGGGACCCCGCGAGAGCGACGGACGCCGCACGGCCCGCCTCCCCCGCCCAGCACGGAATCTGGCTGACCAGCAGGCTCACCCACGTCCCCGAGGTCTTCCACCTCGCGCTGCGGATCGGCTTCGACCGGATCGACGCCGACGCGCTGGCCCGCGCCGTCACCGCGACCGTCGCCCGGCACCCCGCGCTCTCCTCCGCGCTGGTGGAAAGGGACGGCGTGCTGCGCCCCGTCCCGGCCGGGCGGACGCCCGCGCTCACCGTCCTGGAACCGGTCGGCGAGCCGGTCGGCGAGTGTGCCGACGCCTGCGCCGACGCCCTCGCCAAGCGGCTCGCCGAAGAGCTGGCCCTGCCGTTCGACCTGGCCCGGGGGCCGCTCGCCCGGTTCACCCTGGACCGGCGGGCGGACGGGAGCGCCGAGCTGCTGGTGGTGGCGCACCACGCGGTGTTCGACGGCAACTCCAAGGACGTGCTGGTCGCGGACCTCGCCGCCGGGTACGCCGCCGCGCTCACCTCGTCGGCGGACGGCGGGCGATCGGCAGCGGACGGGGACACCGACGCCGCGCCGCTCGACCCCGCCCTCCTGGCCCGGGCCGCCGCCTTCCACGGCCCCCGGTGGGCCGCCGCCACCGCCCCGGTGCTCCCCGGCGGCCCCCGCGCCGTGACCGACGCCGGTCCCGGCGAAGCCGTCGCCTGGCGGCTCGACGGCGCGGCCGGGGCCGCCCTCGCGGACGCCGCCCGGGCCGCCGGGGTCACCCGCTTCGAGTTCCTGCTCGCCGCCCTGCACGGCCTGCTGCACCGCTACGGCGGCGAGGCCGTCCCGGTCGCCGTCCCCTTCTCCACCCGTGGACCCTGGCAGCGCCGCGCGATCGGCCTGTTCGTCAACGAGCTGCCCGTGTACGCCCCGGCCGGCCAGGACGGCGAGACGCCGTTCGCGCGCTACGCCGCCGCCGTGCGCACCGAGGCCCGACTGGTCTCCGCACACCGCGCCGTCCCGTTCGGCAGCGCCGTCCCCGGCCTCACCCCCCGGGCCGGGCTGGCGCCGGTCTCCTTCGGCTACCGCCGCCGCACCACCGCCGACCCCGTCTTCCCCGGCAGCACCGCCCTGGTCGACTGGACCGTCTTCCCGCACGCGGCCCGCAACACCCTGCACCTCCAGGCCGTCGACGGCGCCGACGGGATCGACCTCTCGCTCCAGTACGACCCGGCCGTGCTCGCCTCCGCCGCCGCACGGCGGATCGCCGGGCATTTCGCCACCCTGCTCGCCGCCGCCGTGGCCGACCCCGCGACGCCGCTCGGCGACCTGCCCCTGCTCGACGGGGCCGAGCGGCACCTGGTGACCACCGCCTGGAACGACACCGCCCGCGCCTACCCCGCCGACCGGACCGTGCTCGACCTGGTCCGGGAGCGCGCCGGGGCCGCCCCCGACGCGCTCGCCGTGGTGGCCGGGGAGGAACGGCTGACGTACCGGGCGTTGCTGCGCCGCGCCGACCGGCTGGCCGGGGCGCTCACCGCGGCCGGCATCGGCCGGGACGACCTGGTCGGCCTGCACCTCGCCCGGACCGCCGACCTGCCGGCCGCGCTGCTCGCCGTGCACGCGGTCGGCGCCGGCTACCTCCCGCTCGACCCCGGCTACCCGGCCGAGCGGCTCGCCTTCGTGCTCGCCGACTCCGGCGCCGCCCTGCTGCTGGCCGACCGCGAACCGGAGCCCGCAGTCGCCGCCGCCGCACCGGCGGTGCTCCGGCTGGGCGGCGCCTCCTCCGGGGCGAACGCCGACACCGAGGGCGGGGCCGAGGGCGGGGCCGACGGCGATGCCGGAGCCGGGGACGGCACCGACGCCGGGGCCGACGCCGGCCGGCTCGCGTACGTCCTGTACACCTCCGGCTCCACCGGCCGCCCCAAGGGCGTCGAGATCGGCCACCGGGCGCTGGTCAACCTGCTCACGGCCTTCGCCACGCGGCTCGGCTCCGGCCCCCGGGACGTCTGGCTCGGCCTCACCTCGCTCTCCTTCGACATCTCCGCCCTGGAACTGCTGCTGCCGCTGACCACCGGCGGCCGCCTGGTGCTGGCCCCGGACGGCCTGTCCGTGGACGGCCCCGGGCTGCGCGCGCTGGTCGAGCGCGAGGGCGTCACCCACGTCCAGGCCACCCCCTCGGGCTGGCGGGTCCTGCTCGGCGCCGGGCCGCTGCCGTCCGGGCTGACCGGCCTGGTCGGCGGGGAGGCCCTGCCGCTGCCGCTGGCCCGGCAGCTGCGGGCCGGCACCGACCGCCTGTTCAACGTCTACGGGCCGACCGAGACCACCGTCTGGTCCACCTGCGCCGAGCTGCCGGACGACCCGGAGGCGGTCCGGATCGGCCGGCCCATCGCCAACACCCGCGCGCTGGTGCTCGACCGCCGCCGCCGGCCGCTGCCGATCGGCGTGCCCGGCGAACTCCACCTGGGCGGCGACGGGCTCGCCGAGGGCTACCTGGGCCGGCCGGAGCTGACCGCCGAGCGCTTCGTCGACGACCCCTTCGGCGCCCCCGGCGACCGGCTCTACCGCACCGGCGACCTGGTGGCCTGGAGCCCGGACGGCGAACTGGAGTTCCTCGGCCGGCTCGACGACCAGGTCAAGGTCCGCGGCCACCGGATCGAGTTGGGGGAGGTCGAGGCGGCACTGCTGACCCATCCGGCGGTCGCCGAGGCCGCCGCCGCGGTGCACCGGGAGGAGGCCGCCGCGCCCGGGGAAGGGGGCCGCGGGGTCGGGGGCGACGGGGACGGCGGGGACGGCGGGGACGCGGTCGACGGAGAGCCGTTCGTCGCCGGCTATCTCGTCCCGGCCGCCGGACAGCCCGCTCCCGCTCCCGCCGAACTCCGGTCCTTCCTCCAGCGGTTGCTGCCCGGAGCGGCCGTCCCGCAGCGCTTCCTGGTGCTCGACCGGCTGCCGCTCACGCCCAACGGCAAGCTGGACCGCCGCGCGCTGCCCGTCCCGCCGGTGCCGGTCGAGGCCCCGGCCGGTCCCGCCGCCGGGCCGGACGCGGAGGACGAGGTGCTCGCCGCCGTGCTCGGGATCTGGTCCGAGGTGCTGCGGATGCCCGGCCTCGGTCCCGAGGACGACCTCTTCGACCTCGGCGGCCACTCCCTGACGATCATTCAGATCACTGCCAGGATCCGCGACCTGCTGGGTGTCGAGCTGGACTTCGACGTATTCTTCGCCAGCCCGACCCCGCTCGGCATCGCCGCCGCCGTCCGCGAACTGCGGTGACCCCCGGGCGGCGCGGCCGGACCCGCGCCGCCCGGCCTTCCCTCCCCGCCGCCCGCACTCGTACCCGCACCCGCTTCCCTCGCCCTCCCTGCCCCGCGCCCCCTCCCCCGCGGCGGCCCGCCCCGTGGCGATCCCGCCCGACGGCACCGCAGCCGCCGCCCGACGTGCGCCGAATGGAACAACCCATGACCGACCTCCAGGACCCCGCGGCCGGGCTGTCCGCGACCAAACGCGCCCTGCTCGCCCAGCGCCTGCGCGCGGCCGCCGGCACCACCGCGGCCGCGGACGCCGCCGGACCCACCGCGCCCGCGCCCGGCGGCGGCACTCCCGTCGACGCGCCTCCCGCCACCACCGTCCCCGTCCGGCCCCCGGGCAGCGCGGTCCCGCTCTCCAGCGGGCAGGAACGCCTCTGGTTCATGGACCAGTTCGCGCCCGGCTCCACCGCCTGGACCCTGGCCCCGGCCCGCCGGCTGCGCGGCCCGCTGGACCGCACCGCGCTCGACGCCGCACTCACCGGGCTGCTCGCCCGGCACGAGGCGCTGCGGATGAGCTTCCCCGCCACCCCCGAGGGCACCGCCGAGGTCCGGATCGCCGAACCCGGCCCGCTCGCAGCCGAGTTCGTGGACGCGACCGGCGACCGGGACCCGGCCGGACGGGCCGCCCGCGAGGTCGGCGAGCGGGTGGCGCGACCGTTCGACCTGGCCGAGGGCCCGCTGCTGCGCGCCCTGCTGGTGCGCACCGCGCCGGACGAGCACGTGCTCGCCCTGGTCATGCACCACATCGTCAGCGACGGCTGGTCGCTGGACATCCTGCACCGCGAACTCGACGCGCTGTACGCCCGGCACGCGCACGGCACCCCGGACCGGCTGCCCCAACTGCCGGTGCGGTTCGGCGACTACGCGGGCTGGCAGCGGGAGCGGCTGGCCGGCGGGGCGCTGGCGGGCTCGCGGGCCTACTGGCGCGAGGAGCTGCGCGACGTCCCGGCCCTGGAGCTGCCGACGGACCGCCCCCGGCCGCCGGTGCGGACCTTCGAGGGGGCCGCCACCGAATTCCACTGGAGCAGTGAACTCGGAAGTGGCGTCGCCGAGTTGGCCAGGTCCTCGGGCGCCTCCGGCTACATGGTGCTGATGGCGGCGCTGCAGACCCTGCTCGGCCGGCACGCCGGGCGGCGGGACTTCGCGATAGGTTCGGCGGTGGCCGGCCGCCTGCACCGCGAACTCGAAGGCGTGGTCGGCCTGTTCATCAACATGCTGCCGATCCGGGCCCGGCTGGACGGCGATCCGACCTTCGCCGAACTGGTCGGCCGGGTCCGCGCCACCACCCTCGACGCGTACACCCACCAGGAGGTGCCGTTCGAGCAGATGGTGGCCGATCTGGAGATCGAGCGCGACGTCAGCCGCTCCGCCGTGTTCCAGGTCAGCTTCGCCTACCAGAACTACGGCGAGCGCAGCGCCGCGTCCACCCCCGGCCCCGCGTCCGCCCCCGGCTCCGCGTCCACCCCCGGCCCCGCGTCCGCCCCCGGCTCCGCGGGCTCCCCCGCCGCGCCGACCGCCGAGAGCTTCGGGCACGAGGCCGCCACCACCCGCACCGACCTCGCGTTCTACCTGCGGGAGAAGTCCGACGGCGGCCTCTACGGGCTGCTCACCTACCGCACCGACCTGTTCGACGCCGCGACCGTGCGCCGGCTGGTCGAGCGCTTCGAACTCCTCCTCGCGGCGGCGGTCGCCGACCCGGACCGGCCGCTCTCCCGGCTGCCGCTGGCCACCCCCGCCGAGCGGCGGGACGTCCTGGAGCGCTGGGCCGCCGGGCCCGCGCTGCCCGACCCGGACGGCGCCCCGGCCACCCTGACCGCCCTGCTCGCCGCCACCGCCCGTGCCCACCCCGACCGGCCGGCCCTGGAGTCCGGGGGCCGCACCGTCACCTACCGCGAGCTGGACGAGCGCGCCACCGGGCTCGCCCGCCGGCTGCGCGCGCTCGGCGTCGGTCCGGACGACCGGGTCGCGGTCTGCCTGGAGCAGTCGCCCGAACTGGCGGTGGCCCTGCTCGGCGTGCTGAAGGCCGGCGGCGCCTACCTGCCGCTGGACCCGGAGCAGCCGCCCGCCCGGCTCGCCCACCTGGTCGCCGACGCCGGGGTCCGGGTCCTGCTCACCGACTCGGCCCTGCGCGACCGCTTCCCCGGCCACGACGGCGCCGCGCTGCTGCTGGACACCGAGCCGCCACCGCGGGACGCCGACCCGCTGCCGGAACTCTCGGGACCGGACCACCTCGCCTACGTCATCTACACCTCCGGCTCCACCGGCACCCCCAAGGGTGTCGCCGTCCAGCACCGCCAGATCCTCAACTACCTGGCCGGGGTGCGGGAGCGGCTGCGGATCGAGCCCGGCGCGAGCTACGGGCTGCTGCAGTCGCTGGCCTTCGACTTCAGCATGACGATGCTGTACCTCGCGCTGAGCACCGGCGGCCTGGTCCACCTGCTGCCGCGCCGGATCGCCGGGGCCGAACTCGCCGAGCAGATCGAGGCGTTGGAGCTCGACCACCTCAAGATGACCCCCTCGCACCTGGCCGCGCTGAGCGCCGACGCCCCGATGGAGCGGCTGCTGCCGCGCCGGTCGCTGGTGCTCGGCGGCGAAGCCTCGGCCTGGCCGTGGGCCGCGGGCCTGGCCGCCCTCGGCCGGTGCGCGGTGTTCAACCACTACGGCCCGACCGAGGCCACCGTCGGCGTGACCGTGCACGAGGTCACCGCCGAGGCCGCCGGGCCGGGCAGCACCCCGATCGGCACCCCGCTCGCCGGAGCCCGCTGCCACGTCCTCGACGAGGCCGGGCAGCCGGTGCCGCCGGGCGTCACCGGCGAGCTGTTCCTCGGCGGCGACCGGCTGGCCCGCGGCTACCTGGGCCGGCCGGAGCTGACCGCCGAGCGCTTCGTCGACGACCCCTTCGGCGCCCCCGGCGACCGGCTCTACCGCACCGGCGACCTGGCCCGCTGGCGCACCGACGGCACACTCGACTACCTGGGCCGGGCCGACGACCAGATCAAGGTCCGCGGCTACCGGGTGGAACCCGGCGAGATCGAGGCGGCCCTCACCGCCCTGCCCGGGATCGGCCAGGCCGTCGTCCTGGCCCGGGGCGAGGGCCTGCGGCAGATGCTGGTCGCCTACCTGGAGCACCCCGGGGGCGCCCCGGTGCCCACTCCGGCCGAACTGCGCGACGCCCTGGGCGAGTTGCTGCCCGACTACATGGTCCCGGCGCGGTTCGTGGTACTCGACCGGCTGCCCCTGCTGGCCCACGGCAAGGTCGACCGGCGGAACCTGCCCGAACCCGAGGAGCCCGCCGCGAGCGGGGAGTTCGTCCAACCCGAGGGCGCGGCCGAGGAATTCCTCGCCGCGCTCTGGGCCGAACTGCTCGGCGTGCCCCGGGTGGGCGCCCTGGACGACTTCTTCGAACTCGGCGGGCACTCGCTGCTGGCCACCCAGGTGGTCGCCAAGCTGCGCCGCGCTTTCCCCGAACTCCCCACCCCGGTCGGGGTGATGGACCTCTTCAAGTACCCCACGGTGCGCCGGCTGGCCGCCCTGGTCAGCGATCCGCACGCCGATCGCGGCCCGCGCAGCCTGCTGCACCTGCTCACCCCGGCCGGCCGCCGGACCACCGCCAGCCTGGTCTGCACCCCGTACGGCGGCGGCAGCGCGCTCATCTACAAGCCGCTCGCCGACGCCCTCCCGGCCGACTGGGCCCTGCACTCGCTCGCCGTCCCCGGGCACGAACTGGGCGAGGAGGCCATGGACATCGACGAGGTCGCGGCCGGCTGCGCCCAGGAGGTCCTGGACACCGTCGAGGGCCGGATCGTGCTGTACGGCCACTGCGGTGTCGGCGTCCGGCTGGCCGTGGAGATCGCCCGGCGGCTGGAGGCGGCCGGCCGCGAGGTCGAGGCCGTCCACCTCGGCGGCATCTTCCCGTTCGCCCGGCCGCGCGGGCGCGGCGCCGCCGTCGGCGAGTGGTGGGCCCGCACCGCCGACCGGCTGCGCAGCGACCAGGGCATGATCAACGCCCTGGCGGCGGCCGGCCTGGACACCGACGAGGTCGGCACCGAGCAGCTGCGGCTGATGGTCGCCAACCGCCGGACCGGCACCCGGGAGGCCGAGCAGTACTTCACCCGGCTGTTCGAGAGCGAGGACGGCCGGATCGCCGCCCCGGTGTACGCGGTCTGCGGCGACCGGGACCCGGCCACCGAGTTCTACGAGGAGCGGTACCGGGAGTGGCACCGGCTCAGCGACACCACCGGCGTCGTGGTGCTCGACGAGGCCGGGCACTTCTACCTCAAGTACCGGGCCGCCGAACTGGCCGAGGTCCTCACCACCGTGCACCGCTCGGTCGTCGACGGCGAGGAGCAGCGGCACCGGCGCACCGAGGGCGCCACCTGGTGGCTGGCCGGGCTCTCCCGTTCCCCGGACGCGGCGGACGGCGCGGGCTCGGCGGCCGAGCCGGCGACGGCAGCCGCGGCCTCGACCGCCGCGGTGCGGCCCACCATGCGCCGCTTCCTCGGCGTCGCCGCCGGCCAGCAGATCTCGATGATCGGCTCGGCGCTCACCGAGTTCGCGCTGCCGGTCTGGATCTACCTGACCACCGGCTCGCTCGCGCAGTTCGGCCTGCTGGCCGCCTGCGGGCTCGTCCCCGGCATCCTCACCGCGCCGCTGGCCGGGGCGCTGGTGGACCGGGGCGACCGGCGCCGGATCATGCTGTACGGCGATGTCGCCGCTGGCCTCACCCAGGCGGTGATGCTGCTGCTGTACCTGACCGACTCGCTGGCGGTGTGGCACGCGTACGTGCTGATCGCGGTGCTGTCGACGGCGCTGACCTTCCAGCGGCTGGCCTGGAACTCGGCCGTGCCGCAGCTCGTCCCGAAACGCTTCCTCGGCCGCGCCAACGGCGTCGTCCAGATGGCCTTCGGCCTCGCCCAGTTCCTGGTGCCGCTGTTCGCGGTCGGCCTGCTGTCGGCGCTCGGGCTCGGCGGCATCCTGGCGATGGACGTGGCCAGCTACGTGGTCGCCACCGGCGTGACGCTGGCCGTGCGCTTCCCCGACGTGATGGCAGCGCGGCGCCGGGAGAGCGTCGCCGCCGAGATCCGGGCCGGCTTCCGGCGGGCGCTCGGCAGCCGCAACTTCCGGGCGATGCTGCTGTTCTTCGCCGTGCTCAACATCTTCCTGTCGCCGCTGTTCCTGCTCACCACCCCGCTGGTGCTGTCCTTCGCCCCGCTGGCCGCCGCCGGCTGGGTCGCGGTCGCGGCCGGGCTGGGCGCCGTCCTCGGCGGTCTGACCCTGCTGGTGTGGGGCGGGCCGCGCCGGCTGCGGCTGCGCGGCGTCCTGCTCGCCACCCTCGGCCTGGCGGCCGCCTGCCTGGTGACCGGCCTGCGGCCGAGCGTCCTGCCGGTCGCGCTCGGCGCCTTCGGCATGGCGTACGGGCTGGCCCTGGTCAACGGCGTCTACGCGACGATCGTGCAGACCAAGGTGCCGCTGCGGTTCCACGGCCGGGTGATCGCCGTCAACACCATGGTCGCCTGGTCCACCCTGCCGGTCGGTTTCGCCCTGGTCGCACCGCTCGGACCGCGCCTGGTCCAGCCGTGGGTGGACGCGGACGGCCCGCTGGCGGGCAGCGTCGGCCGGCTGATCGGCACCGGCGACGGCCGCGGCATCGGCCTGCTGTACCTGCTGTTCGGGCTCGCCATGGCCCTGCTGGTGCTGGTCTGCCTCGCCGTCCCCGCCCTGCGGCACTTCGACCGCGACGTCCCCGACGCGGAGCCGGACGACCTGGTCGGCCTGGCCACCCTCGCGGCCCGCGCCGGGACCGCACCCCCCGCTTCACCCGAACTCCCCTCCGCACCCACCTCCCGCACCGGAACCGAGGCCGCCGCCCGATGACCACCACCGACCGGACCGCCGGCCCCGCCCGCCCCGTCGAGGCCGTCCACCCGCTCACCGAGGAACAGCGCCGGCTCTGGTTCCTCCAGCAGCTCCACCCCGCCGACGCCGGCTTCAACATGTACCTGTGCCGCCGGTGGAGCGGCCCGCTCGACATGACCGCCCTGGGCGCCGCGCTCGACCAACTGACCGCCCGGCACGAGCCGCTGCGCACCCGCTTCGCCCTGGACGGCGAGGCGCCCGTGCAACTGGTCGAGCCCGCCGCGCCCGTCCCGCTCGACCTCGTCGCGCTGGCCCCGGGCGCCGCGGAGGCGGACTTCACCGACGCCTGCCGCCCCACCGTCAACGCGCCGTTCGACCTCGGCGCGCGCCCGCCGCTGCGCGTCGTCCTGGTCTCCGCCGGGCCCGGGGAGCACGCGCTCGCGCTGGTCGTCCACCACATCGTCTCGGACGGCTGGTCGTTCCGGATCCTCTGGCGCGAACTGCTCGCGCTCTACCGGGAGGCCCTCGGCGAGGCACCGGCCGGGCTGGCGCCGCTCGCCCTGCGCTACGGTGACGTCGCCCGCGCCGAGCAGCGGCGCGCCGGGGCGGGCGGCACCGAGGCCGCGTTCCGCTACTGGGCGGAGAAGCTGGCCGGCACCGGCCGGCTGCGGCTACCGCTGGACCGCCCGCGCCCGGCGGACCCCCGGCACCCGGCCGGCTTCGCCACCACCGCCCTCGGCCCGGAGCTCACCTCGGCCCTGGACGCCCTCGCCCGGCGGGAGCGCTGCACCCCGTTCATGGTGCTGCTCGCCGCCTACCAGTGCGTGCTGGCCCGCTGGACCGGCAGCACCGACTTCGTGGTCGGCACCCCGCTCGCGGGCCGCACCGAGGCCGCCCAGGAGGAGCTGGTCGGCTACTTCGCCCGCACCGGTGTGCTCCGCGCCGACCTCACCGGCGAACCGGACTTCCGCACCGTCCTGCACCGCGTCCGCACCGCCACCCTCGGCGCGCTCAGCCACCAGGACGTCCCGCTGGAGCGGCTGGCCACCCACCTGGGCCTGCCCGCCGAGACCGGCGCGGCGCCGCTCTACCAGGCCGTGTTCGTGCACCAGAGCCAGTACGACCTGGCCGGCGAGAACGGCGGCACCCCGCTGCCCGCCGGGGTCCGCACCGCTTCCATGGACTCCGGCTTCGAACGCGCCAAGACCGATCTGCTGCTGGACAGTTGGCGCACACCGGACGGCGGGCTCACGCTCTCCTTCTGCTTCGACCGGGAGGTGCTCCACGCGGAGACGGTGGCCGCGCTCGGCACCCGCTGCCACGCGCTGCTCACCGCCGCCGTCGCGGACGTGACGGTGCCGCTGCACGGCGACTGGCTGATCACACCGGACGAGCGGGCCGAACTGCTCGCCCTCGGCACCGGACCGGCTCCCCGGCCCACCGGCCTTCCCGTGCTCACCCGGTTCGCCGGGCGGGTCGCCGCCGCCCCGGACGCACCGGCCCTGGAATGCGCGGGCCGCACCCTCTCCTACGCCGAACTCGACCGGCTGTCCGACGAGTTGGCCGAGCGCCTGGGATCCGTGGCGGGGCAGCTGGTCGCCGTCCGGCTGGCCCCCTCCTTCGAGCTGGTGACGGCCCTGCTGGCGATCTGGAAGGCCGGCGCGGGCTACCTGCCGCTCGACCCGGCCCACCCGGAGGAGCGGCGGCGGCTGATGCTGCGCGAGTCGGGGGCCGTCCTGCTGCTCACCGACGAGGGCGGTCCCGAGGGCCTGCGGATCGTCGAGGCCGCCCCGGCGAGCACGGACGGTGACCGCTCCGGCCTCGCCTACGTCCTGTTCACCTCCGGCTCCACCGGCACCCCCAAGACCGTCGCCGTCGACCACGCCGCCCTCGCCGCCCGGGTCGACTGGATGGCCGGGCCCGAGGGCTACCGGCTCACCCCCGGGGACCGGATCGTCCAGTTCGCGTCGATCGGCTTCGACACCCACGCCGAGGAACTGTGGCCCGCCCTGGCCTCCGGCGCCCGCGTAGTGCTGCTCCCCGGCGGCGGCCGCACCCTGCCCGAACTGCTGCGCGGCCCGCACGGCCCCTCCGTCACCGTCCTCGACCTGCCCACCGCCTACTGGGAGGAACTGGTCTCGCACGACGACCGCACCCCGTGGCCGGCCGCCCTGCGGCTGGTGGTGCTCGGCGGCTCCGAGGTCCGCGCCGAGGCCGTCGCCCGCTGGCGGGAGCGGCACGGCGACACCGTCCGGCTGGTCAACACCTACGGCCCGACCGAGGCCACCGTGATCGTCACCGCCACCGACCTCGGCGCCCGGGACGCCGCCCGCCGCCCGTCCCTGGGCCGCCCGCTGCCCGGCGTGCGGCTGTACGTGCTGGACGAACGCGGCGCCCTGCTGCCGCGCGGCTCCGAGGGCGAGCTGCACATCGGCGGTACCGGCCTCGCCCGCGGCTACCTGGGCCGCCCCGACCTGACCGCCGCGGCCTTCCTGGACGATCCGTTCGCCGACGTTCCCTTCGCCGCCGATGCGTTCGCCGCCGATGCGTTCGCCGCCGATCCCTTCGCCGCCGGCCGGATGTACCGCACCGGCGACCGCGCGCGCTGGCGCAGCGACGGGACCCTCGACTACCTCGGCCGCGGTGACGAGCAGATCAAACTGCGCGGCTACCGGATCGAACCGGCCGAGATCGAGGCCGCCCTGACCGCCCGCCCCGAGGTCGCCCGGGCCGCCGCCGTGGTGCGCGGCGGCCGGCGGCTGGTCGCGTACGCCGCCCCGGCCCCGGGCGCGGAGCCCGACGCCGCCGCCCTGCGCGAGCACCTGGTCCGGCGCCTGCCCGCCTACCTGGTCCCCGACACCGTCGTCCTCCTCGACACCCTCCCGCTGACCCTCAACGGCAAGCTCGACACCGCCGCCCTCCCCGAACCGGCCCCGGCCACCGGGCGCCCGTACCTGGCGCCGCGGACCGATGCCGAGCAACTGGTCGCCCAGCTGTGGCAGGAGGTCCTGGGGGTGCCCCGGGTGGGAGCCCTGGACGACTTCTTCGAACTGGGCGGCGACTCGCTGCTGGTCACCCGGGTCGTGGCCCGGATCCGGGCGGGCGTCGGGCTGGACGTCCCGATCCGCGACGCCTTCGAACTCTCCACGGCGGCAGCGCTCGCGGCCCGGGTGGAGGAGTTGCTCGTCGCCGAGATCGAGGCCCTGAGCGAGGACGAGGCGGCCGACCGCCTGGACGGCTGACCGAGCGGTGACGGGCGCGGGCCGGTAACCGCGCCCGTCACCGTCCGTCAGCGCACCTGGTCCTCGGCGGCCACTTTCAGGTCGGCCAGCCATCCCTCCAGCCCGGCCCGCAGGATCGCGGTCGCCAACGGCACATCGGCGTCGACCTGCGGCCCGGTGTGGGTCTCCTCGGTGCTCACCCGCACCCCGCCCCGCACCTTGGTGAACCTCCAGACGTGCACGCCGTCGATGTGCAGGCCCTCTCCGTCCGCCGGGCCGGTCCAGCGGACGCAGGAGCGGTCCTCGACCTGGCGCACGGTCGAGGTGATGTCCAGGGCGGTGGCCGGGATGCCGACCTCGGGCGGGATCGGCGTCGTCCAGTGGAACGCCGACCCGGCGCGGAACCGCCCGTGGTCCAGCCGCTCGGCGCTGCTGACCGCCTGCTGCCAGGCCGGCCAGCGGTCGACGTCCGTCTGCAGCTTCCACACCACGTCGAGCGGCGCGTCGATCACCGCCTCGGTCCGGTACCGGACCTGCGCGGCCGGGTCGACCCCGGCTCCCCGGCAGCTCAGCCCCTTGGCCGGTTTCGCGGACCGCGCCCCGGCCGGTGCCGCGGCACCGCCCAGGAGTGCGACCACCAGCGGGACGGTGATCACTGCGGCCCGGATTCCGATCCTGCGTCCACCGAACATGGCGTTCCCCTCTCGATATCCCGTCATCCTTGTTAGAAGTTATAACTCCGAGCTCCATCAAGAGTCAATAGCTTCCGTGATAGCCTCTAACGAACGCATCCGAGAGGCGACCCCCACCATGGCGAAGAGCGACCCCACCACCCCCCGCGAGCGCTACCGCACCCAGGTCCGCACCGAGGTGAGGGAGCGCGCCTGGGAACAGATCGCCACCGCCGGCGCCTCCGCGCTCTCCCTGAACGCGATCGCCAAGCAGATGGGCATGAGCGGCCCCGCCCTCTACCGCTACTTCGCCAACCGGGACGAGCTGATCACCGAACTCGTCCGCGAGGCCTACCGCGACCTCGCCGACACCCTCCACGCAGCCGCCGAAACCGGCGCCGACCTGGCCGGCCTCGCCCGCACCCTGCGCACCTGGGCCCTCGCCGACCCGCAGCGCTACCTGCTGCTCTACGGCACCCCGGTGCCCGGCTACCAGGCCCCCGAGGACACGAGGGCCATCTCCCAGGAGATCGCCGTCACCCTGATCGACGCCTGCGCCGCCGCCCTCCCCCCGGCCACCCCCGCCTCACCCCTGGCCACCCACCTCGCCGACCACCGCACCTGGGCCGCCGGCCACCCCGCCCCACCCGAGGCCCTCGCCCTCTTCCTCACCCTCTGGACCCGCCTCCACGGCGTGCTGTCCCTCGAACTCGCCGGCCACTTCACCGGCATGCAGTTCGACGCCGAAGTCCTCTTCGAGTCCGAACTCGCCACCCTGCTGGGCTGATTCAGCCCACCCGTCCACCCGCCATCGGCCGGGCCCGTTCGAGCAGTTCACGCACCCGCACGTCACGTCGGTACGGGCGAACCGCTGCGACCATCGCCCGGAACCGGTCGTCCGCCCGACCGGACTGCACCTGCGGGTATTCGTCCAAGGCCAAGTGCCAGTTCTGCACGGCCTCCTCGACCCGACCGGCCTCGACCTGCCACTCGGCCAGCATCGCCCGATGACGCACCCGGGCCCGCCGGTACACGGCGGGCCTGACCTTCTCGGAGCGTTGCAGCGCCTTGATCGCCCCTTCCCGGTCGCCGAGTTCGTGGTTCACCTGGGCCACGTGATAGGCGAGCGAGGCGGGATCGTACGAGCCATGAGCCTTCGCCCTGGACTCGGCCTGCTCCATGGCGACTTCCGCCGCACGCAGCATCGCCAACGCCCCCGCGCGGTCACCGGTCCGCGCGAGAGAGTGCGCCTGCTGCCCGGCCAGGAACGCCCGCATCCGCGGCCCAGCCTGCGGTGAGGCGCTCGATGCCGCTTCCGCAAGCCGTACCGCCTCTGCCCCGTGGCCGAGTTCGACGGCCTGCACGCTCATGCCACGCAAGGTGGTGCAGTAGGTGAGATGGTCACCGGCCGCGAGCGCGAGCTCCAGCGCCTTGGTGTAGTAGCTCTGCCCCAGGGTGTCCAGCCGTTCGTCCACGGCCATGTACCCCGTCAGGTAGAGGTGGTCGGCCGCAGCGGAGAGCATCGCCCTGCGCACCTCGTCCGAGGCCGTGGCGCGAAGGTACGGCACGATGTTGTTGACCATGAACGCTGCCGCCATGGGCCGCGCGGTGCGCCCGCCGAACTGGTCGTCGATCTGGCTGATCCGCTCGGTCATCGCGATGACGGACTCGACCTCGCCCATCCCGATCCTGGCGTGCGGATCCGACCCCAGTCTCTCGAACCGCCCCACCACGTCCGGCCACCCGGGAATGGCCAGCGCCGCGGAGTAGAGGCCCGCACCGAGGACGCCTCTGCGCGATGGA
>NZ_JAXCLC010000005.1:0-179794 GCF_034043715.1 Kitasatospora purpeofusca | reverse complement strand
GGGGGGGGGGGGGGCCCCCCCGCCCCGACCCTCGGGACCCGAACGACCTCCACGGCCGACTCCAGGCGAGTGCGGTCGTTGGTGTTGCCGCCCGACAGAACGGCGGGAACGCGTGCACAGGGTCTTCCAGGACTTGTAGCGCTCTGGCACGCCCCGCCAGCGGCTTCCACACGATCCCGTTCAGCACCGGCCGGTCGTCCGACCGCAGCCGACAGGTCAGGCCGAGACCCAGGTGCGTGTCTCGTTGACCGCTTCCTTGTTCCGAAGGGCGTCGGCAAGGTCGATGCCCATGCGGTTGGCGATGGCACAGACGTAGATGAGCACGTCAGCCAGTTCGTCGCCGACCTTGCCGACCTTCGAGTTCGGGTCCAGGTGCATGCCCTCGGTCTTGCGGATGGCCTTGAATACTTCGCCTACTTCTTCGCCGAGCTGTAGGCACTGCTCGACAACCGGGCGACCGCTGAATCCCCGCTCGACCTCCATGTCAGCCACATACTGCTGAATGTCTTCGAGCGACTGGTTCTTTTCAAGGGGAATCACGCAGAGCCTCGCTGTACGGTCGGGTCCTTGGGAGACGTCTGGGCAGCAGGCTAGCAGCCCATTCATGATCGCCTGCACAGCTTCTCCGACCAGCGATTACGACTGGCCCTGGTTCGACAGAGGCGTCAACCGGCCCGGGATCACGAGTGCGTGGCGGGGCCGCCCGGCGGTCCACCCGAGCCGCAGGACCCGGGTCAGCCGGTCCGCGCGGGCCCTGACGGCACTGCGGATCTCTGCGGTGGCCCGCCCTCGGACCAGGCTGGTAGTGACGCGGCGCCCGGCTTCGTCCCATGCCCAGATCCCGATGACCTGCCCGGCGTGAAGGACGGTCGGCAGAACCTCACCGATCCGGTTGAAGGCGCGCCGTGCGGGAAGGTCGCCGAGGTAGCGGGAGCGGGTCTCGAAGTAAGCCTTGAGAGCGACGTCTTCGTGGGCGAGGAGGTTCACCCCGGTGTAGTGGCTGTCCGGCTCGGCGGCCAGGAACTCCTCGAGCCGGTCGGCGAACATGTACTGCGCCTGGTCGCTCCAGCTCGTGGTGACCGCGACCACCTCGCGGGTTCCGGCGGCCAGTGCGGCCGTGATGGCGGTCCTGGACAATGCCGACCACCAGACGGCGTCGGCGAGGGAGGCCGGACCGTAGCGGTCGAAGTACGTTTCGATCAGGACAGCTGTCGCGTGCTGCCGGTCCAGGCCCAGGTTGGCTTCGGGGTAGGCCCGTTCGGTCAGAGCGAAAGTCCGCAGCTCCCGGTTCCAGGCGTCGGAGGCGTTCAGGTACGCGATCTTCCCTCGCTCCCAGGACAGCTTGAGAGCAAGGCGCGCTCGCGGGGTACTGATGCCGTGCTGGGCGAGCCGGTCCTCGATCTCACGGTGCTGGAGGGATCCGTGCGTGTCCAGGAGCGCGGCGAGCTCTTCGCCTGCCGCCTCGACATCCACCAGGCGCTCCCGGCCGTTCACCACGGCCCGCAGAGCATCGCGCTCGCGATAGTGGCGAGTGGCGGCGTGGGCGGCGGACGCCAGGTCCAGTGGCAGCGCATGGAGGGTCTTGCGCATGCAGCGGACGGTCATGACGCGCTCGCGCGCAGGGCGGCCGAAGAGGCTCGTCGCCACGTCTCCGCCTGTGCTGCGAGCGGCGACCGTGGCAAACGGTGAGGGCAGCCGTGCCGCGTGCAGGCCCAGACTGGCCTGCACGATCGCTTCCACCGAATCGAACCGAACCTCGTCCGCGAGCCCTTGGCGCCGAAGGGTCCAATTCCACAGCCGCTGCGACGCCGCATCATCCAGCGGGCGAATTGCCAATTCCGAACTGAAAGCCGTCGGCATGCGCGGATTCTAGCACGCGCACGCGGGCCGTGAATTCAGCCCTGCGAGTTCCACCCGGATTCAACAAATTCCCGCAGCCGGGCGTGCGAGCTTTCGACTTCTGCCCATTGCTGGTCATTTCCCCACCACCTTTCGTCGTTGTGGTGGATGTGGAATTTCGCCCAGTTGCCGTCCCAGTCGGGCTGCAGGTGGGTGCCTCGCACGCCGTGGAGGGCGGCTCGCTCGTAGACCTCGGTGCCGGGTAGCGGCACGAAGCGGAACAGCGAGACCCTGGCAACAGCGGCGCCGAGTTCCTCGAGGAGGCTGACGGTCTCTTCGGTCGACTCCTTGTCCTCCCCGGGGAAGCCGTGGATGACGAAGACCTTCGCCGCGATACCCGCGTCGTTGGTCATGTGGATGGCGCGTTTGATCCGGTCGCGCCTCGTGTTCTTGCGCATTGCCCTCAGCAGGCGTTCGCTGCCCGACTCCATGCCGTACTTGATCTCGATACAGCCGGAGCGAGCCATCTTGCCGAGCAACTCCTCGTCGACGGTGTCGACGCGGGAAAGGGCGGACCACCGCAGGCGCAGGTGGGCGATGTGGTCACAGATGTCACCGACCTTCTGCCGGGCCACGACGAAGTTGTCGTCCACGATGGCGAAGCCCTCGATGCCGTACGCCTCCACCAGGTGTTCCAGTTCGACCAGGGCACTCGCCCCGCTGCGGTACTGGATCCGGGTCTGTCCGGCCGCGCAGAAGCTGCACGGGAACGGGCAGCCCCGGGAGAACATCGCGTGGGCCATCCGCAGGTCGGTGCCGGCCAGGCGGTCTGTGATCACGATGTCCTGGCGCGGCAGCAGGTGTCGAGCCGGGAGCGGGAGTCCGTCGATGTTACGCATCAGCGGCCGTTTGGCCGTGCGTCGGATCTGGTCGCCGTCCTGATAGAGGATGCCCGCGACCGTCGCCAGATCACCTCGGCGGTACTGCGCCAGGATGGCAAGGATCGTCTCCTCCGACTCGCCGTCGGCGGCGACGTGGGCACCGAAGTCGCGAAGGCTGGATTCGGGGTAGAAGTTGCAATGGATGCCTCCGACCATCACCAGGGTGTCGTCGCGGATAGCGGATCGCCGACGGGCCTGGAGCATGACGCCGTAGGTGGCCGAGGACGCCAGGCTGAACCCGACGGCGTCGAAGCCAGTCAGGTCCAGGTCGGTCCGGTGGGGCGACACCTTCTCGATGGCCACCTCGTGCCCGGCCTCCTCGCAGACCGCGGCGAGGTAGAGCACACCGAACGGGGGGAACTCCTTGCGCTCCTCACGAAAGCGGGCCATGTCGTAGACCTCGGGATACAGCAGTGCCACCCGCATGTTCCTCCTCCTTCTCCGAGCCGGAACTTTGGAATCACAAGCCGAGTTGGACGCCAACCAGGTGGGCGATCCCCTGCCGACCGTCGAGTTGGTCGAGCACCAGAGAGGAGGGCAGGTAGCGGTCGCAGACCACCACCTCGCCCCGCTCAAGGGCCGGGGCGACCACGGTGTCCACGTGGTGGTACCGGTCGGCTGCCACCAGGCACGACAGTGCCCGCCCGTGGAACTCGTGCGTCCCGAACCGGGCCAGCCTTCCGATCGCCGCACCGGACGGCTCGGTGGTACAGGTCACCGTCCGCCCTCGGCCGGCAAGGAACCTCTCCAGGGACCTGGCCACGGTCGACTTACCCACCCCGCTGGGCCCGTCCACCGTGATGAACACACCTTCGCCGTCCAAACCGACCACCCCCACCAGGGACCGCAGTTCTGCCGATCCCTATAAGAGCGCGTCCTAACTCAGGTCGACAGAGCGAGAGTTGGGGAGTTCATGGGAGCGGGGGTGGATCGGATCCGGTACCGGGCTGGGACTTCACCTGCTCAGGCGACCCCGAGGAGGGTACGCACTGCCTGGAGGTAGACGGCGTAAACGGTCGGAAGTTCCGCCAAGCTCGCCCGCTCGTCGATGCCGTGCAGTCCCTCGTACGGCACACCGAAGCCTGCCGTACTCCGAACCCCTTCCCGCATCAGCAGGTTGCCGATGTTCGACGGCCCCGCCACCTTGGCACCCACATCCAGCCCAAGGTGCCGAGCAGCGGCGAACAGGGCTGCCGCCGGCTCCTCGTCCGGACGCAACCGGAACGCCGGCCAGCAGGCGACCTCCGCCACCTCCGTCGAAGAGGGCACCGGCAGTTCGGCATCGAGCCGGGCTGCGGCTTCGCGGACCAGCACCTCGGCGTCCCGGCCGGTGAACACCGGGGTGGTCCGCACATCCACGTTGAGCGCGCACAGGTCGGGCGTCACCGAGAACCCCTGCCCACCGGAGATCGCGGTGACGCTCACCTTCGGCGGCAGTGGGAACTCCGCGCCCGCACCAGGGGCCCTCGGCAGGTCGGCCTCATCCAGAAGCCGCACCAGGTGCGCGGCCCGGGAGATCGCCCCCAGCACAACCTTGCTCGACCCGGAGTGCCCAGCCGGAGCGTGAACAGTCACCTGCGCCCGCCACAGGCCGCGCCCTCCGATCACCACCTCCTCCAACCCGGGGTAGCCGATCATCACTCCCTCCGGCCGTCCGGCCCGCTCGTCCGCCAGATAGGCAAGCGCACCGCCGAACCCCCCCGTGTGCTCGTCAACGTCCAACAGCACCGCCAGGCCCCCCGTCAACCGAGCGGACCCACGGTGGAGTTCGGCGGCAATATGGCAGAACAAGGCGGCGGCCAACTTGGAGTCGGCCGCACCACGGCCACGCAGCCAGCCGTCCACCACCTCTCCGCTGGTCGGGGAGAAGGTCCATGCCTGTTCGTCGCCGAAGGCGGCAGTGTCAAGGCACGCATCCAGCGCCCACCACGGACCGGGCCGACCGCCCTCGACCTCCACGAGCAGACCCACCAGAGCCCCGGTCCCGTCGTGCAGCCGCCGGTGCGGCACCGACCGAACGGCAAGCCACGCCTCCAGCACACCGAGGACCGGACCGTACTCGTCGATCCCACCCCGGCTCGGGTGGCGGATCAGCTCCTGCGCCAGGGCGATCACCGATGCCATCCGGTGACCCACCTGGTCAACTGCGCTACTACTCAAAGTCCTTCTCCCCAATCCACCCCGTCCCCACACTGCGGCAAGGCCCGCACCGCGGCCACTGTCTCCACCGGACGTCCGGACGCGCTTGCCTCCCGACCATGCTGCACCAACCCCGCCGCCGCCTCACGACCCAGCAACACCCCGCAGTCGAACCCGTCGGCACCGTGAAAGCTCGGTAGCGGCACCACTGCCGCCCGCTCCGATGCCACGAAGAACCGTTCCATCGCTGCCACCGGCGCCATCGCGATGTGCAACGTCTTCACCCCGTTGCGTCGCTCCGACGGGTCGCGCAACGTCAGCAGCCGCTCCAGGTGGTCGCTCAGCGCCCGGTGCCTGGGCGGACCGAACAGGACCCGGTAGTGCACCAGGTCCAACCGCTCGGCGACGACGCCCTCGATCGCCTCCAGGTACGACTTCTCGCGGCTGCGCGACCCCGTGACGACCAGTTGCTCACGTGCGCCGGTGGCAACGCCGACCATCGCTTCCAACAGGTCGATGTACCGAGTGAGCACGCGCACCACCACGCCCGTTCCAGTCGCCTCCAGCACGCTGGCGCTTCGTTCACCGTCCTGATGCGCGAACAGGTCTTCTGGGCGTTCTCCGTACAGCTCACACAGCCCAGCGCGATTCCGCATCCCGGTACGCTTCCGGCCGGACTCCCATCCACTGAGCAGGCTGGCGTCCGCAGCGCCGCCCGTGATCGAGTTCAATCGCTCGGCGGCTTCTTCCAGGGTCAGGTTCCGCGCCACCCGTGCCCGTCGCAGCTTCGACATCGCCCCTGGCAACTCCACTACCACTGCCTCCAGTTGTCACAACCACCATCGGCGCTGGTCACCCATCACCTGCTACCTTCCCCGTGCCCCACGAGTTCACCTCCAGGTGCGAGCGCCTTCCGCACCGGACGTCCGCTGGTTGTGGTTGTGAGTGTGGCGGCGAGCTGGTCGGAGAGGTTCTTCGCGGCCTGGAGCGCGGCGTGGCCGGTCGCGGTGGTGAGGATGTGGAGGCGGTCGGCTGCTCGGGCGGCCCGGCAGAATGCCCCGGCTTGGCGGACGGCCTCCTGTGTGTGGTGTGTCCTTCCGAAGATCGGCTCGGCCTACATGATCACTTGCCCAGGAAGCAGAATTGGCGGCGCGTCAAGCTGGTCCGAGCTCCGGCGGAAGTCGCCCGAATGCCGCCGGTCCCGTCAGGTACTCCGGTCAGCCGGGCCCGAACCAGTGCTCGGCGAGCGACTCCAGGGTGGCCGCCCCCGGGGGCGGCGGCACCTCCCGCAGGTACCGGGGCAGGTTGCTGTACACGTGCAGCAGCGTCCAGGCCATGGCCGCGCGCGGGTCGACGGACCGGCCGTACCCGGCCGTGAACCGGGCCATCAGGCCCGGTTCGGCCCGGGTGACGAAGACGCCGACGCCGACGAAGTCGTACGCCCGGTCACCGATCATCGCGGGCTCGAAGTCGAACAGCCCGGACAGCCGCCCGGTGGCCGGGTCTAGCAGCAGGTGCTGGCGCATGAACTCGGTGTGCAGCAACACGCGTTCGGGCTCGCGCGGCAGTTCCACGGTGTCCAGGAAGCCGGGGATCAGCTCCAGCCAGGCGTCCGGGAGGCCGCGCTCGCGCTGGCGCCCGACGGCGCCGGCGCGCTGCCGGTCGGTGAAGGCGCCCCAGTCGCCGGGGCCGAGCACCTCGGCGAGCGGCCCGGGGTCGAGCGCGTGCAGGGCCGCCAACGTCTCCCCCGCCTCGACGGCGATCCGCTCCCGCCCGCCGGGCGACAGGTCCGCCCAGGCCGGGGCGAGTTCGGCGCCGCGCAGCCGGGACATCAGGACGTACCGCCAGCCGTTCTCGTACTCGCCGGCGTCGTGCAGCTCCGGTGTCGGCACCGGCAGGCGGCCGCCGACATGGGCGAGCACCCGGGCCTCTGTGAGGCCGTCCTCGGCGGCGGCCTTGGGATAGAGCTTGAGGACCAGCTCCGCGCCGAGGGCGTAGACCGGCTGGGAGCCCTCGGGGAAGCGCTCCAAGGCGGGCCCGCGCAGCCCCAACCGGGCGCAGAGGTCCTCGACACCCGGGCGCATGACCGCCTCGTCCGGGACGACGGCGTCCCACTGTTCGTCCGTCTCGACCAGAGGCAGCATGCGGTGGACGGTAGGCGGCGGACGCCCGGGCGGCAACCGGATTTCGGCCCGTTCCGCCCCTGACCGGCGGGAACCCGGGAACTCGCGGGCTCCGGGACCGCGGGCTCCGGGGCAGCGGCCGTCATGTCACGGGTGCCGCCGCCCCGGTGGCCGTGGATCAGCCGCGCGGCAGGACCAGCGACTGCACGGCGGGGAGCTTGCGCCAGTCGCTGGAGACGATGCTCGCGTGGGCGCGGGCGAGCAGCTCGGTGCGGGCGCGGGCCTGGTCGGCGGTGGGGTCGGTGGCGCTGATCGCCGGGGCGACGTTGTGGGCGTCGGTCATCGTCAGCAGGTAGTGGTTGGTGTCGTACCAGGAGGTGTCGATGCCGTTCACATAGGCGGCGGCGTCACCGTCGAAGACCACGAACCACGGACGGATCGAGGTCTCGCTGTACCGGGTGCGCGGGTCGCCGGCCGCCGCGCCGAGCGCGGTCGGGAACATCCGGGCCTCGCCGATCCGGCGCGCCGCCGCCAGGTCGCGCAGGTAGCGGCCGTACTCGACGTCGGTGTGCAGGGTGTCGAAGGGGTTGTCCAGCTCGACCGTACCGGGGATCACGTACACCATCGCCCGGCCCGCCAGCGCCGCGCGGGTGGGCCAGTTGCCGGCGCGGGCCGCGTCGTCGAGGGTCGGGTAGCTGCCGCCGCCCGGCTTGGCGAGCAGGTCGGCCGGGCGCAGCGCGGCGGAGCCGAGGTGGGCGGCGATCAGCGCGTCCAGCTGGGCCGGGCCCATGCCGAGGTTCCCGGAGAAGCCCGGCTTGAGTTCCAGCTTGATCACCAGCGGTCCGGCGGCGGGGTGCGCGCCGAGCCAGACCCGGACGTCGTCGAGGCAGGTCTCCAGGTTCTTGTTGCCGCTGCCGGAGTAGAGCTGGGAGGGCGTGCTGGCGCTGACGCAGTTGTTGGTGTTGCCGAGCGGGTTGGAGTGGCTGACCTTCCACTCCTTGGTGATGGCGTTCGGCCAGGCGTCCAGCTCGATCATGCCGGTACCGGTGTCGAGGCCCTGGGCGAGGTAGCCGAAGGCGGCCGGGTCGTAGGTGTTGTGCAGGCCGACTGTGGTGGCGGAGCCGAACGGGAGCTCGCCGGGGGTGCGCTCGGCGGCCTCGGCGGCGGAGCCGATCGGCACGAGCGCGGCGGCCGCGGCGAGCAGGCCGACGGCGAGGGTGCCGATGAGGGTGCGGCGGACGGTCACGATGGGTGTCCCCTTGTCAGTGCGCCTGCGGGCCGGCGCGCCTTCGGCGGTGGCTTCCGCCGGTGCAGAGCATGACGGAGCCGGTCGTCGGACTGGTGAAGGGGACATAACAAGTACGTGACCGTCAGCTGCCGGCCCGTCACCGCACGCTGCGGCGGCGGACCGGACGGACGGACCGGGCGGGCGCCGGGGCGCGGGGACGGACGCCGGCGTGCGGACGGGCGCCGGCGCGGGGACAGACGCCGACACGGGAAAGGCCGACGGCGCGGGTAAGGCCGACGGCACGGGCCGGGCGCTCATCAGAAGACGGACCAGCCGGTCGCCGTCGTCAGTGCGTCCAGGGCGGCCACGCCGAGCACCGAGTTGCCGGCCGCGTCCAGTCCGGGGCTCCAGGTGCAGACCGTGCCCCGGCCGGGCAGCACCGCCAGGACGCCGCCGCCGACCCCGCTCTTGCCGGGCAGGCCCACCCGGTAGGCGAACTCGCCGGCCGCGTCGTAGGTACCGCAGGTGAGCAGCACGGCGTTGATCCGCTTGGCCTCGCTGCGCGACAGCAGCCGTGACCCGTCGGCGCGCACGCCGTGGCGGGCGAGGAAGAGGCCGGCCAGAGCCAGGTCGCGGCAGCTCGTCTCGATCGCGCAGTGCGCGTAGTAGTGCGTGAGGACGTCCTCGACCGGATTGCGCAGGTTGCCGTAGCCGGCCATGAAGTGCGCCATGGCGGCATTGCGGTGGCCGTGCTCGGCCTCGGAGGCGGCGACCGCGCGGTTCACCGCGACGGCCGGGTCGCCGGACTCCGCGCGCAGGAAGTCCAGGACGGTGCCGACCGCGTCGCCGGTGAGTTCCAGCAGGCGGTCGGTGACCACGAGGGCGCCCGCGTTGATGAAGGGGTTGCGGGGGATGCCGTGCTCGGTCTCCAGCTGGACCAGCGAGTTGAACGGGTTGCCGGAGGGTTCGCGGCCCACGCCGGTCCACAGGCCGTCACCGCCCTCGGCCAGCGCGAGCGCGAGGGTGAACAGCTTGGACACCGACTGGACGGAGAACGGCTGCTGCCAGTCCCCCGCACCGAAAACCCGGCCGTCCACGGTCGCGATCGCCATCCCGAACGCCGTCGGGTCGGCCGCCGCCAGTGCCGGGATGTAGTCGGCGACCCGGCCGCGCAGCGGCGAGCGCACGGCCGCCGCCATGGCGTCCCGGACCAGTTCCTGGTAGTCCACACCCTGGTCCTGCGGCTGCTGCGGGCCGTGCGCACGGGGCGGGCCGATCGTGTCGTTCACCGCGCCATTGTCCGCGTCGCGGGTCCGCCCTCCGCAGCCGGGGTCCCACCGGGGTGTCGCCCGGGGTGTCGCAGGTCTGTGGCAGGCTGTCCGCCATCCGACGGAGGGGGACGACGATCATGCACAGGCCGAGCCGGCCCGAGGACCTCGACCACGCCGGGCAGGTGTGGGCGCGCGCCGTGCTGCTCGCCCTGCTGGACGCCGCCCAGGGGAACCGCGAGCACTGGCTGGACGAGCAGGGTGTGTGGAGCGAGAACGGCGGCGGCTCCTTCTGGTGGCGCCTCACCCTGGTCGACGACGGCCACGCGGTGTTCTGCGGCCAGGACTCCGACGGCAGCCACACCCACGTCGACGGCCGGCAGATCGACTTCCTGGCCGGCGGCCCGGAGTGGCTGCCCTGGGAGCAGTTGCGCGAGGACGCCCAGGGGAACCTCTTCGGCTTCCTCTACTGGTGGCAGGACGGCGCCTGGCACCGGATCCCCTACCCGGACGCCCTGGCCGAGGACGGTCTGGCCGCCGCCGCGCCGTGGCTCGGATCGGAGCGGCTGTTCCTCACCGAGGCGGCGGAGCTGGCGTGGGTGCGGCGCGAGGACGAGCCGACCTTCGCCGCCGCCGTGACGCGCTTCCTGCGCCGCGCCGAGGAGCGCACCGTCGACGCCGGCGCGGTGGCGGAGCTGCTCGCGGCCGCCGGGGTCGGGGACGACGACCGCGAGGCGCTGCGCTTCGAGCCGGCGCTGGACGTCGCCGTCCGGGCCGGGCTCACCCGGCACGCGCCGGTGCCCGGCTGACAGCCGGCCGGGCGTACGCTGCGGTGCCCCCTCGGCGCTCGCTCTGCCACCGGCCCGTCCGACCACCGCCCCGCCCCCACGCCCGCCCTGCCGCCCCGACCACTCCCCGCTTTCGCCGCCGGCCCGTCACCGGGTGGGTCAGCGCCGGACCATCCGCACGCCGGCGACCTCCAGCAGACCGTCCAGCTCGACCTTGCCGACGTGCTGGTCCGGGCTCACCACCAGTCCGTCCCGGCGGACGATGTCGAGGATCCGCTCGGCCAGCGGCAGCACCATGTGGCGCCCCCAGCAGCGTTCACTGGCATGCCCGAACGGCAGATAGCCGGGCTGCTCATCCGGGTCGACGCCCTTCCAGCGCTCCGGCCGGAAGCTCTCCGGGTCGTCCCAGAGCCGGGGGTCGCGGTGGCTCAGCAGCGGGAGCAGGAGCAGGTCGTCCTTCGGTCCGATCCGCCCGTCGACGGCGCCGAACTCCGGGGAGGCGACCCGCAGGATGTTCCAGGAGGGCGGCAGCAGCCGCAGCGCCTCCAGCAGGATGTCCCGGTTCGACACCTCGTCGTCGAACGGCGCGCCGAGCCAGACCGCGTTGGTCACGAGCGCGGCCACGGTGAAGCAGATCGGCCCGGCGACCCGCCGGTAGAGGTACATCGCGTAGCGGCGGTCGTCGTAGGTCTCGGCGTCCAGCACCCGGGCCGCCAGATTCGACAACGGAATTTCGGTACCCGGCTTCCCGAGCATCGCGGTACCGGCCGTGACGGCCATCCAGGTCAATTTCGGGGTGAGTTCCAGGCGCCGGTCGACCAGGATCCGGAAGCGGAAGCTCTCCTCCCCGAAGACCAGGTCCCGCAAATAGATGTGCGGCGTGTGCGGCCATTTCCCGGTGAGGTCGGTCCGGTCGCCCAGCGGCTTCTTCAATGCCGTCCGGACGTCGGCCGACACGGCCTGCATGAGCGCCGCCGCGTCGGGCCGGGTGACGAGCCGCCCGCGCACGGGCTTGAAGGTCGGCCGCTCCTCGGCATTGGCCGGCCTGCTGCGCAGCAGCCCGTCCATGAGGTCGACACCGGACACGCCGACGGTGTCCGCCTCCAGGCGGAAGAGGTCCTGACCTCGGTACTTGTTGAGGAGTTCGTCGATCCGCGGTGCGAAGACGGTGACGCGGGCGCTCCGCCCGGTGCTGGACATGGCCATCCGTGGCTCCAAGGGTGAACGGCTGTGGTGACAGGGGCCCGCCCTCGGCGACGGCCCGCTCACGGCGAGCGGGCCGTGCCCGGCGGGTCCGCTCGGGACCCGCCGGGCACGCGTCCGGCAACGGACCGCCGGAATTAGATCCAGCCGTACCAGGCGTAGGCCTTCAGGCTCTTCTCCGGCATGACCTTCTTCACGAAGTGAACGAGCTTCATGACAGCACCTCCATGTCTCAGAAAACGACGGACTACATTCCGGCGAGTGGCTCCCGGAGCGAACTCCTAAGAGTTTCGGGTTCCGTTCGCCCCCCGCCGAAATGAGTGAATCCCAGCCCGCAATTCAGGGTCAAGTGTGACGCAGGTCACTCGACGGAACGCCCGCCCGGGCGGTTTGACGCCCCACCAGTGGCCCCCGTCACTGTTGACGCGAGCGCGACAGTGCTGGTCAGCGCCACGTCCAATCGATGGCGGCCAGGTGAACAGGGCGTTCCGGACGGGGGTCCATCGGGAACCGGGCCGCCCCAACGGAACGTTCGGTCTGCCTCATGGGGCATCGCGGCTGCCCGGTCGTGGCACCCGGTGGCGGCACGGGGCCGACACGGGGGGCGAACCGGGGGGGGCGACACGGGGAGGCGGCCCGGCCGACGCCGGAGGACGACGAGCAGACCGCCCCGATTCCCCCCGACCGCGCCATGGCTGAGGCCCGCTGTCGCGCGTACTCTCGGTCACCGGGCGGGGACTCCGGCGCCAGGGGGGCGACGACTGTGGCAGTGGGGCTACTGGTGGGATTCGCGCTGGGCTGCCTGGTGACGGCCGCAGCCCTGTGGCGCCTGACCTTGTCCGCCGCCCGACAGGCCGCCCGTTCGGCGGCCAGGGCCGAGGCTGCCGCCCTCCGCGCGGCCACCCTCGATACCGCCGCCCTCGATACCTCCGGCACCAGCGCCGCGGCCTCCGCCGCACCGGCCGTCGCGAAGCGCGCCCCGGAGGAGGCCGCCCCGACGGAGCCAGCCGCGCCAAAGCCGGCCGCGACCGTCGGCCCGACCCGCCCGGCCACCACCGCCCAAGCGACACCGAAGCCCGAGCCCGAGCCTGTACGCCAGCGCACGCCCGCACCCGCGCCCGCGCCCGCGCCCGCGCCCGCCGAGGACGACCTCCCCAGGCTGCATCTCGCCACCGGCCCCAGCGACGGCCGGGGCCCGGTACCACGGCGGCAGGCGGGCGAGCGGTTCCACTTCTCCGGACAGTGCGAGGGCGACGACACCGAGTACGAGTTCCGCATCGAATGGCCGGAGGGCACCGCCGCCGTGGCCCAGATCGAGGTCGCGACGGAGGGCTTCCTCAGCATCAGACCCGTGACCAGGACGCGCGACCGCATCGAGTCGCACTCCTCCCTCATCCACCTCGGCTCCTTCGACAAGCGGAAAGGCGTGCGCACCCTCCTGACCCATGACTTCACCCACCTCTGCGTGGAATCCAGCGGCTCCGGTGAGTGGTCCGTCCGGCTGTACAGCCCCGACGAGATCGACGAGTTGACCGGCGCCATGGAGGGCTACGGCTCCACTGTCCTGGCCGTCCGCCCGGACGCGCCGGTCGACTGCGTCGCGCACGTCAAGTCCTCCTCCTGGTCCGCCGTGTTCGTCTGCGCCTGCGGACGGGGCCCCGACGTCTTCGAGGAGTGCGGGTGCCCGGCAGTCCCCGGACTGCCGACAAGCCCCACCCTGGGTATCTGGTCGAGCGGCGAGGCACTGCGCACCCTGCAGTTGCCGAGGCACGGAGTACTCAAGGTGCGCACCGACAAGCCGTCCGACCCCTGGCGCCTGGAAATCCGCCCGCACGTCCGCGACCCGCAGGACCGCTGACCGCCACCGGCCGCCGGCTACCGGCCCGGCGCGGCGCTGTTTGACGGATCGTTACCCGCACTTCGCTCCCGGACGCGCGGGTCCGGCGACGGCGCCGCTACCCTGTGCTCCGCAGCGGAACGGCCGCCCGGCCGTACCGCTCTCGCTGGGGGTGATTGTGGTCGAACGTCTGGTGCTGGACCTCCACGCCGACGGCCGGACGCTGGTGACGGAGTGGCCGTCCGGGGAGGCTTCCCCGGCACCCGCCGTCGACGCCGGATGGCTGCGCCGGCCCCTGGCCGACGCGCCGATGGAGAGCCTGCGCTGGTACCTGGAGGACTACCTGCGGACCCCGCTCGGCGCGTACGGCGAGCGGGGCCCGCAGATCGCCCGACAGCTCCCGGACTGGGGCGCGCGGGTGTTCTCCGCACTGTTCGGCACCGGACCGGGGCGGGACGCCTACCTCCGGGCCCGGGGCCGCGGCAGGGAGCTGGAGATCGTGCTGCGCTCGGACTCCGCCCAGCTGCTCGCCCTCCCTTGGGAGCTGATGACGGACCCGGCCCGACCGGTGCCGCTGGTGCTGGACGATGTCGTGCTGACCCGCCGGACACCGGACACCGGCGACAGCATCGGAGGAGACGGCGACCACGACGCCGGGGCCCCGGCCGGCGGTTCCCCGCTGCGGGTGCTACTGGTGGCCGCCGCCCCCGACGACCCGGCCCGCCCCGGCCACCGGTCCCTCACCCCGACGCTGCTGCGGCGACTGCGCGCGGAACACGGCACGGTCGAGCTCACCGTCCTGCGACCACCGACGCCGGACCGTCTGGCCGAGGTGCTGCACGAGGCACGCGAGGAGGGCCGGCCGTTCCGCGTCGTCCACTTCGACGGGCACGGTCCGACCGACGCACCCACCGCACCCAGGCCGACCGGCGCGCCCACCGCGCCCACCGCACCGGGCCGGACCGGCGCCGCCGCCCGCGACCCGCAGGGCTCGCTGACCTTCGAACGGCCGGGCGGGGGCACCGAGCCGGTGCCGGTCGGACGGATCGCCCGGCTGCTGGCCTCGGCCGAGGTCACGCTGGTGGTCCTGACCACCGGCCGGTCCGCCCCCGAACCCGGACTGCCGGAGGCCGTGGCCGCGTCCCGGCTGCTCCAGGAGGGCGCGCACGCCGTGCTGGCGCTGCCGTACCACCTCGACGCGCGGGCCGCCGCGGGGTTCCTGGCCACCTGCTACGAACAGCTCCGCACCGGCGAGCGGGTGACCCGGGCCGTGGCGGCCGGACGCCGCCGGCTCGCCACGGACGACCGGCGCACCTCCCCCAGGGGCGCGCTGCCCCTGGCCGACTGGACGGTCCCGGTCCTGTACAGCCGGCACGAGGCGGTACGGCCCGGACCGGACACCGCGCGGGCCGTGCAGCCGGCGGCCCCGGACCGGACGACCGGGACCACGTCAGCGACGGGGGCCCCGGAGGGCCCGGACCCGTGGGGCGAGCTCGCACCCGTCGGCGGGTTCGTCGGGCGGGACGGACTGCTGCTCGGCCTCGACGCCGCGACCCGGCCGCACCGGGTGATCCTCCTCCACGGTGCCGCCGGGATCGGGAAGACCGAGCTGGCGAAGGCCTTTGGCCGCTGGTACCGGGAGACCGGCGCGGTGGACGGGCCGGACGCGGTGGTGCTGCACTCCTTCGAACCGGGCGCGGCCGGCTCCGCCTCGGCCCGCTCCGCGTCCGCCGGGGTGGTCGAGCGAATCGGCCGCCGGCTGTTCGCCCCCGAGAAGTTCGACCCGCTCCCGCCCGCCGAGCGCCGGGCAGCCGTCGAACGGGCGCTGGCCACCCGCCGCCTGCTGCTGATCTGGGACAACGTCGACTCCCTGGCGCCGGACCCCGAGGCGCCGGACCTCGGGGTGCCGGAGCCCGCCGCGCCGGACGAGGAGCGCGCCGGGCTCCGGGCCCTGCTCGACCTGGTCGCCCGGCAGGGGAACAGCACCGTCCTGCTCACCAGTCGCACCCGCGAGGACTGGCTCGGCGCCGCGGCGCTGCGGATCGAGGTGCCCGGCCTCGACCCGGGCGAGACCGTCGAGTACGCCGAGCAGTTGCTCGGCCCCTCCGCCGCCTCCCCCGCCTCTGCTAACCTCCCCGGCTCCCCCGACACCGTCCGCCGCCGCGGTCTGCGGGTGTTCGGCGAACTGCTGGAGTGGCTGGGCGGCCACCCCCTGGCCATGCGGCTCGCGCTGTCCTCGCTCGACGCGCACGAGCCCTGGCAGACGCTGGACACCCTGGTGCGCGGCGCTTCCGCGCTGCCTGACACCCCCGCCGACGCGAACCCGCTCCCCACCCGCGGGGCCGTTCCGGCGGCGCTCGCGGTGAGCACCGCCTACGCGCTGGCCCGTCTCGGCGCGGCCGACCGCCGGGCGCTGACGGCCGTCTCGCTCGTGCACGGGGTCGCCGACGCCACCGTGCTCGCCCTGCTCTCCCGCCATCCGCTCGCGCCCGAACGCTTCCGGGGCCTCGGCACCGAGGACTGGCAGCGACTTCTGCGGCGGGCGGCAGCCCTCGGCCTGCTGACACCCTGCGGCCGCACCGCCTACCGGGTCCACCCGACGGTCGCCGCCCAGCTGGCCGCCGGGTGGCGGGCGGCCGGGCCCGGCTTCGCCGAGCAGCACGAGGCCGGGTTGCAGGCCCTGCTCGGCGCCCAGGTCAACTTCTGCCTGCTGCTCACCCGCGAGCTGCACCACGGCAGCGCCGAGTTCGCCCTGACCGCGCTCGACCTCCAGCGGTCGACGATCGGCCGGATGCTCGACCGGGCCCTCGACCGGGGCCTGTGGCTGCAGGCACTGGCGCTCGTCCGACCGCTGCACGACCACTGGAACGCCCGGGGCACGGACCAGGAGGCCCGCCACTGGGTCGACCGGGTGCGGCTCGCCGTGGAGGAGGCCGACGGCACCCCGCCCGTCCTCGACAGTCCGGCCGGGTCCCTGTGGCTCTATGTGGTCGGCGCCGACGCCCGGCGGCTGCTGCGGCTGGGCCTGGTGGACGGGGCCGACCGTGCCTTCCGGGAGATCCACCGCGCCGCCGAACTGCACCCGCCCGGTTCCGAGCAGCTCGACGAGTTGGCCGACTGCCATCAGCGGCTCGGCGGGATCGCCGTCGACCGGGGCGACTTCGGCGCGGCCGAGGAGTGGTACCTGCGGTCGCAGGCCCTGCTGGAGCGGCTCGGGGACGTGGACGGCCTCGCGCTCGGCCACCATCAGCTGGGGGTGATCGCCCACCGGCTCGGCCGGCCGGACGACGCCGAGCGGCGGACCCGGCAGGCCCTGGGCCTCTTCGAGCGCCTGGGCGAGACCGGCCGGGCGGCCGCCTGCCACCACCGGCTCGGCGTCCTGGCCGAGGAGCAGGGCCGCTTCGAGGACGCCCACGGGTGCTTCGGCCGGGCGCTGGCGGCCGTCCGCGCGACGTTCATCGGCGCGACGCCCGTCGGCGCGGTGGCCGTCAGCGCGGCGGCCGACCTGTCGGTCACGGCGGAGCTGCACCACCGGCTCGCCGCCGTCGCCGCCGAGCTGGGCCGGCTCGACGAGGCGGAGGGCTGGTGCGAGCGGGCGCTGGACCTCGCCGAGGAGTCCGGCAGTCGGGCCGGCGCCGCCGACGCCCACCACCGGCTCGGCGTGCTGGCCGCCGCGCGGGAGCGGTTCGCGGAGGCCGAGGCCCGGCACCGCAAGGCGCTGGAGATCCGGCAGGACCTCGGCGACCTGGCCGGGACGGCGGCCGGTGAGCACCAGCTCGGCCTGGTGGCGGCCCGGCGCGGGGACCTCGCCGAGGCGGAGCGCCGCCACACCCGGGCGCTGGCGCTCCGGGAGGAGCTGGGCGACCTGGCCGGGGTCTCGGCCGGGCACCACCAGCTCGGGCTGACCGCCCAGGCCGGCGGCCGGGCGGCGGAGGCCGAGGCCCGGTACCGCAAGGCGCTGGACGTCTCGCACCGGATCGGCGACACCCCGGGACTGGCCCGCACCTTCGGTCAGTTCGGGGTGTTCGCGGCGGAGCAGGGGCGGCCCCGGGAGGCGATGGAGTGGCTGGTCCGCAGCATCACCTGCTTCGAGGAGTTCCCGCATCCGGCGACCTGGCCGAGCGTGGTCGGCCTGCGCCGGCTGACCGTCGACCTCGGCCCCCGCGCCGTCGAACGCGCCTGGCGCTCGGTGACCGGCCGCCGCCTCCCGGACGCCGTCCGGGACCAGGTCGCGGACTGACCGCCGCCCCGAGGTGCCGCCGCCCCGAGGCGCCGCCGCCCCGGGCGGTGCGGCCCCGGGCGGTGCGGCCCCGGCCCGGCTACCCGGCCGGGGCCTCGCCCAGCAGGAGGCCCCGGATCCGGGTCAGGGTCGCGGCGTCGCGGGCCGTGGTGAAGGGGAGGTCGTTGCCGCCGGCGAGGCGGAACGGCGCGCCGGAGAGGGTGGCGTGGGCGCCGCCCGCCTCGGCGACCAGGAGCAGCCCGGCCGCGTGGTCCCAGGCGTTCTCCCAGGCGAACACGGTGGCGTCGACGGCGCCCCGGGCGATCGCCAGGTACTCCAGCCCCGCCGAACCCGCGCACGGCCGGGTGCGCACGCCCTCGGCGCGCAGGCCCAGCAGTGCGCGCTTGCGGGCGGGTGTGGTGAAGCGGGGGTGGGAGGCGGCGATCTCCAGCGGGGCCCCGGCCGCGGGCGCGCCGGCCAGCAGCGGGACGCCGTCCAGGTACGCGCCGCCGCCCCGCAGGGCCGTCGCCATCTCGTCGCGGACCGGCGAGTACGTCCAGGAGGCGAGCAGCTCGCCCCGGTGCGCGAGCGCGACCAGGGTGCAGAAGCCCTCGTCGCCGCGGACGAAGGTGCGGGTCCCGTCGATCGGGTCCACGATCCAGACCGGCCGGTCACCGCCCAGCTCCGCGTAGAGGCCCGGGTCCGCGTCGACCGCCTCCTCCCCGACCACGACCGAACCGGGGAGCAGCTCCGTCAGCGCGGCCGTCAGGTGCGCCTCCGCGCCCCGGTCGGCGACCGTCACGAGGTCGTGCGGGCCCTTCTTCTCGGTCACCTGGTCGGCGGTCAGTGAGCGGAACCGCGGCATGATCTCGGCAGCCGCCGCCCGCCGGACCGCTTCCCCCACCGGGCCCAGGCACTCCGCGGCGAAACCTTCGTGGATCATCCGTCCATCACACCACAGATACGGGCACCTCAGCTCCAATCGAACGGGCGGGCGGGATGATCACCGGCGCACTCCCCCCACCCCGTCCGCGCCGGACCACCACCCCGCCCGCACCGGACACCCGGCACCGGACACGGCACCGGACACAGCGACACCGAACACGCCGCCGCGCCGGAGCCGCACCGGCTCAACCCTCCGCGTCGAGCGGCCGGGCCGGCCGGTGCTGCCCGGCCTGCGGCCCGGGCCCGGGCCCGGGCCGGGCGAGCAGCGAGGCGAGGGCCAGGACCGCGGCCATCCCCGCGACGCCGCACAGGGCAGCCCGGAGGCCGGCCGAGGAGGCGGCGAGGCCGACCGCGGCCGGACCGAGCAGACAGCCGCCGTAGCCCATCGAGGCGACCACCGCCACCGCGGAGGAGCGGACCTCGGGACGGGCCTGCTCCCCCGCCAGGGAGAGGATCGTGGGCACGCACACCGAGGTGCCAAGGCCGGCGACGACGAGCGCCGCCAGCATCGACCGCACGCCCGGCGCCAGCGCGGCGCCCAGGGTGCCGACGGCCGCCACCGCCCCGCCCAGGGCGAGCAGGTGCCGCTGCGGCAGCCGGGCGGTGAGCCCGTGCCCGGCCAGGCGGCCGACCGCGGCGGCGGCGGCGAACACCACCGGACCGGCGGCGGCCGCACCGGACCCGGTGTGGAAGACGGAGCGCAGCATCACCGCGCTCCAGCTCTGCCAGGCGTTCTCGATCAGGTACGCGAGCGCGCACAGCGCCCCGAGGGCCAGCAGCGGCCGGTCGGTGACGGGGGGCCGCCGTCGGTCGCGGCGGTACACCGTCGGCGGCCCCGCCGGGCCGGGGAACCCGATCACCCCGGCCGCCCCGGCCATCAGCACGGCCGTCACCAGGAGCACCCGGTCCACCGCGAGGCCGCGTTCCAGGGCGAGACCGGAGGTGAGGGCGCCGAGCACCACACAGGCGGAGAAGCAGGCGTGGGCTGCGTTCATCAGCCGGCCCGAGCGGCTCTCCAGCTCGATCGCCAGCGTGTTGATCCCGACGTCGACGGCCCCGGACGCCGCGCCCAGCACGGCGAGCGCCGCCATCAGCGCCCTCGCCCCGTGCGCGAGCCCGGGCAGGACGACGGCGGCCGCCATCGTCAGGAGGATCGCGGCGACGGCCGAGCGCCCGAATCGCTGCACGGCCGCCCCCGCCGGACGCATCGAGCCGAGGGCGCCGAGTCCGATCATCAGCACGGCGACGCCCAGTTCGCCGTTGCTCACCCCGGCCTGCGCCTGGATCTCCGGAATCAGCGCGCCCCAAGCGCCCCAGAACACCCCGAACACGCCGAATCCCACCAGCATCTGAATTCGCACCAGCACCACCAGTCCCATCCGTCACTAACGGACAGGGCCATTCCCACCACCGCGACCTTGCAGCGCCCACCTCCTGGGCGCCAAAGAGCGCGCCCCCGGCGCGTCCGGCTCCATGGGCGCTACCGCCCAGCGCGGGCGCCGGACCGGCACGCCGGAGCGGCCGTCAGCGGGCCGGACCGGCCGGGGCGGTGCAGTGGTCGCGCGCCTCGGCGAGCGCGGCGGCCAGGGCGGCCGGGCGGCGGGTGGAGAGGTAGACGTAGGGGCAGAGCAGGGAGGGTTCGGCGACCTCCACCCGGACCGCGCAGGGGAGATAGGTGCGGATGAGGAGCCGGGCCCGGGGGCTCGCCAGCCGGGTGCGCCAGGCGAAGGCGGCGGCCTCGTCGAGGACCTCGACCGCGCCCGCGTGCTCGCCCCTCAGCACGATCGGCCCGGCCACCAGAACGCCGTCGCACACCCGGATCCGCACTCCGCCGTACCGGCCGAACGCCGGCGCGAGCGCCGTCAGCAGGACGGTGCCGGCGGCGAGGGCGAACACCGGGGAGAGCGGGAGCAGCGCCGCCGCGAGCGCGGCGGCGGCCACCAGCGCGGCCAGCCACCAGCGCAGCGGGACGGAGAGTCGTTCGTCGTAGATCACCACACCCGGGATGCTGCCATGCCGTCCGCCGGCCTCCGCCGCGGGGCCGACGGCGGCCACTGCGCGCCCCCGAGGACGCACTGACGGGTCAGACCAGGTCAGATCAGGGCACGTCAGTAAGGGCACGGCACATCAGGCCCCAGCGGGTCACGCCAGGCCCCAGCAGGTCACGCCAGGTCGTGCCAGGAGAAGGCCGCGATCCGCCAGCCCTCCGGGGCCCGCACGAACTGGATCGTCTTCGTCCCGCCGCCCTCGTAGGGCTTGCCGTCGAGGAGGCCGTACTTGCGGTACTCGCCGATGCGCGACGCGACATCGCCCTCGATCTCGGTCCGTTCGGAGGTCTCCCACTCCGAGAAGCCGGCCAACCGGCCGTCCGCCGCCAGCAGCCGTTCGCGCGGCTCGATGAACTCCTCGACGGAATAGACCGTGAAGGCCGGGCGGGTGCTGACGATCACCCCCTGCGGGAGCATCAGGCGCCGCAGCCGGGCCACATCGGCGCCGCGGCCGTCCCGGTTGTCGAACGCCCCGAAGAACTCGGCGGTCAGCTGGTCGATTTCGGCCTTGGACATGATCCGACCGTAGCACCGGACGAGGCGTAGATCACCCCCTTGGCGCAATGTCACACACCACACACCCGCCTTCCCTGCCCGCCCAGCCCCCGACGTCCCCCGCCCGGCGGCGGGGGAGAGACTCTCCCCATGACCCTGCTGCTCTCCCGTGCCGACGTCGAGGCGGCCCTCGACCTCCCCACCGCGCTGGCCGCCCTGGACGCGGGCTTCCGCACCGCCGACCGGCTGCCGCCCGCCCACCGGGTGGGCAGCGCGCTCCCCGGCCCCGGCACGGCGATGTGCCTCCTCCCCGGACTGCTCCCCGACCTGCCCGCCTACACCGTGAAGGTCAACGCCAAGTTCCCCGGCGCGACGCCCGCGCTCCGCGGCATCGTCTGCCTGCACTCGCTGGCCGACGGCGAACTGCTGGCGCTGCTGGACTCCGCCTCGGTCACCGCCTGGCGCACCGGCCTGGCCGCCGCGCTGGCCACCCACGCGCTCGCGCCGGAGCACGCGCGGGCGGTCGCCGTGATCGGCGCCGGCGCGCAGAGCCGGACCACGCTCCGGGCGCTGCGCACCCTGCGGCCGATCGACACGGTGTACGCCTACGACCTCGACCAGGACCGGGCCGCGGCGATCGGCCGGGCCGTGCCCACCGCACGGGCGGCCGTCGAGGCCGCGGACATCGTCATCACCGCCACCTGGTCGCGCGAACCGCTGCTGGACGCCGACGTACTGAGGCCGGGTCTGCACCTGACCGCCCTCGGCTTCGACGAGCGCGGCAAGACCGAGCTCTCCCCCGCCCTGCTGCGCGCGAGCCGGCTCGTGGTGGACGACCGCGCCCTCGCCGCCGCCTCCGGGGTCCTCCACGGCCCCGGCCCGGACCCGGACCTCGCCGTCGAGCTCGCCGACGTCCTGCGCGGCACCGTCCCGGCCCGTCCGGACGACCGGCCCACCGTGTTCGCGCCGATCGGCCTCCCCTGGCAGGACCTCGCCCTCGCCTGGCCGGTCCACCTCGCCGCCCGCTCCGCCGGCACGGCGCCCGCCTTCGACTTCCACTGACCCGGCGACCCACCGACCCACTGCCCTCTACCCACCGACCCCGCGCCACCGACCCACCGGCCCCGGAGGAAAACCGCTGGCGGCGCGGCTGACGACCCGGTAGGAAGACACCCATGAGTACTCCCGTCGCCGCCCCCACCCCCACCGACCCGGACGGCGCCGACCCGCGCACGTTCCGCCGCACCACGCTCGACCTGGGCGACGCGGTACTCCGGCCGTGGGGCCGGGCCGACGCCGAGCCGGGCCCGGTGCTGGACAGCCTGGTCGCCGCCGCGGCCGATCCGCTGATCGCCCTCTGGAACCCGCTCGCGACCCACGACCCCGCCGCCGCCCTGACCTGGCTGGAGGCCCGCGAGGACAGCTGGAACCGGGGCGTGGCGGCGCCCTTCGCCGTGCTGGACGCCGCCGACGGCGCCCTGCTGGGCTGCGTCAACCTGCGCTGGACCGACCGAGCGGACGGCCTGGCGATGATCGGCTACTGGGCACCGCCGGCCGGGCGCGGCCGGGGTCTGATCAGCCGGGCCACCAGGGCCGTCACCGCCTGGGGCTTCCGGACGGCGGACGCCCGCCGGATCGAGGTCGCCCACGCGGTCGGCAACGATGCCTCCTGCCGGCTGGCCCTGAACTGCGGCTACCTCCCCGAGGGCACCCTGCGGGCCTCGTTCCGCTTCGGCGACGGGACGTACCACGACGAGCACCTGCACGCCCGCCTGGCCACCGACCCCGAGCCCGCGCCCTCGCCCTCGCCCAGGTAGCGGCAGCAGGCCCGTGGGCTCCGCCGGACCGACCACCCCCGGCGGAGCCCACGGACCGTCAACGACGGGTCAGCCGACCTTGAGCGGGTGGTCCGGGGCGAGCAGCGCGGCGATCCGGGCGGCGACGTCCTGCGCGGTGTTGCGGTCCGGGGCGCCGCAGTTCCGCGTCGTGCTGACGGCGATCGCCAGGTGCTCGTCGGGCTGGTAGGCCTCGACCGCGGCGTAGCCGGAGAAGGAGGGGTTGGACAGGATCCAGCCCCGGTCGACGATGACGCCCAGGCCGAAGTGCTGGGCCTCGGTCTGCGGCAGGCAGACGTCCTGCGGGCAGCCGTGCACCGGACCGGGCAGGCCGACGGTGCCGGGGTTCAGCTGGGTGCGGAAGGACTCCGGGGAGAGCAGCGCGCCGGTGCCGACGGCCTCCACCGAGCGGGTCAGGTCGCAGATGTCGCTGATCAGCACCGCGCCCGGGGCGGTGGTCCAGGACGGGTTCCAGAACGTCGACTCCTCGTAGGTGCCGCGCGAGGCGGTGAAGGAGTGCTGCACGGGGGTGGGGATGTCGGGGGTGAAGCTGTTGACGGTCTGGCGCATGCCGAGCGGTTCGAAGACCCGCTGCTCCAGCAGGTGGTCCAGCCGGGTGCCGGTGATCCGCTCGAGCGCCTCGCCGAGCAGGACGAAGTTCGCGTGCGAGTAGCTCCAGTTGGTCCCGGGGGCGTACCAGAAGTTCTGCCCGGTGGAGATCGCGACGAGTTCCTCCGGGGTCCAGTGCCGGAACGGTTCGGCGGCGAGCTCGGCCAGGAAGCCCTGGTCGGTGACGTAGTCGGCGAGCCCCGAGGTGCTGTCGCCGAGCATCCGCAGGGTGATCCGGTCGGCCTGCGGCAGGTCCGGCAGCCAGGGGGCGACCGGGTCGTCCAGGCCGATCCGGCCCTCCTCGGCGAGCTGCAGCAGGACGATGCCGAGGAACGGGAAGGCGACCGAGCCGGCCCGGAAGTGCATCGCGGGCTCGGCCGGAACGCCCGTCATCGACTCGCCCAGGGCGCCGGTGACGAGTTCCTGGCCGTCGACGGTGACCCGCAGGATGACCGACTTCAGGTCGAGTTCCTGCTGGACCTGCCGGGCGGTGTCGAGCACCTCGCGGGCCCGGGGGTCGGCGTCGGAGTCCGAGCGGACGCAGGCGTGCGCGGGCGAGGGGGTCTTGGTGAGGGCGCGGGCGGCGGCCGGCGGTCCGGCCGGGAGGGCGACTGAGGTCAGGGTCGCGGCCGTGAGGACGGCGGCGGCGAGCGCCCTGGTACGGGAGAAGGTCATGACCGCACTATGGGCGGACGCTCCGGGCGCGATCCGGCGCAACACTCCGCGGCGTCCTCCGGTGGAAGCAGCGCGGAGCCCGGCACACCGCCCCGGCGGACGCGCGCGAACGCCCCGGGGCCGTGGCCCCGGGGCGTTCGAGGAGCGTGGGATCAGCCGTTGGAACGGTCGAAGTACTGCACCCAGCTGCCGCGCGGGCCGACGAGGCCGACCGCGGCGTTGCCGGCCTGCAGGCCCGACGAGGCGGACGGCTGCGAGCCCCCGCCGTGAGCCACCGCGGCGGTCGGCGCGATCACGGCCGCCGCGGCGGCAACGGTGGCGATCACGGCGAACTGGCGGAGCTTTCCACGAACCGACATCTCAGGTTCTCCTTGATGGAAGGTCAATAGCCTTGACCGACCGCCTCCGAGGACGACCGGACGCGACACACGTTTGCACACGAACGCGGAAAACCGGACACCCCCGCAACTTGGACGCGCCGAACGGGTGAGAACTTACGCCCCCGGAGTGACGCCCCCAGGCCCGTCCGGCCGTACCCCGCCACCACCGGACCGGCCGGGCCCATCCGCAGCCGCGTCGCCCTCCACGTCACGAAGCGCTTCAATGGCATCTTCGCCGCGCGCCGCGCGCCGCAACGGAGGCCGACAGGCCCTGCCGGCCCGGCGGATCGGCCACGACGCTACGGCCGGCCGGTGACGCGCGTCACAGGAACCGGCGCTCCTGCTCGGACAAGGCATGACGTGAACCATCCGCACTCCCGGCTCCGCGCCGGGAACCCCGAAGCATTTCGCGAGCTCTTCCGGGAGCACTCGTCCCTGGTGTACCGCCATGCCGTACGGATGACCGGGAACTGGGCGCTCGCCGAGGACGTGGTCTCGCTGACCTTCCTGGAGGCCTGGCGCCTGCGCGGGAAACTGCGCGACGAGGGCGACGGTCCACGGCCCTGGCTGATGGGCATCGCCGTCAATGTGCTGCGCAACACGACGCGTGCCGCGCGCCGCCACAACCTGGCGATGGCCCGGATGCCCGTGGCCGACCCGGTGCCCGACTTCGCCGACGAACTCGTCGGCCGGATGGCCGACTCCGAGCAGCTCGCGGCCGCCCGGAAGGCGCTGGGGCGGTTGCGGCGCTCGGAGCGCGAGGTCTTCGCGCTGTGCGTCTGGTCCGGGCTCGGCTACGCGGAGGCGGCGGCCACCCTCGGCATACCCGTCGGCACCGTGCGCTCGCGCCTCTCGCGGGCCCGCACCCGGCTGCGCAGGCTCGCGGACGACGAACTGCGCGCCGCGCAGAAGAACGCCGCGCGGAACGCGGCGACGAACGCGGCGAAGAGCGCGGCGAAGAGCGCCGCGACGAACGCCGCGCAGAAGAACACGGAACCGCTCCCCACCCCCGGACAAGTACAGGGCGGCCGCGGTATCGCGGCCCGGCCGCACAAGGAGACGCACCGATGATCCGCAACCCGTGGCGGCACGACGAACCGCTCGACCGCGCGGAACTGGCCCGTCTGCTGCCGGCGCCGGCCGATCCCCGCCTGGCGGCCGACCGCCAGGACCTGCTCGAGGAGTACCTGATGAGCGAGATCCACCAGCCCGACCACGCCCCCGCGGCGCCCGCGGGCCCCCCGGCCTCCCCCGCGCGGAGGCCGCTGCGCCGCGCCGTGCTGTTCGCCACCCCCGTCGCCGCGGCGGCGGCCCTGGCCGTGGTGGTGTCCGTCGGCGGCTCGCCCGGCGCCAGTACCGTGGCCGCCCCGGAACTGGTCAAGGCGCCGGTCGTGCAGATCGAGGAGGGCAGCACCGCGCAGCTCGCCTCGACGGTCCGCGAGATCGCCGCCGCCGCGACGGCGCGCACCACTCCCCAGCCGGGACCGGGCCAGTACATCTACATCAAGAGCCGGGTCTCCTTCATGTCCACCCGCCACAACGTGGACACCGGGGAGTCCACCACCTGGGTCCAGCCGCTGCACGACCGCGAGGTGTGGAAGTCGCCCGACGGCACCAAGGGCTGGCTGGACGAGCCGGGTTACCAGGACAAGGGCGGCATCACGCTGGACAACAACGAGCCCCGCGAGCAGCAGACCTACAAGTGGCTCGCGGCCCGGCCGACCGACCCCGACGCCCTGTTGAAGTCCGTCTACGCGACGGTGAGCGGCGACCGGGACCACGACCAGCAGGCGTTCAACGAGATCGGCTCCGTCATCCGCGAGCAGCTCGTGCCCTCCGCGCTCGCCGCCGCGCTCTACGAGGCCGTCGGCAGGATCCCGGGTGTCGTGGTGGTCGAGCACGCGCAGGACGCCTCCGGCCGCGACGGGATCGCGTTGGCGCGGCTCGACCCGCGGACCGGCGAGCGGTCGGAGTGGATCTTCGACCGGGAGAACCACCAGTACCTCGGCAGCCGCGGTGTGCAGGTCCGGGAGTTCGACGGCGTCAAGCCCGGCACGGTGGTGGAGCGTACGACCATCGTGACCCGGGCGATCGTCGACGCGAAGAACCAGCGGCCCGGCGCCGGGCAGGCCACGGTCTGACGGTCCCGCACCGGTCGGCCCGCCGGGTCACCCGTACGGGCGGTGCCCCGCCGTGCCCCGCCGTGTCCCGCTCCGGCGACGCGGCGGGGCACCGATGCTGGCCCTGCCAGGGCCCGACCGGGCCTGTCGCCGGCCCGGGCCGTGGTCCGGGGTACCGAACGAAATGGGTGAGCGTGATGTCCCGACTGCTGCTTTCCAGGGCCCTGCGGGCGGCGTGCGCGGCGGTGCTGCTGGGCGCCGGACCGGCGGCCGCCGACGCGTGCGCGGCCGGCACGGACCTCGCCGACCTCGCGGTCTTCGCCGCCGACCCCGCTCCGGTGCACGGCGGCGGCTCCACCCTGCTGCACCCGGTGGTGACCAACACCGGCGGCTCGGCCACCGCCGTACCGTTCACGCTGTATGTGCACCTGCCGCCCGGGGTGGTGGGCACCGGGAAGTCCCCCGGTGCGACCTGTACCACGCTGCCCCACGGCCACACCGTCGCCTGCACCGTCCCGGCCGGCCTGGCGCCGGGTGCCCCGGTCACCGCCGAGGTGCGGATCTCCGTCGCCTCCGGCATGGACCCCGAGGTGCTGGAGGGCGACGTCGAGGCCGGGCTCCCGGACGACCCGACGCCGGACGACAACAGCAGCACGTTCCGGATCACCGTCATCTGACCCCTCCCCCTCCCTCCCGGCTCCGGAGCACCCACCGGCCCTGCTGTCAACACCCGCCCTGCCCACGGCAGATGGCCGAAAGCAGGACAGCGCGGGGGCCGATTCACTACGGTCGTCCTCACGACAGCGGCACCGGCGGCACCGGACTCGTGGTCGGCGCGACCCGCCGGGTGGCACGGCAGGGGGTGGCATGGCTCAGGCACGGAGGCGTCCGTCGCGTGCGGAGGCGGTGCGTCAGCGCACCGGTGCGCAGTTCATCGGCCGCAGAGCGCAGCTGGCCCTGTTCGTGGACAACCTCGCCCGTGACCCGGACCCGGATTCCGGGCCGGATCCGGCGGACTTCCTGTTCCATGTGCGCGGGGTCGGCGGCGTCGGCAAGTCCACGCTGCTCGCCCAGTGGCGCGAGGCGGCCCGACGGGCCGGTGCGCTGACCGCGCTGGTCGACGAGACCGATGTGCACGGCGTCGGCACGGCGCTCACCGCGCTCGCCCGCCAGCTCGCCGAACAGGCCGGTCCGCTGCGGGAGTTCGACAAGGCCCTGGAGCAGTACCGGCGTTCGCTCCAGACCGCGGCGGACCGCGAGCCGGAGCAGCCGCCCGGCGGGGAGGGCGCCTCGCTGCCGACCCGGCTGGTGGCCCAGGCGGCCCTCGGGGCGGCCTCGGTACTGCCGGGGGCGGGCGTGGTCGCGGCGATGGCGAATCCGGACGCGGTGGCCCAGGGCGCCGAGCGCCTGATCGCGGGGGTGCGCCAGCGCCGGCGCGGCGGCGACGTCGAGGAGGCGGCGCTGGGCCGGGCCTTCGTCGCCGAGCTGTCCCGGCTCTGCGACCGCGAGCGGGACCACGGCCGGGACCACGGCCGGGACCGGGACCGCGATCACAGCCGCGGCCGGGACCGGGACCGCCGGCCCTGGATCGTCCTGTTCCTGGACACCTGGGAGCTGACGGGCCGTTACCTGGACGGCTGGCTGCGGGAGATCCTCGACGACGCGTTCGGCCCGTTGCCGCTGGAGGTGGTGTTCGTGCTGGCCGGCCGGGACGAGCTGGCCGAGCGCGAGTGGGCGCCGTGGCGGGCGGTGCTGGTGGACGTGCCGCTGGAGGTGTTCACCGAGCAGGAGGCCCGCGACCTGCTGACGGCGCGCGGGGTCACCGATCCGCTGGTGGTCGACGCGGTGCTGCGGATGTCGATGCGGCTGCCGCTGCTGGTCGCGCTGCTGGCGGCGGCCGATCCCGGCGCGGTCGAGGAGGTCGCCGACGTCGGTGCCGACATGGTCGACCAGGCGGTGGTGCGCTTCCTGCAGTGGATCCCCGAACCGGAGCGCCGGGACACCGTGCTGGCCGCCGCGCTCCCGCTGCAGCTGAACCGGGACCTGTTCGCCTGCGCCGTCCCGGAGGCCGAACCGGCCGTCTGGGACTGGCTGTCGGCGCAGCCCTTCGTGACCGGGCGCGGCGACTTCCTGCAGTACCACGCCGTGGTCCGCACCAGCATGGTGCGCCGGCGCCGGATCCACACCCCCCGGGAGTGGACGGCCGCGCACAGCCGCCTCGCCGAGCACCACGCCGCGGCGCGGGCGGCGGTCGAGCAGTACCTGCCGGCGGCCCGGCGCGGCGCCGACCCCAGGTGGCGGCGGCAGTTGCTGAACGAGACCTACCACCTGCTCTGCGCCGATCCGCTGGCCCGGCTGCCGCGCGCCCTGGAGCACACCGCGCGCACCGCCGGGGACGCGCCGGACGCGCTGGCGCCGTGGGCGGAGATGCTCAACCAGGCCGCGCAGGACAGCGACGACGCCGAACTGACCCGCTGGGCCCGCCGGATCCACGCGGCGGCGGCCGGTGAGCGGCCGGTGCTGGCGGTCCTGGACGTGCTCGCCGGTCCCGGTCTGCCGGTCCGGGTGCGGGCCTGGGCGCTCACTCATCGCGGCTACCAGTACTTCGTCGAGGACCGGGACGACGACGCCCTCGCGGACCTCGACCAGGCCGTCGCGATCGCCGCCGACCTGCCGCAGGCCCACGCCTACCGGGGGCGTGTGCTCAACTGGCACGGCCACCACGAGCAGGCGGTGGCCGACTTCACGGCGGCGCTGGCCCTCGATCCGGAGTACGCCTGGGCGCTGTCCCGGCGCGGCGAGGCCCGGCAGTCGGCCGGGCTGGCCGAGGAGGCGATGGCCGACTTCACGGCGGCGCTGGCGCTCGACCCGGACGATGCCTGGGCCCTGGGCTCGCGCGGCCAGGCGCACCGGTTGGCCGGGCGGCTGGAGGAGGCGGTCGCCGATCTGACCGCCGCGATCCTGCTCGACCCGGAGTACGCCTGGGCGTTCACCCAGCGCGGCGAGGCGTTCCGGACGGCCGGGCGGCTGGCCGAGGCGGTCGCGGACTTCACCGCCGCGCTGGCGCTGGATCCCGGTGACGCCTGGTCGCTGAGTTCACGGGGCCAGGCCCTGCGGCAGGCCGGGCGGCTGGACGACGCGGTCGCCGACCTGACCGCCGCGCTGGCGCTGGGCCCGGACAACGCCTGGGCGCTGGCGGAGCGGGGCGAGGCGCACCGGCAGGCGGGCCGGCCCGAGGAGGCGGTGGCGGACTTCACGGCGGCGATCGCGCTCACTCCGGAGCACGCGTGGGCGCTGGGCTCGCGCGCCCAGGCGCACCGGCAGGCGGGCCGGCTGGACGAGGCGGTCGCGGACTTCACCGCCGCGCTGGCCCTCAATCCGGACTACGCGTGGGCGGTCGGCGAGCGGGGCGAGGCGCACCGGCAGGCGGGCCGGCTGGAGGAGGCGGTCGCGGACTTCACGGCGGCGCTCGCGCTGGACCCGGAGTACGCGTGGGCGCTGGCCGAGCGGGGCGAGGCGCACCGCCAGGCGGGTCGGCTGACGCAGGCGGTGGCCGATCTGACCTCGGCGTTGGAGCTGGACCCCTCGGACGTGTGGGCGCTGCGGGCCCGCGGGCAGGCGTACCGGCAGGCAGGCCGGCTGGACGACGCGATTGCGGACCTGACGGCCGTGCTCGCGATCGACCCGGAGTACGCCTGGGCGTTGGCGCTGCGTGGTGAGGCGCACCGGCTGGCGGGCGACCTGGCGGAGGCGATCACCGATCTGAGTGCCGCGCTGGCGCTCGAACCGGACGACCCGTGGGCGCTCGGTTCCCGGGGCCAGGCTCGGCGGCAGGCCGGTCTGGTGGAGGAGGCGATCGCCGATCTCACGGCGGCGGTCACCCACAATCCGGACTACACCTGGGCGCTGGCCGAGCGCGGCCAGGCGCACCGGCAGGCCGGGCGGCCGGCGGAGGCGGTCGCCGACCTGTCGGCGGTGCTGGCCCGTGATCCGGCGGATCTGGCGGTGCGGTGCGCGCTGGCGGCGGCGTACCGGCACGACGGTCGGTTCGAGGAGGCCGGGGCGCTGCTGGCGGAGGTGGCGCCCGAGGTCGCGGCGTCGTCGACGGTGCTGGTGGAGGTGGCGGTGCTGCGGCTGCTGACGGAGGGTCCGGCGGGCTCGGCGGACGCCTGGGAGGCCTTCCTGGAGTGCCCGTACGAGGATCCTCGGGACCCGTTCGAGCCGGCGGTGCGCAAGCTGCTGCACGGTCTGGTCGCCGGGGGTGCCGAGCCGGAGGAGTTGGCGCGGGCGTTCCTCGCGGTGCCGGGGGCCGGGGCGGCGCGGGCCGATGTCTGCCTGTACCTCGGCGAACTCGCGTGCGCCGGGGCGCCGGTGGGGGCTCGGGCGGCGGCGGCGCTGGCGATCCTCGGGTAGCGGCGGCGGGTCCGGGGCGGCCCGGTTCCGGTAGGTGGTCCGGCAGATGGTCGGGCAAGCGGTCCGGCAGGCGGTCGGGCAGATGGTCGGGCAGGCGGTCCGGCGGGTTGCCCGTTCGGGCAGCCGGATTCCAGGGGTTGCCAGCAGAAACGATCATTTGGGTAGATTCATGATCGACTCATGACCGACTCACGGTTGCCGGTCGACCTGCCCTTCCGTGCCACCCCGAGAACAGGATCCCGATGCCGAACCCCAGCTCCGCCGTGAGCCGTCGCACGCTGGTGACCGCGATCGGCGCCACCGCCGCCGCGATCGCCACCGCCCCGGCCGCGCACGCCGCCGCGCCGAGCACCCCGGTCACGCCGGCCGCACCGGTCACCCCGGCCCCGGCCGGCACCCAGGCCGCCCGGACCGTGACCGTCCCGGCCACCCGGGCCCGCTCCGCCGCCGGGCGCGCCGCCGCCGGTGTGCGGACCGACTTCCCGATCCAGTACGTCGGCGTCAGCTGGGACGGCCCCTGCCGCGGCGGCGCCATCCGGCTGCACCACGAGGAGACCGGCCCGGGCTCCTGGCAGCCGATCGCCACCGGCTGCGCGGGCGGCCCCGACGTCGCGGGCACCGCCGCGAAGGCCGCCCCGGTCTCGGCCGCGCTGGTCCCGGCCGGCGGCGCGGTCGGCTACGACCTGCGCCTGCCCGACGGCGCCACCAACCTGCGCTCCACCGCGCTGGACACCACCACCGGCCCGGCCCGCACCACCACGCTCTCCCCGACCACGCCGGTCACCTTCTGCGGCGTCGAGTACCTGAGCCGCGCCGCCTGGGGCGCCGACGAGTCCAAGCGGTTCAAGAACGGTGTGGAGAACTCCCCCGCCAAGTACTACCCGCTGCAGACCCTGACGGTGCACCACACCGACACCCCGAACGCGGACCCCGACCCGGCCGCCACCGTGCGGGCGATCTACGAGTACCACGCGATCACCAACGACTGGGGCGACATCGGCTACCACTTCCTCATCGACGAGGCCGGCCGGATCTACGAGGGCCGCTGGTCCGGTGACGACGGCATCCCCGGGCACGACGCCAACGGCAACGCGGTGACCGCCTTCCACACCGCCGGCTTCAACTCGGGCAACCTCGGCGTCGCGCTGCTCGGCACCCTGGTCAACCAGGAGCCCACCGCCAAGGCCCGTCAGTCGCTCGCCCTGGTGCTCGCGCTGGCCGCCCGCACCCACGGGCTCGACCCGCAGGCGCACGTCACCTTCGTCAACCCGGTCAACGGCGTGACCAAGCCGGTCGACCTGATCAGCGGTCACCGCGACTGGCTGGCCACCGACTGCCCCGGCGGCATCATGTACGGCACCCTCCCCGCCCTGCGGGCCGAGGTCGCCGCGCTCTGACAGGACCGGTCACCGCCGTGCCGGGCCGGGCCGGCCTCGCGGACGGACCCGTGCCCGCCGAGGCTCACGGCGCTCCGAGCGACCGCCAGCCGGACCAGTCGCCCGGCTCGCTCTCCCAGCTGTGCTGGACGCTACCGTCGGCGAACCGCGCGAACACGTCCAGGCTGCCGTCGGCGTTCCGGGCCACGGCCGGGTCCCCGGCCAGGGCGCCGCCGAGCGAGGCCCAGCGCGTCCAGCCCTGGCCGATCGGCCGCTGCGCGGTGTACTGGAGGGTCCCGTCGGTGCCCCGGGCGAAGAGTTCCAGTCGGCCGTCCCTGTTCCGGGCGGGCGCCTGGACTCCGGCCACCGAGCCGCCGAGCGACTCCCACTTGCCGGTCCAGCCGTTGCCGGCGGCGGTCTGCCAGACGTGCCAGACCGTGTTGTCGCTGAAGCGCACGAACAACTCCAGCCGCCCGTCGTCGTTCTGGACCACCGACGGGTCGTCGGCCACGCTGCCACCGCCGAGCAGCCTGCCGACCTTCCAGCCGTTGATGAGCGGGCGCTGCCAGGCGTGCTCGATCTCGCCGCCACCGTCGTTGGTGAACACCTCCAGGTGGCCGTCGGCGTTCGGGGCGGGCACGGGGTCGCCCACCTCGGCGATCTCGATCGTCCCCCAGGAGGACCAGCCTCCGTCGGGTTCGGTCTGCCAGATGTGCTGGACCTCGTTCCCCGTGCTGTGGACGAAGACCTCCAGCCGTCCGTCGTCGTTCTGGGCGACCGACGGACTGCCCACCGTCCCACCGCCGAGCGACTCCCACCGCGACCAGCCGTGGTTACCACCGGGGCCCTGGCGGATGTACCGGAGGGCGGCGTCGTCCCCGTTGTGGACGAAGACATGGAGGTGTCCGTCGGCGCTCGGCGCCGCCGCCGGGACGCCCGTCAGCGTGCCGCCGAGCGACTCCCACGGCGACCAGTCCCGATCCCCGTCGGGGGTCATCTGCCAGGCGTGGTGGAGGGCGCCGTCCGCTCCGCGGGCGAACACCTCCAGCCTGCCGTCCGCGTTCTTCCCGATCCACGAGTACGCGGTGGCGAAACCCGTTCCGACTGTCGTAACCATGAGACTCCCCTTCCCGGTGCGGCGACGCCGGCACCGGAGGTCGGGCGGAGATCCGCGGGAAGCGCGTCACGCGGTTCACCGACCTGCTGGTTCGTCCACGATCCTATCCTCACCCGGCACGCCCGTACAGCGACCCCGGGTAACCCGCGACCGCCCGGCCCCGGCCGCCGCGTTCGGGCGTCCTCAGGCGTCCTCAGGCGTGCTCAGGCGTGCTCAGGCGCGCTCAGTCGTGCTCGGCGTCCACCGCCCCGGCCGGGCCCAGCAGTTCGACGGACCGCTCCCGCATCTCCACCTTGCGGACCTTCCCGGTGACCGTCATCGGGAACTCCTCCACCAGGTGCACGTACCGCGGCACCTTGTAGTGCGCGATCCGGCCCGCGCAGTACGCGCGCAGCGCCTCCGCGGTCAGCTCGGGCGCGCCGGGCCGCGGCCGGATCCAGGCCATCAGCTCCTCGCCGTACTTGGCGTCGGGGACACCGACGACCTGGACGTCCAGGATGTCCGGGTGGGTGTGCAGGAACTCCTCGACCTCGCGCGGGTAGATGTTCTCGCCACCCCTGATCACCATGTCCTTGAGCCGGCCGGTGATGGTGAGGTACCCCTCCTCGTCCATCACCGCGAGGTCGCCGGTGTGCATCCAGCCCTCGGCGTCGACCGCCTCCGCGGTGCGGTCCGGCTGGTCCCAGTAGCCGAGCATGACCGAGTAGCCCCGGGTGCGGAGTTCGCCGGGGGTGCCGCGCGGCACGGTCAGGCCGGTCTCCGGATCGGCCACCGCCACCTCCAGGTGCGGGCCGACCCGGCCGACGGTGGACACCCGCCGCTCCAGCGGGTCCTCGGCCCGGGTCTGGGTGGAGACCGGGGAGGTCTCGGTCATGCCGTAGCAGATGGAGACGTCCCGCATACCCATCCGGTCGACGACCTGCTTCATCACCTCGATCGGGCACGGCGAGCCGGCCATGATCCCGGTGCGCAGACTGGACAGGTCGTGCTCGGCGAAGCCCGGGTCGTTCAGCTCGGCGATGAACATGGTCGGCACGCCGTAGAGCGAGGTGCAGCGTTCGGCCGCCACCGCGCGCAGGGTGGCCACCGCGTCGAAGGCCGGGGCCGGGATCACCACGCAGGCCCCGTGCGAGAGCACCGCCAGATTGCCCATCACCATGCCGAAACAGTGGTAGAACGGCACCGGTACGCAGATCCGGTCCGCCTCCGTGTAGCCGCACAACTCCCCGACGAAGTAGCCGTTGTTGAGGATGTTGTGGTGCGAGAGGGTGGCGCCCTTGGGGAAACCGGTGGTGCCCGAGGTGTACTGGATGTTGATCGGATCGTGGGGGCCGAGTCCCGCGCCGAGGGAGGCCAGCCGCTCCCGGTCACCGCACTTCCCCGCCGCCGTCAGTGCCCGCCACTGCGGTGAGCCGATCAGCAGCACGTCCCACAGGCCGGGGCAGCGCGGGCCCGCCTCGGCGAGCATGGCCGCGTAGTCGGAGGTCCGGAAGCTCGGCGCGGCCACCACCGTGCGGATCCCCGCCTGCCGCAGCACGTACTCGACCTCGTGCGCGCGGTAGCCCGGGTTGACGGTCACCAGGATCGCGCCGATCCGGGCGGTGGCGTACTGGGTGAACACCCACTCGGGGCAGTTCGGCGCCCAGATGCCGACCCGGTCGCCGACCCCGACGCCGAGGCCCAGCAGCCCGAGCGCGAGCCGGTCCACCTCCGCCGCCAGCTCCCGGTAGGTCCAGCGGCGCCCGCTCGGCACGTCCACCAGCGCCTCCCGGTCGGGGAAGGCGGCCACGGCGCGGTCGAGCGCGACGCCGATGGTGTGCTCCAACAGCGGCACCGAGGTACTGCCGGCGCTGATGCTGGGAGCGGGCGCGGGAGGGGGCGGGGTCATGGCAGCGGCTCCAGGACTCGTCCGGGCACAGGGCGACCGAGTCTACGCAGACCCCCATCCCCCGTCACCCGGTCCCGCCGGGCCGCCGCGGCGTCGGAGGCGGGAACGGGGCGCGAGGCACGCAGCGAGTCGGGCGACGGACATCACTCGGGGTCAGGCCGGCTTGCCGCCACGGACCTTGGCGGTCCCGGCGGTCCCGGCGGGCTCCTGATCGGCGGCGGGCTCCTGCACCGCCGGCACCGGCGGCGCCGGGACGGTGGCGGCCACCGCCGCGGCGGCGAGCGCCACCCCGCAGCCGATCAGCAGGCCCACCCGGAAGCCGGTCTCGGAGGGCAGCACGTGTCCGCCCACCGTGGTGGTCAGCTGGCCGAGCACGACGCCCACCACGGCCGCGGAGACCGAGGTGCCGAGCGAGCGCATCAGGCTGTTGAAGCTGTTCGCGGAGGCCGTCTCGGAGAGCGGCACCGCGCTCATGATCAGCGCCGGCATCGCGCCGTACGCGAGGCCCACACCGGCGTTGCAGATCAGCGTGACCACCAGCACGCCCCAGGTGGACCCGATCAGGAGCATCGACAGTCCGTACCCGGCCGAGATCGCCAGCGCCCCGGCGACCAGGGTGAACTTGGGGCCGCGCGCCGCCGAGAGCCGGCCGCCGAACGGCGAGACGACCATCATCATCAGGCCGGACGGCGCCATCCACAGCCCCATCGCGAGCATCGACTGCCCCAGGCCGTACCCCGTGGCCTCCGGCAACTGGAGCAACTGCGGGACGATCAGCGCCTGCGCGTACATCCCGAAGCCCACCAGGACGGACGCCGCGTTGGTCAGCAGCACCCTCGGCCGGGCGGTCACCCGCAGGTCGACCAGCGGCTCGGCGAGGCGCAGCTCCCACGCGCCCCAGGCCAGCAGCAGCACCACCGCGGCCGCGAACAGGCCGAGCGTCGTCCCGTCGGTCCAGCCCCAGTCGCCGCCCTTGGAGACCGGCAGCAGCAGGCAGACCAGGCCGGCGCCGAGGCCGAGCGCCCCGACCGCGTCGAAGTGTCCGCCGGCCGGGCGGGTGGTGGGCGCGGGGACCAGGAGGCGGATCATCGCCGCGACCGCCACGGTGAGGACGGCCGCGCCCCAGAACAGCGCCCGCCAGCTGGCGTACTGGGCGACGGCCGCCGAGATCGGCAGGCCGAGGCCGCCGCCGATGCCCATCGAGGCGCTCACCAGGGCGATCGCGGAACCGAGCCGCTCGGGCGGCAGTACGTCGCGCAGCAGGCTGATGCCGAGCGGCACCACGCCCATGCCCATGCCCTGGAGGCCGCGTCCGGCGATCATCGGCAGCGCCGAGGAGGTCAGCGCGCAGATCACCGAGCCGAGCAGCAGCGGGGCGCAGCAGGCCAGCAGCATCCGCCGCTTGCCGAACAGGTCGCCGAGGCGGCCGCTGATCGGCACGAACACGGCGGCGGAGAGCAGGGTGGCGGTGATCACCCAGGAGGCGTTCGAGGGCGAGGTGTCCAGGATCCTCGGCAGCTCGCCGATCAGCGGGGTGACCAGGGTCTGCATGATCGCGGCCACCGTACCGGTGAGGGCGAGGGTGGCGACGACTCCCCGGGTCCGGTCGGGAGCGGTGGTCTGTGGGGCGGCCATGAGCGGGGGCTCCTCGGTCCGGTCGGCGGGCAGGGCGGGTCATCCGCGGCTCGGTGCGGCGCCGTCATGCGGCACGGTCGTACGCCGCGACGCGGTCATGTGCAGAGTACACGCGATATGTATCGTGCACATCACCCACCATGGGCGACCGCCTGCGATACTGTGCGCGAACACCGCAGGTCAGCGCCCCGACACCAGGGACGGGAAGGACGGCATCATGAGCGGGCCCACGGACGAGGTGGCGTTCGAGTACATGGTGCTCAGCCGGCACCACTACCTGAGCCCGGCCGGCGCCCGGCCGCAGGGCAGCCGGCTCGACCGCAGCGCCTACATCCTGCTCAGCCGGATCCGGATGCAGGGCCCGATGTCGATCGGCGAACTCAGCGACGCCTTCGGACTGGACGCCTCCACCCTCAACCGGCAGACCGCCGCGATGACCCGGGCCGGGCTGGTCGAACGGATCCCCGACCCGGACGGCGGGATGGCCCGCAAGTTCCGCACCACCGAGGAGGGCGAACGCCGCCTCGACGAGGACCGCGCCGCGCACGCCCACGCCCTCGACCTGGTGATGGCCGACTGGACCGCCGAGGACGTCCGGACCTTCGCCGACTTCCTGCGGCGCTTCAACACCGGCATCGAGCGCCTCGACGGCCGGCCCTGGCCCCGCCCCTGACCCGCCGTCGCCCGGCACCCCGGCCCCGACGGACCCCGCCCGCCCCCACCAGGAGTCCCGACCGCATGGACCGTCCGCAGGCCCCCGCCCTCCTCCTCGACGCCCTCGCCCCCGCGCATCCGGCCGGCATCCTCGACGCCGCCGAGCGGGCCGAACGACGGGGCGCCGACCGGCTGGTGGTCTCCGAGACGGCCTACGACCCCTTCCTGCAGCTGGCCCGCGCCGCCGACCGCACCAGCTCCATCGAACTGGCCACCGGCGTGGCGGTCGCCCTCGCCCGCACCCCGATGACGCTCGCGTACCAGGGCTGGGGCCTGCACGCGGCCTCCGGCGGCCGGGCCGTGGTCGGACTCGGCTCGCAGGTCAAGCCGCACATCGAGAAGCGCTTCGGGATGCCCTGGGACCGCCCCGCCGCGCGGATGCGCGAGTACGTGCACGCGGTGCGGGCGATCTGGCACAGCTGGCAGACCGGCGACCGTCTGCGCTTCCGGGGCGACTTCTACACCCACACGGTGATGACGCCGGTCTTCGCCCCCGATCCGATCCCGGCCGGGATGCCGCGGATCCTGCTGGCGGGGGTCGGCCCGCTGATGGTGCGCGCCGCCGGGGCGGTCGCCGACGGGTTCCTCAGCCACCCGTTCACCTCGGTCGACTACCTGACCCGGCAGGTGCTGCCGGCGCTGGTCGAGGAGCGCGGCGCGGCCGAGGCGGCGGGCGCGGCCTGGACCGGGCGGCCGTTCGAGATCGTCGGGAGCGTGCTCACCGCGACCGGACGCACCGAGGAGGAACTGCGGACCCACCGCGCGTCCGTCCGGGAGCGGCTCGCCTTCTACGCCTCGACGCCCGCCTACCGCCCGGTACTGGCCCAGCACGGCTGGGAGGAGTTGCACGAGGAACTGCACCGGCTGTCGCTGCGCGGGCGTTGGCCGGAGATGGCCGCGCTGATCGACGACCGGGTCTTCGACACCTTCGCCGTCGCGGGCACCGTCGAGGAGGCCGCCCGGGAGATCCACCGCCGCTACGCGGGCCTGGCCACCAGGGTCTCGGTCAGCCTGCCCGAGGACGCCGACGCGGACCTGGGCCTGGACGTCCTGGACGCGCTGCGCGCCCTGGACGGCCGCCCCGCACCGCACTGAGGGGGCCGGGCCGACTACGCTCCGCGGTCGGCCCGCGCGGCCCCTCCGGCCGGGAAACCGGACGTGCCGTATGGTTCGCCCGCGCCACCCGCCTTGCGGGGAAAGGGCCGTGACGGTGCCTCAGCCCGCGTCGATGTCGGCGCCCGCCGGGACGGCTGCCCCCGCGACCTCGCCCACCGCGACCTCACCGGCTGCCGCCTCGCGTGCCGCCGCCTCACGTGCCGCCGTCATCTCGGCGTAGACCCGGGCACCCCGGTCCGGCGCCAGGTCCAGACAGGCGAGCACCCCGGGGACGGCCACGCTCGGCATCAGGTGCCGGTACAGCGTCGAGACCCGGACGGCCAGGTCGGCGCGGCCGGTGAAGCGCTGCGACTGGAGCTGCACGCCGACCCAGGAGGCCGTCATCAGCCCCGCCGTGTCGGCCGGCACCACGTGCGGCAGCAGCTCGCCGCGCTCGCCCGCGTCGACCAGCAGCCGCTCCAGCCGGGAGATCCAGCCGGGCGCGGCGTCGATCCCCATCTGCTTGTCCGCGCCCTGGTCCACCGAGAGCCGGACAGCGGCGCTGACCAGCGGGTCGATGGGCACCAGATGCGTGACCACCATCCCGGTGTCCACGAACTCCTGGAGCCGGCAGGAGCGCTCGGGCACCGCCTCGGCCTCGAACTGCCCCTCGATCACCCCTTGCGCCAGCTCCCGCTTCGAGGCGAAGTGGAAGTAGACGGCACCGCGCGTCACCCCGGCCCGGGCCACGACCTCCCCGATGGTCGCCCGCTCGTATCCGAACTCGTCGAACACCGAGGCCGCGGCCTCCAGAATCAGCCGCCGCGTCCGCAGCGCCCGTTCCTGTCGCACCACCCCGACCACCCCCACCACACCCGCACCGAAACAAAACCAAACCAAACAGTCCGTATCTTACCCGCGGCACGCGACCGCCCCGACGGCCGTCCCGGCGGGGGCGCCCGCACACGGGCTGTCAGAGAATAGCGACCGAGCCGTCCGCTCCGGACGCGCACCCCGAGGCAGGCTCGGCCCCCACCCGGAGCGGGGGACGCACTCCCGGCGTGCCTGCTGGGCCTGCTCCGGGTGAACTCCTGGGTGAACTCCCGGGCGAACTCCCGGGCGAACTCCTGGGCGGCGACCGGCCTGAGAGGGCCGGCCCCACCCGGCTCGACCCCGCTCCGCTCAGCCCGCCTCCGCCCGGTCCAGCACCGCGACCGCCTCGACCTCCACCAACTGGTCGTCGTACCCGAGCACGGAGACCCCCAGCAGGGTGCTCGGCACGTCGTGCGCGCCGAGGTACTCGCGGTAGACCTCCCAGACGGCCACCAGGTCGCTCTGCCGGGAGGACGCCACATACACCGTGGTGCGCACCAGGTCCGTGAGCGCGGCGCCCTCGCCCTCCAGCACGGTGACCAGGTTCCGCATCACCTGGTGGGCCTGGCCCGCGTAGTCGCCCACGGCCACCGTGCGCCCCTCGGTGTCCAGCGGGCAGGCGCCGGCCAGCCAGAGCGAGCGGACCGGCACATCGACGGCCGCCGCGTACGCGTAGTCGACGGCCTGGGTGAGCCGGTGGTTCCGGACCAGCCTGACGGCGCCGCTCACAGGTGCCTCGCTCACGGTTGCCCCGCTCATAGGTACCTCGCTCACAGGTGCCTCGCTCACAGTTGCCTCCCCCATCGGTGCCTCCCGGACAGTAGTTCGGTGCTGTCGGACCCATCGTTCGAAGCCGGGCCGGGACCGTCAATCGATTTACCGCGCCGCCCCGGGCGCCCCGGGGCCCGCCGGCTGGGAATTCACCTCTGCGGGTGATGGCGGCGCGGGAGCCCGAACCGGGATCCTGGTGGTTCGCCGACGACCGAGGGGACTGCCGTGCCGTTTCCGCACACCACCGGCGGCTGGGGCCGCCGCCGGCTGCTGGGAGTCGCCCTGGGGGCCGGTCTGGCCCCGCTCGGGGCCGGTTCCGCCGCCGCCCGCCCCCACGAGGACGACCCGGGGCTCTCGCTCGGCCTCCGGGTCGCCGCCGTGGCGACCGCACAGGTCGGCGTGCCGTACGCCTGGGGCGGCGGCGACCGGCTGGGGCCGAGCCTCGGCTTCTGCGACGAGGAGAACGGCTACCTGGACGGCCAGTGCCTGGGAGAGAGCACGATCGGCTTCGACTGCAGCGGCCTGTCGCTGCACTGCTGGTACCGGGCGAGCGGCGGAGCGGTGGAGCTCGGCCACTACACGGTCGCCCAGTTCCACCGCTCCGCCCCGGTCGACCGGTCCGGACTGCTTCCCGGCGACCTGCTGTTCTTCTCCCGCCCGGACGCGCCGCTGCACCATGTGGGCCTCTGGGCCGGTGACGGCGCGATGATCCACGCGGAACGCACCGGCACCCTGGTGGCCCGGGTCGAGGGCGTCCTCGACCTGCCGCGCTGGGCCGGCGAGTTCGCCGGTGCCCGCCGCCCGTTGCCGCTCGACCGCTGACCCGCCGCCGCCGGGCCTGCGGACGTCGGGCCCGCAGACGCCGGGCCTGCGGATGCCGGGCCCGGCCGGGTCACGGTGTGCCCGGCAGCTCCGCGTGGATCCGGGCGAGCAGCTCGTGCAGGACGCGCCGTTCCGTCCCGCTCAGCGGGGCCAGCACCTCGCCCTGCACGGCCAGCGCCTCGGCGCGCAGTTCGGCGAGCAGCACACGGCCGGCCTCGGTGACGGTGACCGAGAGCCGACGGCGGTCGGCGGCGTCCCGGGTCCGTTCGACGTACCCGGCGAGGCCGAGTCGGTCCACGACCTTGGCCATGTCACTGGCGTCGACCCCCAGCCGCCGCACGAGGTCCCGCTGGGCGTGGGGGCCGAAGTCGGCCAGCGCGGCGAGCACCGCCATGTCCCACAGCCGCAGACCGCGCCGGGCGAGGCGCTCGGCGAGGCGCGAGCGGGCCGCCTTCCCGGCCCGGGACAGCAGGTAGGTGCTGAGGTCCAGCAGGGACGGCGGGGTCGCCCGGCCGGGTGACGGACCGTCGGGAGCCGGCGCGGCAGCGGGAGCGGGCGCGGAAGGGGTGGAGCCGGGTTCCTCTGGGGGCATGGAAGAAGTCTAGGGTGCGGGCCTACAGTGGGACGAGACCCACAATTTCTGAGCGAGAACGACCTCGCCAGAACGACCCCGCGAGAACGACCCCGAACCCGAGGCGAGGAATCCTGACCATGGACGCCCTGTACCACCGCCTGCTCGTCGCCGACTTCCCCGCCTGCTACGGCTTCTACCGCGCCGTACTGACCCCGCTGACCGGCGCCGCCCTGGTCAAGGGGACTCCCGACGGCCCCTACGCGACCTGGGACCTCGACGGTCAGGCCGTGCTGTCGCTGTTCGACCGGAGCCTGCTGGCCGCGGCCGTCGGCACCGCCGCGCTGCCCGCCGAACCGGCCGTCGCCGCCCAGGACGACGCCATGCTGGTGTTCCGGGTCGAGGACGTCGGGCCCGCGTTCGACCTCTGCCTGCGGCACGGCGCCGACCCCGTCGTCGGCCCCACCGACCGCCCCGAGTGGGGGCCGGGGCTGCGCACCGCCCATCTGCGCGACCCGGAGGGCCGGCTGATCGAGCTCCAGTCGTACTGAACCGCCCCGGCCGCCGACCCGGGCCGGAACGACGACCCGCGGCGGACGGGCCGGGGGCTCAGCCGCTTCGGCGGCGCAGCATCCGCTGCGGCAGGCTGCCGGCGCTCCAGTAGCCGTCGAGGATGCGCAGCAAGCCCTCCGGGTCCCGCATCACCTCGGCGATCCGGTCGCCGTGGGCGTCCGCGAGCGGATCGCGGTCGACCGTGCGGCGGTCGGCGGCGGTGAAGGAGGAGGAGTAGGCGTGGCAGGCGGGGCACCAGAGGTAGTTGATCATCGACGGTCCGCTCCGGCCGGACTCCTCGTGGTGGTAGGAGCGCAGGCCCGCGTGGTCGCAGACCGGGCAGACGCGTTCGGTCACCGGCAGGTCGAGCTGGTCGCGGAGTGCCTCGCGGTGGTTCTCGTCGTACGGCCGGGCCATCGGACGGTGGTCCTCTCGTCAGTGCGGGTCGTGCGGGTCGTGCGGGTGGTGCGGGGCGGCACAGGTCCTGCGACCGGCGCAGGCCGTGCGAACGGCACGGGCCGGGGGGGGGGGGGGGGGGGGGCCCCGCCCGCCCCCCCCGCGGGGGGCGGGGGGGGGGGGGGGGGGGGGGGGGGGGGGGCGGGGGGTGGGGGGGGGGGGGGGGGGGGGGGGGGGGGGGGGGGGGGGGGGGGGGGGGGGGGGGCGGGGGGGGCCCCCCCCCCCCCCCCCCCCCCGCCCGGACCGGCTCCGGCGGCAGGGGCGGCAGCACCTCCAGCCGCCACCTCCGGCCGTCCACCCTCCACGGTCACCTTCCACGGTCACGCTCCACGGGGCTCTCGCCCGGCCGGGTGGGGCCTCGGTGGTGTCGGCACGGCAGGCGCGGGGCCAGTGGATACCTTGTGGCTTCCGGCCCGCTCGGGCCCAGGGCCGGACCGGACGAGGACCCGGGTCCTCACCTCCTCCTTCGGGCCCGCCCGCCCCGCCCGGCGCCCGTCCGACGCTGAGAGGTCCGCCATGCCCACCACGCGTGTTCTCGACTCGACGATCTTTCACCGGGAGACCGGCACGGGGCAGCCGATGGTCTTCCTGCACGGCAACCCGACCTCCTCCTACCTGTGGCGCCACGTCCTGCCGGGCATCGGCGGCCCCGGCCGCCGCCTGGCGCCGGACCTGATCGGCATGGGCGACTCCGGCAAGCCGGACATCCGCTACACCTTCGACGACCACGCCCGCTACCTGGACGCGTGGATCGACGCGCTCGGACTCGACGACCTCGTGCTGATCGGGCACGACTGGGGTGCCACGCTCGCCTTCGACTGGGCGTCCCGCCACCCGGGGCGCGTGCGCGGCCTCGCCTTCACCGAACCGGTCGTGAAACCGATGGCCTGGCAGGAGTTCCCCGAGGAGGCCCGCGACCTGTTCCGGGCGCTCAGGACCCCGGGAGTGGGCGAGACCATGATCCTGGACGAGAACCTGTTCATCGAGCAGGTCCTGCCGAACGTCGTCGCCAACGGCCTCCCGCAGGAGGACCACGACGCCTACCGCAAGCCGTACCCCACCCGCGACAGCCGCCGGCCGATGCTGCAGTGGGCCCGCTCGCTCCCCCTGGGCGGCGAGCCGGCCGACGTCGTGGCCAGGATCGAGCAGCTGGACCGGTGGCTGGCCGCCGACACCGACGTCCCCAAGCTGCTGCTGTCCTTCGAGCCCGGCCCCGGCACGACGATCGGCCCGGAGATGATCGCGTGGTGTGCCGCCAACATCGGCGCCCTGGAGATCGAACGGCTGCCCCGCGCCGGCCACGACGCCGCGGAGGACCAGCCCGGAGCGATCTCCGCGGCCCTCGCGGCCTGGGCCGACCGGCACGAGCTGCGATCCGGCCACCGGAACTGAGCCCACCCCGACGGCCACCGGGCGCGTGCCGCCGGTCGTGGACCGAAGGCGGCACCGGGTGCGCCCACGCCGACGGTGACCTCGCGAGGGCCTCGGCGGACCCGGACGTGCCGTCAACTCCGCGGCCGGGACGGTCACCCGGAGGCGTGGTCCGGCGGCGGTACTCGCGCGTACGGGGAAGGCACGGCGGTGCGGCCTTCTAGGCTCGCCGCCATGACCATTCCTTCCGAGCCGATCGGCAGCCTTCCCCGCCCCGTGGCTGTGGCCACCATCCGGAACAGCGGTGACGACGCGGCGCTGGCGAGCGCCGTGGACCTGGCCGTCCGCGAGAGCATCGAGCGCCTGGAAGCACTCGGTTCGACCGTCGTCACCGACGGCGACCAGGGCAAGGCCAGTGCCTGGACGTACCCGGTCGACGGAGCCGACAACACGGCCCCCGACGGCGTCGTCATCCCCTACGCGGACGGGCACACCCGCCGGCTGCCCCGGCTGACCGCCGGCCCGTTCCGCTACCGCACCCAGGCCGACCAGTACCTGCGGGCCGCGCTGAAGCTCGCCAAGGCGCCGGTGAAGCAGACCGTCGTCGCGCCCTCCACGCTGAGCCTGCTCTACCCGCACGACGGCATCGCCGGCTACTCCCGCGAGGCGTTCCTCGCCGACGTGGTCGACGAGGCGGAGAAGGAGATCCGCGGCTGCCTCCGGGCGGGCGCGCACAGCGTCCAGCTCGGCTTCGAAGAGGGCCGCCTCTCGCTCAAGCTCGACCCGAGCAGGCAGGTCCTGAAAGACTTCGTCGAGTTGAACAACCGGCTCCTGGACCGCTTCGGCGACGAGGAGCGCGCCCGGATCGGCGTCCACAGCGGCCCCGGCGCGGACCAGGGCTCCACCCACAGCCTCGACGTCGACTACGCGGACCTGCTGCCGGACCTGTTCCGCCTCAACGTCGGCACCTTCTACCTGCAGCTGGCCTCCGAGCCGGACCCGGACCGGGTCCTGCGGGTCGTCGCGGACCACCTGGGGCCGGAGGCCCGTGTCTTCGTCGGCGTCACCGACCCCCTCGACCCCCGCGTGGAGAGCGCCGAGGAGGTGCGCGACCGGGTACTGACGGCGGCCCGCCACCTCCCGGTCGACCGGCTGGGCACCTGCGACGACTCCGGCTTCACCACCTTCGCGGACGACATGTCCACCTCGCGCGAGACCGCGTTCGCCAAGATCCGCGCCCGCATCGAGGGCACCGCACTCGCCGCGAAGGAACTGGGCCTCGGATAGCGGCCCGCCCACCGGGCAGGAACCCGCCACCGCCGCCAGGCACCGACCGCGCCTCCACGGGCGCACAAGGAAAGGCCCAAGGTGTTCACCACCGTCCTGATGATCGAGCAGCCGCTGTCCGCGACGGACGTCGACTTCGTCACCAGCCTCCACGACGACCGGATGTCGTTCGTCGTCCTGATGCAGCCGCGAGGCGCGGAGGACCGGCTGCTGCGCGCCATCGACGACGTCGCACTCGGCGAGCTCGAACAAGCCGTCCAGGAGGGCGCCGAGCCCGAGGGCGACGCGGCCCGGAAGCCCGCCGCTCTCGCGCTGGAGCACTCGCTCAAGCGCCTGCGCGACGCCGGTTCCGACGCCGTGGGCCAGACCGTCGACGGCCATCCACTGGACCTGCTGCGGTCGGTGGTCGACCAGACGCACGCCGACGAGGTGATCGTCCTGACCGCCCCGCACCTGGTCGAGGAGTTCTTCCACCGGGACTGGGCGAGCCGGGCCCGCCACAAGGTCGGCGTCCCGGCACTGAAGCTCTACGCCCACGCCGACGAGGATTCCGAGTGAGAGCGGCCGTCCCCGTCCGCTGACCGCGGGCCCGGGCAACGTCCGCTTCCGCGCGTCCGACCCGAACCCGGCAGCCGGCCGCGTCCCCGACCTCACGGGTCAGACCACCTAGCGCCGGCTCCCCCAGGGGCTCCGGTCGTCCGGGGGCGTCCCGTCGACGGCTCCGACGAGTCCGAGGAGTGCGGCCCGCCCGCCGCGGCGCAGTTCCCGGCGCTGACGGGCCGCGCCGTTGCCGTCGTGGAGGAGGCGCCGCAGGACGGGCTCGACCCGGGAGGCGTCGCCGCTGCGGGCGAGTGCCGGGCCGAGGACGTCGAGGACGCGGGCGACGACCGCCGGCGGGGTGTCCAGCGTGCCGGTGAGCGGGTCGTAGAGCCGGTCGGCGCAGCCGTGGCGGGCGGCGTACCAGAGCGCGGCGGCCAGCGCCTCGGGGTGAGGGTGGGGGGCCGGGCCCGGGCCGGGGAGCGGACGGTGCCGGCGGTGGTCGACGAGGAGGGTGGCGGCGACCGCCCGGACCAGCCCGGTCAGCATCACCGCCTCGTCCACCCGGAGCTGGACGTCCATCGACCTGATCTCCACCGTGGGGTAGCGCTCGGAGAGCCTGGCCTGCCAGTAGAGCTGGCCGACGTCGCGGATCAGCCCGGTCTCGACGAGGCTGTGGACGCGCCGGCTGTAGTCCGTCGCGCCGTCGAACACCGGCGGTACGCCGCTGACGGGCCAGCGGCCGAAGACCACCGTCCGCCAGCTGGCGAAGCCGGTGTCGACGCCGTGCCACAGGGGCGAGTTGGCCGACAGGGCGACGATCAGCGGCAGCCAGGGGCGCAGGCCGTTGAGGACGGCGACGCCGGCACCGCGGTCCGGTACCCCGACGTGGACGTGCATTCCGGTGATCAGCTGCTCGTCCGTCAGCTGGGGCGCTTCGGCACGCATGGCCCGGTACCGCGGGGTGTCACTGACAGGTACGGGCAGGCGGTCGGCGAAGGGCGCCGCACCGCAGGCCGCCAGCCGGCAGCCGTGCACCCGGGCCGACACCGAGAGCGCGCGGCGCAGCCGCTTGAGGTGGGTGTCGACCTCCTCCAGGGTCCGGCAGACGGGGGTGGCGATCTCCAGCTGGGCCTGGAGGAGTTCGCGCTGCACCTCGGCCGCCTCGACGGCGGGCTGCAGGTCGGCCGTTCGCCGGACCTGCTCGGCCCGGGCCACGGGCACCCCGGTGGCAGCGTCGATGAGCAGGTACTCCTCTTCAACACCCACCGTGACCATGTCCGGCGGTTACCCCCGAGCCGCATGTCCAATCGTTGCTCCCGCGGGCCTGCGTCCCCTCTCCCGCCGGGGGCCGGCCGGGCCTCCGGCGGACGGAACGCGGGACGTCCGGGGGGTGGAGTCTCTACGGTGGAGACATGAGCATCGGTCTCCTCCCGAAGCGCAGTGTCGGCATCCGCTCCGCCGACGAGATCCAGGGCGTCCTGCACCGGCTGCGGGCCCGCCGGGACAAGCCGCGCGTCCGCGGTGCCCGGGCCGCCCTGCGCTGGGCGCTCGACCCCTGGCGGGCGCCGCCCCTCGCCATGGAACCGGCGCCACCCGCCGACGCGCTGCTGCGCCTGATGACACAGGAGCGCACCGCTCTCGCCGTCCGGTACGACGCGCACCGGTCCCCGGAGGAGCGCCGGCAGGCCCGCGGCGTCGCCCAGGCCCTCGGGTGGGTGCTCGGTTACAGCCCGGACCCGCCCGTCTGATCCCGCGTGCCGCCCGTTCCTCCGGGCCCCCGGAGCGGGAGGCACGGCAGGTTCAGCGGCGGCCTCCGGTGCGGGTCAGGACGGCGATACGCACCAGGAGCGGCACCACGAGGGCCCACGAGGTCGCCCACAGCACGACCCCGGCGGTCGTGTCCCGGAGCCGGCGGCAGGCCGGCGCGCGCACCAGCTGGTGGTCGCGGGCGGGATCGGACTCGATCCGGTCGAGGACGAGGAGTTCACGTGGGGTCAGTACGATGCCTCCCGAGCGGGCGGAAGCAGGGCGGTGGCCGCGGCCGTGTCGCACCTGCCCGGGGCGGGCCGTCCCGGACGCACCGGCACACGGCGGTGCGCGTTCACCGGTCCGGATGCCATTCGACGAGCATGACGGTGGCGTCGTCGCGCAGGTCGTGGTCGCGGTGGGCGAGGACACCGTGCATGAGTCGGCGCAGTGCCTCGGGCGCCGGCTGGCCGGTGGCCGTGGCCCGCACGACGGTGTCGATGAGGCGCTGCTCGCCGAAGAGGTCGCCGTCGGCGGAGCGGGCCTCGGTGACGCCGTCGGTGTGGACGAGGATCCGGTCGCCCGGCTGCAGGCGGGCCTGGTGGACGGGCACCGGCCGGTGGTGCCCGTCGATACCGAGCGGGGGGTGCACGTGGCGTTCCAGCGCGCGGGGCACGACACGGCCGCCGCGGATCAGCAGCGGCGTCGGGTGGCCGCAGTTGACCCACGACAGGTACCCGGTGGCGGTGTCGAGGTCGGCGATCACCGCCGTCAGCAGCCGGTCCGGGATCCAGCGGGTCAGCGTGGTGTCGATCGCCTCCGCGATGTCGGCGAGCGTGCCGTCCGCCCGGCGGGTCGAGCGGCAGGCCGCGAGAGCGACGGCGCTCGCCCCGCCGGAGGCGAGGTCGTGCCCCATCGCGTCGACGACCGTCAGATGGAAGACGTCACCGGCCAGACTGTGGTCGAAGGCGTCCCCCGCGACCTCGTACGCGGGCTCCAGCACGGCGCTGGACGTGACGGCCCGGGTCCCGATGGTCCGCGGCGGCACGAACGCCCACAGGAGTTCCGACTGCAGGCTCATCGGGCGGGTCCGGACCGTACGGACGAACACGTCGCCGAAAGCGGACTTCGACACGACGAGGAGCGTCACCAGGGACGCCAGGGCCCGGGCCCGCTCCAGCAGCCGCCCGGGCGGGACGTGGACGCCGACGCGCAGCACACCGACGCGCTCGATCCCGTCGACCAGCGGGACCCAGCCCACCCCCGGCGGCCCCACGACGGTCTCCGTCCGCCCGGTGCGGTAGGCGCGGCCCGCCAGGGTGCCGTCCACGTCGAGTGCCCCCGGCGGCTCCCGCAGCTCCGGGTCGGGCAGCGGCACCAGCACCCGCTGCTGCAGGTCCGTCAGGTAGACCTGCGCCGCCCCGAGGCCCAGCGCCCGCGCGGCACCGCCCACCAGGTCGGGCAGCTCCCGCGGCGAGATCCGGTGCGAGGACTCCAGCACCCGCGCCAGCACCGCCCCCAGCACCGCGTCACCACCGCTGCCCGGCGCCTCCCCCGCGCCCGGCCCACCGACACCCATACCGGCCACCTCCGCAGTGCGCACCGCACGTCCGCGGCACACGCGTCGGCTCTCGTCACCGACACTACGCCGCGGCAGGAACCCGGGCACCCCGGGCCGGGCAGGTCGGGCAGGGCAGGGCGGAGGGGCAGGGCGGAGGGGCGGCGCCGCCTCCCCCACCTGCTGGTTCACCCCGTTCCCGGTCCGCCCGGGCCGCCCCTGTCCGTGTCGCCCGTGCCCGTGTCGCCCGTGCCCGGGCCGCCCCTGTCCGGGACGGCGATGACGAAGCCGCTGCGGGGGCGGGCGATCATCCGGCCGAGGGGGATCGCGAGGTCCTGTTCGGGGACGGTGTACTCCATCCGCGCGAGGCGTCGGGACAGTGATTCGAGCAGCCCGACGACGACCGCTTCGCCGGGGCAGCGGTGGCCCGTCGCCGCATCGCCGCCGCCCTGGGGGATCAGCAGGTCCGGGTCGGCGGGGCGGTCGAGGAAGCGGTCGGGGCGGAAGTCGTACGGGTCGTCCCAGAGCGAGGGATCGTGGTTCTGCCCGTACAGGTCGAGGAGCACGAGGGTGCCCTCGGCGACGCGCTCGCCCCGGTAGGAGAGGTCGGCCGCCGCCCTGCCGGCCACGAAGGGCGCGAAGGGATAGAACCGGCGGACCTCCTGTGCGAAGGCCGCGGCGTACGCCGCGCCCTCCGTCGCGAGCCGTTCCCGGTTGTCGGGCCAGCGGTGCAGGGCGTGGGCGGCGAAGACCGCGAACCAGCACACCGCGACGGTCGGCCGGACGATGTTGAGGAGTTCCACCGCCGCCACGCGCGGCTCCAGCAGTCGCCCGTCCGCGTCGCGGTGGCGGGCGACGACCTCGACGGCGCAGCCGGCCGGGGTTCGGACCGAGCCGTCGCGCACGTCGTCCACGAGGCGGGCGAGCAGGGCCTCCCGCCGTCGGCGGGCCAGTCGGGCGCGCCAGTGGCGCGGACCGGGCGTGGCGAAGCCGTCGACCATGGCGACGAGGTCCCGGGCGAAGGGTTCGAGGTCGTCCTCGGCGACCGGGAGGCCGGCCCACCGGCAGACGCCTTCGGTGAGGACCCGGGCCACCGCGTCCAGCAGGACGACCTGCGGCTGCTCCGCCCAGGCGGGGACAGCGGAGTCCCAGGCCGTTCCGACGCTGTCCACGAGTGCGCGGACCTCGCCGGGATCGGCGAGCAGCGTCAGGAACATCGCCTTGCGCAGGCGGTGGACGGATCCGTCGAGCGAGTGGACGGCGCCGTGGCCGAACAGGGTGCTCTTCACGGGCTCGGGCAGGGCGCCGTTGCGGCGGACGTGCCGTTCGTCGTAGAAGAAGCGGACGGCGTCCGGTCCGTGCAGGGCGACCGCGGGCCGGCCCATGAGTCGGGCCCGGACCACCGGGCCCGGGCTGCGGCGGCGAAGGTCGGGCAGCCACGCGTAGCCGCGGGCCAGCAGTGGGAGCGAGCTGTCCATCAAGGGCGAACGACTTCGGTCCATGGCCTGCGGCTGCCCCGGGCGGAACCGCGGAAACCGGGACGGGCCCGATGTCCCCCGACGTCCCCCCGTTCGTTCCTGCCCGACGTCCCCCCGTTCGTTCCTGATTGAGGCCGGTCCGGCAGGGCAGGCGCCCGGGAGCGACGAGGAGGAGCCATGGACGACCTCCCCCGGGGTGCCGCCACCCGGCTGCCCGTGGGGAGCGAGGCTCCGACAGAGGAGGAAAAGTCATGACCACGCCAGATCCGGACCCCGCCACGAGTCCCGGCACGGACCACCGCGGCAACACGTTGCCCCATGACACCCCTCCCGCCGAAGGAGGCATCTTCGGAATCTCCACCCCGGAACCCGAGGAACTCCGCCATGCCTGGGGATCCTGGCCGGCCTGGCTGATCATCCTGCTCGCCGTGGCCGTGTCCGTGATGCTGATCGCCATGATCGTCGCGCTCAGCAGTTGAGCCGGTGCGCGTCCTCATGGCGCGTCCTCACGCAACCGGCCTCGCGTCACCGGCCGACCGGAAGCGCGCCGGACGGTCACCAGGTGGAACAGGCCGCCCTCCGGGTCGCTCACGGCGGCCGTCCGTCCGTACACCGAGTCGGCGGGCGGGATGACGAGGCGTCCGCCGAGCCGAACGGCCAGCGCCGCCGACTCGTCGACGTCCGCCGTCTCGAAGTACACATGCCAGCGGGGGCGCAGCACCGGCTCCGGCGACCCCTCCACGCCGCCGCCGCGGATCGCGGCGACGGCCGCTCCGTCCACCCGCAGCACCACCCGGTCGTGCTCGTAGCGCACCTCGTACCGGCGCGGGTCGCGCTCGTCCCAGGCGAACACCCGGCCGTGGAAGAGCGCGGCGGCGAAGGGGTCGGTGGTGTGGAGTTCGGTCCAGACGGGCGCGCCGGGGCCGTCCAGCAGGCGCGGCGGGCCGGCCGGTGCCTGCCAGATGCCGAAGACCGCCTGCCGACCGTCGGCGGCGAGGACGAGCCGGCCGCCGTCGAAGGCGAGAGGCCCCACCGCGACGGTGCCACCGCCGGAGCGCACCCGCTCGGCCGTGGCGTCGGCGTCCTCCGCGCCGAAGTAGGTCGTCCAGGCGACCGGGAACTCCCAGCGGCGGGCGGCCTCGGACAGCCCGGCGACCACCGTGCCGTCCACCAGGCCGTGCAGGTGCACCCCGACCACGCTCGGCACCTCCCGGAACGTCCAGCCCAGCAGCGGGCCGTAGAACGCCTTCGCCGCGACCAGGTCCCGGCTGAGCAGGCCCACCCAGCAGGGGGCGGCCGGTACGCAGCAGGGGTTCACGGCCGACTCGAGGGCGTCGGCTCCGGCCGTCCCGGTCGTCCCGGTCATCATCGCGGTCCTCCTTCGGTACGCGCGGCGCGCGGCCGGCGCCGGACTTCTTCGTGCTGGGGCGCTCGACGGCGACCGACCCTGTCGGCCCGATCTGCGCGGTCGGCCCGGTCGGGGCCGTCGGCCCGGTCGGCCCCGGTCAGCCCCGGTCAGCCCGGGGTGAGGAAGTCGCGGATCCGCTCGCCCAGCGGGCGCTCGGGCGGCGGCAGGTCATCGGCGGGGCGTGCGGCCGGGGGCTGGTGGCGGGGCCGGCCGGAGTCGTTCGCCCTGGTCTCCCGGGCGCGGGCGCCGAGCAGCCGTCGTTCGTCCTCGGTGGTCACGGCCCGCACCGCCGGAAAGAGCCGGGCCTCCTCGTCGTTGGCGTGCCGGGTGACCTCCTCGACGAGGCGGGCGACCAGGCGGTCGAACTGGGGCGAGGTGACGTGGGTGGGGCGCAGTTCGACCAGCAGTGCCTCGACCGCCTGGTGGTCGGCGAGTTCGCGCTCGACGACGGCCGGCCCGTCGGCCAGCCGGTCGCGGGCCACCGGGTAGAGGTGCTTCTCCTCGACCCGGGTGTGGCGGACCAGTCGGTCGGTCACCAGGTCGACGATCTCCTTGCGCTGCGGGTCCCCGGCGGGGATGCCGCCGAGTTCGCTGAAGTGGACGACCATCGAGTGGTGGTCGGTGACGAGTTGGTCCAGCAGGTCCTGCTCCTGGTCGTGGTGCACGGCTGCACTTCCCTTCGTGCGGACGCGGCGGTCAGCCCTCGATCGCGTCGGCGATCCGGTGCAGGACGCCGCCGCCGGTCGGACGGCGCGGCGCGGTCTCGCGGACCGCTCGCATCCGCTCGCCGATCTCCTGGATCTCCTTCCGGCCGAGCGAGGCCCGCACCAGCGGGAACCAGTCGCCCTCCTCCTCGGCGATGTGGCGCTCCACGACGTCGATCAGCACCGCGGTCTTCGCGTCGTAGCCCTCGTCCTCCGGGCTCATCCGGCTCAGCTCCTCGCAGAGCAGGTCGGCGACGTGGTGCTCCTCCCGGGCGCGGTCCATCTCCTCCGCCAGGCCGGGCACCTCCCGGCGGACGCGGGGGTAGAAGAGCTCCTCCTCCAAGTAGGTGTGGACGGTCAGCGCCTCGACGATCCGGTCGACCGCCTCATGCCGCGCCGCCCGGTCGCCCTCGGCCGCGTCGCCGCTCCCGCCTCCCGTCGCCCCGGTCGTCGCCCGGTACTCACGGAACAGCCGGCGAACTTCCTTGTGGTCCTCCCGCAGCAGGACGATGGCATCGTTCGACATCGCTGCACTCCTTCTCGAGGTCCCCCGCCCGGCAGAACAGGCCCCGCCGCAGGCCGGTGGCCCCGCCGGGGTCCCGGTAGCGGGCCTGCTGCCCGGAGCGGCCGCTCGGCACGGCCGCACCGGCCGCACAGGTCGCACCGGCCGCACAGGTCGTACGGGCCGACGTCGCCGCCGGCCCGGTCGCCCGCCAGGGGTCCGGTGTCCGCCATGCCGCGCGCCTACCCCACGGCCCGGTGGTCAATCCGCGTGCGGCGGGTGGCACCTCGATGGACGCAGCCGGTCCGGGTCCGGGCGTACGGGGTTATTCGGCGCGGGGACGGGAGCGGGTCGCCCACCGCGTGGCGGGCGTTTCACCGCGGCGACGGGTCGACGGGGCGAGGGTGCCCGCCGGCCGGGAGGCCCTGGTACCGGCGCCGGCGGCAGCGGCCGTTCAGCAGGGCCCACGGCCGCCGGAGCCGTGAGGAGGGCCGGTCGGCCGGCCGGATCCGGGTCCCGTCCCGGCGGACGAAGCTGATTTCGTGTCAACGACATGCCGGTGCCCTATCGTTGGCCCACGACGAGTCGGTCCGCGGTGGCACCGTGCCGGGTCGGTGCGATGACGAGGGGAGAGTCCGGTGAGCAGTCTCAACAAGGGTCTGGAACGGATCGAAGTGGACCTGTCGTGGGATCCGAGTCCCGCGGGTTCGGCGGGTCACGATCTGGATCTCGTCGCCGCGACCTACACCACCGTCGAGCCGCCCGGCGCCCCCGCCTACCTGGTCCACTTCGACAGCCGCGCTCCCGACGGCACGATCACCCTCACCAGGGACAGCCGCGACGGCAAGGGCCTCGGCGTCGACGAGCGCCTGGTCCTGGAGCTCGACCGCCTGGCGCACCGCTACCGCCGGGTGGTCGTGGGCATCGCCATCCAGCAGGGCGCCGGCCTGCTGACGTTCGGGGACATAGCGAACCCCGCGGCGAGGATCCGGAACGGGCGCGACGAGTTGGCGGCGGTGGACTTCACCCGCGTCGGCGGGGCGACGGCCGCGAGGGTCGCCGAGTTCACCCGGGACAGCTCGGGGGCCTGGGTGTTCCGGTCCGGCATCCACGGCTTCGACGCCGATCCGGAGACCTTCGCGAGGACCATGGGCGCCCGGTAGGGCGTCGCCGGGTACCCCGGCTCCGAACGGCGGCCGGGGGCGCTCGTGACGCCCCTGCCGCCGACCCCGGCCGGGAGGGTGGGAGGCCGGGAGGGCCCGTTCAGCGCGCGTGCCGCCAGCCGGCCTTGACGGCTTCCCACCGGGCGGCCTGGTCGGGGGTGAGGGTGCCGCGCAGTTCGGCGAGTTTGAGGAGCTGGGCCTCCGCTTCGGCTCCGAGGGGCTGGGCCTCGGCGTGGTAGTGGTCGGTGACGAGCGCGTCGAGTTCGGCGTCGTCCATGGCGGGCACGACGCGTTGGGCGATCCTGGCCATGTTGCGGTACGAGCCCTGGAGCAGGAAGGGCGGCTCGGTGCGGGAGCGGTCGCTCCGGGCGGCGGAGTGCAGGTATGCGCGGTTGACGGCGAGGACGGTCGTGCGGACCCGCAGGAGCTTGGCCAGGACGGCGGTCATCCGCTCGGTCTCGGCGGCGGACCAGGGCCCGGAGAGTTCCCGTCCGGAGGGTTCTCCGGCGGCGCGGCGCAGGAGGGTGTCCAGGTCGGCGGGTTCGGCGGTGGCGAGCGGCGCCAGGTGGGGGTTGGCGGTGAGGGTGTTCTCGATGAAGCTGAGGGCGAAGAGGTCGTCGCGGCCTGCGACGACGTCGCCGAGGTTCCAGACGTCGGCGCGGTTGGCGAGCATGTCGGGGACCCGGAAGTCCCTGCCCGACCCGGTGTAGGGGTTGGCGGCCATGACGACGGCGAAGCGTTTGCCGCGCAGGTCCCACTCGCGGGCCCGGCTGTCCCAGACGCCGTCGATGCGGCGCTGGGCGTCGCACAGCGGGATGAACCGCTGGAGGAGTTCGGGCGAGGTGTGCTGGATGTCGTCGAGGTGGAGCAGCACGTTGGTGCCGGCGTGGAGCGCGAAATTGATCTTCTCGATCTCGCGCCGGGCGGTGGCGTCGGAGGTCTCGGCGGGGTCCAGGGAGGTGACCCGGTGGCCCAGGGCGGGGCCGCTGACCTTGACGAGGAGGAGGCCGAGCCGGTCGGCCAGGTATTCGACGAGGGTGGTCTTGCCGTACCCGGGAGGAGAGACCAGGAGCAGCAGGCCGCTGCGGTCCGTGCGGGCGCTGTCGCCCGCTGTTCCGAGCTGTTTGGCGAGGTTGTCGCCGACGAGGGGAAGGTAGACCTCGTCGATGAGGCGGTTGCGGACGAAGCCGTCGAGGGGCCGGGGACGGTACTGCTCCAGGCGCAGCCGGACGCGTTCGGCCTCCAGCAGGCGGGCGCGGCTCTGCTGGTAGGCCCGGTACTCGGGGACCCGGGTGGTCCGGAAGTCCGCGGTCCGGGTGAGGAGTTCGTCCAGGCGTACGGTCAGGGCGCCGGAGCGGAGGCGGGGGTGGTCGCCGGCCAGTCCGGTCACGGTGGTCCCGACGGCGCCGTCGGCGAGGTAGCGGGGGAGGTCCGGGGCCAGGAGGGTCGCCACCGCCTCGGCGAGGTCCGCGCTGTCGGCGGGGTGGCCGGTGGCCCGCGTGAACGCTTCGAGCCAGGCCGAGGCCAGCTGGTGCCGGGCGGGCAGGTGGTCGGGATCGTCGGGGACGGCGGCGAGCGCTTCGGCGAGGTCCCGGGTGCCCGGATCCGCGTGGAACTCGTCCAGCAGGGCCGTGACGGCGGGCCGGGCGACGAAGCCGGTGGCGGCGTGGGCGAGTTCGGCCACGAGGTAGGCACCGGCCCGGGAGACGGGCAGGCCCGCCCGCCGGGTGAACCCGGCGATCCTTCCGTCGAGTTCGTCGGCGAGCGCGTCGAGGGCGGGGACGGTGCCGAAGTGCGCACGGGCGGCTCCCAGGGAGCGAGCCCGCGCCGCCCAGACCGTCCTGGCGCTCTCGTCGGCGCCGTGTGTCCAGAAGAGCTGCGCGGTGCCGCGGGCGGCCGCGGGGTGGCGCAGCAGGCCGGCACCGGCGTGCAGGGTGAGGAGGGCTCGGAGGACGGCGGCGGCGTCGTGGTCGTGGACGCCGCGCCGGTAGCCCTCGTCGTGGCGTTCTTCGGCGGCCCGGCGTACGAGTCCGGCGAGCGTGCCGCGCGCGGCTGCCTCGTGGAGGGCGTCGAGGCCGTCGGGCTCGGCGTCGAGCAGGAGGGTCGCGGCGAGGTACTCGGCGCGGTAGATCCCGGGGGTCTCGGAGACCAGCGGCTGTTCCCAGAACCGTTCGGTGGCCGCGTAGTCGGGGTCGGTGACGGGCTGGTGGTAGCCGGTGCCGGTGAGGGTGAAGGCCGGGTGGCCCTGCCGGTGGACGAGGGTGAGTTCGGGGCGCTGGGTGACGGTGGTGAACAGGTGGCGGCCCAGTCGCAGGGTGCCGGGGCCGTCGCCGGCCTGGTCGGCGCGGTCGCGCAGGGCCCGGTGGGCCTGTTGGCGGGCCGCGCGCAGACGGCCGGCCACTTCTTCGGCCCGTACGGGGTCGCCGAGGTCGGCCAGTTGTCCGGCCAGTTGGCGGATCTTGACGGCCATCGGGTCTGCTGCGAGGGCGGCGTCGATGTCGGCCGGGGACCCGAGGGCGGCCAGGCGCGGGCGGAGCGCGTCGAGGAGGCGGTCGGCGGAGGCGGCCAGGCGTCCGGTGCGGCGGGCGCGTTCGTCGAGGAGGTCCTGGCGGCGGGCGCCGAGCGCGTGGTGGATCTCGTCGCGGCGGGCGGTGAGCTGCTCGGTGAGGGCGGCATCGGCGTCGGCGAAGCGGGTGTCGAGTTGTTCGATCCGCAGCATCAGGCGGGTGAGCTGCTCGTCGCAGGCCTGCGGGGTGTCGGCGGCGGCCAGGGCGGCGTCGGTGGCCTGGGCGAGCAGGGCGCTCTCGGCGGCGAACTCGGCGGCGGCCTCGCGGGTGCGCAGTTCTCGGCGGCGGGCGTCGAGGGTGCTCCGGGCCCGGTTGAGCAGTCCGAGGATGTCGGCGAGGCGGTCCAGGACGGCGGTGCGGACGGTCGGGTCGGCCGGTTCGAGTGCGGTGACGAGTTCGGCGACGGTCTGCGCGGCCTCGGTGTGTGCGGCGATCCGCTCGGCGAGCGGCGCGGCTTCGGCGGCCGCGGTGAGGGATCCGGCGCTGTCGGCGAGTTCGGCGGCCTGCCGGTGGTGGTCGGTGAAGGCGTCGGGCTCGGCGAGGAGGTCGACGGCGCGCCGCGCGGCCTCCGCGGTCCCGTCGGCGAGTCGCTCGGCGAGGAGGTCGATGCGGTGGGTGTCGGCGCGGGGCACCTCGCGGAGGGCTTCGACCTGTCCCCGGGTGCGGTGCAGGTCGGCGAGTTCGGCGATCCGTTCGGCGGCGGTGAGGGCCCCGCTCCGGGTGCGGCGCAGCAGGCCGTCGACGTGCTCGGCGGTCCGGGTGATCTGCTCCGCCGCGTGGGCGGTGAGCCCGGCGACGGTCTCGTGTTCGGTGATGGCCTGGCGTGCCGTCGCGCGGATGTCGGCGAGTGGCGCGTGGAGGTCGCCGAGGCCGGGCTCCGCCAGCCAGTGGTGCCGGTCGGTGGTGCGTGTGCTCGCCGCGAGGACGGCCCGGTAGCCGGCGGTGGTGTCGGTGCGGGCGGTGGCCAGGCGGGCGAGGGCGAGGCAGTCGGCCAGGCCGCGGACCAGGTCGGGGTTGCCGATCCGGGCGAGCGGGCCGGGTCCGGCCGGTCGGGCGGCGGCGTGCCGTTCGCCGGTGAACGGGGTCCGCCAGGTCTGCACGGGGTGCAGCCGGGCCGGGCCGTCCGCGGTGTGCGGGGCGATGAGCGTGCCGTCGTCGAGCAGTGCGTAGCCCTGGCAGAGCAGGGGCGCGGCGGCTTCCTGGCGGACGCTGTTGTAGGGGAGCAGCAGGGTGCGCCCGTCGACGGGGTCGCGGAAGGCGAACAGGGTGTCCTCGCCGTTGGGCGAGGCGATCGTCCGTTCGTGGCGCAGGCCGGCGGTCGGCCGGTCGAAGACGCGGTGGGTGCCGTCGGTGAGGACGTAGCCGCCGGGGAAGACCAGGCCCTGGTCGGCGGGCAGCCGCAGGCAGGACTGGCCGAGGGCGTCGACGCGGACCGTGCGGCCGGTGGGCAGGTGGCAGACCAGGTGGCGGACCGTCTCCTCGCGGTAGGGCCTGATCCGCACCAGCAGCAGGGTGTCGAGGCGGCCGTGGGCGACCTCGGAGTCGGCGAGGGCCTGGAGCGGCTCATCCAGCGGCTCCTCGTGGACGGTGCGCCCGGCCGGGGTCGCCAGGCGCAGGGTGCCGCCGTCGGTGGAGAGCAGGAGTTCGCCCGCGAGGGACACGGCGGGCGGGCGGCCCTGGCGGTGGTCGGCGCGGGTGGTCCCGGTCCAGTCGAGCTGCCGGCCGTCCGCCGGGGCGTGGTCGCGTTCGCCCCGGGCGTCCAGGTAGGCGGGGGTGCCGTCGGCGGCCAGGTCCCAGCGCAGGACCCGCAGGTCGCCGGCGGCCGGTCCGGTGCGGAAGAGCGCCAGGAGCCGGCCGTCGACGAGCCGGAGCTGTTCGAGGCGGGCGTCGCGGTAGTAGCGGTGCAGTTCGTCGAGGTCCTGCCGCAGGCGCGGGTCGTCGAGCAGGCCGGGCAGTGCCCCGGTGGGCGCCTCGGTCAGGTCGGGGCGGTGGAGGGTGAGGATGTCGTCGAGGCGGGCGTCGCCGGCGGTGTGCTGCCACCCGGCCAGGAGCAGGCCGCCGACCGCCGCCACGTCGCGCAGGGCGAGCGGCTTCGGGGCGGTGAGCCGTCCGGTGCCGGCCAGCGTCGACCCGCCGCCGCCGAACTCCGCCACCCGGCGGGCGTTGAGGGCCTGTGCCCGCTCGGCCAGGTCGGAGGCGGCGCGGCGCAGCCGGGCGCGCAGCAGCTCGTACGTGCCGTCGTCGACGACGTCCTCGGTCACCGGTTCGCTCCCCTGCTTCTGCTGCTTCTTCGCGTGGTTCTGCTACTTCTTCGCGTGGTTCTGCTACTTCTTCGTGTGGTTCTTCGCGCCGTTGAGGGCGGCGATCGGTGTCTCGGCGATGCCCAGCTGCCGCGCGGAGGCGAGGAGCTGCGTGAGCGGCCCGCTCTGGTCGCCGCCCGGGCCGATGAGCTTCATCAGCAGCGCGGAGACGGTGAGGTTCTGCACGTCGGCGCTGGAGAGCGAGGAGAGCACCCGGGTGAGGTCCTCGGTGAAGGGCGCGCTGCCGTCCAGCCAGGGCCCGGCGAGAGCGCGGGCGGTGTCGGAGTGGGCGACGAACGCGTCCACGCTCTTGCCCGCCGTCACCGACCGCACCAGGCGGTCGAAGAACACGGTGTCGCCGCCGACGATGTCGATGTTCGCCTTCGCCAGTCCCGCCGCGACCAGCGAGGCCTGGGCCTCGGCGATCCGCCGCTGGGCGTCCAGGCCCGCGAGGCGGACGTCCTTCTCGGCCGCGAGGCGCAGCCGGTACTCCTCGTGGCCCCGGCCGGCCTCGTCGAGGGCGGCCATGGCGGCGGCCTTCTCGGTCAGGCCCTCGGCCTCGGCCTTGAGCCTGGCGCCGATCTCCAGTGCGGCGGCCTGTGCCTTCTCCGTCAGCACGGCTGCCTCGGCCCGGCCGACCTTCTCGATCGCGGCGGCCTCCTGCTCGCGGACCCGGACCTGTGCCAGGCCCTCGGCGGCGGCCTCGGCCTGGATGCCGTCGGCGAGGCGGATCTTGGCGGTCGCGTCCAGCTCGGCGGCCTGTCGGCGCGCCTCGGCGAGGACCAGGGACTCGCGGGCCTTGTGCTCGGCGGCCTGCTCGGCGGCCTCGGCGGCCTTGATGTCCTTGACCAGCAGCTCCTGCGCCTCGGCCTCGGCCTGGATGACCGTCGACTTCCGCAGCCGCTCCGCCTCCTCGACGGTGCGCAGGGTCTTGATGGACTCCTCCTGTTCGGCGACGGTGCGGTCGACCGTGATCCGCTCGCGGATCACGTCGGCGATCTCCCGCTTCTGCTCCTCGACCTCCTTGTCCTTGGCGATCCGGGCCAGCTCGGTCTCCCGGTCGCGGCCGATCACCTCCAGGAGGCGGTCCTTCTCGATCCGCTCGTTCTCGATCGCGATGACCCGCTCGCGGTTCTTCTGTGCGACGGCGACCTCGCGGGCCTGGTTCTCGCGCTGGACCCCGAGCTGCTCCTCGGTGCTGAGGAACGCGGTCTGCGCGTTGAGCCGCTCCTGCTCCTGGACGCGGGCGATCACCGCCTCCTCGGTGGCGCGCAGCGTCTCGATCTCGCGCCGCTGGCGGATCTCGGCGTCCGCCTGGCGGCGCTCCAGTTCCAGGACGGCCTCCCGGGCGTCCACGTTCTGCCGGGTGATCTCCTTCTCCTCCGTGCGCTGGTACTCGTTGGTGCGCACGTGCTCGATCGCCGTGAGTTCGGTGATCTTGCGGATGCCCTGGGCGTCCAGGATGTTGTCGGCGTCGAGCGAGCCCAGCGGTGTCTGCTCCAGGTGGTCGATGGCCGCGTCCTCCAGGCTGTAGCCGTTGAGGTCGGTGCCGATGATCGCGATGATCTGGTCGCGGAACTCGTGCCGGTGGGTGTAGAGGTCGGTGAAGTCCAGCTGCTTGCCGACCGTCTTCAGCGCCTCGGAGAACTTGGCGGCGAACAGGTCCTGCACGGTGGCCTGGTCACTGGCCCGCGCGGTGCCGATCGCCTGGGCGACCTTGATGACGTCCTCGACCGTCTTGTTCACCCGGACGAAGAACGAGATCCGGATGTCCGCACGGATGTTGTCCCGGCAGATCAGGCCGTCACGGCCGGTCCGGGAGATCTCGATGGTCTTCACCGAGATGTCCATCAGCTCGGCCCGGTGCAGCACCGGCAGGACGACCGCGCCGGTGAAGGTCACGTCGACCTTCTTCGTCTTGGAGACGATCAGCGCCTTGCCCTGCTCGACCTTCCGGTAGAGGCGGCTGGTGAGCAGCAGGGTGGCGAGCCCGATGAGCAGCACGACGGCTACGAGCACGCCGAAGCCGACAGCGATGGTGTCCATCACAAGTCCTTTGTCTGAAAGAAGTCGGAGCACGGCCGTGCGAGGGAGGTCGGAGCACGGCCGGCCGCCAGGTCAGTGGCCGAGCGGCCCCGGATCGAAGGCGGCCACGAGATAGCACTCGGCGTCGGGGTCGTAGTCGAAGATGAGCGCGGTCCGGCCGGCTGTCAGACCGGGCTCCCCGGTGAGGGAGCGGACCTGGACCACAGCGCTCGACCCGTCCTCCGCGGTGACCTCCGCCTGCCCGAAGTCCGGTCCCACCCGGCCGGTCCGCACCACGCAGAGCCGTCCCACGAAGTCGCTGCGGCTGACGGCCTGTTCACGGGGGAGCCGCCGTACGACCGCGCGCAGCACCGCCCGCGTCACCACCCAGGCGGTGGCCAGGGCGGCGGCCAGGACGGCGGTGCGCGCCGCCGGGCCGGCGGTCAGCACGGATCCGGCCAGGCTCACGAACCAGGCAACGGCGATCAGCAGGGAACCCGCCACCGTCACCGGCACGCCCCCCAGCCCTAGGCCGGCCAGAGCTCCCCCGTGGGTGTCGGCGCCCTCTCCCCCGCCCAGGGCGCCGACACCCGGGCCACCGAGCAGAACCAGCCCCCAGTACCCGATGACCACCAGCAACGCGAAGCTGAACAGCGCCGTGGGAAACCCCAGCGCGGCCTCGGTGAATCCCCGCACCCGCCCCACCCCCGCCGCCTCGCGTCACGGCACCGGTCCGGCGCCACGGCAATCCTGGCAATCGAACCGGTCTTCGCACATTGCCAGGACCCGGCAATCTTTATGCGCTGTTAACACCCCGGACCAGGCATCAGCCGGACCAGGCATCGGGCGCACCAGGCAGGGGCCGGACCAGGCAGGGGCGCACCGGTCACAGCGGCTGTTCCGGCCAGCCCAGCAGGCGCGCGCCCATGGCCGCGGTCTCCAGGGTGTAACGCTGCAGAGCGTCCGAAAGGTCGTACCCCGTACGGGCCTTGATGCGTTCCAGGCGGTACGAGAGGGTCCGCACACTGATCCCCAGCCGCCGTGCCGCCTCCGCGTTCACATAGCCCGCCTCGGCCTGGACGGCGATGGTGTCCAGCAGCGGCCGCGCCCCGCCCCTGGCCGCGGTCAGCGGGCCGAGCACGCTGCGGACCAGCTCCGCCATCGCCGCGCGGTCCCGCATCAGCACCGGGAACACCAGCAGTTCCTCCGCCCTCAGCAACGTGGCGGGCAGTGCCAGCCGGTCCGCGAAGTCCATCGCGCCCAGGGCCTCCTCGTAGCTGCGCACCACCCCGCCCGCCCCGGAGTGCCGCCGCCCGGTGGCCACCCGCCGGGCCGGCCGGTAGCCCGCCCCCGGGCGGAGCGCCAGCTGGGCGAAGAACTCCAGGACCGCGCGCTCGCTGTCCGGAGCCACGCACACCAGCCGGCCGTCCTTGGTCGCCAGCAGCACGTCCCGCTCGCCGAAGCGGCCCGCCAACTCCCTCTCCATCCGCCGCACCACGGGATGCACGTCGTCGTACGGGTCCGTCCCGACCGCGACCGCGACCGCATGGGTACGGGCCAGCCGCAGTCCGAACCGCTCCGCCCGCTCCGCGAGCACCCCCGGATCACTGCGGCCGTAGAGCAGGTCGTCGATGAACTCGCGCCGCAGCGCCTCCTCCTGGCGGACCGCCAGCCGCTGTGCCCGCTCGTGTCCCTCCCCCAGGGCCGCGAGCGCCGCATCCGTCGCCGCCAGCACCGCCTCCCCGGCACGCCGCAGCTCGCCGAGGGTCGAGGCGCCGGCTATCCCGGGCAGGGTCTGCCACGCCTCGCGGGTCGCCCCCAGGCAGTAGGAGACCACCTCGCGCAGGCCGTGTCCCGACTCGGCACTGCGCTCACCCAGGAGACGCAGGCTCTCCAGCTCCGCGCGGTACAGGCTGCGGCCGGTGCCGGAGACGTCGGCGAGAAGCTCCAGGTACTGGCGGCTCAGTTCGGCGGGGGCGCCCGCTCCTTCCGTCACCGGAGCCGTCCCCGGCCCAGGAGCGCCACCGCGCGGGCCGCCGCCACCGCGCGGGCCATCGCCACCACCCTGCGGGCCGTCGCCACCGCGCTCCGTGGCGGAGCCGGGTCGGGCAGCGCTGGAGCGGAGCGTGCGACAGGCGCCATGGGAGTCCCCCGGAATCGTCGATGAGCGAAGAGGACTGTCCCCTGCTCGCCGACCAGACTTCCCGGCACACCGAGCGAAACCCTACCGGCCCGTTGGCACTTCCTTGACGCGTCGGCGGGCCGGGCTGACATCGGCCGGCGCCTACTCGCCCTGCGCGGGTGCGCCGCCGCGGGCCGGGTGGCCCCGGTCCGGGGCCGGCTCGGGCGCCCACCGCGGGTGCTCGCGCTCGGCCCAGCGCCGGTCCACCAGGCCGGTCCGCATGCCGCGCCGGGCCTCGGGGTCCCGGACGGCCATCCGCACGTGCCCGGCGATCACCACGGCGATCGCCGCCGCGAGCCAGTCATGGACGAAGGTCGCACCGGTCCGCCAGCCCGGCGGCGTCAGGTGGACGAGCCACATCATCAGACCCGTGCCGACGATCACCAGCATCGACCCGAGCGTCCACTGGGCGTACAGCTTCTGCCCGGCGTTGAACTTCCCCGCCGGACGGTCCGACGCGCGTGCTCGTACCGCCCGCAGCCACGCCCGGTCCGCGGGACCGAACCGGCTCAGCCCGGACACGTCCGCGCGCACCGCGCGGAAGGCCAGTCCGAGCAGCAGCGGCACCGGCAGCGCGAGGCCGCCCCACACGTGCACGGTCACCACCAGCCTCCGGCGGCCCACCAGTTCGGCCAGCGGCGGCAGGTAGAGGCAGGCGGCGGTGGCCAGGCAGGTCAGCATCAGCCCGGCGGTGGCGCGGTGCACCCAGCGCTCCGCCCGGGTGAAGCGGAGCCGGAGGTCAGGCGGTCGGGGCATCGTCACGCCCGTTCGAGCGGCCGACCCAGGCGTCGGTGTCGTAGCCGAGTTCCTCCCAGTAGCCCGGCCGCACCGCATCGGTGACGGTGATCCCGGACAGCCACTTGGCCGACTTGTAGAAGTACATCGGCGCCACGTACAGGCGCACCGGCCCGCCGTGGGAGTGGGAGATCGGGGCGTCCTGGAGCTTGAGCGCGACCAGGACGTCGTCGCGCCGGGCCTGCTCCAGGGTGAGGCTCTCGGTGTACTCGCCGTCGAAGCAGCTGAACCGCACCGCCCGGGCGCCCGCCGTGACGCCGGCGCTGTCGAGCAGGTGGGCCAGCGGCACGCCCTCGAACGGGGTGTCCGGCACCCGCCAGCCGGTCACGCACTGCACGTCCCGCACGATCCGGCGCTGCGGCATCGCCCGCAGGTCGGCCAGGCGGTAGCGGCCGGGCCGTTCCACCAGCCCGTCCACCGTCAGGGTGTACGTGTCCGCGTCCCGGGTCGGCACCGAGGCGACCACCGAGTAGTACCGGAAGCCGCCGCCTCCCGGCAGCAGACCGGTGAGCCCCGTCGGGTCCTTGCCCGCCACCGCCTCCTGGGCGCGCTGGAGGTACGGGCCGGCCGCGACCCCCGCCGCGCCGAGCCCGAGCAGCCCCAGCACCACCCGGCGCCCGACCGGCGTCCCCCGGCCCTCTTCGCTCTGTTCGCTCACGCTGCCGATCCGACCAGTCCGAAGGCGGATCGGCCAGGGTCTGCGCCATCCCGTCAGACTTCCGTCACTTCTCGCCGCCGACGACCGCGGCCGCGGCCGCGGCCACCGCCCACCTGCCCGGCGCGGCGCCCGACGTCTGTGGCCTACAGCCACCTTTCATCGAGGCCGGCCCGAGGCACAGCCGCTGCCGCCCCGAGCCGATCAGGACGCGGCGGCGGGGCCGGGTGGCAGGTGGACCGTCATGATCAGATGGCAGGTCCCGGCGCCCGCGCCGCGGTAGGCGTGCGGGGCGTTGCCGTCGAAGGTGGCGGTCTGGCCCGCTTCGACGGGGTACTCGGTGCCGTCGACGACCAGGGTCATCCGGCCGTCGGTGACGCTGACGGTCTCCAGGACTCCGGGCTGGTGGGGGTGGCTGGGGTACTCCTCGTCCGGTTCGAGCCGCCAGCGCCAGACCTCGACCGGGGCCGGGCCGGAGGTGGTCAGCAGGAGTCGGGCCTCGCTCCCCCGCTCCCCGGTCCACAGCGGCGCCACGGCATCGGCGGTGACGACGCGGACGCGGCCTTCGGGCCGCCCCTGCATCAGGTCGGACACCGAGATGCCGAGGGTGTCGGCGAGGCGGACCAGGGTGGCCAGGTTGGGGTTGCCCTGCGCCTTCTCCAGCCCCACCAGAGCGCCCTTGCTGACCTGCGCGCGCCGGCCGAGCTCCTCCAGGGACAGGCCCGCGCGGAGGCGGGCCGCCCTGACGTTGTTCGCGACCGTCCGCAGGGCCGCGTCCGTCTCGGCCATCCGAGCACCACCATCCTTCAACGGGACCATTCGAATGCACCAGGCGGTCGTTCTACTGGCGGTTTCCGGTCGGTCCGATGTACCGTTCGGTCGTTCCAGTAAATAGTAAGGGATGTCACCGTGATCGCTCTGCTGCTGGCCCTGGGCAGCTCACTCGCCTACGGATGCGCCGACTTCCTCGGCGGCCTCGGCTCCCGCAAGGCCCATGTGCTGCGCACCGTGATGGTCGCGGCCCCGGCCTCCCTCGCCGTCGAACTGCTGCTGTGGCCGGTGCTCGGTGCCTCGTTCAGTGTCGGCGCCCTCGGTTGGGGTGCCGCGTCGGGCGTCGCCTCGGCCGCCGCGTTCGTCCTGCTGTACCGCACCCTGGCGATCGGGCCGATGAACGTGCTCTCGCCCGTCACCGCGCTGGTGTCCGCCGCGCTGCCCGTCGGCGTGGGGCTGCTGCAGGGCGAGCACCTGGGCATCGCCGGACTGATCGGCCTGCCGCTCGCCCTCGTCGCGGTCGTGCTGGTCAGCGCCGGGCACGGCGCCGGCTCGGCGCGCCCGAGCCGCACGGCGCTGCTGCTGGCCCTCGGCGCGGGCGCCGCCATCGCCCTGCAACTCGTCTTCCTGCACCAGGCACCGTCCGACAGCGGAGTCGCCCCGCTGATCACCGGCCGGGCCGTCTCCTCCGCCGTCACCCTGGCCGCCGCCGCCCTGATGCACCGCAGGCTCGGCTCCGAGAAGCCCGCGTACACGATGTCGGCCGCCGCCGGTGTGCTGGACTCCGTGGCGAACCTGCTGTTCCTGCTCGCCGCCCGCAGCGGCGACCTCGCCGTCGTCGCCGTGATCACCGCCCTCTACCCGGCCGGCACCGTCCTGCTCGCCCGCAGCGTGCTCGCCGAACGCCTCCACCGCGGCCAACTCGCCGGCCTCGGCGTCGCAGCCATCGCCGTCAGCCTCCTCGCCCTGGCCTGAACCCGCCCGGGCCCACCCCGCCGTCGAACACCCCGAGCCCGGCGAGATCATCTACGCGGACACCACCGGCGTCCTGACCCGCCACTGGAACCACCGCGCCGCCCACCGCACCCGCGTCACCGGGAACACCACCCACGTCGCCCTCGTCCTCGAAACCCTCCACGCCACCCGGACCACCGCACGCCACCTCAGACCGGCACACCCCACGGCCACCACCTGAGTACGGGGAAGTCCTATCGGTCGAGTTCCTCGCTGATGGTGACGACGAAGGCGAGGTCCATGAAGGGCATCGCATTCCACCGGTTTCCTGCCACGGGGAGCGCTGCCACGAGGCAGTGGGCACAAGCGGCCCTCGCATCCCGGCAGGCCTGCCGCAGAGCCCGCCGATGCCCCAGAAGGGGTCAGTGGGTCCGGCGCCGCCGACCGGTGGCCCCCGTGGTACGGGCGATGAACGCCGCACGCCCTTCGCCCGCCCGGTCGACCGACGGCATCGCGGCCCGTTGGCGGTCGGCGCGGTTCAGCAGCCACGCGAGGGCGGTGGCGCGGGCGAGGTCGAGGAGGCTGGCGGTGAAGCAGACGTCGGCGAGTGAGGAGCCTTCCGGGTGGGCCTTTCGAGCCGTGGTCCATTCGGCGAGCATGCGAGCGGCACCCCTGGCCATCGACACGGTTTCCAGGGCCAGGGCGCCTCGGTGTCCGCCAGTGGCGCGCCGCCAGGTCTCCTGCATGGCAGCAACCACTTCGTCCCGCAAACGATGGAGTTCGTCCAGCGGGGTGCCGCAGAGCGTGTCGAAGCGTTCCTGACCGTTCGTCTCCTCGAAGCGGCCCATCTGGCCCGCGTGGGTCGTGGCCACGTACTCCCAGACGGCGAGGCGGGCGAGGCTGAACTTCTCGGAGTCCAGGTCGATCGCAGCCTCCAGGTCGCGCATGAGGTCGAGGTCGTTCTCGGGCAGACGGGGCGAGTTGAGGTGGGTCAGCACACCGACCAGGCGACTGTCGACCTCTTCCCGCGGGGCGCGGGCGAGGTCGGGCAGCCGACGCAGGTTCGCGCGCATCTGCCGGACGGCCGTCCCACCCCCCTCGACTTCGAGGACGGCTTCGGCCTCCGCCCAGTCGTAGTAGATGTCCCGCTCGGAACCGGGGTCGTCGGGGACGGCGTCGGTGGTCCTGGCCACCGTGTCGCGGTGGCGTTCCCGGTGAGGGAAGTACGTCCTGACAAGCGCCAACTTCAATGGGAGCTCGGGGGTTGGGGCGCTGTCGCAGAAGAAGGCGAGCAGGACCGTGTCGTCCAGAAGACGGCCCGGCCGGTGCCTGCGCGCCAACGCGCGAGCGAGGTCTTTCACCTCCTGCGGATAGGAGGTGCGGGTGCCGGCCCGCCCCAGGAACACCCTGTCGGGGGCGGGCAGTAGGCGCTCGCGCCGCCAGCGTTCGAGCTGGGAAACGCTGATGGGATTCCCGTCAGCAGCCGTCAGGTCCATGAGTTCGCGATAGGCGCCCGTCGGCGCGGAGCGTGGCATGCGAAGACGCTACAAAACGGGCGGGTCGATTCTTCCGCGCCAGGCGCGGGGGTGCAGTTCGCCCGCCTCTCCCGTCGCTGCCGGCCATCGCCCGGTCCGCGATCCGCCGCCTCGGTACTACGTCCCCGGGCGGGAACCGGCCACCGCGGGCCGGGAGAGCGTGCGCACCACGGCCGCTGCTCGACCGGTGGAGCCCGCGGCGGCCCGGGGCAGGGCTGGTATCCGCCGCGCCGGGCCGGTTGGGTCTGCCCGACCTGCGACGCGGCCGCCCGCGCCTTCCGGTCCGGGAGTGCGGCGGGCCGTTCCGGCCTAGCGGGCTCCCGGCGGGCGGTCGCCGTGCTGCCCGGTGGTGTCGATGGCGTCGCGCAGGGCGGGCAGGTCGGTGAGGGCGGCCTGCTCGGCGAAGCGGGCCAGCAGCCGGCGCAGGACCCGCTCGTCCCGGTCGCGGACGGCTTCGGCGATGGCCGCCGCCAGCGACGCCTGGGTATGGGGGTCGGGGGTGCACACCCGCCTCGCGGCCTGCGGCCCTTCCACCGCTCGTCTCCCGTCCACTCGTGATCCCTGGCCGCCGGACGCGGCGCCCTCCGTGCCGGCGCGGGTGCGGCGACCCGCCGCCCCGCCCCGTGCGGGGCGAAGACTACCTGCCCGACCGACACCGAAAAATCTATGCCCGCCGGAGTAGACATTGCCACACGCCATGGTTAGTGTTTCTCTCGTCGACGAGATGGAGCGGCACCCGCCGGACACGAACCGGCGGGTAGGAGTTCGCAGGTCGGCACGGTTACAGGGTTGTGAAGCCAGAGAGTGTGCAGCAAGGCGACAGGACCGGTGGCCGGGCCGGGCGGCCCGCAGGTATCAGGGGCCTCCATCCAGCAGTTCCGCGGTACCAGCAGTTCCGGTCAGTTCGCAGTTCCGGTCAGTACAGAGGATGAACGGAGGGGACGGAGCGCCATCAGGATCGCCCGGCCCGTGAGGCATCACCCGGGCGGATTCCGAAGACCCCAAGGCAAGGACGGTGGTTTCCGGTCACGCATACGCGATCCCCGCACACCCCCTCCCCCGGGGCAGTGCGGACATAAACAACCCGGCCCCAGAGCCGGTAGATGGTGTAAAACCCTTCGGGGCCCCGGGAGCCGCTACGGCCCCGGGGCCCCTCAGCGCGTCCCCGGACACAACAACAAGAAGAGGTGCAGTGACCACGGCAACCATCCGACCGCATACCCCCGACTCCCTCGACGACGACGACTACCCCGCCTACACCATGGGCCGCGCCGCCGAGATGACCCGCACCACCCCCGGCTTCCTGCGCTCCCTGGGCGACCAGGGCCTCATCACCCCCCTGCGCTCGGAGGGCGGACACCGCCGCTACTCCCGCTACCAGCTACGGATCGCCATGCGCGCCCGCGACCTCGTCGACCAGGGCACCCCCATCGACGCCGCCTGCCGCATCATCATCCTCGAAGACCAACTCGAAGAAGCCCTGCACATCAACGAACAGCTCCGCCGCTCCCAGCACGGCCAGGAGCCCGCCGCCGACACCTGACCCGCCCGACGGGGCGACGGACCGGGCCCACGCTCCCGCACGCGGGCCGTCAGGTCGGCCGCGCGCTTCGCGGGCGCTCCCCGGCACCGTGCGAACGGGCGAGGCACTGCTCGAGGGTCCGACCCGATCCCCGGTCCCCGGTGCGCCCGGCGCGTACGTGGGGGCCCGGCGGCGCCGCCGGCTCCGGGGAGGGCCGCCGGACACCGCACGCGAAATTCCCGTCGGACTCCGAAATTAAATGCGCCGGAAGGACCCGCTCCCGCGATTTCCGGCGCATACTACAGGGAATGACGAAATCTGCAGCAGTCCGCCGTGTCCTGCCCACCAGCCCCTTCAAGGCCCGGATCGAAGCACCGCGCAAGCACTTCGCCGTCGGCGACCGCGTCACTCACGACCAGTACGGCCTCGGCCGGGCCATCGGAGTCGAAGGCGACAGCGACATCGCGGTACTCGTCGACTTCGGATCGCGGCAGGAACGCATCACCCAGCCCTACACCGCCATGTTCAAACTCTGACCCAGGACGCACGCGTTCCCGCCCGAGTGCGCCGAGCCACGCATGGCGCGGACCCTGCCGCGCGCCCCCTGGGCAACCACGCCGGTCCGTCGCCCTCTTCGGTCCGCCCTCTTCGCCCGGCCCCGGGCGGCCCGCCCCGCCCCGGGGCGGCGCCGTCGGCCGGGCGGACCGAAGTCTGACGGGCCGTCAGCAACGCGTAGATCCAACGGTCGGCCCTACGCGCCTCGTGAAGGGCTCCGCAGCACTTCCCGACACCCCGGGCCACCGCCGGGGCACAGAGCCTGCTACTCTCTTCCGAGTTGCAGTTGTGGTCCCATGAACGTTGTGCGCCTGCTGATGTATCGCAGGCGCCTTTTTGTTTCCCGGCTCTTCCCCGGGCGGGTGCTCATCGCGGCGACTCGGATCCCGCACCGTGCGGATTCCGGACAGCCCCTTGAAGGAGATTTCTTTATGGCTAATGGCACTGTGAAGTGGTTCAACGCGGAAAAGGGCTTCGGCTTCATCGAGCAGGACGGTGGCGGCGCCGACGTCTTCGCCCACTACTCGAACATCAACGCCAACGGCTTCCGCGAGCTGCTCGAGGGCCAGAAGGTCGAGTTCGACGTCACGCAGGGTCAGAAGGGCCCGCAGGCCGAGAACATTCGTCCGCTGTAGTTCTTCTGCCACGGCACCCGCCTGGCAGCGAGGGGCCCGCACCGCGTACATGATGCCCGGTGCGGGCCCCTCGGCATTGCGCCACGACGCGCGCCCCGGGCCGTTACGGCCCCCCGGCCCCCTGGCCCCCTGGCTCCCTGGCTCCCTGACTCCCTGACTGACGGGCACGTCCGCACGACGCGGAGCACCCCGTCCGCGGCCCGCTCCGCACACCCCGGCCCGTCCCGTGCGACCTCCCGCTGCCCAGCGCCGCGGAGCCTCCTCGCGACGTGCCGCCCGAGAAGGGTTCCTCGCATTCCCACTCCCGACCACCGCTCGCACCGACCCGCCGCCTCAGGGGCACTGCCCCTCGCGAACACTCCCGGCCGAACCGGCTCGGATCGCATCCCTCCCTTCCCGCACGCGACCCCACGTCACGTCCCCTCCGTCGAAATCCCCTCCGCGCGAAGCGGGTTCGCGGCGCACACGACGCAAGCACTCACCCACTGCGGCTACGCGGTTCGGCTTCGGCTCGCCCTGATGGTGGGCGGCATGTCGACCGGCCGTCAGGCCCAGGCACCAAGCCACGGGAGCGCCACGGAGTGGTCGCCGACGCCGGCTGTCGCGCTCCTGCCGCTCTGAGGCACCGGGCCGGCATCTCTCCTCCCTGCCCGAGACGCGGGTACGGCCGGGCCCCCGACCTTGACCGGACCGACCCCGCTCGGGCCCGGGCAGCCCGGCCCACCCAGCGCAGTCGGCCCAGCGCGGTCGGCCCCGCGCAGTCGGCCCAGCCCGGCCCGCCACCGCAGTCGGCCCAGCGCGGTCGGCCAGACACCCGCGGCAGCGCACGTCAGCCTCCGAGTCCGACCCACCCGAGCAGGGGATTTCCCGATGCCGTTCGAGATCACGCACGCGACCGTCCCGACGCCGGGCGGCGTCAGCGAGGCTGCCGTCGTCACCGGGCCGGGGTTCGCCTTCGTCCTGGACGGCGCCACCGCCACGGGAGCCACGACGGGCTGCACCCACGATGTCACCTGGTACGTGGAGCAGTTGGCGGGACTTCTCTGCGCGCAGCTGCTCACGGACAGCTCGGCCGGTCTCCGGGAGATCCTGCGCACCGCCCTGACCGTGCTGGTCGACCGGCACGGCCGGACCTGCGACATGACGAACGCGGACAGTCCCTCGTCGACCGTCGCGGTGGTTCGCGAGCGGGACGGCAGCCTGGACGTCCTCGTGCTCGGCCACTCGCCCGTCGCGCTGCACCGGCTCAACGGAGCGGTCGAGGTCATCGTCGACGACCGGGTGGCATACCTGGGCTCGTACACGGAGGAAGCCGTACGCGGCTACCGCAACAGCGGCACCGGCGGTTTCTGGGTGGCCGGTGCCAAGCCCGAGGCCGCTGACCATGCCCTGACGGCAAGCATCCCGCTGTCGCAGATCCAGCAGGTCGCCGTCCTGTCCGCAGGCGCTTCCCGCCTGCCCGAGCGGTACGGCTGGAGCTGGCCGCGCTTCATGGTCGAGCTGTCCGAATCCGGGCCCGGCCAGGTCATCGACGCGACACGCGAGGCCGAGGCGTGCACGGCGACCGGGGCATTCAGGGGCAGGGCGCACGACACCGCGGCCGTCGTTCTGTGCCGCCCGTCCGAACCGGCGTAGGCGACGGAGAGGGTCACCGGGACCACCCCTGACCCGGTCGCCGCCCTGGCGGTACGCCGGACCCACCTCGGGTCGGCCGCGCCCTGGACGACCGGCAGCTCACCGACGGGGTGGGCCCGCGGGTCACCTGCTACCTCGACGCCGTCGAAGCCGACGACCCGCACGGCCACACCGGTGACACCGGCGTAGTACCGGGCATGCCCGGCCAGGGCCTGCGGGCCGTTGCCTCCGGCCCCACCCCGAACTCCACCACCGTGACGGCCCCGGTGCCCACGCCGAGATGGCCGCCCCGGCGTCGGTTCCGGGGCGGCCACTGTGTGACAGGCGCTTCCGGCAACCTGCACATTGCAGAGCTTAGCAGTTGCTAATATTGGCAACAGCGAGGAAGGGGATCAGGATGCGTGTTGCAACGCACCGGCGTGCGCGGGCACTGCCCGCTCCGTTCGCGGCGGCGGCGGACGACTTGTGGCGTCCGCCGGCAACCGGGCGGTACCGGCGCACTCCGGGCGGGCATTCCGGACCCCTGCCCCTGATGGGTCGTCGGGGCCTCGCCAGTGCTCGCCGCCACCTCGGGTGTGCTGAGAAGAGGTGGCGGTGAGCATGCAATGGGAGTTGGAGCGAACCGGTGACATCGGCGTGATGCGCCTGTCCGGATTCCTCGGCGAGAGCGTGGCGCACCGCCTGGCCGGCGCCGTCGACTGGAGCGGCGCGCGCTGCACCGGGGCGATCGTCATCGACCTCGCCGCACTGCGGGGCTGGAGCGGTGAGGGCGAGGCCGCGATCGTCAACGCCGCCGGCCGCCTCGGCGCCGACCACGGCCTCCTGGCCGTGTGCGGCCTCTCCGGACGGGACGCGCCGCTGCTCGCCACCGCCCACGGCCTGGGCGTCCTGCGTCTGTATCCCGACACCGACACGGCGCTGGCCGCCCTCGCCCCGCACTGACCGGGGAGCTTTCCCGGCGTTGCTAGAGTCTGACGCGATGATGACCAGCCCACCCACCAGTCGACGGGGGCGGTGAAGCCATGACCGCCGCCACTCCACGACAGCCCTCCGTCACCGCCGTGCCGCTCTACCAGCACAAGGCCGAGTTCTTCAAAACCCTCGGCCACCCCGTGCGCATCCGCGTCCTGGAACTCCTCAGCGAACGCGAGCACGCCGTCGCCGAACTCCTCCCGGAAGTCGGCGTGGAGGCGGCCCACCTGTCCCAGCAACTCGCCATCCTGCGCCGCACCGGCGTCGTCACGTCCCGGCGCGAGGGCGCCTCCGTCCTCTACCGGCTCACCAGTCCCGAGATCGGCGAACTCCTCACCGTCGCCCGCTCCATCCTCACCGCCCTGCTGACCGACCGCGCCGGACTCCTCGAAGACCTGCGCCCCGAAGCAGCTCCCCCGCCGCACGACTGAGCGCCCGCCCCGGAACGGCCCCGCGGCGACAGCACGCCGGTCAGTCGAAGAAGGCGACCCGGCCGGAGTCCAGCCCGTAGTACGCGCCGACCACCCGCAACCGCCCGGCCGCGACCAGCGGCCGCAGCAGGCGGTCGTGCTGCAGCGCGGCCACGGTCTGCCGGGTCTGGGCGTGGATGGTGGCCTCGACCAGGTCGCCCGGCGCCGCGCCGAGGCGAACGGCCTCGTCGTAGGGGCGGCGCAGGTCGTACGCGATGTCGGCCAGGTGGCCGGGCAGCTGCCGGCCGTCGCGGAAACACTCGACGGCCGTGGTCACCGCCCCGCAGTGCTGATGCCCCAGGACGACCAGGAGCGGAGTCCCCAGCTCGGCGGGCCCGTACTCCAGGCTGCCGGCCACCAGCGAATCATGGGTGTGGCCGGCGGTGCGGATCACCATCAGATCGCCCAGGCCCTGGTCGAAGACCAGCTCCGGCGGCACCCGGGAGTCGATGCAGGAGAACACCACCGCGAACGGCTCCTGGCCCCTGGCCAGCTCGACACGGCGAGCGGCCCCGGCATCCGGACGGGCGGCCCGATCACCGGACCACCGCTCGTTGCCCGCCCGCAGCCTGGCCAACGCCTGCTCGGGCGTGCCTGCGGGCAGTGGCGCCGCCGCGGCCGGAGCCGGCACCGCGAGCACTGCCGCGGTGAACACACCCGCCCGGAGCACAGTTCGCCGATCCATCAGGCGCCCTACTTCCCTCAGAAGCACCCTGTGTGACGACACATCACCATACTCCCGATTCGCGCGTGCACCGTCCGGCGCCGGCTCCGGGCCGGGGGACGGCGAGCACCGTCACAGCAGGAAGCTCAGCCGCTCGTCCGCCATTCCCGGCGCGATCTCGGTGATCTCCGCCGTGACGACGTCCTGGGCGACGAACGGGTCCTCGTCGACGCGCTTGCGCAACTCCTCGCCCGAGGTGTTGTGGGCGAGGATGGCACCGCCGAGGCCCGGGTGGATACTGCCGACCAGCAGGAAGACCCCGTCGTCCAGGCCGCGCTTGATCCATTCCTGATGGCCGGCCAGGTGCCGGCCGGCGGCGGGCTTGTTGTCGGAGAAGCGAAGCAGGACCACGAACATGGGATCTCTCATCTCTCGCAGGCGTGCAGCCAGTCGCGCATCCGGTCGACTTCACGCTGGATGAACGCTTCGTCGTGAAAGGCGTTGGCCATGACGGCGACGCCCTGGCTGAAGGCGAGCACGTGCATCGCCAGCTCGTCAGCGCGCTCGGCCGGGCCGAGCAGCGCGAACTGCTCGCGGAGCCACTCGCGGAACAGGGTGAACAGGCGGCCGGCCTGGCCGAGCATGGCATGTTCCAGCTTGGCCAGCTCCGTGGTCAGGGTGCCGACCGGGCAGCCGTGGTTCTGGATGTCGGCGCGGTTGGTCAGCACGATCCCGACGTACCGCATGATGCGCCCGGCCGGGGTCGGCGCCTCGGCCTCCCACTGCTCCAGCATCCGCCGGGTGTCGGCCAGGCGGGCGTCGATCACCGCGTCCAGGATCGCGTCCTTGGACTTGAAGTGGTAGTAGAAGTTGCCCCGCGACAACCCGACGGCTCCCGCGATGTCCGCGAACGAGGTGTGCTCGTAGCCGTGGTGGTAGAAGAGCCGGTCGGCCGCCGCCACGATCTGTTCGCGGGTCGCCACAGCATTCACGGTGATCCCCTTCCGACGCCGTAGGACAGTTGACCTAGAGCCACAACCTAGGTCAGCTGTCCTAGACGGTCAAGCCGTTGACACCATGGAGGCGGCAGACCCGGGATGGCGGCGCCCCATGGCGACTGATCCACGAGGTTCGCCGCACCACTGGAGGTGGCCGGCCGGAAAGCTTACGGAACCGTGACAGCCGCCTCACCTGCCCCTCCAAGTGCGTGGCCGCGGTGTGTACTGACCCTCGTCACGGCGCACCGGATCACCCGAGTGCGCCCCGCCGAAGGCTTGACGGGGGTTTCGATGAAGAGGAATCGCAGGGGACGTACGGGTGGACGGTGGGTTCGGCGTACGGCCGCCGTGGGCGCCGTGACATCGATATTCGCGGTGCTGGGCGCGTCTCCCTCTCCGGCGACGACATCCGCGACGGCCACTCCCGGCACGCCGACGCTTACGCGCATCTCGGCCGGCCCCTACGAGGGCTACCAGTTCTGCGGACCGACGACGCCGGTCGTGTACCCGTCGGTCTTCACCCAGTTCGCCGCGAGCGTAGCTCCCAGCGAAGGGGATCCCTTCTATCCGTTTCCCAGCTATCCCGACATGAACGGTCAGTTCGAGATCGCCAGGCCCGGCGACGAGGCCGCGCCCTTCATCCAGGAGACCAGGCCGACCGGGGGGAGGAGGGTCATCACCCTCGCCCTGCCGACGGCCCTGCCCGAAGGGTCGTACCGCTGGCGGGTCCGCGCCGAGGACCACTCGCTCACATCCCCGTGGACGCAGTGGTGCGACTTCGCGGTCCGGTAGGACCCGCCCCGCCGCCGGCGACCTCGAGCACGTGGGTCCAACCGACCGCTGTGACGACCAGGCCGCCAGGGGCGGTGCCGGTCGGGTTCGAGGTGTTGGGCACCGCGCCGGACGAGGCCAGTGCCCGGCCCCCGGCCTCGCCCCCCGCCTTGGCTCAGGTTGCGGATCGCCAGGTTCTGCAGCCATGACCGGGGGCTGACCACCCCCTTCGGGAGGTTGGCAGAGGTCTACCTGGGCCGCGGGATCAGCGCAGGGTGGCGAGCACGGTGTCCGCCATCACCTTCTCGCCGGTGGCGTTCGGGTGGAACGGGGCGGCCGGGGAGGTGGGCAGGGCGCCTTCGATCCAGCGGTCGTCGGAGCAGATGTCGTGGCCCGTGGTCGGGGTCGCGGTGTCGACGTAGGTCGCACCGTTGGCGGTGGCGGTGGAGCTGAGCATGGCGTTGAGCCTGCCGAGCGTGTCGTGCAGGTACTCCACGTCGCCGGGGGTCACCGGCTGGCGCTCGCTGCAGGTGGATCCGTCGGCGGGCACCACGGACGGGTAACCCACCACCAGTACGCGGGCGTTGGGGGCCTTGGTGTGGATCCGGTTCAACACGTCGGCGAGTCGGGGCGCGGCGCCGTTGATCCGGTCGACGAGGTCGTCGGTGCCGTACTGCCAGGTCCAGGACCAGCTGGACCAGTCCCACTCCCAGTGGCCGTGGTTGTAGACGTCCTTGCAGGGCGTGCCCTGGGGGTTGACCACGGTGCCGCCGATGCAGGTGGCGATCACCTCGGCGATCCCGAGCGGGCTGGTGCCGAGGTCGTTTCCGCCGATGCCGACGGTCACCAGGTCGGTGTCCCCCGTCACGGCGTCGAGTTGGGCGGTGCCACCCCACTCCATGCCCGCGTACTGGGGCTCGGTCATCGCGCTGATCTTGGCGGCGGAGCAGGTGACGTCGGTGTAGGCGGCGGCCTTGAGGGTGGACGCCACCAGGCTTCCGTAGTTGTGGTCGGAGCGCAGGCAGAGGCCGGCCGACTGGCCGGGCACCCCGGCGCCGGCGGCATAGGAGTCGCCGAGTGCCACGTAGTGCCGGGGGGCGGTGGTGTCGGCCTGGGCGGTGGTGTTGGCCTGGGCGCTGGTGGAGGTCAGCGCGAGGGCCGCGCCAAGCGCGGCCGCGCCGAGCAGAGCGGACTTCCGGGAGACGGGGGTCGTACGAAGTTTCCGGGCAGGGCGAAGCACAGATTCCTCCTGGGGGAGAAGAACGGTGGGGGATTGCACGAGCCTGACCGCAGCAGCTGCTACCGGCAAGTAAGTTACTGTCAGGTTTCGCACCTGTCCATACACTGCGCAGAGATTTCCGAGGAGTCTTCGGGTGGATTCTCGGCAGCCCACCGTTGCCTATCCGGGGCATTTCCGAAACGCCCCGGAGCGGAATTCGTGGCGTTCCGACCGGCAGTTCACGGCGCGGCCTTTCACCCTCGCCCGCCTTATGTCAACGGGCTTGACGCTGAGCCCGACAGGGCGGTCTGATGTACGCGGCCGGGGCTCCTACCCGCAAGTAACTCCCGTCTGACTGCCCACTGGCCACGCCCAGCAGGACCCTCCTGCGTTCCTGAGAACCCCGAACGTCACCGACGCCGTGCTCCAGGACGTCGGTGGACCAGCTCGACGCGCTCAAGGCACTCCGTGCTCGACCCGGCGGGGGCCGGGCCCCCAGCGGAATTCCGAGGCGCCCGGAAGGAGTTTCCTACCGCGATTCTCCGACGCATCGAAACCACCCGTTCGACATGCACCGGACCGGAAATTCGCCATGCCGGAAATACATTTCATGCCCCCTGCCGACCGGGTCTCCCCCTCGATGTCGATCACCTCGAACCCGATCTGGCGGCAGCGCAGCAGGCCGAGGTGGTCGAAGCAGGCGAGGTGCCCGTAGGTGGGGCTCAGCGAACGGTACCCACCGCCCTTCCCGCGACGCGCCGTACCGAGGATCGCCAGCTCGTCCCCGAGCCCGCTCGGCTCCGACCCGTCGTCACCGTGGCCGTCGTCACCATGGCCGTCGTCACCCAGGCCGTCGCCCGGTCGTCCGTGAAGTCCTCCACGGCCGGCTTCTGCAGTACCAGCGAGGCCGCGGCCTTGCCGGCGGACCGGGAGATGCAGTGCAGCACCTCGTGGTTGATGTGATAGATCGTCCCCGCGGGCAGGACCGCCTCGAACGCGGCGTACAGCTGTTCCTTCCCCTGTGCCTCCAGGGAGAAGGCGCTCCCCTGCCCGATCGGCGGACACCGGTAGTGGTGGTACTCGGTGCCGGGGCCGATCTTGAACTCCTGGGCGAAGTACTCCCCGACCACCAGCGCCGTGGTGAAGTCCCAACGGTGCGAGTGGATGTCCTCGGTGACGGTTCCCGACGCGTCGGGTCGCGGATGCCACAGGTGGAGCCGCAGCTTCCAGGGACGCCCGTCGCCGACCAGCAGAACGACCTTGAGAAAATTGTTCGCATGGTAGTAGGAGCGCGCGGCCATCTCGGCGAGGGCTGCCTCGTCCGAGACGATCCGGCCGGTGCCCCGCCCACAGCGCATGACCGCGACAACAACCGGAACAGCCAACCCGGCTGCCCTCACTACTCCTTAGGGTGATCACATGGAAAACCTGGAATCCCTGGCCTGGCCCCCCGCTCCGATCAGGACCGAGCGACTCGTCCTCCGTGAGGCCCGGGCCGACGACCGGGCCGCGTTCGTGGAACTGCTCTCCTCGCCGGAGGTGAACGCCTACCTCGGCGGCCCCCGGCCGCGTCACGAGCTGGAGCAGGAACTCGCCGCGGTGCCCGAGCAGTGGCCCGGGAGCTTCGTCGTCGAGCTCGACGGGGCGATGATCGGCCACATCCTGCTCAGGCGGGCGACGGGGCACCGTCGGCCGGCCGCGGCGGGGAAGGCCGACCTCGGCTACCTGTTCCTGCCGTCGGCGTGGGGCTCCGGGTATGCCACCGAGGCGTGCGCGGCGGCCCTCGACTGGCTCGCCGGCGAACTCCCCGGGGAACCGGTGGTGCTCACCACCCAGAGCGCCAACGCGGCCTCCATGCGGCTGGCGGCGAAGCTGGGCTTCGCCGAGGTCGAGCGGTTCGAGGCCTGGGACTCCGAGCAGTGGCTCGGCCTGCGGCCCCCGGCCGCGCCGGCCGTCTGAGTCCGCCCCGGAACGTTCGGGAGGGCCGGCCGGGGCCGCGGCGGAACCCTCGTGCGGCCCCGGCCGGCCTCGGCGTCACCGGTCGCCCGGCCAGACGACATCGTCGAGGAAGCGCTCCACCGCCGTCGCCACCTCGCCGAGCACGGCGGCGGACTCCTTGAGGGGGCGGCCGGGCACGAACATGCTGTGGTCGGCGTTCTCGATCTCGACGACGTGCGGAGTGAGCGAGCGGGCGATGTCGCCGTCCCAGAATTCGTCGGCCGTCCCCCCCGACCAGCAGGAAGGGTGCGGTGCTCCGCCGCATCGCGGCTGCCGTCCGGCCGGCGATCGGCGCGCCGGCCAGGAACGGCGTGAGCCAGATGGCGGGCAGCTTGCACTCGACCGCCACCGGAGCCGCCCGGGTGCCGAGCGACTTGGCGATGATCACCGGTTCGCTCGCGCCGGCCGCCATGACCTGCTCGACCGCGGCGGTCACCCGTGCGGTGATCATCTCGTCCACCTCGGCGGCGAAGAGGTCCCTCGTGCCGAGTTCCCATTCGACCGGGTACATGAAGGCCCCGCGCCGCGCGCTCGCCTCGCGGTTGAACATCGGCATCGACGTTCCCGGGCCGTAGATCCGGCCGGGCGCCACCACCGCGGCGCGCATCGGACTCCCGCTGTTCTCGTTCGTCATTCCTTCACCCCTGCATCGGATCCAGCCCCACCGGAGAGTCGCCTCTTCGGGACGGTCAACACGGATATCCCTGAGGTCGGTCCAGCGAACCGGCGCGCCCCAGGACGGCGGCGGCGACCCTTGCCGCCTCCCGGCGCAGCGCGCGCACCTCGTCCGCCGGCTCCTCGTCCGCCGGCACCTCGGGAGCGGGCTCGTGGGACCGCACCAGGAAGTGCACGACGGGTCCGCCGGAGGGCTCCCCGGCCAGGGAGTCCGGCGCGTTCAGCGCGCTCCGGTTGTAGGCGAGCGCCGCGATCCGCTCCTCACCCGTGTAGAGGTTCAGCGAGTACGCGCCGTATCCCGCGGATCCGGCGACGTTGATCGCTCCGAGGGTTATCACCACCGCCAGGAAGGCGGCGCACCCACGGGCCGCCGGGTAGGCGAAGTAGCAGACGGACTCCGCGAGGGAGGCCGCCGCCCCCACGGTCCTCGGGCCGATCCGGTCGGCGAGCCGTCCGAGCGGCACGGCGACGGTGACCGCGAGGGTCCCGGCGATGGTCATGCCCAGGCCGGCCTTGGCGGCCGAGAGGCCGACGACCTCGGTGAAGAAGACCGCGTTCGTGGTGAAGAAGCTGCCGGTGCCGAGTCCGTAGACCAGGGCCTGGGCGCTGACCCGGCCCGCCGTCGGCGACGGCGGGGCCATACGGCGCAGGAGGCGGACCAATGGTGGAGGGCGAACTCTGGGTCACCGGACCGCAGACGATCGCCGGCTACCTCGATCCGGCCGACGACGAGGGCCGGTTCGTCGACTTCGACGGTCGGCGCTGGTACCGCACGGGCGACCGGGTGCGCGCGAATCCCGACGGCGAACTCGCCTACGTCGGCCGCATGGACTCGCAGGTGAAGGTCCACGGCTGGCGCGTCGAACTGGCCGAGGTCGACCACCTGGTCCGCCAGTGCGACGGGGTCCGCGACGCCGCCACCGTCGCGCGTCCCACGGCCCACGGAGTGGAACTGATCGTGTCCTACACCGGCGAGGAGGTCGCGGAACCGGCGTTGGCCGACGCGCTCCGGGTCGTCCTGCAGAGCAGCACGCTGCCACGCCGGTACGTCCACCTGGACCGGCTTCCCCTCAACGCCAACCGGAAGGTGGACCGGCTGGCCCTGCGGGAGCGGGCCGCGGAGCTAGCGGGCTGATGGGCGGGTACCGACACACGGTCGAGGAGGCGGAGCGGTTCCGCAAGCACGGTGTCGACCTGACCGTCTACGGTCGGCACGACCCGTCCGCGACGGTCGTCCGCGTCACCGTCGAGCGCGGGCACTTCCAGGAGTTCCTGAACGTGAGGAGCTCCTACACCTACTACATCGTCAGCGGGCACGGCTTCTTCCACCTGGACGACGAGGTGGTCGAAGCCGGTGCCACCGACCTGGTCGCCGTTCCGCCGAACACCCGGATCCACTACTTCGGGACCATGGAGATGGTCCTGACCGTCGCACCGGCCTTCGACGAGCGGGACGAACGCCATATCAGGTTCGTCGACGAGGACGAGCCGGCCGACCGCCGGTCCCGCGACGCACGCGGTCGGGCCGCTCGGGGGTGATCGCCGTCCGCCCCGGCCGGCCGGCTCGAACTTTCGCCTACCCGGAAACAGGCAGGGCGGTCCCGGTGACCGCGATGGTGCCCTGGGCGATCGCGCAGAGCGTCTGGTTGCCGTCGGAGTCCAGCACGAACAGGTCGCAACGGCAGACGACCCGGGTGCGGCCGGGGCGCACGACCTGGGCGTGCGCACGGAGCACCGCGCCCTGGGCGGGGCGCAGGTAGTCGATGGTGTAGCCGGCGGTCAGCACTCCCGGGCCTGCGACCGTACCGGCGGCGAAGGTCAGCGCATTGTCGGCGGCGTAGCTGAGAACACCGCCGTGGACGAAGCCGTTCTGCTGGCGCAGTTCCTCGCGGACGTCCAGCTCCAGAGTGGCCGCGCCGTCACCGAAGGCCGTCAGCCGGGCGCCCAGGTAGATGCTGAAGGGCTGGGAGGCCAGTGCCTTCCGGGCGAGGGCCAGCTCCGGGAAGTAGGTGTTCACCACGACCTCGTTTCACTAGTGGACTGAGCATCATGTCGTGCGCCCCGGCCTGTCAAGATCGGCTCGTGCCGCCTGAGTCCGACCACCGCACGACCACGTCGCCGGCCCGGACAGGGTGACCGGGCCGACGACGTGGGGGCGGAGCGGTCAGGCCGCGGTGGTCAGGCCGCGGTGGTCAGGTCCTTCACAGGGGAAGGGGTGCGGATGGTGAGCACGGAGGCGAGAGCACCGACGGCGGCGAGGGCGGCGGCGCCGAGGAAGGCGGCCGAGAAGCCGTTGGTGAGAGCTTCGGGGCTGCCGAGTTCGCGGGAACCGTGGGCCGCGGCGACGGCGGTCATCGCGGCCAGGCCGAGGGCGGAGCCGATCTGGTAGCTGGTGTTGACGATGCCGGAGGCGAGCCCGCCCTCGGCCGGGTTCGCAATGGTGAGCGCGGTGCCGAGCGAGGGGATGAAGGCGAGCGCCATACCGGCCGCCGCAAGCAGCGAGGCGGGCAGGACGTCGACGGCGAAACTGCCGTCCGGGCGGGCGAAGGAGAGCCAGAGCATGCCGCCGGCGAGGGCGAGCAGGCCGGTGACGATCAACGGCTTCGGACCGAAGCGGGCGATCAGCCGGGGCGCCAGGACGATCATCATCAGCATGATGGCGCCGGTCATCGGCAGCAGCGCCGCACCCGAGGCGAACGCCCCCAGGCCGAGCACCTGCTGGAGGTAGAGGTTGAGGAAGAACCACATCGGGATCCAGGCGGCGGCCATCAGCAGTTGGGCGAGGTTGGCGCCGGCCAGGTTGGGGCTGCGCCAGATGCCGAGCCGCATCAGCGGTTCGCGCCGCCTGGCCTGGAGGGTGACGAACGCGGCGATCAGGAGGACGCCCGCGGCCAGCACGAGCCAGGTGCTCGCGGAGCCCCAGCCGGTCTCCGGGGCGCGGACGACGGCGTAGACGGAGACGGCCAGCCCGGCGGTGACGGTGAGCGCGCCGAGCCAGTCGACGGAGCCGCGGCGCGCGGTGGCGGCGGGCATCACGCCGGGGGTGGCGAGCAGGACGCCCAGCGCGACCGGGATGTTGATGTAGAAGACCCACTCCCAGCTGAGGTACTGGGTGATCACGCCACCGAGGAACACGCCCGCCGTCCCGCCGGCCGGGGCGGCCGCGCCGTACAGGGCCAGCGCCTTGCCCAGCTCCTGCGGACGGGCGCCGAAGAGGGTGATCAGCAGGGTGAGCGCGGCCGGGGCGATCAGTGCGGAGCCGGCGCCCTGCACGGCGCGTCCGACGAGTTCGACCCAGCTCTGCGAGGCCATGCCGGCGATCAGTGAGCCGATCGCGAGGACGGCCCAGCCGGTGGCGAACAGCCGCTTGGCGCCGAACAGGTCGGAGAGCCGCCCGCCGAGCAGCAGTAGCCCGCCGAACGCCACGACGTAGGCGTTGAACACCCAGGAGAGGTTCTCCGGCGAGAACCCGAGTGCGGTCTGCATCTCGGGCAGGGCCACGCCGATGATCGAGGTGTCCATGATCACCATGAACTGGGCCAGGGCGATGAGCCCGAGCGCCGTCCAGCGGCGCGGTGAGGGTGGTGCTCCAAGGGCGGGCATGGTCGCTGACTCCTCTGTGAGGTACGGGTGTGGCGTGATGGGGAGGGGGTTTCGGCCGGACGTGGGGTTCAGTGCTGGTGGCCCGTGCCGTGGCCGGCGGGCGGCGCGGTGGTGGCCGGAGCAGTAGTGGTGGCCGGAGGAGTGGTGGTCGCCGGAGGAGTGGTGGTGGCCGGAGGAGTGGTGGTGGCCGGAGGAGTGGTGGTGGCCGGGACGGTGAAGGCCGCGGTGTGCACGGTGTCCTGGTGCTTGAAGTCCAGGAAGAGCCGGTAGTCGCCGGTGCTGGGGGCGGTGGTGGTGAAGGAGACGGCCGGGCCGCCGGTGCTGCCCTCGCCGTCGGGGTGGACGTGGAGGTAGGCGAGGTCACCGGCGCGCAGTGCGACCAGGTGGCCGGCCGCGCCGAGGTAGGGCTGGAGGTCGGTGACGGGCCGACCGTCGCGGCTGACGCCCAGGGTGAGCTGCCCGGTCCGGCCCGGGGTGAGGTCGCCGTCCAGGGTGACGGTGTAGCCGTCCACGGTGACGCTCCGTCCGGTCCGAGGCAGCGGGGCCGGGCGCAGGTCGCCGGCGGCGTGCAGGTCGGCGCCCAGGGTCAGGCCCTCTGCGGCGTCGGCCGGGGTGAAGTCGGCGAACACCCGGTACTCGCCGGCGGCGGGCAGGGCGACGGGCGCGCTCCAGGTGCCGTCGGCGGCGCGGACGGGGTGCAGGTGCTGGAAGGTGGCGAGGTCGCGCGGGGCGACGATCAGGTGCAGCTCCTTCTCGTGCGCCGGGCGGTAGTCGGTGACCGGCCGGCCGTCGGGGCCGAGTATCCGGAACCGCAGCTCGGTCGGCGCGCCGGCGGTGACGAAGGAGTTCTCCAGGCCGAGCGTGTAACCGCGTTCGGAGACCTGGAGACCGCCCGGCAGGTGCTCGGCGGGAGCGGCGGCTGTGGTCTGGCCGGCAGCGCCGGGCACGTGCCCGGCGTGGGCGCCGGTACCGGCCTGCCCCGCCGAAGGCGTGCCCTCCCCACTGGCATGGCCGATGCCGTACGAGGCGCCGAAGACGGCGGTGACGCCGGCGACGAAGGCGGTGATCCTCAGGGCGGTGTTCATGACGGACTCCTTGCGGTGGGGGGAGAGAGCGACCGGGGGATCAGGCACTCGGCAGGCGGGCGGTCGCCTGGGGCCTCGGCGCCTCCGACGCTTCGGATTAGATACCCCCTGGGGGTATACCGTCAAGGCGGGCCGGCCAACCGGCGGGAGTTCCAATCAAGGGTTGCGGCGACATACCCCCCGGGGGTACAAAGGAGATTACCGCGTGGCGATACCCCCACGGGGTACTGACCCCCCAAGTCGAACTCACTACGGAGGAACCCATGGGCTGCTGCTCCACCGACGGAAGCTGCTCCACCACCGCCACCGTCGAGACATCACCGGCCGCCACCACCGTCTACACGGTCGCCGGGATGACCTGCGGCCACTGCGAACAGGCCGTCGGCAAGGCGGTCTCCGCCCTCGCCGGCGTCACCGCCGTGCGCGTCGACGTGCCGGCCGGCCTGGTCACCGTCTCCGCCGAGGCCGAGTTGGACGACGAGGCCCTGCGTGCCGCGATCGACGACGCGGGCTACGAGCTGACCGGGCGCGCCTGACTCGGTGGGGCCGCCGCGGTCCGGCGGCGACCCCGCCCCCACCCTTCGCCCGCACCACGGGCGCTACCCGAGGAGCTGCAATGACCACCACCGTTCCCGCCTCCACCGAGGTGGAACTCCAGATCGGCGGCATGACCTGCGCCTCGTGCGCCGCCCGGATCGAGAAGAAGCTCAACCGCATGGACGGCGTCGAGGCCACGGTCAACTACGCCACCGAGAAGGCCAAGGTCGTCGTCGCGGACGGAATCGAGGTCGCCGACCTGATCGCCACCGTCGAGGCCACCGGCTACACCGCCGCCCTGCCCCGGCCCCCGGTCGCCGACCCGTCCGGCGAAGCCGCCGAAGCGCCGGACGAACTCGCCCCGCTGCGGCAGCGGTTGACCACCGCGCTCGCCCTCGCCGTCCCCGTCATCGCGATGGCCATGGTGCCGGCGCTGCAGTTCGACAACTGGCAGTGGCTCTCGCTCACCCTCGCCGCGCCCGTCGTCACCTACGCCGCCTGGCCGTTCCACCGGGCCGCCTGGACCAACGCCCGGCACGGCGCGGCGACGATGGACACCCTGGTCTCGCTCGGCACCGGCGCCGCGTTCCTCTGGTCGCTCTGGGCGCTGTTCCTCGGCCACGCCGGCATGCCCGGCATGCGGCACGGCTTCGAGTTCACCATCGCCCGCAGCGACGGCTCGTCCAACATCTACCTGGAGGCCGCCGCCGGCGTCACCGCCTTCATCCTGGCCGGCCGCTACTTCGAGGCGCGCTCCAAGCGCACCGCCGGCGCCGCACTCAAGGCACTGCTCGAACTCGGCGCCAAGGACGTCACCGTGCTGCGCGGCGGCGCCGAGGTCCGCATCCCGACCGCCGAACTCGCCGCCGGCGAGCTGTTCGTGGTCCGCCCCGGGGAGAAGATCGCCACCGACGGCGTGGTCGAGCAGGGCGCCTCCGCCGTGGACGCCTCGATGCTGACCGGCGAGTCCGTGCCGGTCGAGGTCACCGTCGGCGACCCGGTCACCGGTGCCACCGTCAACGCCGGCGGCCGGCTCGTGGTCCGCGCCACCCGGGTCGGCGCCGACACCCAACTCGCCCGGATGGCCAAGCTGGTGGAGGACGCCCAGAACGGCAAGGCCGCCGCCCAGCGGCTCGCCGACCGGATCTCCGCCGTCTTCGTACCGATCGTGATCACCCTGGCCCTCGCCACCCTCGGCTACTGGCTCGGCACCGGCGAGGGCTGGAGCGCCGCCTTCACCGCGGCCGTCGCCGTGCTCATCATCGCCTGCCCGTGCGCCCTCGGCCTCGCCACCCCGACCGCGCTGCTGGTCGGCACCGGCCGCGGCGCCCAGCTCGGCATCCTCATCAAGGGCCCCGAGGTCCTGGAGAACACCCGCCGCGTCGACACCATCGTCCTGGACAAGACCGGCACCGTCACCACCGGCCGGATGACCCTGCTCGCCGTCCACACCGCCGAAGGCGTCACCGAGACCGAGGCGCTGCGCCTGGCCGGCGCCCTGGAACACGCCTCCGAACACCCCATCGGCGCGGCCGTCGCCGCCGCGGCCGCCGAACGCCTCGGCACCCTGCCCGCCGTCGAGGGCTTCGAGAACCTTCCCGGCCTCGGCGTCCAGGGCGTGGTGGACGGGCACGCGGTGCTGGCCGGCCGCGAGCAGCTGCTCGCCGACTGGTCCCAGCACCTGCCGGAGCCGCTCGCCGAGGCCAAGCGGAAGGCCGAGGCCGCCGGGCGGACCGCGATCGCGGTCGGCTGGGACGGCGAGGCCCGGGCCGTCCTGGAGGTCGCCGACGCCGTCAAGCCCACCAGCGCCGAGGCCGTCGCCCGGCTGCGGGCCCTCGGACTGACCCCGATACTGCTCACCGGCGACAACGCCGCCGTGGCCGCGTCCGTGGCCGCCGAAGTCGGCATCAGGCCGGAGGACGTCATCGCCGAGGTACTGCCCCAGGACAAGGTCGCCACCGTGCAGCGACTCCAGGCCGAGGGCCGGGTCGTCGCCATGGTCGGCGACGGCGTCAACGACGCCGCCGCCCTCGCCCAGGCCGACCTCGGCCTCGCCATGGGCACCGGCACCGACGCCGCCATCGAGGCCGGCGACCTCACCCTCGTCCGCGGCGACCTGCGCTCCGCCGCCGACGCCATCCGCCTCTCCCGCCGGACCCTGGCCACCATCAAGGGCAACCTCTTCTGGGCCTTCGGCTACAACATCGCCGCCCTCCCGCTGGCAGCCGCCGGCCTGCTCAACCCGATGATCGCGGGGGCGGCGATGGCCTTCTCCTCGGTCTTCGTGGTCGGCAACAGCCTCCGCCTCCGCACCTTCCGCTGACATCCGAGAGCTCGAAAACCCCTGTGCCCGGCATCGTCCACGCGCTGCCGGGCACCAGGGCGCACCGGCCCGGCCGATCCACCCGCCTACGCGCCGTTCAACACCGGCCCGGAATACGTGGCCGTGCTGAGGTCGATTCTCGGCGGGTGACCGTGCCGGCTCGGCAGGAGATGCTGGTAGACACACCGGCCGCTCGACAACCCGCAGCCCACCAGGAAGCGGCAGCGCCCACCCGAGTCGGACAGTTGGGACATGCGGGATCGGGAGACACGGCTCGATGGACTCCCGGTCCGCGTCGGTGAGCCGCGCTCGCGTCACGCAACGCGGTCTGCCGAGTCAGGACCCGCGGCAAGGGTGAAACCCACAGATTGATCACGCCCGAACACGAGCCCTAGTTGGTGGTGATGTCCGGAATCCCGGTGGGGGCAGGGACGGGTTCGAGGGTGAAGGTCTGGCCCGTGGAGGTTGTGGCACAGGGGAGTTGGAGCACCGAGGCGCCCGGGGTGGCGATGCCTCCGGGGACGGTGACGCACGCGTCGGTGTGGGCCGGCCGGATCAGGTAGGCGCCGGAGCCGTCCGGCGACGGGCGCAGCCTGAACCGTTCGGCGGTGCCCCGGCGGCCGCAGTAGTCGTTCATCAGGGTGGCGCCCTCGGTGAGCAGTCCGGAGTCGACCCCCAGGCAGCCGTGGCCGAGAACGGGATGGAGCGAACGGATCATGTAGAGGCCGTCGGCCCAGGGCTCCAGGACGTAGGTGGGCACGGCGCCGGCGCAGTCGACCTGCGTCACCCGCCCGCCGCTGCCCTGGACGGCCGACTCGCCCAGACACAGGCCCGATCCCGTTGGCCGGATCCGGTACGCCCCGGCGGCGAGCGGGGGCGGATCCTGGGCGGCGCTTCCGCGGGGTGCGGCGGTGCCGGGGGAACGGGCGGGGCCGTTTCGGAGCGCCAGGACTCCCGCCACCGCGCAGAGCACGGCCAAGAGGGCCCCGAGCAGCGCTGCACTCCGGGGCAGCCGCCGCGAGCCGGGCACCGGCGGAGGTGGTGGGGCGGAGGTGCTCGGTCCCGCCCCACCGGTGTCGCCGGTCTCCTCCCTGCCCGATACCAGGCGGGCGCGTGCCTCCAGCCAGGCGGCCGGAGGTCCCTGGTGGCCGCAGGCGAGGAGGAACGCGCGCAGCACTTCGGGCCTGGGCAGTTGGTCATGGCGCAGAATGGCGGCCACCGTACTGCGCGGGAGCGTCTCGCCGAGTTCGGCGGCGCGGATCTCCAGGGCGCGGTAGGTGAGTCCGGACCGTTCCCGCAACTCCCGCAGCATCGCCACGAACTGAGCCGCGTTATGGGCGCGCGCCGGATCGGGGGACGGCGGAGGAGAACTCATCCCGCGATTCTTGCGGAGCACCGCGGGCAGAACCATCGCGATTTGAGCCGTTCATGACCAACGATCCCGGGGCGGGTGTGCCTAGTACCAGGCGGTGCCCCAGCCGGAGCACTCGACGACCTGGCTGCCGTTCAGCGAGCAGACCTGGAAGGTGAACTGGTCGCCGGACTTCATGCCGGTGTTCGGGGACTGGTTGGCGGACTGGCCGTTCGAGCCGCTCTGCCAGCGGTGCCAGAGCGTGCCGGTGAGGGTGGAGTTCACCTTCCGCCAGACCACCCTGGCCACGGTGGTGTCGTCGGCCCGGTTGTCCCAGAGGCGGAAGGTGTCGGTCTCGCTGATGTACTCGACGCCCGCGAGGTTGTTGGTGGTGCGCAGGGCGGTGGTCTTGGCGGCGGCGGGCGTCACCGCCAGCGTCACTGCTGCCAGGGCTGCTGCCGCGGTGACGACGATGCGACTCGGGTTCTTCATCGGGTGCTCCTCGATCGGGGCCGGTGACATCGGCATGACTGCCGTGGTGGGCGCTCCCAGCTTGTGAACCGGCGTGGGGGCAGGTCAACGGCGCTCGCCCGTCCGGGACATGGCGCGGCGGGCCGGCGGTCCGTGGCCTTGCGCGTCCCGGTCCGTCCGGGACGCGTCCGCTCACCGGGCCGGGTGCCGTGAGAGCGCCCTCGCGCCCTCGCGCCGTCGGGCCGGTGCGGCGGTCGGCTCTGCCGCCACCGCGCTGTCCGTCCCGGACAGCGCGGACACCGCTGGTCAGTGGCCGGGCGGCTGTCCACGGCTGTCCGGGACGGCTGATCTCCTTGCCCGGCCGCTCCTAGGTGCCGGTGGCGTCCGTGATGCCGGCGCGGCGCGCTGCCGCGTCGTAGGTGTAGGCGAGGGCGGGGGTGCCTCACCGAGGTGAGGCACCCTGCGGCGTCGTAGGCGTAGCGGGTGACGCGGCCGTTGCCGTCGGTGCGCGAGATCCTGTTGCCGGCATGTGAGCCCTCGCGGGCTGATCAAGGCGCACGGCCGGGTCACCGACTACAGGGCCGCGTCCACGCTGTGCAACGCGCTGAACGACGCCGTCCCCTTCTGGCGGCTGCGCTACAACCCGGCCAAGCGCTCCGTCCCGCCCGAGCCCCGAGCCGCCGAGCGCACCTGCTGGACCCCGGAGGAGGCCGCGACGTTCCTCCACCACAAACGCCGTGCGGTACGCCGACCAGCTCACCGACCTCTTCGAGGTCATCCTTGGTACCGGCATGCGCCGCGGCGAGGTCCCGCCCTGCACTGGGAAGACGTCCACCTCATGGACCGCAAGCTCTTCGTCCGCTGGACCCTCGCCGCCGTCAACACCAACGGCCCGGCCTTCGGCCGGCCCAGGACCGAGGCCGGCCGAGCCTGGATCAGCCTCTCCCCCAGAAAACGGGAATTTCGGGGCCGCGCCGCCCGACAGCCTATTATTGGTCCCTGGGCCTGCGGACCTGATCCCCGGCTCACCAGGTACGGAGAGGCGTCACCCGGCCTGCTGCCGATGCGTACCCGAGGAAACACGTGAGCACCGTACAGTCAACCCCCGTCCCGCAGGTCCTTCATGAGGCCGGCCGCCGACGGACCTTCGCTGTGATCAGCCATCCGGACGCGGGCAAGTCCACGCTCACCGAGGCGCTGGCGCTGCACGCGCGGGCGATCACCTCTGCCGGTGCGGTGCACGCCAAGGGTGACCGACGCGGCGTGACCAGCGACTGGATGGAACTGGAGCGCGAGCGCGGTATCTCGGTGACCTCGGCCGCACTGCAGTTCGGCTATCGCGGCCACGTGATGAACCTGGTCGACACCCCCGGCCACGCCGACTTCTCCGAGGACACCTACCGGGTGCTGGCCGCCGTCGACTGCGCGATCATGCTGGTCGACGCGGCCAAGGGCCTGGAGGAGCAGACCCGCAAGCTTTTCGCGGTCTGCCGCCATCGCGGCGTCCCCGTGATCACCTTCATCAACAAGTGGGACCGGCGCGGCCAGGATGCGCTCACCCTGCTCGAGGACATCGAGACGCACCTCGGGATCACCCCCGTCCCGGTCGTCTGGCCGGTGGGCAGCGCAGGCAACCTGCGCGGCCTGGTCGAAGCGGGGAACACCGAGCAGATGCTGCGCTACACCAAGGTGCCGGCCGGAACGCACGCCGCCCTCGAGGAGCAGCTCACCTCCGAGAAGGCCGCCGAGCAGGAGGGCGAAGCCTGGACGACCGCGCTGGAGGAGCTGGAGCTGGTGCTCTCGTCCGGCCCCGGCTACGACCAGGAGGCCTTCGAGGCCGGCAAGATCAGCCCGGTCTTCTTCGGCGCCGCGCTGACCAACATCGGTGTGAAGCTCCTGCTGGACGCCGTGGTCGACCTCGCTCCGGCTCCCGGGCCCCGCCCGCTGGCCAAGGGCGGCAGCCGCGAGGTCGGCGAGGAGTTCTCCGGCCTGGTGTTCAAGATCCAGGCGAACATGGACCCGGCCCATCGCGACCGGATCGCCTTCGTCCGAGTCTGCTCCGGCGTCTTCGAGCGCGGCATGCACGTCACCCGGGCGGCCAGCGGCCGCTCGTTCGCCACCAAGTACGCGCACACCGTCTTCGGAGCCGAGCGCACCGTGGTCGACACCGCGTACCCCGGCGATGTGGTCGGCCTGATCAACGCGAGCGCGCTGCGGGTCGGCGACACCCTCTTCACCGGCAGGAAGATCGAGTTTCCCCCGCTGCCCGCCTTCGCGCCCGAGTACTTCGCGGTGGCACGGCCCAAGGACATCAGCCGGTCCAAGCAGTTCCGCAAGGGCGTCGCCCAACTCGACGAGGAAGGCGTGATCCAGGTGCTGGTCTCCGACCGGCGTGGCGACCAGGCGCCGGTCATGGCCGCGGTCGGCCCGATGCAGTTCGATGTGATCCTGCACCGGATGGAGCACGAGTTCTCTTCCCCGATCGCCCTCGACCAGCTCCCCTACCGCGTGGCCCGGATCACTGACGCCGACGGCGCCGCTGCCCTGGCCAAAGCCCGCCTGATCAGCGGCGAGGTGCTCACCCGCCGCTCGGACGACGTGCTGCTGGCCTTGTTCGCCGACAAGTGGCAGCTGAACGCCTTCCAGCGCGCCAAACCCGACATCCTGCTCCAGCCGCTGATCGCCACGGCGGACTGATCGCCGACCTCTCGGCCCGGCGGCCGCCGTCGACGAGCTGCTGCGCGGCCTGCTCGGGCGGCCGGGCGGCCGGCCGGCCGCAGTCGATCGGCGAGCCGGGCCGCGCGCTCACCACGGCAGCCGAAGGCCGACCGCTACCCGCTAGCCGGCTGGGCCACCGACGTCGGCCGCACCGAGGACGTCGGGTGGCGCCCGGCCCGCCCCGCGTTGCTCGAGGCCGTCGGACGCCACCACCACACTCACCTGCTCGCGGCCACCACCACGGTCAGCGCCGGCCGCCGCCGATGCGGCGGTCGTCGGCCAGTGCGGTCAGCGGGCCGTACTCGCAGGCAAGCTCGTTCCACGTCAGAACCTCGCCACAGCGGGCCGGGAACTCCTTCGGGTTGAACCCGGGCATGGTCCAGGTGCCAGTGCCCCGGTCCCGCAGCCACAGGTCCCCGTCACCGTCGACCACAGTCGGCGGGACCGGCACAGGCTCGGCCTGATCGATGGGCTCCCAGGTGACCCGGCCCGGGTGGGAAACGCGGCGCAGCTCGGTGGTGGCCAGCCGCGCGACCAAGTCACGGGTGGACTCCTCGGCGTCCTTGACCGACGCGAGTCGGAATGCGTCGTCGAGTACGGGCAGGGCTGGATTCTTGCTGCGCTTTGAACTCATACGCTGACTTACCTCCGGTGGGGGGCGTCACATCCGTTGTGGCACCCCGTAGAGGAACACGGTATCCGAGGCGGGAGCCAGGCCGGCTACGCCCCTTCAAGAGCGCCTTTTCCTCCGACCCCCACCGGCCTGGTCCTGCTTGGCCCAGCTCCGCAGTCCCTCGGGGCTCACGCCTGTCAGCGAACGCGGCAGGCTCCCCGACGGCGGTCAGCTGGTCTCCCCGCCGGCGGACACGGAATCTCCCCCGTAGCGGACAGGGGCCGTTGCGGCTGCGAAGGAGTCCTACCGGGCCGGGAACCGCAGGGTGTTCAGACCCTGGATCCCGAAGCCGGCGATGTGGATGCAAAGGGACTGGGGAGAGGGCCCACGCACAGCCTCCCGGCGCACGAGCCTGTGGTGCGCGTGGCCGGCCTGGTCCCGGTTCCGCGTGGTCATCCCGGTGTTCGACAAGCTCGACAAGCTCGACAACGGCAAGATCCACCTCCGCCGGCCCAAGACCGAGGCCAGCCGCGCCTGGATCAGCCTCTCCCCAGAGTCATGACCGCCCTCCACCGCCGGGTGGTATCTCCGGAAGGTGGCGGCCGGGGCCGGGGAACGTGGGTGGGGGCCGTGTGGCGCAGTTTGGGGCGCGCGGTGGGTGGTGGGCGGTCAGCATGGGCGCCAAGGCGGGCCACTGGAGCCGCGCCGTTCGGACACGAATCAAGGAAGTGTGTTGTGCGCAAAGCAGCAGAATCTTCGGCGCGAGGTCGGCGGCCGGCCCGGCGCGGGTGGGGCGGATCGCGTGCGGTGGCCGTGAGTGGGGCACTGGTCCTCGGCTGCGCCTGCCTGTGCGGTTCCGCGACGGCCGCCGCGCCAACTGCGGAGGGGACGCGAGTACGTGTCGCCGGCGAGCAGGCGTTCACGGCGTCGGGGTCGTTCACCGTGCCCGGGGACGTCACGCAGGTGCAGGTGTACACCTGGGGCGGTGGCGGGCGCGGCGGCCCGGGTGCGGGCGGTGCCGGCGGTGCCGGTGGTGGCGGGGGCGGGGAGAGCGAGCCGATCTCGTCGTCACGGGTCGGCGGTGGCGGTGGTGGCGGCGGAGCGGGTGGCAGCGGTGGTGGCGGGGGCGGGGGCGGTACCGCGGGAGGCTATGCGGCGTGCACGCTCGCGGTGACGCCGGGAACCGTGCTGAGGGTCATCATCGGCGCGTCGGAAGGTACCGGCACACCCGGGAGCGGTGGTGCCGGTGGCCTCGGCGGCGCGGCGGGAACACTGGTCACGAGCGGGTTGCCCGGTGGGCCCGGCGGTGCGGGCTGGAACGCCGGTACGTCGTCTGTCGGTAGTGGCGGCCCCAGCGGCGTAACCCTTGTCAGTGGGGGTGGCAAAGCCGTGCTGGCCGGCGGCGGACTGCCGGGCGGTCTCACCGTGGGTTCGTCGGAGTCGAGGGGCGGTTCCGCCGGCGACGGAGGAGGCGGCGGCGAGAACGGCAAGATCAGCCAGACCGGCGGCGCCGGCGGGGCGGGCGGCCAAGCAGGGGCAGGCGGAGCAGGCGGCCTCGCCAGTTCCTCCGGCGGAAGAGGGGGCCAGTGCCTGGGAGGTACCGACGCCGTGTTCGCCAAGGGGACTGCCTCCGCGATCGGCGGCAGCGGTGGTACCGGCGGCGCGGGTGTGACCGGCGGTCGGGGAATCGTCGGCAGGGGCGGTGCGGGTGAGGCCGGTGGCGAGGGCGGTTCCGGTGGCTCCGGTGGTGCGGGAGGCGCGGCGCCGGTCGGCGCGGTCACCGCGCCCGCCGGCACCGCGGTGGGCGGCACGGGCGGTTCCGGTGGCGCGGGCGGCAGCGGCGGCCGGGGCGGCGACGGCGACACCCCCGGCGGGGACAACGACACCCCCGGCGCTGCCGGCACCCCCGGCGCTGCCGGCACCCCCGGCACCGCCGGCCAGGCCGGCATGCCCGGAGGCAGCGGCTACGCCTTGATCACCTGGTAGTAGGCAGCAGGCCCGGACCACCCGACGGTCCGGGCCTCAAGCCTGCCCCGGGATCGCACTGTCCCCCGGTGTGGCCGAGCGGGATCGGTACGAGGGCCTCCCAGGTGATGGTCTTGGCCGGGCCCTCGGTGGTGGAGGTCGACGAAGCGGACGGTGTCGACGGGCAGAAGCATGGCCTGCGGGGCGACGGGGCGGGTGATGCGACGCGCGTTGGCCGGTCGGAGACCTGATGACCTGTCAGGATGCGAACCATCGGGCCAGGGGCCCGCTTCGCACCGCTGCAGGTCGATGGAGGCACTGACATGGTTGATGGAATCCGTGACGAGAGCGAGTCCGGCGTGCCGGGAGCGGCAACGGTGGCGCGCCGCAGCATCCTCCGGGTGCACGGCAATCGTCGCTCAGCTCGCTGTAACGGGCGCGTTGAGAGCAGATGAGACAGTCCGTCTGGCGGTGCCTTGGCAGGTGCGTTTCGTGGGGGTTGCCCACAGGCACTGACAGGTCGACGGGGAGCACGGTGAGACCTGAGATGGAATACCGTCGCATCCCGCCCCAACCATCCTGTGGCCGACTGCTCACCCGCTCATCTCAGCGGCGGCCTCAGTCCTCCACCCCCGAGCCGGGAGCCGCGTTGACCACCACACTGATCATGCGTGGCCGTGCGGGGCGTTGTGGTGCCGCCGTTGTCAGCGCGGCTCTCCAGTTCCTCGCCGCAGCCTTCCCCGCGCCGGGTTCCGCCACCGCGGTGGCATCCGGACACGGGGGCATGTCGGCGGTCATCCGCTACACCGAGTACGGGATCCCGCACATTGTGGCCCGCGACCACGCCGGACTGGGTTTCGGCAGCGGCTGGGCACAAGCCCGCGACCACGTCTGCGCCCTCGCAGATGCCTTCCTCACCGTACGGGGCGAGCGCTCCCGCTGGTTCGGGCCGGACCCCGCGCCCGACCCGCAGGGCTCGTTCGCCAGCAGCAATCTCGCCAGCGATCTGTACTACCGCGGGGTGCGCGACGCCGGCACCGTCGAGCAGCTGCGCGCGATCCCCGCTCCCGCCGGCCCCAGCCGTGCGGTGACCGACCTGGGCCGCGGCTGGGCGGCGGGATACAACGCCTGGCTGCGCCGCAACCTGGTCACCGACCCGGCCTGCGCCGGCGCGGACTGGGTCGGGCCAGTGACCGACATCGACGTCTCGGCACTCGACCACTCCCTCGCCGTCCTCCTCGGTCAGGGCCGTGGAATCAACGGCATCACCGCTGCCCGACCGCCGGACCTCGCTGGTGATCCGGCCGTCCAGGAGGCCGAAGCCGCCCACGCCTTCGCGCCCGCGGTCCCCGCCCTCAGGGGGACGACCGGCAGACCCCTCACCGCCCGGCCCGCGGACCCGGGTTCCAACGCCGTGGCCTTCCACGGCTCCACCACGAACAACGGCCGCGGACTTCTGCTCGGCAACCCCCACTTCCCGTGGCACGGCACGCACCGCTTCTGGCAGTCGCAGCAGACCATCCCGGGCGAACTGAACGTCATGGGCGCCTCCCTGCTCAACACCACGAACGTGTCGATCGGATACAACGCCGACATCGCCTGGAGCCACACCGTCGCCACCGGCGTCCCGATGAACCTCTACGAACTCACGTTGGACCCCGCCGACCCCACCGCATACCTCGTGGACGGCCACCCTGAACGAATGACCCCGCGCACCGTCACCGTCCCCGTCAAGGACAGCGCGCCGGTCACCCGCACACAGTGGTGGACCCGCTGGGGCCCCGTCCTCACCACGCTCGACACCACCGGCCCGCTGCCCTGGACCCGCACCACCGCCTACGCCCTCAACGACCCCAACGCCGCCAACCCGCGCGGCCCCGACACCTCGCTCGCCCTCTCCCGAGCACACAGCACCGACGAGGCTCTGACCGCGCTGAACCGCACCCAGGGCCTCGCCTGGGCCAACACCGTCGCGGCCGACGCCGCCGGACACACTCTCTTCGCCCAGTCCCAGGTCCTGCCGCACATCACGGACGACCTCGACCGGCGCTGCTCCACCCCGCTGGGCGCGGCCCTCTACCCCGCCACCGGGCTCGCCGTCCTCGACGGCTCCCGCTCGCACTGCTCCCCGGGCACCGACCCCCACGCACTCCAGCCCGGCATCTTCGGCCCCGGCGCGCTGCCCACGCTCCAGGACACCCCCTACGTCGAGAACTCCAACGACAGCGCCTGGCTCACCAACACCGACCACCCGCTCACCAAGTACGAGCGGGTCTTCGGCACCATCGGCGCGCCGCGGTCACTACGCACCCGCGGCGCGCTCCACGACGTCTCCGCCCTGGCCGCCCAGGGCCACCTGCGCGTCCAGGACCTCCAACACCACCAGTTCGCCGACCACTCACCCGCGGGCGACCTCGCCGCCACCGGTCTCGCGGCGGCATGCCGAGCCCCGGCGAAGGACCCGGGCGAAGAGGGAGACGGGGTCGGCGACACGGCGGCAAGCATCGCCGAGGCCTGCCGCGTCCTCGCGAACTGGGACCGCACGGTGAACACCGACAGCCGAGGCGCCCCACTCTTCGACCGCTTCTGGCGCAGGCTCACCGCCGAAGCCCGGCCGGAGGAACTCTGGACCGTGCCCTTCTCCCCCGCCGACCCCCTCCACACCCCGCGCGGCCTGAACCCCGCGTCACCGGCCGTCCCCCGGGCGCTGGAGGGCGCTGTCGCCGACCTGCGCGCCGCCGGACTCGCACCGGACGCCCGATGGAGCCAGGCTCAGTTCGTCGTCCGCGCCGGCGCCCGAATCCCGATCCCCGGCGGTACGGCGGAACTCGGCGTCTGGAATGTCATCGAGGCACTGTGGGACCCCGCAGGCGGCGGCTACCACGACGTGCAGTCCGGCACCAGCTACCTCCAGGCAGTCGGCTGGAACGACGGCCCATGCCCAGAGGCGAAGACCCTGCTCGCCTACTCCCAGTCCTCCGACGCCACATCCCCCCACCACGCCGATCGGACCGCGCTCTACGCAACCGGGCAGTGGGTCTCCCCACCCTTCTGCGAGAACGACATCCGGCACTCACCCGAACTGCAGGTCGTCACCGTCGCCGAACGGGACTGACTGTCCCGGGAACGGCTTCCAGCCGCCTGCAGCGGGTTGACCGCGTACACCGTGCAGCCGGCGGGGTTCTCACCGAGAATCATCAGGTCAGGGCTTCGAGACCACACTGGTGATCGCATGGTGGTCGCAGCCTGCCAGCCTTGCCCGGCTCGGTAGCCTCCGCAGCCGATCAAGGAGTCTGGAACACAGGAGGCAGACCAAGGTGCGCAGTTCGGGGCGGCGGCGGGGCAGGGTCTACCGCCGGTGCGGATGCCGTGACACGGCCCGGCGCCCGCGTCGCCCAAGGCCCATCGATGCCACTCGAACTGCCCGGAATCACGATCCGTAACTGACACGCACCCAGCCACACGGCCCGTCACCATAACTCGCGCCACGGGCCCAACAGCCAGGCCCAAATCGAACCGCTCAGGCTTCGACAACGAACGAGGCCTCAATCACCCGACGAACACGCTCAGTTACTACAATCAGGCAGACAAAAGGCCCACAACGGGCATACAGGGATGCGGCGATACACCGAAAACACCCCCGAAGCGACGCGAACGAGCATTCACGACCACACTGCGACCCCCAAAACATAAAGGCCGCCCCTACCATTCGGTAGGAACGGCCTCCGACCTGCGTAAACGCTGGTCGGGACGACAGGATTTGAACCTGCGACCCCTTGACCCCCAGCTCGGGGCCCTAGGCTTGTTTTTTGGTCAACCACCCTGGGGTAAAAGTGAGTTGTGACTTTCCGGCGGAAGCGGTGGCACGGAGAGCTGACGGTGGCTCAGTGTTTACTTTGTGCAGAAATGTCCGTTTCGGACCATCGGCGCCCATAGGCGCTCATCAGGTGTGGTCCCAAAGTAGTCCCCAGGCCGAGCGCCCCGCCACAGCTACTTCCCGTGATCGAGACCTGTCGGCCCTTCAGCGAGTGGCGCCGCGCCTGCCCGACCGCCCCTGCGTCGATGCCGCCAGTCGGCCCACGGAGCCGGCGCCTGCGGGCGGATCACGGTCGCTTACCCACCGGTTGCGGATCGTGATCTTCCGGGCGGTGTGTCGTCTTGAGCGTGTCTTCGCCGTGTGGTTCTGACGTGCTTCGCGCACCGCCCCGCACGCTCTGCCGCCACACCCGACACGGCAGCCACTCTTGCCCCGGAAGCACCACCCAGTCCGAGAGAGGGGGAAGCTCATGGGACAGCGTGCGCGGCGTGGCCGGGTCTACCGGCGGTGTGGTTGTTCGGACGGGCACGGAAAGCAGTTGGGTCCGTGGTGCGTGCGGTTGTTGGAGGAGGCGGGTCACGGGTCGTGGACGTACTGCGTCGACCTGGCCCCCGAGGACGGGAAGCGGAATGCCTGCCGGCGCGGTGGGTTCGCCACTCGCGCGGAGGCAGCCCGGGAGATGAAGGCGGTGCTGAACGGTGAGCTGCGTGGCGTCTACGAGGACCGGCGCGTCACGGTGGCGAGCTTCCTGCGGGGGTGGCTGGCGGCGAAGAAGGAGGAGCTCGCGCCGAACACCTACGCCGGCTACGCGGACTGCGTCGAACGCGACCTGATCCCCGCCTTCGGCCACTACCGGCTGCCCGACCTGCGGCCGAAGCAGATCGACGCCTGGGTGAGCGCCCAGCAGAAGGCCGGCCGCGGCCGGGTCACGATCTACCGGGTCGTGGCCACTCTGCGCAACGCCCTCAACCACGCCGTGCGCTCGTGGCGGCTGCGCTACAACCCGGCCAAGCACTCCGTCCCGCCCAAGCCCCGAGCCGCCGAACGCACCTGCTGGAACCCCGACGAGGCGGCCGCGTTCCTGCGCCACAACGCCGCACACTACGCCGACCGGCTCACCGACCTCTTCGAGGTCATGCTCGGCACCGGCATGCGCCGCGGCGAGATCCTCGCCCTGCACTGGTCCGACGTCCACCTCATGGACCGCAAGCTCTACGTCCGCTGGACCCTGGCCGCCGTCAACAACAGCGAGATCCATTTCGGCGAGCCCAAGACCGAGGCCAGCCGAGCCTGGATCAGCCTCTCCCCCAGAGTCATGGCCGCTCTCCACCGCCAGGCCGCCCTCCAGATGGCCGCCCACCCCAACGGCAGGCTCGAAGGCCTGGTCTTCGCCAAGCCGGACGGCTCACCCCTGCGCCCGCAGTGGCTCCTCGACCGACTCCGCAAACGCACCACCGAAGCCGGCCTCCCCAAGATCGGCCTGCACGATCTCCGGCACACCGCCGCCAGCATCATGATCGCCGAAGACATCCCCGTCGCCGTCGTCTCCAAGACCATGCGCCACTCCACCCTCGCCATCACCATCAACCTCTACGGCCGCCTCCTCAAAGATTCCGCCGACGAAGCCGTCAAGGCCCTCTCCACCGCCCTCGACCGAGCCGACGCCCACCACGTCGTTGACGGCCCCACCCGCGCACTGCGGTTCGTCGCGTAGGCGATCACAGCCTCGGCCGCCATCACTCCCGCCCACAGGCAGCGGGTATCGGCTGGTGGCGGCCTGCCCTCGTCCTTCCGCGTCACCCTCAAGAACTGGAGACAGCATGACGCCGACCGCCGCCACATCTGGGACCGCGCGCGCCAAGACGGAGGAGCCCACCGTCTTTCTGCCGGAGGGCGACTGTCCCGGCGGTGACATCGAGCACGCAGCTCTCAAGGCCGGTATCCTCGCCGGCCCCGAGGACGGCGGCCCATGCGTCTGGATCGATCTCGGCGATACCGGCATGAGCAGCAGCTACACGCGCGATGCCGACCGGGTTCGGAAGTTCGCCTCGGATCTCCGTATCTTCGCCACCGCGGTCGACACGATCGCAGCCGAACTCGCCGAACTCCAGGCGGAGGCAAGCAGGCCAGCATCGTCAGGGTGCCTTGGGGCAGCAGTAGGCCGAGGGCGGGTGCAGGGCTAGCCAGCTTGGGCGGACCGGGCTCGGAGCAGCAGCTCCTGGACGCGCTGGCGCCACCGGCGAGAGTCCTCGCTGAAGGAGCGGTCGTCAGCGGCGGGGTCCCATTTCTCGAGTTCCAGGAGCTGCTCCACCAGCTGGCCGAGGCGGCCCGGATCGTACCCGCCCCAGCCGGGGGCCAACTGTTGCGCGATGTCGTGGAGCCGGTGGGCGGCACGGTAGTGGGCGAGCTGGGTGTCCGTCAGGCGGCGGATCGCATAGCCGCCGCATTTGCTGCACCAGTCGAACTTCGTGTCACCGAGCAGGTCGGCGATGGTGAGCAGGTCGTCGTCTGCAGCGACACCGCGTTCGCGGACATGGGAGCAGAACGGCGAGTGCCCTTTGCCCCGGTAGCGGGGGTCGGCGTTGACCGCGTAGACCTCGGCCTGCGCGAGGAGTCCCAGCGGGATGCCGCTCCCGCTGCGTTTCCAGGTGCTGTCGTCGGGTGCTTCGAACGGTTCGAGGTCCAAGTCCTGGCCGTGGGCGAGGAGTCCGTGCCACACCGCGCTGGGAAGGCTGCGCGAACGCCCGGCCCGGTCGCGCCCGGAGTCCAGACTGCGCAGGTCGGGCACGCCGCGGGCCGCCGCGAGCAGCCTCAGGTTGAACTCCCGTGCCCAGGGTTTGTCGCCGAAGACCAGCCAGGCGGCGTGCTCGGCGCCGACGGCCAGGCCCAGCCGCTCGCCGAACAGCGGGTCGTCGGCTTCGCGCATCCGTTCCCGCCACATGGCGGAGGGCTCCTGGGGACGATGGCCGATCGCCTGGGACCAGGGCTCGATCAGTGCCGCGGGCAGGTCGGCGGAGCTGGCGACGAGGACACCTCGCCAGCCACGGGCCGCACGCCGCTCAAGTTCCTTGAAGGGCAGGACCTCCGTTCCGGCGTCGGTGGAGAACACGGTGTACAGCTGGTCCTCGGCACGGGGCGCGGTGCTGAGCAGCCGCAGGTGCTCCGCGGTAAGGGGGCGGCGCTGGTGCACCGGGCTGTCGTCGAACACCCCCGGGCCCAGGGCACTCGCTTCGTCGGCAACCGTCGGGACTCGGGGAGGCTCGGGCTCGCACCGCACGAGCGCGGTGCGGGCCAGGAGTTGGTCGACGACCAGCTGGGGTGCGCGGAAAGTGAGCCTGCGCCGGCCCCAGTCGGCACTGGTCAGGAAGGTGAGCAGGACGCCGATCGTCCAGTTGTCGAGGCCGCCCAGCAGCTTCCGCTCACGCTGCTGCGAGTAGGGGTCCTCATCCCGGGGTTCCTGCAGGTGTGCGGTCAGCGCCACCATCACACCCGGGTCCGAGATATGGGCGACCCGGCGTGCCTCCTCCTCCCAGGAAGCCAGCAGCCGGCCTGCCGCACGGCAGGCTTCGCCGTACCCCTTGCGCCGTGAATTGATTCCCCCGATCGCCTGATACGCGACCAGGTGGTCGCCCGGCAGTCCCCATGCGTCCGCCGCTGCCCCCTGCCAGCGGGACCACATCGACCGCAGCCGGCCGGCGACCTCCTTGCGGTCGCCGATGGCGCTGAACGCGGCGTCATCCGTGGGGAGTTCCGGCATCTCCAGGCTCGCGGCCGCTGCTGCTTCCACCAGTGCGGCCGCATCGACGAACAGTCCCGCTCGTTCGCGCAGCGCCTGGAGGTACTCCTCCTTCAGTGCCACCTTCGGCCGCGCCCAGTCGGTGAGCCAGGGGAACTTCGCGACAACACTCTCGGCGAGATAAAGGCTGTCCACAGCGTCACGCCACCTGGACAGCACCAGATCCCGGAGGCGCTCCGCGTCGTCGCGGGCATCCCTGCCCTCGCCGTAGGTCTCGTCCTCCTCGGAAAGCGGCTCGGCGCGCAGAACCTCCGCGGCGCCTTCTGCTTCCTTCTGCGTCACCTCGTCGTCCGGATCCGCCTCCGTGTACTCCTGCAGCTGGGAGAGCAGCCCGTGGGAGCCGCCGAGCGCGCGCAGGAAGAGACCGGCACCGCTGTCCGGACGGTCCCAGTCCCCGTGATGTGCGCAGGCGGAGCACATACGGGCGATCGTCGCGGCGTTCAGCGGCGCCTCGGAGGCCACCGCTCCGTCCGCGCGAAGCCGGGGGCATCGCAGGTGTGCGTGCAGTTTGGAGGCTCTGCCCTTCGCCGCGAAGACAGGGACGAGATGGCCGTCGAACGGGCCGAGCGGAACGTCAGCGGTCAGCAGTCAGCACAGAGTCGCGCCCGTAACTCCCCTATCAGTCTCGACCGGTGAGCATATCCGGCAGCACGGACACCGGCCCCGCGAGCGCGCGTTCCGGGCGAACCGCACCACAACGGAGCGCGTCCGTGGTACCCCGGCACGCTCGCTCCGAAGAGAAGCCAATCCAGCGTCGCGCGTCGTCCGGCTCCCGCTCCTCGTCGCCGCGAGATCGACGGGCTCGGTAGGCCGCAGAGCGGCGACCGCCTTCGACCTCCTGCTGCTCCTCAATCCCATCGGGATCGGGAGCAGCCGCTGCGGGCCGACCGGGATGAGACTCATGGACGGATCTACGCTCTGCCCGATCCGGTCTTGTGGGACCAGCCTCTGTACGAGGCTGTGCCAACGGGTAGTCGCCATGCCCTGGTGCCAACAGGAGCACCAATAAGTTACTCGAACAAAAAAGCGATAAGAAATTCCGAACGAAACTCATACGAGCAGATTGACGGTGCGGCATGCTTGGACAATTCTGCAGGTCTGCACGAGTTTCGAGCATGTCTGCGTCAATCAAGGGCGAGGGGTGCCTGCTTGCTTACCGGTATCTCGATCCGCAACTTCCGGGCATTTCGCAGCTTCGAGCTTGGGTTCGATCCCACGGTGAACATCCTCGTGGGCGACAACGACGCTGGTAAGTCAACGATCCTGGAAGCCATCGGGCTCGCTCTGACCGGTCGACTCCGAGGCCGGGTCTTCTCGCAGGAACTGTCGCCCTTCCTGTTCCACCAGGGGGCAGTGAAGGACTACCTCCACGCGCTCCGGAACGGCGCCGTCGATGCCCGGCCACCGGAGATCATCATCGACCTCTTCCTCGCGGACACACCCGAGTCCGCAGCGCTCCGAGGCACGAACAACCTGCGCAAGGCCGACCATGCCGGGGTCCGCATCCGGGCCTACCTGAACCCCGACTTCGCCCCGGAGTACGAGGAGTTCATCAAGGACCCCAGCCAGGTGCAGCTGATTCCCACCGAGTACTACCGGGTGGACTGGCTGGGATTCTCAGGAAACGGCATCACCTTCCGCAGCGTGCCGGCCACCGCGTCCTTGATCGATGCTTCGAACATCCAACTCCAGAGCGGCGTCGACTACTACCTCAACCGCATCATCAGCCAGAACCTGGAAGCCGGTCAGCGGGTCGGCCTCACCCGGGCGTACCGCAACCTGCAGCAGGAGTTCACCAACGACGACGCGATCCGCAAGATCAACGAGGAGCTGCGGGGCGCCCCCCGGGAGGTCAGCGATCGGGAGCTGACCCTCGGCATCGACCTGTCGCACAGGGCCAGTTGGGAGAACAGCCTGGTCCCGCACCTGGACGAATTGCCGTTCCAGTACGTGGGCAAGGGCGAGCAGAGCACACTGAAGATCCTGCTCGCACTCAACAAGCAGGTCACTGACGCCCACATCCTGCTCGTCGAGGAGCCGGAGAACCACCTGTCCTTCCCGAACCTCGGCAGGCTGGTGAAGAAGATCGGCGACAAGTGTGCCGGCAAGCAGGTTTTCATCACGACCCACAGCTCGTTCGTCCTGAACAAACTCGGCCTGGACAACCTGGTCCTGCTGACGGCCGACGGCGGGTTCCGGCTCGACCAGCTGTCCTCAGACACCCGGGACTACTTCAGGAAGCTCTCCGGCTACGACACCCTGCGCGTGGTCCTCGCCCGCCGGTCGATCCTGGTGGAGGGGCCGTCCGACGAATTGGTGGTCCAGCGCGCCTACCTGGACCGGCACGGCCGCCTGCCGAGCGAGGACGGCGTCGACGTCATCAACATCCGGGGTCTGTCGTTCAAGCGGTTCCTGGACATCGCCGCGCTCCTGCCCCGGAACCAGGTGGCGGTGGTGACCGACAACGACGGCAAGGACGCGGCCGCCGTGCGGGGGAAGTACGCCGCGTACACGAGCAAACCGAACATCAAGGTCTATGTCGGCGAGGACAAGGCTTTCAAGACATTGGAACCGCAGCTCCTCAACGCCAACAACCTCGTCCTGCTGAACCGAGTGCTCGGGACGACCTTCAGCAGCTCGCAGGACCTGCTGGACTACATGAAGAACAAGAAAACGACGGTGGCCCTGGCCATCTTCGACGGCGAAACCATCACCATGCCGGAGTACATCCGTGACGCCGTCGCCTGACAACCTCGCAGTGATCGCGGCTGCCGGATCGCGCAAGACCCAGCAGATCGTGGACAGCGTCCTGGCAGACCGGACGAAACGCGTCCTGGTGACCACGTACACCACCGAGAACCTGGGCCAGATCACCGCCCGACTCAGCACCGCTGCAGGCACTCTGCCCGTTTACGTCACCGCAATGGGCTGGTTCACCTTCCTGCTCAACGAGTGCGCCCGGCCCTACCAGGCAGCCGTCCTCGACGAAGTGGGACTGATCCGCGGACTGGACTTCGTGGCGGCCCGCCCCAGGTACGCACCGCGGGCCATAGCGCAGCAGTTCTACATGGACCGCCACCACGACATGTTCCGTGACGGTCTCTCGGACTTCGCTGTCCGAGCGAACACCGCCACCTGCGGCAAGGTCGTAGCACGCCTCGCGGCCATGTTCGATCACATCTACATCGACGAGGTCCAGGACCTTGTCGGCCACGACCTCGAACTGCTGGACCTGCTGTTCCGGTCGCCGATCGGCATCACCCTGGTGGGCGACCCCAGGCAGTTCACCTACGCGACCAACAACTCGGCCAAGAACAAGGCGTACAAGGGCGGAGGCATAGTCGATTGGCTGAGGAAAAGGGCCGACTACTGCACCCTGGAGACACGCTCCGAGAGCTACCGCTGCAACCAGCTGATCTGCGACTTCGCCGACGGCCTGTTCCCCGAGCTCGAACCGACGGTCTCAAAGAACACCGAGACCACCGGCCACGACGGGGTCTTCGAGATCAAGCCCCACGAAGTACACGAGTATGCCCGCCGGTACTCACCGACGGTGCTGCGCTACGACAAGCGCGCCGACACGCTCGGGCTGGCCGCGATGAACATCGGGCTGTCGAAGGGAAGCACCTTCGAACGCATCCTGCTCTTCCCCACCAAGCCCATGATCAAATACTTGCGGACTCGCAACCCTGCTGAAGCCGGCAGCCGCGAGAAGCTGTACGTGGCGGTCACCCGGGCGAAACACAGTGTCGCCTTCGTGGTGCCCTGACCGTAGGGCCAGGCAACCGGCATTGTCGCGCCCTGGGACTCCGCACACGCCGCCCCGGCACCTTCGAGCGCGCCTCACCCGCTCCCACATGGAGGTGGCCGGCGAACTCGCCGCCGTCGGCTACCCGGCTGAGCGGGCCTCCAAGGAGATCCCGTCGCGCTCAGGACGGCGACCATCAGCCCGGTTCCGCCTTCATGATCCGAGAGGTTATTCGACGAGGGCGTTCCAGGTGGTTTCGCTCACGTGGCGCGGCACCTGGGTGGCGATGGTGTCGCCGCCGCCCGCGGTGACGAGTTCGGCGCACACCGGGCGGCGTTGTCCGTCTCGGCGCGGCTCACGACCCGTGGCGGGCTGGGAGCCGGACGGGAGGTGGTGCGCTTGGCCAGGATCCAGGGTGTCCTCAGTGGCTGTGCGGGCCTCGCTCCCGAAGAGCGGCGGTTCACTGTGGAACCGGGCCGACGGAACCTTCGGCCCGCCAGCCCGGGGACTGATCGGTGGGTCGCGGGCCGACGGGGAGCTCTGGCTTCTGATGGCAGCGGCTTCCTGAACGAGAAAGCTGTCGGGCCCCGCATGACGCGGAGCCCGACATCATTTCACTTCATCACTGGCGGCCATTTGTCGAAATTCGGGGACGAGCTCGGAGCGGCAGCCTCAACCAGCGCCTGCATGTCGCGCGTCAGTGCGAGCCAGTAACGGTCGAACTCCGCGAGCGAGTGCATGATCTGCACTGCCACCTCCTCCTGGAGACCGAGATCCCCGAGCGGGTCTCTCACATTGAGTACCGATTGATATCGATCGAGAGGAATCCCGAAATCCTCCTCGTAATCATTGTCCATCTCCAGCTCGAGAATTACGCGACCACACTTTCCCCCGTATTCGAAAAACTCACTTTCGAGCCGCCGCAGCCTAGTCCCAATTGCGGCCGAGATGTCGGCCACGACGTCACGACTCGGCAGAGCTGGCCGAATGAAGAGATAGTGATAGCTGCTCATCTTTCCTCCTCTAGGGCCAGGTGATGTCGAATCCGTCGCCGAGGATACGGATTTGATTCAACCTGTCCTGACCATTGGCACCCAGGAATCGTCCTATCCCCCTACGGGCCTCCTCCTCAGACAAGCCGGAATCCCGAGCATCGATAAATACATCCCTAGCCTGCCCCTTCGCCTTATTGAGGTCGTTCTTCACAGTGTTGTTTGTCGCCCCGGGCTTCAAGCTCTTAAACTCCGTCAGGACCCCGTCGACCTCTGCGTCGCCCATGCGCTGGCCATCTACTTTGGACTCCGCCAGGGACTTGACGTTCTTTCCTTCGGACAGGAGCTTGTCTGCGACTCTCCGCTCCTGAGGGTTGAAGATCTTCTCGGTCTGGTCGAGTGTCCCACTGCCTGGTGGGCAGTCAGCGGCGTCGGCTCGAGCTCCGCCCCCTGCAGTGCTCGCTTCACCACTGCGGGTTCCCCCGCTCGTTCCTCCGTTGTCCTTCTGGTCCTCCTCGCGGAAGGCCTGGCCGAAGGAGTCGGCGAAGCGGGTGACTCCGTTGGCGGTGATGGCGGCGCCGACTGCGGTGGTTGCGGCGCCCACGCCGGCGAGTACGCAGCCGAGGCCGAGGGTGGGCAGGCAGCCGACGGAGCCGAGTCCGGTGAGGTCGAGTCCGAGTTGGGTGGCCGCGGCCCCGAAGAGGGTTTCGGCGACTCCGACGGCGACGTCGGGATGCATGAGGGCGTCGCCGACGGTGCCAAGGCAGTCGAGGAAGCCGTCGCACAGGCCGCTGGGGTCGGTCAGGTAGGTGGGTGCGTTGTGGGCGTAGACGTAGTCGGCGGTGTAGGGCGTGTCGGGGCGGAGTTGGATGGGGTCGCGGGTGGTGAAGCGGCCGGTGGAGGTGTCGTACCGGCGGGCCCTGAGGTTGAGGAGTTTGTCCGTGGGGTCGGTGTATTCGCCGGTGTAGCCGAACGCCGGGACGGGGGTGTTGGGCACGGTGGTGGTGGTGCTGCGTGCGCCGAAGGTGTCGTAGCTGTGGCGGACCTGCCGGGTGCCGTTGGTGTCGGTGATGTCGGTGACGGAGTTGAGCCAGTCGTGGTGGTTGTAGGAGGTGCCGGCGTTGGTGTGCTGGCTCATGAGGAGGCCGCCGGGGCCGTAGGTGTAGTCGCCGATCAGTGTGCCGTCGGCGCCGGTCTCGCTCGCCAGGCGTGGGAGCGTGTCGTTGATGTCCCACTGGAGGGTGCGTGCGAGGGTGCCGTTCTGGTTCGTGGTGACGCGGTTGCCGGCGTTGTCGTGGGTGTAGGTGTAGATGTCGGAGCCGATGCGCTCGGTCTTGACGTGGCCGGTGGCGTCGTAGGTGTTGGAGACGGATCCGGCGGCGCTGATCGGGTCCCTGGTGCCGGTGGACCACAGGGTGTTGGCGTTGGCGTCGTGGACGACGACGTCGGCGTCGGCCTGCACCCGGAGGTACGAGCCGGGGCCGGCACTGGTCTGTGTGCTCCACAGGACGGTGCCCGCCGTGTCGCGGACGACGAAGTTGCCGTCGTTCTGCAGCGTGGCGCTCGCGCCGGGGTGTCCGCCGGTCCCTGATATCCAGAGGGCCTGTCCGGAGGCGATGGAGTAGAGGACGAGGTTTCCGTCGGTCTGCATGGCCAGCCGCACGCTGGTCGAGGAGAGCGAGGCACCGGAGGCAATCACCCCACCGGTGGGCAGGACGGGGTTGGCGCTAGTGGTCTCGGCGTTGGCGTCCCGCGTGTTGGTGGACCACTGGGCCTGGCCGTTCGCGTTGTAGATGACGACGTTGGCATCGGCCTGCACCCGGAGGTAGGAGTTGGCGCGACTGAAATTCTGAGACGACCACACGGGCGCGCCCATCAGATTGCGCACGACGAGGCTGCCGTCGACCTGCAGTTTGGCCGTCGCGCCCGGGTGTCCGCCGGTTCCCGTCGACCATAGGACCTGTCCGGAGGCGATCGAGGACAGGGCGAGGTTCCCGTCGGCCTGCATGGTCAGCCGCACACTGGCCGAGGAGAGCGAGGCACCGGAGGCGATCACCGTCTCCATGGGCAGGGTGACACTGGTGGGGGCGGTTTGCGTGGACGTAGTGTTGCCGTCGGCGTCGTAGGTGTACGTGGTCGTCGTCGATCCGGTGCGCGCCTGGGTGAGCTGGCCGACATTGTCGTAGGAGTACGAGGTGATCGTGGAGCCGCTGGTCCGGCTGGTGCGGTTGCCGGTCTTGTCGTAGGTGTAGGCCTGTTCGGAGCCCGGTAGGCACCCGGCGCTGGTGGAGGGGACGGAGCAGCCGGTCAGGATCCGGCCGGCGGGGTCGTAGTTGTAGGTCTGGGTGCCGTTGGGCAGGCCGGAGCGCACGGTGTCGATCTTGACCGGGCGGGCGGCTGCGTCGCGGGTGAGGTTCCAGGAGGAGAGGGTGTTGCCGGCCTTGGTGCTGGCGATGCCGGCGAGGTGGCCGGCGCGGTCGTAGGTGCGGTTCTCGCTGTACCCGTTGGTGGTGGGCAGAACGGTGCTGGTGAGGCGGCCGGCCGGGTCGTAGCCGAAGGTGGTGGTGGCTCCCCCGGCGGTGAGGGACACAGGGCGTCCGGAGGGGTCGTAGGTGGTGGTGGCCTTCCAGCCGTCCGGGTACTGGCGGCTGGTGAGGTGTCCGGCCGCGTCGTAGGTGTAGCTGAATCCGGAGGTGCCCGCGGGTGTGGAGGCGGTGAGGAGGCGGCCGTCCGGGTCGTAGGTGAGGGCGCGGGTGCCGGTGGCGTCCGTGATGCCGGTGCGGCGCGCTGCCGCGTCGTAGGTGTAGGCGAGGGCGGGGGTGCCGTCGGAGTAGGTGGTCCCGGTGGTCAGTCCGCGGGCGTCGTAGGTGGTGGTCGAGGTGGTTCCGCGCGCGTTCACGACGGACGTGCGGTTGCCGTCCTCGTCGTACCCGTACGTCGTTGTGCGGTTGCGCGGGTCCCGCACCGAGGTGAGGCGCCCGGCGGGGTCGTAGCCGTAGCGGGTGATGATGCCGTTGCCGTCGGTGCGCGAGGTCCGGTTGCCGGCGTAGTCGAAGATGTAGGTGGTGGCCGCGCCGGCCGGGTCGGTGACCTTGGTGAGGCGGCCCGCCTGGTCGTAGGCGCGCATCGTCCTGGCGCCGAGGGGGTCGGTGAGGTCCGTGATCCGGTTGAGCGGGTCGTAGGTCGCCGTGTTGGTGTTCCCCAGCGGGTCCTTGACGGTTGTGAGGTTCCCGGCCGGGTCGTAGCCGTAGACGGTGCGGTAGTTGGCGGGGTCGGCGCCCTGGGCGTTGCCGCGGGGGTCGGTCGAGGTGGCGAGCTGCCCGTTCGGGCCGTAGGTGGAGGTGCTCTTGCCTCCGGTCGGGGTGACGGCGGAGGTGCGGTGGCCGTCCGCGTCGTAGCCGTAGGTCGTGGTGTTGCCCAGTGGGTCGGTGACCGCGGTCGGCAGGCCGCGCGGGTCGTAGGTGCTGCCGGTCTTCGCGCCGGTCGGGTCGGTGACGGCGGTGACCCGGCCGTCCGGGTCGTAGGCGGTGGTGACCGCGTTGCCGAGCGGGTCGGTGACAGTGACCGGACGGTCGAGGGCGTCGAACGCGGTCCTGGTGACGGCGCCGGTCGGGTCGGTCGTGCTGGTCCGGTTTCCGGCCACGTCGTACCCGTACGTGGTGGTGAACGCCGCCGCGCTCGCGCCGGGGGCGTTGCCCCGCGCGGTGGTGGTGGTGAGCTGCCGGTCGGCGGCGTCGTGGGTGAAGGTGGTCCTCGCCCCGGTCGGGTCCGTGGCGCTCAGCAGGTTGCTGTTGCCGTCGTAGGTGTAGGAGGCCTTGTTGCCCGCCGGGTCGGTCACGGTCAGCAGGTTGTCGGTGCCGTCGTAGGTGTAGGCGGTCGTGTTGCCCGCCGGGTCGGTCGTCGATGTGCGGTTGCCGACGGCGTCGTAGGTGTAGGACGTGCGGGCCCCGAGGGGATCGGTGGCCGAGGTGGTGCGCCCGGCCGCGTCGTAGGTGTAGGTGGTGGTGAACTTCGCGGGATCGCCCCCGGCGGCGTTGCCGCGCGGGTCCGTCCTGGTGCGCACGTGGTCGTAGGCGTCGTAGGTGAGGGTCGTCACCCCGCCGGCGGGGTCGGTGGTGGAGGTGAGCCGGCCGAGGGTGTCGTAGCCGTAGGTGGTGGCGCGGCCGGCGGCGGTGGTCTCCGACGCGAGTTGCCCCTTGGCGGTGTAGGTGTAGGTGCTCCTACTGCCGGCGGGGTCCGTCACACTGACCGGACGGCCCGCGGTGTCGTAGGTGTAGGTGGTCCTGGCGCCGCCCGGTGCGGTGTGCGAGCTCAGGTTGCCGTCGTTGTCGTAGGTCCAGGACTCCGAGGAACCGTCCGGCAGGGTCCGGCCCGTCACGTGTCCCAGCGCGTCGTAGGACGTGCGGGTCTCGTGCAGCAACGGGTCGGTGACCCGGTCCGGGCGCAGGCTGCTGTCGTAGCCGTAATAGGTCGACTTCCCGAAGGGATCGATCCTTGAATAGAGCTGGCCACCCACGTACATGTCGGTCCGGATGCCGCCGTTGGCGTCGGTGTAGCTGGTGTAGCTGCTGACGCCTGTGGATCCGACGAAGCTGCTGGTCCGGCCGTTGGCATCGGTCTGCTGGGTCACGAAGCCGTTGGCGTCGTAGACGGTGTTCATGACGGCGCGGCCCGCGGCGTCGGTGATGCCGGTCAGCAGGTTGCCGGCGTCGTAGTGGTACTGGGTGGTGGTGCCGTCCAGTGCGGTGACCGAGGTCAGGAGACCGGCGGTGTAGCCGTAGTCGACCGAGCGGCCGTCTGCCAGCGTGACCTTGGTGAGCCGGGAGGTGCCGGCGTCGACGGAGAGCGTCACCGTGCGGCCCACGGCGTCCGTGACGGTGCTCGGGTAGGTGCTGGTACCCGCGTAGGCGAACGTGAGACCCAGGCCGGAGCGGTCGAGCCACGTGGTCAGGCGCCCGGTCCGGTCGAACGTCATGACCTGCTTGTCCAGAGTGACCAGCCGGTACCCGCTCGTGGAGTCGCCGGAGAGCCGGGAACGCACACCGTTGCGCGGTGTCAGCTTGCCATCCGCATCCCGGTCGAAGTAGACCGTCGACCCGTTCTCCATCGTGACGCCGACTGTGGCTCCTTGGTCCCGTAGCGCCGCGGAATAGGGGAACGACCACCCTGGTCCAAGAATCGAGGTGGTGGCTTTGTTGTCCGAGGAGTAGGTCCGGCCCAAGGCGAAGGAGATGCCGGGTGCCGTGATCGCAGCATCCGTGGTGTGCTCGTTCAGCGCCCGGTTCAGCGTGTTCACCGGGTCAGCGACGAACGCCTGGTAGGAAGGACGCCCGGACGAGTCCTGGCAGATGCAACCGACCGTCTCCTCGGGAGCTACAGCCCTTCCCGGCTTGAACGACGGGTACGCCGGGGTCTGCACCTCTTCGGTCCAGTTGGTGGCGCAACTCCAGTCCCACTCAGTTCTCGGCGATGAAGTCGGAGTGTACGAAATAGCAATCCTGGCGTAATAGAGCGTTTCCTCTTTGACGTTCTCCGGGCCACTCGAGGCATTGAATACGTTCATGCGGACCTCACCCGAGGCCCATCCGAAAGGCATGCAAAACTCGGTCAGCTTCTGACCGTCGGACGCCCGGTGAACGGTCGCGTGGAACGCGGTGTACTGACCCGCGTTCCAGCCCCCGCCGGATACTACGGACCACGTGGTTCCCGACCAGAACGGCGCGTAGGGCAGGGAAGCAGGGCCGTCCCGCCAACTGGTCGGCGGCCACGCACTCGCCGCTGTTCCGGCTGCAGTCGCCTCAGCGGACTGCTTCCCTGCGGGTGCCGACGGCGGAGCGATCGTCGAAACACCGCCCACCTGGGTCTCGACACTCCCCTCGGAGGCTGAAAGGTCCGCGACCTGGCGTGTACGCTCCTCGGCCGTCATCGGCTTCACCGCAACAGGCGACGCCGCACCCCGCGCCGATTCCGAGCCGGTCGACGTCGGCCGCCCCGACGCGGCCTGCACCGGAGCAGCCAGCCCGGCACTTAGTAAGAGAAAAGCTACAACCATGACCAAAGCATTCCGGAACCATCGCATCCAGATACCCCTCCCCAAGGCGCGTAACCCGATGATCGGGTGCGGACGGTTCATTTCTAGCCCAAGGCTCCATGATCGTTCCATGATTTCGGAGACCACCAGCTGGACCCGCTCGCACTCGAACCCAAAACCGTCGCTCTTCTACGGACGCCGAAAATTTGGATAAGTGTCAGCATTTTTCCACACCCGCACCGCTGAAGCGGAGGAATTCATTGCCTTTATCGACCCGGCTACGCAGGTCCGAGGGTCCGTCGGACTGCGGGGCAGCCGGCGAGCCGCCGGACCACCTGTGAAGACGCCTACGAACGCCCACCACCGCCAACTGGCCCACCGGCCGGACCGACCCCGGCGTCGAGGCCAAGTGGAACTCAACGGTCCGCAGAACGCCCTGGCCGACCGGGCGCGAAGGAACTCCTCCCGCCTCCGGCGCACGATCAGGGGCACCGCGCTGGGCCCGCCCCTGCCGACTACGAGCACAAGGAGCAGATCTCACAGTGAGGCGGCCAGGCTTGAAGCCCTGCGGCAGTTCAAACGAAGTCCTGGACGCGATCACACGGATCGTCGCCGACCCTGCCCCGGAACCGGTGGAAGCCGTGTTCGAGGGCCTCCTGGGCGTTCACGGTGCGGGACCCAGAGTCCCTGATCGCCCTGGTCTGCGCCGTCCTCGGCGCGGTGATGAGCCACTTCGACCTCGACGAGGCCGACCCCGAGGCGATCCTGGCCGCCCTGCGCGAGCGGACGCTCAACCGGCTCTGACGCGCCGACACGGGGACGGACCACCGGCCAGCAACGACCTACGAGGGGCCGGTGCGGGCCCGTCGCCCCGTGCTGCGGACGGGCACCGGGCGGCGCGCCGGCCCGCGCAGGCGCCCGGCGACGGGTGGCCGATCCCGCCGGGCCCGACAGAGGAATGTCAGGTGAGGGTGAGGGACAGTTCCTTGAGGGCGCGTACGGAGAGGTTGTCGTGCCGGCGGGGTGGTTGGGCGAGGGGGATGGAAGTGGAGCGGGCGAGTAGAGCGGTGAAGGCGATCTCGGCTCCCAGGCGGGCGAGGGCGGCGCCGGGGCAGGTGTGGATCCAGTCGCCGAAGGCCAGGTACCCGGTGGGCGCGCGATGGATGTCGAACCGCTCCGGGTCGGGAAACGGGGCGAAGTCGTGGTTGGCGGCGCCCGTCAGGAGGAACATCAACTCCCCTTTTCGGATCCTCTTGTCAGGCAGCTCGAAGTCGGCGGCCGCCATCCGGGACAGGCGCTGCACGGGGGCCTCGATGCGCAGCATCTCCTCGATCGCGGCGGGAATCAGGTGCGGCTGCTCGCGCAGGGTCTGGGCCTGGTCGGGGTGGCGGGCGAGGAGGAGCAGGCCGTTGCCGAGGAGGTTGGTGGTGGTCTCGAAGCCGGCGAAGACCATCATCATGCAAGTGGCGGCGAACGCTGTCGGTGGTGGCGCCCGGCGGGGTGAGGAGGGTGGCGATCAGGTCTTCGCGGGGTTCGTGGCGGTGGTCGGCGATGATCCGGTGGAGGTATTCGCTCGCCTCGGTGAGGGTGTCCATGGCCTGTGCGGCGGTGGCCAGGCAGGTGGCGGGCGGGGTGCTGTCGACGGTAACGCCCCCGGAAGACGGGAGGCGAAGGACCCGTCGACGGGGCGCGTTCACCAGCCGGGCTGCGGCCCGCGAGATGGCCTCGGTGCTGGACGGTGAGCTGCGCGGGGTCTACGAGAACCGCCGTACCAGCGTCACAAGCTACCTGCGCGAATGGCTCGCCACGAGAAAGCCGCACCTCGCGCCGAACACGTACGCCGGCTACGCCGTGTGCGTCGAGCGCGGCCTCGTCCCCGCCTTCGGCCACCTCCGGCTCTTCGACCTGCGCCCGGAACACATCGACGACTGGGTCACCACCCAGCTGGGGGCCGAGCGCGGGCGCGTCGCCCCCGCCCGGGTGCGGCGGGGGTTTCGCAACATCCGCCCGACCGCCGCGAGGCTGTCGCATAACCCCAGCGCGCCCGCCGTCAAGGGCTGTGCTTCGTCTGCTGGCGAAAGAGTTTGTTGAGGTTGTGCACGGTGTCAAGGAGCTTGATCTCGGCGTCCACGGCGTCGGTCCCGCGGTAGTGAAGTTGGCGCCCGAATCTCTGGAACAACTGGGCGAAGCCTGGCTCCACCAGGGCGGCTCGTTGCTTGTAGAGGCTTTGGCCCGTCGGGCTGGCCAGTCGAGCGGCCATGTCGCGCTGGCCGGCGGGGATGGCCTCGCTCGGCGGCGGCTCGCCGTCGCCGGGGTGCGTGTCGTTCTTCAGCGCGACGAGTAGTGGCAGGCCGGCGAGGGCTTCGAAGTTCGACGTGGAGGCATATCCGCTGTCTGCGAGCCATGCCCGCACCTCGTCGGTGATGCCGGCCGACCGGCAGTTCTCCTGCGTCCTTCCCACCATCGGGACCAGCGCCGTCATGTCGGATGGGTTGTCCTGCAGCTCGATCGCGAGCAGGAACTGGCCGCGCGCGCAGACGATCTGCAGGTTGAAGCCCTGAAGGTAGCCGCCGCGCTTGTGTGGCATCAGGCTGGAGTCGGGATCGCTGAGCGAGGCCCGTGCCGCCGGGGACGGAACCGGGCGGGGATTGCGGGCGCGTTCCAGACCGGCGCGGGCCGTGGCCAGCCGGGCGCGCTGGCGCACGATGACCGTCTTGACGTCCAGCGCGACCGGGGGGCGGCCGTTCGCGGCGCGGTGTCCCGCAGCCCGGTCCTGGACGGTCCGTTCGGCGTACTCGTTCAGACGCGCCTGGTGCGCGGCCATCTCCGTGCCCAGGCGTTTCTCCGCGCGGGCGACGATGCGCTCGGCTGCTTCCACCTTGATCTTGATCTCCCCGGCTGAGGGCAGGGCGCGCTGGTGGAGTTGCTCCATGGCCGCCCGGGCCCGCAGAATCCGGTCGCTCAGGCGCGACAGCTGTCCGAGCGAGGTGTCCGCAGCCTGTCGCTCGACAGGTGCCGGGACCTCGTCGGTCTCGGCCGCCCGGGCGTGGGCAAGGGCGTCCTGCACCATCTGGTCGAGTTCGGCCTCGCCGTCGCGGATGATCGCCTCCAGGCGTTCCAGGCTCCGGTTCGACTCACGTCCCGCGTTTGCCTCCATTGGAGAGCCGTCCACGGCCACCGCCGAGAGATCCACCAGCCCCCGCTGCCCGCACAACGCGAGGACCTGCACGAACAGTGCTTTCAGGGATAGGCGGTGACGGCGTATGAAGCGGGCCACCGTCGCGTGATCGACCCTTCGGTTGCCCGTGATGATCCGGCAGCCCACATCATCGAGGCAGGCCTGCTCGATCCGCCGCGAAGCGCGGACTCCCTTGCTGTAGCAGTACAGCACCAGCGCCAGCAGCACTCCGGGCGGATACGCCGCGCGCCCCTGCCCGTCAGAGCGATAGCCGGCCATGAACGCGGACAGATCCACCTCTCCGACAGCGTCCAAGACCTTCCAGCACAGATGCTCCGGCGGTAGCCACTCCCGCACGTCCTGCGGGAGGAGAAATGCGCGATCCAGGTCACAAGCGATGAAGTTGAACCCCACGTGACAGAGACTTCGACCCACCTGCCTGCCCAAAACTCGAACACCGACTTGCTCTTGACGGCGGGCGTGCTGGGGTTATGCGACAGCCTCCGGCCTGCCCGGCAGCCGCACCAAAACCGTCCCGGCCAGGCCCGGGACGGCCTCCCGGCTCGAAGAACAAGCACCGGGCCCCACACCACAACGTCGGCAAGACGGCCAAACGAGCAGACTCGATCAAGGAACATCAAGGCCGACGAGGATAAACGCCAAGCTGAGAGCTGGCGATTTTAGCTCAAATTCCTCTACGCCAAGTCATTCTGATGAACCATCGCTCGAATGAGTGAGGACTGTCGGTGGGGGCTGCTTCGATGCGAACTGTCCGAGAGATTCCTGCACAAGGAGGGTTCCATGGAGGCGTTGTACGAGCGGCTGGCCGAGGCGGCGGGCGGGCTTGCGGTGGACGGTGCGATCCGGGTGACGGCCCGGTACGAGCCGGTGGCGGGTGTCGGAACGCCGGTGTCACCGCCGACCGTGAAGGTCACCCGGACCGTCCGCGACCTGGCGACAGGCAAGGAGAGGGAGGTCGACGGGCCGGGCCAGTTGTTCGAGGACCGGTGGGTCGGGCAGGAGTCCGCGGGGGTGGTGCTGCTGGACCAGCGGCAGTCGCAGGCGAACCGGTGCGAGACTGCTCTGTTGGAGGCGGTCGACCAGGGCGATGTGCTGCTGCCACACCTGGCGCTGCACGTGAGCGCCGAGGGCCGGGTGCTTCGGATGACGAACCTGGACGCCCCGCACCGTTCCCGTGACGCCTACTTCCGGGACGCGCTGGACGAGTCCGGAGCGAAGTTCGACGACACGGTTGTGGGGCGAGCGCTGCGCGACACGGGAACCGGTGACGTGCGTGCCTTCCTGGAGTCGGCGCCCTCGGACCTGGTGTACGGGCTGTGGGATTCGCACCGCAAGCGTCGGGTGCAGTTGAAGGTGCCGCGCGCCTACACCTCGGAGATGGTGGGGCTGCGTCCGTTGTCCGGGGTGAGGGCGGCGGGGCGTTTCGACATGTGGAACTTCCCCGGCGACAACGTGGAGATGACCGCCGACGGGTGGAGGCCGGTCGACGGAACGGGGAAGAAGGGCAAGGGGAAGACACTCAAGGCGTCCGCGGTCGGGCACGGCATGATTCCGCCGGTCGCTGGGATGGGCGGGGTGACGGTGCAGGCGATCGAGCGGAACGCGTCACTGGCCTTGGCCGGTCTGAGGGCGCTGCGCTTCGGCGACGCGCCGAAGGAGTACGTGCGGGCGGCGAGGGCGCTGTTGGCGGCACTGGCACTGTTGGGGGACCGGCTGGCGTTCGCGGCGCCGGCGGTGCGGCTGCGGTCGGGCTGCGACCTGCTGCTGGTGTCGGAGCGGATCGAGTGGGTCGGCCGCGGGCGTGAGGGCGTCGCGGTGACGGAGCCGCTGGAGCTTGAGACGGCGGTACAGGCCCTGGAACTGTTCGAGTTCGCGCGTGTCCGGGCCGAGGAGGCGGGCCTCAAGTGGTCGACGAAGCCGGTGCGGCTGCGGCCGAACGCGCAGGTGCAGGAGGCGATCGAGCGCTCCTTCCGCCTGGAGGGCATCGGCGAGGCGGAAGGCGAGTAGAGCGTCATGCCTTTCCACATCTCGGTGGAGCTGCTGGAGCCGCTCTACCAGGCAACCGGCATGGACGGTGAGCGCGCGGAGTGGCCGCCCCACCCGGCCCGCCTGTTCTGCGCGCTGGTCGCGCACGCCGACCTCGAGGACAACGCGCACCGGATGGCGCTGACCTGGCTGGAGGCCCAGGAGCCACCGGCGGTCACGGTGCCGGCCAAGCCCCTTGAGGCGGAACACCCGCGCGCGGCATGGGTGGTGACCAACATCGTGAACCCGGCGAAGGCGACCCACACCTTGCTGCCCGGACGCACCGCAGGCGGTGTTCCCCGCACGTGGGCGCAGAAGACGCTGTCGGGTTCGCGGATGGTGTTCAGCTGGGCCGCGGAGCCGGGGGAGGATCTCGCCCCCGTATTGAAGGAACTGGCCCGCCGGGTGCCGTACTTCGGGCGTTCGACCGGGACAGGGCTGGTGGACGCCTGGTGCGGCCCCGACGAGCCCGGCAACGGCGATGGGTGGCGAAAGTGCTGGCTGCCGGCATCCGCCGGCGAGTACCCGAAGGGCTCGCGGCCGATCCGCGTCCCCTACCGCGGGTACTTGGCCTGGCTGGAGGAGGCGTTCGAGGAGCAGCGGCCGGCCTGGAGCCAGTCGCTCACCCACCACTACCTCGACCCCGACCGCACGGACCGGCCCGAAAGGCCCGGCGTGGATGGGCCGTTCGGTGACCTGTTGACGTTCTCGTTCGCCCCGGGGGTGGCGCTGGACCCGCGGTGGACGTTGGAGCTGACCGGCCGGCTGCGGGGCGCGGTGATGAGCACCCTGGAGGCGATGGGCCACGACGTCGAGGCGATGACCACGGTCCACGGCCACAAGAACAGCCCGGACGACCCGCGGCCGGTGGCCTACCTCGCGCTGCCGTTCGCCGGCCACCGCCACGCCGACGGGATGCTGCGCGGCCTGGGCATCGCCCTGCCCCGCGAGATGCCCAAGCGGGACCGCAAGGCGGTGCTCGCCGCGCTGCTCCACCACGACGGTGGGCTGCGCCGCATCCGCCTGGCTGACGGGCAGCCGCTGGACCTGGAGCGGGTCGGTCCCGCGGACCAGGACTCGTGGCCGCTGACCGTTCAACCATGGGCCTGGCAGGAGCCTTCGACGGTGTGGGCCACGGTGCTGCCGATGGTCCTCGACCGCTTCCCCAAGAACGGTGACCCGTACTGGGCGGACTCGGTCACCGCCAGCTGCGTGGCGGCCGGGCTGCCCGAACCGGTGCGGGTGCGGGTGAGCCCGCACCACGCCATGGTCCCCGGCGCGCGCCACGCGGGCGGCTTCCCGGTGCGACGCAAGGACGGGGAGCGGCCGCTGCCGAGCTGCCATGTGCGCCTGGCCTTCCCGGTCCCGGTCACGGGGCCGGTGGTGCTGGGCAGCAAGAAGAACTTCGGCCTGGGCTTGTGCCGGCCGGAGCCCGGCTTTCAGGAGGATGACCAGTGACGGGCACCGAGCGGCTGCCGGCGATCGCCGCAGCCGAGTTCGCCGACTTCTTCCGGGAGGTCCACCACCACACCCACTGCCCGGACGGGACACGGACCGCGGTGTGCGACCAGTGCGGGGGCTGGGCTCCGTTCCCGTGGCAGAGCGCCTACTTGAACGCCGTGGCCGACGGCGCCCACTGGTCGGACCTCGACGTGCCCACCGCGCTGGGCAAGACGACGTTCATCGACATCTGGATCTTCCTCCTCGCCTGGGAACACGCCCGCGGGCCGGGCCGGGAGCACCGGACGGTGCCGCTGCGGCTGTTCTTCTGCGTCGACCGGCGCCTGGTAGTCGACCAGGCCCACCAGCACTCCATCGAGCTGGCCGCGGCCCTCGCCGGGGCGCCGGCCGGTTCGGTGCGGGCGAAGGTCGCCGCCGCGCTGCGCGACCTCGGTGGCGGAGCGTTGCCGCTGGAGGTGGTGCGGATGCGCGGCGGCACCAGGTGGGTGTCGAACTGGGTGCGCAGCCCGGCCCAGCCGCTGGTGGTGACGTCGACCGTGGACCAGTACGGCAGCCGCCTGCTGTTCCGTGGCTACCACACCTCCCCGCAGCGTGCTCCGATCGACGCCGCCCTGACCGGGTACGACGCCCTACTCGCTCTGGACGAGGCCCACCTGTCGAAGGCCCTGCTCGCGACCGCCGCCGACACCGCGCTCTACCAGCAGACGGCAGCGCGCGGGGAGTTGGCTGCACGGGCGCTTCGGGTGGTGAGCCTGTCGGCGACCAGCGCCACCAGCGGCCGTCCCCGCCTGGGCATCGGTGACGCCGACCGCGCCCATCCGATCGCCGGGCGGCGGATCACGGCCGAGCGCCACGTGACGCTTCTGGACGCCAGCGGCTGGTCGAAGAAGCCCGCCGAGGCGTTCGCCCTCGCCGCCGGAACCGCCCTGGACGCCGTCCTTCCCCTCCTGAAGCTGCCCGCGGTCGCGGTGATCGCCAACACCATCACCCACGCCCGCGCCGCCCACGAAGCACTCTGCCGGCGCACCGACGTGGACGTGCTGCTGCTGACCGGCCGCTGCCGATCCGCGGAGCGCGACCTGCTCGTCACCGGCCCGCTGGCCGAACTCCTCATCGGCATCGACCCGGATCGCGAACGCCCCCTCGTCGTGATCAGCACCCAGACCCTCGAAGTGGGGATCGACTGCACCTTCGGAGCGATGGTCAGCGAATGCGGCGACTGGGCCTCCGCCCTGCAGCGCCTCGGACGCCTCGACCGCCGCGGCGAACTCGGCCCCGTGGCCGCGATCCTCGTACGCACCCACACTCCCGAGGACCCCGACCGCATCCCCGTCTACGGCCCGGCCGCCGCCAACACCTGGCAGTGGCTCACCCAACACACCCCCACTCGCGACACCCAGGACCCCGCCGAACTGGCCCCCCACCTCCTCGACGGCCTGATCCTCAACCCCGCCACCCTGCCCGGCCTCCTCGACGACACCGACACCGCACCGCTCACCCGCGCCGGCGAACACATCCCACCTGTCCACCAGGTACGCGTGGACGCCTTCGCCCGCACCAGCCCCATCCCCGTCCCCGACGAATCCCCTGCCCCCTTCCTCCACGGCCTCGACACCGGCCAGCCCGAAGTCCAACTCCTGTGGCGCGCCGACCTCCCCACCGACACCACCGACCCCGACGCCCTCGCCGAACACCTCCGCACCACCCCCGTCCACACCGCCGAAACCCTCTCCCTGCCCCTGGCCACCGTGCGCCGCTTCCTCACCCAACCCCGCTCGACCCCCGACACCAGCGACCTCGAAGGCCCCGACGCCGACACCACACCCGAACCCCGCAACCCACCCACCCGACTGCGCACCACCGTCCTCCAACGCGAAGCCGACGGCACCTGGACCACCCCACGCGTGGCCGCCGACCTGAAACCCGGCACCACCCTCGTCCTGCCCACCACCGCCGGCGGCCACGACACCTACGGCTGGACCGCCAGCCCCGACACCCCCGTCCCCGACCTCGGCGACCACCCCACCGACCACACCCGCACCCCGCTACGCCTCGACCCGGCCGTCCTGGCCAGCACCACCGGCGCCGCCCCCGAGCGGTTCGCCCCGATCGTCAAACAAGCCATCACCGACCTGACCACCGATCCCGACGACCCGGACGCCGTGAGCACGACCGACGCCATCCGCGCCGCGATCACCAGCCTGCTCGCCACCCTGCCCACCGACACCGCACCCGACAGCCCCACCCGACACACTCCGGCGCTGCGCCGGCGTCTGGAGAGCCTGTTGGAGGTCGCCGAGTGGCGTACCGGACGGTCGGCTGCGGCCGGGGCGGTGCTGATCGACCATGGTCGCTCGGGTCGGATCGTCCTCTTCCCGCCGCGGCTCGCCGACGCCGGCCGCTACCGGATTTCCGTGGACGACGAGGATCCGGACAGCAGCAGCCTCACCCGCACCGTCACCCTCAAGCACCACCACCAGCAGGTTGGCGAACGCGCCCGCGACTTCGCCCGGGCCGTCGGACTGCCCGACGACCTGGTCGACGCCGTCGTGCTGGCAGCCAGGGCCCACGACTGCGGGAAGCACCACCCGCGGTTCCTGTGCATGCTCTGCTCCGGTGACCGCCTGCTCGCCGAGTCCCTGCCCGAACCCCTCGCCAAGTCCGGCATGGACCCCGCCGACCGCGCCGCCCGCAGGCGCGCCGCCCGCCTGGCCAACTGGTCCAAGGACCTGCGCCACGAAGCCCTCAGCGCCGCCGCCGTCCAGACCTGGCTCGCCACCGGCCCCGCCGCCGCCCAAGGGCTCGACCACGACCTCGTCATCCACCTCGTCGCCGCGCACCACGGCTACGCCCGCCCGATGCTGCCCGCGGTCGCCGACCCCGAGCCCGTCCTCGTCGAGTGCACCATGCCCGACGACACCACCGTCACCGTCTCCAGCGCCGTGATCGGCACCGACTGGAACGGCCCCGACCGCTTCGACGCACTCAACCAGCGCTACGGCTTCTGGGGACTGGCCCTCCTGGAATCCGTCGTCCGCCTCGCCGACATCGCCTGCTCCGAAGAAGGCAACTAACAGTGCACCAACTCGAACTCCCCGCCCTGCGCGCCGACGACCCGCTCGGCTTCCTCGCCGCCCTCGGCATCCTCGAACTCACCACCACCGCCCTGACTACCAAGCCCCGCCTCCACTGGAACGGCCCTGCCGGCCCCGCCGTCCTCACCACCGACCAGCCCCTCACCCTCGACACCCTCACCAACCTCCTCACCGCCCACCTCCCACCCAAGCCCGCCCCCACGGCCGGGCAGCCGGACGACACGGCCGAGACCGAGGACCAAGACGACGAGGACACCGACACGGCCGGAACGAAGGACGAAGGCTGGGACTCCTTCCCGCACGTCCCCGGACTCCTCACCCGAACCCGCGAGGACACCACCGCCCCCAACGAAGCCCTGCGCCTTCGAGTCGACACCGCGCACCACACGCTGCGCGAACTCACCCAGACCGAACGCGAGACGGACGACCGCCAGGCCCGCTGGTTCGCCGCCCTGACCAACGTCATGTGCTTCGAGGACGTCAAACCCAAGACCGACAAGAACGACCCGGAACCTGTCGAAGGGCCGACGCCCACCACGGTCCGACGCACTCCCGTCACACCGCTGATCGCCGCCGCCGGCCAGATGACCATCACCGGCCTGACGCAGAAAGCCGTCCTCGGCTGCCACAACGACCCGCGGCAGATCCGCTCGGCCCTCGACGGCTGGCGCCGCGTCCCCGACTACGCCTCCGCCAACTTCGACCACCGCTCCCTCGGCGACGCCCACACCAACTCCGAAGGCAAGCCCTACCAACGCGGAGCCCCGGGCCCCACCTGGCTCGCCCTCCACGCCCTCGCCACCTTCCGCCTCACCGCCACCGGCCGCGCCCAGGCCGCCACCAGCTGGGACACCACCAACGGCCGCGGCGCCCTACGATGGCCCGCCTGGACACCACCCCTCACCTCCACCGCAGTCACCGTCCTCCTCGAACACCCCGCCGTCCGCGCCACCGAACCCGGCACGAACCCCAACACCGCGATACTCACCAACCTCGGCGTCACCGCCCTCTACACCGCACCTCGAACCGGCCTCAAACAATCCAACGGCCCCCTCGCCGCAAGCCGCCACCTCTGGCCCTGAACCCCACCTCCGACCACCCCACCAACCCCCGATCCTTGACAACTCCACAGCGCCAACACAGAGAACGGCATCCCGGCCGGACACGACTTCGGAACCACAAGCAGACACGAAAACACCCCACCGCACCGAAGCAACAAGTCCGAATTGCCCTAAAGGATACCCAGACAGGCGCGGCAGCCGACTCGTCGGACCATCAAGCCAGCAGCTCAGACGCCGGCGCTCCGTACCATCCCGGTGCGGCACCATCGCAGCTCCTTCACCGGGGCGATGACGAGCAGCCGCACCTCGAGGCGCTCCGTACCATCCCGGTGCGGCACCATCGCAGCGACTCCACGAACGTCACCCCGGCCATCGCCTCCGGGAGGCGCTCCGTACCATCCCGGTGCGGCACCATCGCAGCCAACTCGCCGTCCACTGGACGGCCGGCGCCAGCGCGCGTCGCTCCACACCATCCCGGTGCGGCACCATCGCAGCAGCTTCTGCCAGCGGTAGCCGCCGCGGTGTGAGGGCGTCGCTCCGCACCATCCCAGTGCGGCACCATCGCAGCGACATGGTCCGCAGCCGCCGCGGTGTGAGGGCGTCGCTCCGCACCATCCCAGTGCGGCACCATCGCAGCGACATGGTCCGCGCGGCCGTCCCGGCCGAGGTGGCCGTCGCTCCGCACCGTCCCGGTGCGGCACCATCGCAGCTACTACCCCGAGATCGGCGAGGACCCCGGCTCGGACGTCGCTCCGCACCATCCCGATGCGGCACCATCGCAGCGCCGAGATCGCGGCGCACGTCTACACGGTGCAGACGTCGCTCCGCACCGTCCCGGTGCGGCACCCTCGAAACGGCAACTGCGACTGGGGCGCGGTCCGGCACGGCCAGGTCGCTCCGTACCTCCCCGGTACGGCACCGTCGCAGGCAGCCGATGTACACCCCGACCGGGGGCAGGGACGCGGGCCGCTCCGCACGTTCCGGTGCGGCACCATCACAGCAATTTCGACACCAGCCGCGCCCGGCACGGCATCACCAGTGCGGCACCATCGCGGGCTCGCCGCCCAGGCGCTCAGCAAGCTCACCAGTGGCGCTCGCTCCGCACCATCCCGGTGCGGCAGCATCGCAGCAAGGGGGACCTCGGCGGCTTGGTGACCGCTGCACGGGCGCCCCGCACCTTCCCGGTGCGGCACCATCACAGCCACCACCCGGCGGTCACCCAGGCCGTCGTCGAGGTTGAGGAGGTCGTCTCTCCGCACCATCGCGGTGGGGCACCATCGCGGCTTCGAGGGCGTCGACTTCCCCGGCCATACGAACCTGTTGCTCCGCACCAGCCCGGTGCGGCACCATCGCAGCCTGATGCACAGGCCCAGCAGTTCGAGCTCGCAGTCCCTCATGCGACGCACCTAACCGGTGCTGCACCATCGCAGCTCTACCTCCCGCGGGCTACCGGGGTCAGTCCTCGGTCACTCCGCACCCTCCCGGTGCGGCACCATCGCAGCTGACCGACCAGCGGGCCGAGCGCGCCCACCCGGGCGTGTCGCACCGTCCCGGTGCGACATCATCACAGCAGCCCGATTCGCGGCCTCGCCTCCCGGGCCGCGAGATCGCTCCGCATCGTGCCGGTGCGGCACCATCGCAGCTCGCCGATCTGCCACAGCAGCTGTGCTTTGCTGTTCTCCTTCCGCACCCTGCTGGTGCGGCACAATCGAAGCCACGCTGCCGGCGGACGCCTGGTGGGCATCTACCCAGCCGCTCCACACCGCCCCGGTGCGGCACCATGACAGCCTTCGGCAGGCTGCTATGCCGATTCAGGCTCTCCTGCTCGCTCCACACCATTTCGGGGCGGCACCATCGCAGTCGCAACGACGCGACGGCTGGCTCGGACCGCAGCGACCTCGCTCTGCACCTCACCGGCGCAACACCATCTCAGCTCGAAGGCATCGTCCGCACGGAGCTCTGGCGGCAGTTGCTCCGCACCAACTCGGTGCGGCACCATCGCGGCTCCAGGCCGACCACCCAGGAGCCGACCGCCGCCGCCTCGCTCCGCCGCACCATCTCGGTGCGGCACCATCGCAGCGCGCGAGCCTCGTCGTAGTCGCTGCCGGTCCAGCCGGTCGCTCCGCACCATCCCGGTGCGGCACCATCGCAGCGCCAGATAGTCAGCAAACCCCAGGTGCCCAACTCCGCTTCCTTCGTACTTCACCGGTGCGGCACCATCGCAGCATCCTCATCAAGACGGTCACGTGGTGGGCGCCGACGTCGCTCCGCGCCATCCCGGTGCGGCACCATCGCAGCGTCTTCTCGGCCGTGCCGGCGTCCCTGTCGTACGCGGTCGCTCCGCACCGTCCCGGTGCGGCACCATCGCAGCACTTCGCGGGTGCCAGGGATCGTCCCCACGGTCAGGTCGCTCCGGGCCATCCCGGGACGGCACCATCGCAGCGCCTACGGCCCGACACACCCACCGCCCCGGCGTCGGCCCCGCTCCGCACCGTTCCGGCCACCATCGCAGCTTCCAGGCGTCCTTGACGACCTTTTCGCCCGCGTCGCCTCGCTCCCGCACCATCGCAGCGCCGCTGAGGCTGGGATGACGCCGTTGAACAGGTATGTCACCCCGTGCCCTCTCGGTACAGCACCATCGCAGCCTCGATCTCCCGACCGTGACGACCACCCGAGCCAGCATGTTGCTTCGCACCCTCCCGGTGCGGCACCATCGCAGCTTCGACGGCAAGGAGAGCGGCGAGTACAACCGCCTCGTCGCTCCGCTCCGTCTCGGTGCGGCACCATCGCAGCATGATCAGGGGAGACGCTCCATGCCAGCAGCACCGCGTCGCTCCGCACCCTCCCGGTGCGGCACCATCGCAGCGTCGTCCTCCGGTCCTACCGCCAGGGCGTGCGCGCAGTCGCAGCTCGACTGACCAGCTGGACACACTCAACGTCGCCGGCCTGTCGCTCCGCACCGTCCTGGTGCGGCACCATCGCAGCAAGCCCACGCTGCCGGAAAGCGTGAAGTCACCGACGGACGCGCCGCACGATCACGGTGCGGCACCATCGCAGCAGCTTGAAGGTGCGGATGGGTGCGTAGAACCACTGGTCGCTCCGCACCATCCCGGTGCGGCACCATCGCAGCAGCCAGATCGTGATGTCGGCGCCGAGGCGGGGCACCGTCGCTCCGCATCGTCCCGGTGCGGCAACTGCGGCTCCACCGCAGCCAGAGGACGATGTCGGCGAGCCAGCCCGGGGTCGAGCGCGCCTCCGCGCCTCACCGGTAGGGCACGATCACAGCTACCGGGCAGTGGCGCGCACGGGTACCCGAAGACCGATTCCTCCGCACTTCACCGGTACGGCACCATCTCAGCCCCGCACCGTAGACCGGATGCCCGCAGGCGTCCAGCATCGCTCCGCTCCGTCTCGGTGCGGCACCATCGCAGCGCCGTTGTCCGGCGCTCCGTCGACGATCGCGTCGACCGGGCAAAAGGCCGACGTGGACCAGCTACAGTGCGGCGGACCGCTCGGTCGCGGCCTCCGCGTCGGGGTGCGGGGTGCCTGCCGCCAGAGCCGCGGGTGGGCTCGCCGGGGTTCCGCCCGGTAGCAGGCGGCGCCACCAGGCCGGTCGGTCGGGCGAAGGGTGGCGCAGGTGCGAGTACCGCACCACCGCCTGCGGGGTGGCTGTGCGAACCCAGACCGGGGCCCCGACGGTGATCCGGTGGGTGCCTTCGAACTGCGTGCCGTCGAGGTGCCAGCGCTCGGGGTCGAGCGTGACGTCGCTGTAGACAACGGCCAGCCACTCGGCCTCGTCAGCGTGCCCGAGTGCCCACGGGCGCGTCCAGGGCTCCTCCGAGTCGGTCTCGGAGCGGTCCCGGTCGCCGGTGGCGATCTTCAACGCCTCGAAGGCGAGCTCCTGTTCGTCCCAGCCGGAGGTGTTGCGGGTGCCGCGGCTCGCGAGCAGCTCGTTGACCGCGTACCAGGCCGAGGAGGTTCCCCCTTCGACGGCTTCGCCGGCGCGGAAGTCGGCCGTGTTGTCGACGCTGCCGAACAGGCACAGATCGACCCGCCGGCCGGAGCTGTTCCGGGTCCGGATGTGCAGCACTATGCCCTTGTCCCGTTGGGGGCCGACGGTGAAAGCGGAGAACGCGACCCTGCCCAGCCCGCCGGCGAACCGCGCCTGCGGCTCGTCGTAGGTGACGGCGATGCTGCCCCGCAGGGCCTTCGCCAGCCGCTCCGCCGTCTTGATCCTGCTCCGCTCGTAGCCCTCCGGCCGCTGGAAGGCGAAGACCGGGAGTCCGAAACCGAACACCGACGCCGGGGTACTCGCGGTGGAGATCCGCCATGGAGCGTCCAGCCGCAGGCCGTTGTCGCGCGCGATGACGCGGATCCGCCGCTCCGACCAGTACCGGTATGTGGTGACTTCGCCGATCCGCCGCACCAGCACCTCCTCAAGTGCCGAGAGCCTACCGAGGACCGCGTCGGCCTTCGGTCCTCTGCACTGCAGGGCAGCACGGCCTAATCGTCACGCAAAGCAACCGATTCAACGACTCCCATGAGCCAGTAGCCACCGCCGCGCAGGGCGAGGCCGAGAGCGGGTAACGATTTTGACGGTGGGACGCCACCTGAGGGGCCCTCGGCCGTGGCCAACTTTCGCCACGCAAGCGGGATTTCCGCCAAGAACATGACCGGAAATCGATTGTTACGATCCAGCATCGATCACCGAGCGTGATCGGGAAATCGGGCAAACCGGGCACACTGAAAGGGGCCCGCCCCCGCGATTCGAGCCCGTGGTCCCAAAGTGGTCCCAAACAGTATGCGAACCAATTTCCCTGGTCCCTGACGGACCGTCACGCAAAAGGCCGCTGACCTGGGCGTTAACCCGGCCAACGGCCTTTCCGACTCACGTCGGGACGACAGGATTTGAACCTGCGACCCCTTGACCCCCAGTCAAGTGCGCTACCAAGCTGCGCCACGTCCCGTGGTCTCGTGGCCCGGGCTGAGCCTGGGGGGCTCTGCTTCGGGTTTCTCGACCTTGTCGGCCGGTTAACCCGGCGACGTGGAAAACAATACAGCACGTCGGGGGGTGCTCGCTGCAGGGTTGTCGGGGGGCGGGTGGAGGTGGTGGGTCAGGGGGTGGGGTGGCGGGCGTCGTAGCGGAGGAAGGCGGGGCGGCGGGCGGCGAGGAGGAGGATGGCGGCGACGCAGGCGAGGCCGCCGCTGACGACGGAGACGGTCGGGCTGGTGAGGGAGGCGACGGCGCCGGACTCGAAGTCGCCGAGGCGGGGGCCGCCGGCGACGACCACGATGAAGACGCCCTGGAGGCGGCCGCGCATCTCGTCGGGGGCGGCGACCTGCATCATCGTGTTGCGGAAGATCATGCTGATGGTGTCCGCGCAGCCGGCGGCGGCGAGCAGGAGGAGGCCGAGCCAGAGGTTGCGGGCCAGGCCGAAGGCGGCGATGGCGAGGCCCCAGGCGGCGACGGCGGTCATGACGGCGGCACCCTGGCGGTGGATGCGGCCGACCCAGCCGGAGAAGAGGGCGCCGGCCAGGGCGCCGACGGCGGGGGCGGCGGCGAGCAGGCCGACGGTGCGGGCGTCGCCGCCGTAGAAGGTGATGGCGAGGGCCGGGAAGAGGGCGCGCGGCATGCCGAAGATCATCGCGGCGAGGTCGGCGAGGAAGCTGGTGCGCAGGTTGGGCTGCTCGCGCAGGAAGCGCAGGCCGTCGAGGACGGAGGCGCGGCCCTTGCGTTCGCCGAGCGGGCGCATGGCGGGCAGGCGCTACATCGCGTAGAGGGTGGCTCCGAAGGCGACGGTGTCGACCAGGTAGGCGGCCTGGACCCCGTAGGCGCCGATGAGCAGGCCGCCGATCATGGGGCCGACGGTGAGGCCGAGGTTCATGCTGACGGTGTTCAGGGCGTTGGCGGCGGGGAGCCGCTCGGCGGGGACTAGACGCGGGATCATCGCCGAGCGGGCGGGCGAGGCGAGCGCGAAGAAGGCGGCCTGGAGGGCCACCGCGACGTAGAGGAGCGCGACGAGGCCGAGGCCCGCGATCGCCTGGGCGGCGAGGACGGCGGACACGACGGCGAGGCCGGCCGAGCCGATCAGGCCGAGGCGGCGGCGGTCGGCGGTGTCGGCGATGGCGCCGCCGTAGAGACCGAAGGCGATCAGCGGGACCAGCGAGAAGAGGCCGACCAGGCCGGTGGCGAAGGTGGAACCGGTCAGGTCGTAGACCTGCACGGAGACGGCGACGGCCGTCATCTGCTGGCCTATGGAGGAGATGGACTGGCCGAACCAAACCCGCCGGTAGTCGGCGTGGTCGCGCAACGGGCTGAGGTCGGCGAAGGCCCCCCGGGCCAGCCGCCGGTAGCGGGACCGCGGCAGCGCAGTGGAAGGGGCGGGAGGCGCGGTGGTCACGGCGGGGGTCGGCGGCGAGTCTCCGTCGGCCGGCGAATTGGCAGGATGATTGGTCGACACAGTGCCCCATCGTCGTCCCGGCCGCCCCGGCCGCGGACACCGGGGGGCGTTTGCCGCCGCTCGACCCCGGCTTCACCGCCGCCCGGTGGGACGGCCCTGTCCCTCCCGACGTCACCACAGCCCGACGTCAGCGCGGCCCGACGTCACCACAGCCCGATGCCACCGCAGCACGCCGTCAGCGCGGCCCGACGTTCTCCAGGATCCGGTCCAGCAGCGTCGCGAGCTGCGCGACCTCCCGGTCGCTGAGGCCCTTGAGCATGTCCTGCTGGCTGCTGACCGCGACGGAGGAGATCCGGTTGTACAGCTCCTCGCCGTCGGGCGCGATCTCGACGGTCGCCGCCCGGCGGTCGACGTCGGTGCGCTTGCGGACGACCAGGCCGCGCCGCTCCATCGACTCCAGGTGTCGGGAGAGCGTCGGGCCCTCGATGTTCAGGTACTGGGCGAGTGCGCGCTGGATCATCGGACCCTCGAGCTTGAGAGCGGCGAGCACCGTCCAGGCCGCGAAGGTCGCGCCGGCCTCGGCGAGGCGCTCCTCGAAGAACGCGCGACAGGACTTCGCGGTCAGGTGCAGCTTGGGTGCGACGCTGCTCCGCAGCCACGTCGGACCGGCGTCCGCCTCGGCGGCGAACCGTTCTTCGCTCTGCCGGCCGGGCATCCGAACCTCCCGTTCATCACGAAATCCTCCGTGGAAGCGTAGCGCCGACCGGTGCGTCGAGAGTCCGGGTCGGTCGACCGCAGCACGCGGCACAACAGCGGCCCGCACCGCGCAGCCGCGGTGCGGGCCCTTCCCCGCGCACCCCGGAAGGGCCCGCGGACGGGAGTTCAGAGCGGGACGACCCGGAACAGCGGAATCCGCTCCGCCGCCTGCTCGAAGCTCTCCGGCCGCTTGTCCGGCACCACGCCGTTCTTCACGAAGATGCTCGCACCCATCGGGACCTGGGTCGGGAACTGCCGGGCGATCGGCCCGCGCTCGTGCGGCGGCACCTCCACCAACCCGACCCGCCGCGCCTTGCGGCCGCGCACCAGCACGCCCTCGCCGGCCGCCCGGACGTTCTTCACCCAGTCCGACCCGGGGAACGCCTGCAGGATGTACATCCTGCCGCCGACCGTCACCGGCGCGACCGGATTGGTGTACTCACGGCCGGACTTGCGGCCCTTCACCTTCAACAGCTGCATCGGGCCGACCGGCAGGCCCATCCGGTGGAAGACCTCCATCATCTTGTTGCCGAACCTCTGGAACCCGGTGACCCGGACGCGGGCGGTGGCGGACATGTTGGGTGCTCTCCTCTGATGGAGTGTGCGGTCAGCAAGGGACGCCCGCCCGGTGCGGGCGCCGCGCGACGCCCGGCCGTACGAGGCCGACGGCGTACGCCCCGGGGACCCTCCCCTTGCCGGCCGGTCCAGCGGTCGTCACGCCGCCCACCTCCCTTCGGACGGAGCCCGGACGGCAGTCGATCGACGGCGCCCGGCCTGGCCCGACCGGCAGGGGCCTGGCCGCCCGAGGAATATAAATAGCTTGCTATCTAAGTAGCGTGGCACGCTCCCGGAAGGCTGTCAACGCAAAGCCTGTGACCCCCAACTCCCCTACCAGGGCATGCCGGTGGGGCGCGAACCGGTTCCTCCAGCCCCCACGCGCTGCTCGTACGGTTGAGACACCATCGGGCCGAAGCGGCGTCCGCGCAGGACGGTTCGCTCTGCGAGGACTACGGGCAGGGGCGGACCGCTGCCGGCGCCGCAGCCCGGGGACCGAGTTCTGGAACGCCTTCTACGCCGACGCCGAGTGACCGGCCCCGGAGCACCCGCCCGGCGGGGCGGGATGCTCCGGGGCCCCGAGCCTCGGCCCCCGGGCCCTATCGGGTGAGGACCTGCTTCTCGCCCGCCTCCACCGGGAAGTCCAGCCGGTTGCCGGGCGGCGGGAAGGGGCAGATGAAGTGGTCCGCGAAGGCGCAGGGCGGCAGATAGGCGCGGTTGAGGTCCAGCACCGTGCGGCCGTCCTGGTCGGGGGCGGGCAGGGTGACGAAGCGGAACCGGTAGGTGTCCCGGCCGCTGGTCGCGTCGGCGATCACCCCGCTCAGCCGACCGTCGCCCGAGCGGCTGACCGTCAGGGTGCGGTGCTCGCCGGCGACGGTGAACGCGATCCGGCCGGTCACCGCGAGCGGGCGCTCCTTGCCGTCGGCGTTCGGGACGAGCACTGCCTGCCCGGCGCCCTCCTCGAAGGGGGTGAAGACCGCCGGAACGGCCCATTCCGGCGCGTAGGGGTAGGCCGAGATCCCGGCGAACGACGCCCGCCCGGGCGATTCCGGGTCGAAGACCCGCAAGGCCGGTTCGCCCTCACGCTCGATCGGCACCAGCAGCACCCCGCCGAGCGAGGCGGTGTCCGGCGCCGGGTCGGTGTCCGGGCGCAGCAGCACCTCGCCGTCGACGGGGGTGTCTGCCCCCGCGACGGTGACGCCGTCGGCCGCCGCCGCCCGCAGCCGCACTCCCTCCGCGTCCGCCCACCAGACTCCGGGCAGGCCGTCGATCGCCGTCGGCTCCGGCTCCAGCCAGTGCGTGCCGGTGAGCGCCAGCTGGCCGTGCGGCGCGCTGACGGCCGCCGCCCGTCCGTCGCTCCAGTGCTGCCATTCCTCCGCGGCCGTCGCCGTCATCGGCTCGCCCTCCCACTCAGGTCAAGGGCCCGCGGGGCGGGCCGTCCGTTCTCCGTCACCCCATCGAACATCCGGTACCCGGGCAGGGCATTCCCGGGCCCGGACACCGCCACACGGTCGTCGCACGGCCGTCATACCGCAGTCATACCGGTCAACACGCCGTTCGCACCCGCCACTGCCGCCCGTCAGGCCTTGATCCGGCGGAACAGGCCCTCCTGCACCACCGACACCACCAGCTGCCCGCTCCGGTCGAAGATCTGCCCGCGCGCCAGCCCCCGGGCACCGTGGGCGATCGGGGACTCCTGCTGGTAGAGCAGCCAGTCGTCGGTCCGGAACGGCCGGTGGAACCACATCGCGTGGTCGAGCGAGGCCATGTCGAAGTGCCGGGTGCCCCAGAGCGGCTCGACCGGGGCCCGGACGGCGTCCAGCAGTGTCATGTCACTCGCGTAGGTGAGCGCGCAGACGTGGATCAGCGGGTTGTCCGGCAGCTTCCCGTTGGTGCGCAGCCAGACGCCGCTGCGCGCCTCGACACCGGCGAGCTCCTCGGTGCTCCAGCGCAGCCGGTCGACGTAGCGGATGTCGAAGGGCTGGCGCCGGCTGATGAACGGGGGCAGCTCGCCGAGCCGGGAGCCGACCTCGTCCAGTGCGCTCGGCAGCTTCTCCGGGCCGGGCACGTCGGGCACCGGGAACTGGTGCTCGATGCTGTCGGGCTCCGGGGTGTGGAAGTCGGCGGTCAGCGCGAAGATCGACCGCCCGCCCTGGATCGCCAGCACCCGGCGGGTGGTGAACGAGCGGCCGTCCCTGAGCCGGTCCACCTGGTAGACGATCGGCACCCCCGGCACGCCGGGCCGCAGGAAGTACGCGTGCAGCGAGTGGACCGGCCGGTCGTCGTCCACGGTGCGCCCCGCCGCCACCAGCGCCTGGCCGGCCACCTGCCCGCCGAACGTGCGCTGGAGCGCCTCCTCGGGGCTGCGCCCGCGGAAGATGTTCAGCTCGATCTGCTCAAGGTCCAGCAGTGCGACGAGATCGTCGACGGGGGTAGCCATGGGGCACTTCCTCTCCGGGCGGCCAACCGGGCCGGAGGTCTTCCGCCCCGCCGCCGACAGCCCGTTTCTCTCGAATTCTCCAGCTCAATCGAATTCCTCAGCGAGCCGGGGCATTCCCCTCACCCGGGCCGACCGCACCAATTCACTCGAACGAGGTCGAACAGTAGCCCCTGCGCGGAAGGCCACCGCAGGTGGGAGCGGAGCAGGAGCGGGCGGGAACGGGACCGGAAGCGGGCTCGGAGCAGGGTGGGAGCGGCACGGCACCGGTCACAGGCCCGACTGCCGGACGGTGATGTTCAGCCGCCCGGTCAGCCCCAGCGCCGGGTCCGCCGTCCCGGGCAGGGTCCGCACCACACCGTGGTAGGCGAACCGGGCCGGGCCGCCGAACACCAGCAGGTCGCCGCCACGCAGCTCCAGATCGGTCCACGGCCTGGTCCTGGTCTCCGTGTTGCCGAGCCGGAAGACGCAGGTGTCGCCGAGCGACAGCGAGACCACCGGGGCGTCGGCGCGCTCGTCGCGGTCCTGGTGCAGGCCCATCCGGGCACCGTGCGGGTAGTGGTTGACGATCGCGACGTCCGGCTCGTAGCCGACGGCCCCGGCGATGCCGCCGATACCGCCGCCGATACCGCCGCCCATGCCGCCGACAGCACCAGTACCGCCGTCACCGCCGACCGCGGGCCCGTACGCCTCGGCCACCGCCCGCCGGGCGAGCGTGCCGAGCTCGGACGGAAAGGGTTTGACCGGGGTGCCGTCCTCGGCGGTGTCGGAGTAGCCGTAGGGATACCAGTGACGGCCCAGACTGACCATCCGGACGGACATCGTCCCGCCGGTGGGCATCCGGACGGTGTGCATCCCCGCGGGCGGGCGAGCCCAGTCCCGGCAGGCGGCGACCAGACGCGACTGCGCCGCCGCGTCGAGCCAGCCGGGGAGCAGCACCGCCCCCGGAGCCGGCTCCGACCGTCCGCGCTCGGGAGAGGCGTCGAAGAGTCCGCCGAACAACTCGTCCTGGGTCACGTCCCCATCCTCGCGCACCCGTCCGACAACGGGCGGGCGCGGCGACTCCCGCACACGACAACGCCCGCACACGGCGGCGACCGCACACGACAACGCCCGACACGGCGGCGACCGCGCACGACGACGACCGCACGCGGCGACGCCGACGCACCACAACCGCCGGAAACCCCCGACGGCCGCCCTCCCGTGGTGCGGGAGGACGGCCGTGGAGGCGTGGATCGGGCGGCGTCGGACCGGACGCCGCCGGATCAGCCGGTCTCGGATCGACCGGCGTCGGATCAGACGGTGAGGGTCTGGCCCGGGAGGATCAGGTTCGGGTCGGCACCGATGACCTTGGAGTTGTTGTCGTACAGGGCGTGCCAGTCGATGCCCTTGGCGGCGGCGATGCTGCTCAGGGTGTCGCCGGCCTTGACGGTGTAGGTGCCGTTGACCTGCTTGGCGTCGTTCGAGGTCCAGGACTTGCCGGACTTCGCGGCCTTGTCGGCCTTCGGCGCGGCGTCCGCCTTCGGCGCGGCCTGGGGGGCCTCGACGGTCTTGGGGGCCACGGCAGCCTTGGGGGCCTCGACGGCCTTCGGAGCGGCGGTCTTCGGGGCCTCGACGGCCTTCGGGGCGGCCGGCTTCGGGGCCTCGACAGCCTTGGGGGCGGCCGGCTTCGGCGCCTCGACGGCCTTCGGGGTGGAGGTGTCGACCGCGGCGGCGGCGCCGCCCTTGGTCAGACCGGCCTTCACGGAGCAGACGGGCCAGGCGCCCGGGCCCTGCGAGGCGAGCACCTTCTCGGCGACGGCGATCTGCTGCGCCTTGGTGGCCAGGTTGGCCTGCGAGGCGTAGGCGGTGCCACCGAAGGCGGCCCAGGTGCTGGAGGTGAACTGCAGACCGCCGTAGAAACCGTTGCCGGTGTTGATGGCCCAGTTGCCACCGCTCTCGCACTGGGCGACAGCGTCCCAGGTGGAGACCGAGGCGGCCGAGGCCGAGGTGGCCGTGACGAGGCCGGCCACCGGCAGGGCCGCGACAGCGGCGCCCGCCACGACAGCCATCCGGACGCGGTTGCGCTTGGTGGCGGTGGTGGTGGCAGCGGCGGTCTCGTTACGGAAGGTCATGAGGTTCCTCTCGACAGCCCCGGGAGGGCATGCGGAACCAAGCCCTGGAGGGTCTGGAATCGCTCGCCGCGTCCGTCGGGCGGCCGGAGACGTGTCGGACGTTCCGTGCCGCCCCGGCCACCCGCCACGCACCGGCGACCTGTTCGAGCGGTCGCGTCGGTGGGCACTGCCGGCGCCGGTGCGAACCGGCGGGCTGTGCGTCGGGGGTGAACCCGGGTGGTGCTCGTTGCACCGCCAATGAAGCTACGAGGCGGGCGGCCGGGGTTCAAACAGTCGGAGGTCTCCCCAGCTCAGCACGGCGTTACCGGCGGTAACGACCATGTAAATGTGTCCAATTTGTCCGTTTTAACCGTCATTTCCTAGATCAAACACCGGCGGGCCGTGACTCACCTCACCGTTTCGTTCCGGCAGTCCCGCCGCCGAGATCGACAGATTGCGACGCTTCGAGCACCCTGCGCGATCGGATCAGAGGCAATTCCCGTCACCCCCACCCCCCACCCGTGACCCCTGCCACAGGGGCCCGTTGGTAAGGGCGGCCGGGCCGCCGCCGCCTCCCGGCTCGAACAGACCGACCCTCCGGCTCCACCGCGTCCGACCCCGGGGGCCGACCCCGAGACCCCGGGTGCCGGTCCCGACAGCCCCCAACCGGTAATTCCGACCCCGCACCGAGGAGACCCAGTGCCGCGCATGCTCGACGTCAGCGACGAGGTCCGATCCGAGATCGGCGACGACGAGGCCGACCGCCTGCTCGGCGGCGCCCACGCACCCGACAACTACGAATGCACCTCCTGCCGCACCCCCGGCGACGCCCTTCTGGAGCCGACCAGCACCGTACTGTTCGTCGGCGACGAGACAGCCGTACTCGCCTTCGCCCACGCCCGCTGCATCCCGTCCCAGGTCGTCCCGGTCGCCGAGGAGCAGCTGGCCGGCGCCGTCCGCAGCATCAGCCAGGCCCAGAGCGACGCGTCCGCCGACGCCGCCCGGCCGCAGCCGCCCCTTCCCGCCCAGGCCCTCCCCGCGCAGGCCCTGCCCGCGCAGGCCGTTCCCGCCCCGGCCCCGGCCCCGGCCCCGGCGTCGGACCCGGCCGGACGGACGGGCGCACCCGGCCAGGCCGCGATCCTCGGCATCACCTGCGGGCTGGTGCTGCACGGCGACACCGGCCACGCCTCGCTGGTCGTCGAACCGACCGGGCCGGTCGGCCGACCCGGCAACACCACCGGCGAGGACGAGTTCCTCGACCTGCTCCAGGACGCCGGCTTCCAGCCGGTCGCGGACCTCGACAAGACGCCGGACCAGCTGCCCGGCTGGTCGGTGCTGGTCGCGATGGGCAAGCTGCACGCGATCCTCCAGCCGGCCGCGGCCGGGGGCAGCACCGGCTGGTGGCAGGCCCACCAGCCGCTCCAGGTGACCGACGCCTGGCGGTTCGCCGCCAACCAGCTCGGCGAGGTGACCATGTACGCCGTCCCGGCGGGGACGGTCGGCCGGCAGCCGCGCGAGGACCTGCTGCGCCAGGCCCTGGAGCGCGCGGTGGCGCTGGGCCAGGTGGTGTCGGCCTCCCTCCCGCTCGCCGGCACCTGAGCCGCGTCCGGGACCGCCGGCCGGAGCGCCGACCGGAGCGCCCGCCGGTGGAGGCCGCTTCCCGAACGCGGGCGGCCTCCACCGGCGGCCGACCGGAACGGCCGACCGAAGCGGCGGCCCGGGGCGACGGCAGGAGCCGGGCCGCCGCCCCGGCGGCCCCGCCGACAGCCCCGCCCGACAGCCCCGAAAGGCGGCTCCCGCCCCGCCGCCGCCCCGCCGCCGCCCGGCCGCCGCACCCCGCATCCCCCGGCGTCCTCGCTCGTTGGGCCCTGCGTGTACAGCTACGACGTCCCCGCAGCCTCCCGGCGGTCCGCCGCCTCCCGCGCGATCCCGGGCATGCGCCCGTCGTACGACGCCGAGCACCCGCACTCGGCGACGCCGATCTACGACGAGCTGTACTCCGAGTACCGGCGCCTCTTCCGCGCCCTGCCCGGCGACCGCTCCGGCGAGGAGGACCTCACCTTCGCGGGCTTCGCCGTCCGCGACACCAACCCGGGGCGCAACGAGCACCGCAACGAGCACCGCAACGACCACCGCACCGATCACCGCGGCTACCCGCCGCAGCACCAGGCGTTCCAGACGTACGCGGGCCAGGCGATCGGCCTCCCCCAGTTCATGCCGAGCCAGCCGGGCAACCCCGACCCCACCGGCCCGGCCGAGCAGCACGGCCACAACAGCAGCACCGGCCACCAGAGCCCGCACAGTCAGCACAGTCAGCACAGCCACAGCGGACTCCCCGCCCTCCCGGCCCAGGTCCACTCGCACGACCAGGGCCACGGTCAGGGCCACACCCACGGAGGCCACCCCGGCCCTGCGCCGAGCCCGTACGCGACCGGCTTCCACCCCGCCGCCCCGGCCCAGGCCCACACCCCGGCCCACACTCCGGCCCAGGCCCAGGTCGGCACCGGCCAGGGCTGGGTGGCGGCCGGCTACCTCGGCTCCGTCCCGCACCCGATGGCGACGCACCTGCCCGCGCCCGCCCCGGTGACGGTCCCGGTCCCGGCCCCCGTGCCGACCGTGGGCACCGCCTACCGCTCCGGCGCGACCAGCGGCGGCCGCCACCGCAGCCTGCTCTCCCTCCCCCCGGGCCGCAGCGGCGACCACCACTGACCCGCGGTGCCGGGACCGGGACCGTCACCCGGCCGGACACGACGAAGGGCCCCGCCGCCCGGTCCCAAGACCGGCCGACAGGGCCCTCCCACGGCCTCCCCCACGGCCTCCCCCACGGCCTCCGCCCGGCTCGCCGCCTCAGCGGCTCCACCGGAGCGTCATCCGTTACTTCTTCCGGCTGCGCTTCTCCCGCACCCGCACCGAGATCGAGATCGGCGTCCCGGCGAAGCCGAACTCCTCGCGCAGTCGACGCTCGACGAAGCGCCGGTAGCCCGCCTCCAGGAAGCCCGAGGCGAACAGCACGAACCGCGGCGGCCGGGTGCCCGCCTGGGTGCCGAACAGGACGCGCGGCTGCTTGCCACCGCGGATCGGGTGCGGGTGGGCGGCCACCAGCTCACCGAGGAAGGCGTTCAGCCGGGCGGTCGGGACCCGGGTCTCCCAGCCCTGCAGCGCGGTCTCGATCGCCGGGACGAGCCTCTCCATGTGCCGGCCGGTCTTCGCCGAGACGTTGACCCGCGGCGCCCACTGCACCTGGACGAGATCGCGCTCGATCTCGCGCTCCAGGTAGTAGCGGCGCTCCTCGTCGAGCTGGTCCCACTTGTTGTAGGCGATGACGACGGCGCGACCGGCCTCGACGGCCATCGAGATGATCCGGGTGTCCTGCTCGGCGAGGGTCTCGCTGCAGTCGATCAGGACCACCGCGACCTCGGCCTTCTCGAGCGCGGCGGAGGTGCGCAGCGAGGCGTAGAAGTCGGCGCCGGCGGTCATGTGGACCCGGCGGCGGATGCCGGCGGTGTCGACGAACTTCCAGGTCTTGCCACCCAGCTCGATCAACTCGTCGACCGGGTCACGGGTGGTGCCGGCCACCTCGTTGACGACGACGCGGTCCTCGCCGGCGACCTTGTTCAGCAGGCTGGACTTGCCGACGTTCGGCCGGCCGATCAGCGCGACCCGGCGCGGGCCGCCGGGGGCGGCGTCGCCGAAGGTCTGCGGCGGGGCCTCGGGCAGGGCGGCCATCACGGCGTCCAGCAGGTCGCCGGAGCCACGGCCGTGCAGGGCGGAGACCGGGTAGGGCTCGCCCAGGCCGAGCGACCAGAGGTAGGCGGCCTCGGCCTCGGTGGACTGGCCGTCGACCTTGTTGGCGCAGAGCACGGTCGGCTTGCCGGCCCGGCGGATGATCTTGATCAGGGCCTCGTCGGTGTCGGTGGCACCGACGGTGGCGTCGACCACGAACAGCACCGCGTCGGCCTGCTCGATACCCAGCTCCGCCTGGGCGGCGACCATGGCGTCGATGCCGAGGACGTCGATCTCCCAGCCACCGGTGTCGACGACCTTGAAGCGGCGGCCGTTCCAGTTGGCCTCGTAGCTGACGCGGTCGCGGGTGACGCCGGGCTTGTCCTCGACGACGGCCTCGCGACGGCCGATGATGCGGTTGACGAGGGTCGACTTGCCGACGTTCGGGCGGCCGACGATGGCCAGCACCGGAAGCGGGGCGTGGCTGCCGTCACCGAAGCCGTCGACGTCGTCGAGGTCGAAGCCCTCCTCGGCGGCGAGCGCCATGAACTCGGCGTAGTCGGCGGCGTCCAGCTCGCCGGGGCCGGTGGCGGTGTGCTCTGCGGTCATGTTCGTACTGTCCGTTTCCCGGTGCGGCCCTTCCCAGGGACGCGCCGTGCGTACCTGCCCCTCCGGGGCAGCGCGAGTGGGTTCGGGTGCCGCTGCGGCACCCCGTTGTTGTCAGAAGGTTCTTGGCGGGAGTTTCCTGGTGGAAGCTCCCTGGTGGAAATTCCCTGGCGGAAGTCCCTGTCGAGGAGCCGGCCCGGAGGTCCGGCCGGTCTCAGACCGTCGACAGCGCGGTTCCGGCCCGCTGCTCGACCAGTGCGGTGATCCGGTCGATCACCTGCTCAAGGGTGAGTTCGCTGGTGTCCACCAGCACGGCGTCCGCGGCCTGGGTGAGCGGCGCGGTCGCCCGCGAGGAGTCGGCCGCGTCCCGGCGGGCCAGGTCGGCGGCCATCGCCGTGATGGTCGCCTCGTCCAGGCCCTTGGCCCGCAGCTCGGTCGCCCGGCGCTCGGCCCGGGCCGCCTCCGACGCGGTCAGGAAGACCTTGACGGTGGCGGTCGGGAAGACCACGCTCCCCATGTCCCGGCCCTCGGCGACGATGCCGCGCTCGGCGATCCCGGCGCAGCCGCGCTGCAGCTCGACCAGCCGGGCGCGCACCGCCGGCACCGCGGAGACGGCGCTGACCTGCGCGGTCACCTCGGGGCCGCGGATCGGGCCGGAGACGTCGCGGCCGTCGACCGTGATGGTCGGGCCGTCCGCGTCCGTGCCGGACACGATCACCGGCTTGCCGCAGGCGACAGTCACCGCCTCCGGGTCGGCCACGTCGATGTCGTTGGCCAGCATCCACCAGGTCATCGCCCGGTACATCGCACCGGTGTCCAGGAAACTCAGGCCCAGCCGGGCGGCGACCGCCCGGGAGACGGTCGACTTGCCGGAGCCGGAGGGTCCGTCGATGGCGACGACGACCGGGGCGTGCGCTCGGTCGGCAGTGTCCACGGCGCGAACCTCTCTCTGAAGCTCGGATCTCTGAGCTCGGATCTCTGAGCATGGCGACCCGGATCTACGGGGCAGCCGGGGATTGTCTCCCTCAAGGTTAATGGACCGACGCCCGACCCGGCCCCGCCGGTACCGGGCTCCCGCTTCCGCCCCCTGCCGACCCCGGCCGACCCCGGCCGACCCCGCCGTCACGGGCCCGCCATCCGGACCGGCAACCGGCCCGGCCGGGCCCGGCCCCGGGGGACGGCAGGGCGCTCAGTCCCGGACGCTCCACCCGCTCGACCGCAGCGCCGCCGTCAGCGCCCGGACCGCCCCCGGCGCCACCGCCAGCTGGACGAAGCCCACCTGCTGGCCGGTCGAGTGCTCGATCAGGACGTCCTCGATGTTGACGCCGGCCGCGCCGACCTCGCCGAACAGGCGGCCCAGCTCACCGGGCTGGTCGCCGAGCACGACGGCGACGGTCTCGTAGCGGGTGGGCGGTGCGCCGTGCTTGCCCGGGATCCGGGCCTGGCCGGTGTTTCCGCGCCGCATGACGGCCTCGATGCCCGCCGTGCCGCCCCGCCGCTCGGCCTCCTCGGCGGCCTGGAGGGCGCGCAGCGCGGTGACGGTCTCGCCGAGGTCGGTGGCGAACTCCGCCAGCACGTCCGCCACCGCGCCCGCGTTGGCGGACAGGATGTCCACCCACATCGCGGGGTTGGAGGCGGCGATCCTGGTGACGTCCCGAACGCCCTGGCCGGAGAGCCTTATGGCGGTCTCGTCCGCGTGCTCGAGCCGGGCGGCGACCAGCGAGGAGAGCAGCTGCGGGGCGTGCGAGACCAGGGCGACCGCGCGGTCGTGGGCCGCGGCGTCCATGACGATCGGCATGGCCCCGCAGAGCGCGACCAGTTCGAGGAGGGCGTTCAGCGTCCCGGTGTCGGTGTCGGGCGTGGGCGTGAGCACCCACGGCCTGCCCTCGAACAGGTCGGCGCGGGCGGCCAGCGGGCCGGACCGCTCCCGCCCGGCCATCGGGTGGCTGCCGAGGTAGTGGACGGTGTCGCAGCCGAGCGCGGCGATCTCGGCCTGCGGGCCGTCCTTCACGCTGGCGACATCGGTGTAGTACTGCGCCAGGCCGCGGCGCTGGCAGTCGGCGAGCACCTTGCCGACCAGCGCGGGCGGCACGGCGATGATCGCCAGGTCCACCGGGCCGTCGGCCGGCTCGATGGTGCCGGCGCCCAGCGAGGCGGCGGTGCGGGCGGCGTCCGGGTCGGCGTCCTCCAGATGGACGGTCAGACCCCGTCCGGTGAGGGCGAGCGCGGCGGAGGTGCCGATGAGTCCGGTGCCGACGACGACAGCTGTGCGCATGGCGGGGTGGCTCTCCTCAACAGAACGGAACGGAACAGCACGACGAAAACACGGACCAGAACAGACCAGAACAGACCAGCACCGACCAGCACGGACCAGAACCACGGACCGGGTCCGCCTTATCCTCCCCCATCGCCACCGCCCACGCGGCCGCCGTCCGCAACCGCACCGGGCCCCGCGGCCGTCCCCACCCACACGGACCCGCACCACCCGCCACGGCGCCGCGCCTCCACCCACCACACCGACGGCCACCACGCCGACCGCCGCCGACCGACCGCCGCCGACCGCACGCCACGCGCGACGGAAAACGGGAGACGCGGGAACCGCCGCACGGCAGGATGGGCCGCCCGGGAGAAGGCTCGGCGCGCGCTCGGCGCCGAAGGTACGCGACGAAGGGGTTGGCCGGGTGAACGATCAGCAAAGCAACGACCAGCATCGACCGCAGGACAGCAGCACCACCGGTTCCTCCACCGGGAGCACCGGAGGAGGAACCACCGTCCCGACCGTCCCCTCGGTCCTGGACTCCGTCGTCGTCCACGCCGCCGGCGCGGTCTGCCGCCGCCGCGCCCGGGTGGCCCTGCCCCCGGACGGACGGGTCCGGCTGACCGGCCTGCCCGGAAGGCTCGACGAACGCTCGCTGCGCGCCCGGGTCCTCTCCGGCCCGAGCGGCACCGCCGTCACCGGGGCCCGGGTGGAGGCGGTCGCCGAACTCCGCGACCCCTCCGAACTGCCCGAACTGCGCCTGCGGCTGGACGCGGCCAGGGAGCACGAGAGCACACTGCGGGAACGCCTGCGGCTGGTGCTCGCCGCCGTCGCCGAGACCACCGCGCTGCGCGCCGTCCCGCCGGCCCGGCGCCGCGACGAACCGCTGCGCCGCACGCCCGCCGACGCCTGGCTCGAACTGGCCGACTTCGTCGACGAACGCCTCGAAGGGCTCCACCGGCGCGCCGAACTGCTCACCCGGGACATCGAACTCGCCGAGCACGAGACCGAGTTGCTCGCCGACCGGATCGCCCGCGCGACCACCGCCGACCCGCAGGAGGCGATCACGACCGCGACCACCGCCCTCCTCACCCTCACCACCACGCCGGCCCCCACCACGACCCCCACCGATACCCCCACCACCGAGGGCGCCGCCACCCCCGAGCTGGACATCGAGCTGGAGTACAGCGTCCAGGCCGCCCGCTGGGTGCCGTCCTACCGGCTGTCCTACCGCCAGGGCGAGGACACCGGCCGCCTGGTCCTGCGTGCCTCCGTCGCCCAGCAGACCGACGAGGACTGGACCGGCGTCCGACTCGCCCTCTCCACCGCCGACCTGGAACGCCGCACCGACCTGCCCGAGCTGCGCTCGCTGCGGATCGGCCGCAGCCAGCCGGCCCCGCAGCCCTCCGGCTGGCGCGAGCCCCCGGCCGGGCTGTCCGACCTGTTCTCGGCCTACGACGCGGCCGGCCCGCGCCCGGTACCGGACCGCCCGCTCCGGTCGCTCCGGTCGCCCGGGCCGCCGCTCGCGGTGCCCGTCCCGGTCAGCCCGGCCGTCACCGCGCCGCCCCCGCTCCCGGCCCCCGCGGCGGCCTCGTTCCCCTCCCCGGGCTCTCTCCCCGCCCCGGCCCTCCAGGCCCCGGGCGGCCTCCGCCCGGCGGCCCCCGGAGCACGCGGCGGCCCCCGGGGCGGCACGCGAGCGGCCGACGAGCCGTCCGGGTTCGCCGGCTACGGCGGGCCGCCGCCGCCCGAGGCCCGCCGCGTACGCGCGGCCTTCGCCGCCGAGGGCGCCGGAACGGCCGACGAAGCCGACTTCCTCCTCGCCGGCGCGCCCGCCCCGGCCGTGCCCCCCGCCGCTCCCCCGGCCGGACCGCCGATCCCGGACGAACGGCTGCTCGACTACCCCGTGCTCGAACTGCTCGGCCCGGACGGCGACGCCGACCGGCGCGGCACCCTGCACCGCGTGTTCCGTTCCGGTGCCGGCGCCCGGACGGCGGTCGGCCCGTACGGCGCCCGGCTGCAGCGCCTCCCGATGCCGCAGCACGCGGTGCCGCCGCGGGTCTCGGCCGGCTCCTTCGACCACCGCTTCGACGCCGCCGCGCCCGCCGACATCCCGTCCGACGGCACCTGGCACACCGTCACGATCGACGACATCGCGGTGAGCGTCCGGCCCGAGTACGTCGCCGTGCCCGCGGTCGAGGAGCGGGTCTACGCGACCCTGGTGCTCACCAACGGCACCGCCCGCGCCGTGCTCGCCGGTCCGGTCGAGGTGACCGTCGACGACGAGTTCCTGCTCACCGGGGCCCTGCCCACCCTCGCCCCCGGCGGTGTGCGCCGACTGGGCATCGGTGTCGCCGAGTCGGTCGAGGTGACGCGCCGTACCGAGCTGCACGAGTCCACCGCGGGCATGCTGAACAACAGCACCGTGCTCGACCACCGGGTGCGCGTCGAGCTGGCCAACCGGCTCGGCCGCCCGGTCACCGTCGAGGTCCGCGAACGGGTACCGGTCAGCTCCGACGCCGATGTCCGGATCGAGGAACGGCCCGGCTGGCACGCACCGGACGAACCGTCCCCCGAGTGCCCGCCCGGCACCCGGCTCCGGCGGGTCGACCTGCCGCCCGGCGGCCGGGCCGAGCTGGACGGCGGCTACCAGATCAGGATCCCGGCCGGAAAGGCCATCGTCGGCGGAAACCGGAGGAACTGAACGATGACCGTCACCCCCCTCCCCGGCGCCGCGAGCGCGGGCGCCCCGGGGCCAGACACCCCGGGAAGCGCCGCCCCCGACCCCACCACCCCGCACCTCCTGACGGCACACCTCGTGACGGCGCTTCCCGTCACCGCCGTCACCTGCCTGGAGGACCGCGCCCGGATCGAACGCACCGCCTCCCCGGACCTGGTCGCCGGCGTCCAGCGGCTGCGGCTCGGCCCGCTCACCGCACTCGCCGTCGACCGCACCCTGCGCGCCGAGTCGGACACCCCGGGCGTACGCGTCCTGGACGCCCGGATCACCCGCGCCTGGAGGCCCCGCGCACCCCTGCCGCCCGGCCCGGGCGACTCCGAGCTGCGCCACCGGCTGCACGCGCTGGAGGTCCGGATCCGCGAGGAGAAGCGGCTGACCGACCGGCTGGAGGCCCGGCTGGCCCTGCTCGCCCAGCTCAGCACCGACCTGCTCCGGGAGGTCGGCGAGGGCGCGGGCGCCGGCGAGGTCGAACGCACCCGCTGGCACCGCGAGCTGGACCGGGTCGACACCGGCCGCGAGCGGCACGGCGAGGAGCTCCGCGCCGCCCGGGTCCGGCTGCGCCGGCTGGAGGTGGACCGCGCCGCGGCGGTCGGCGCCCTGGAGGAGTCCGAGGAGCAGCCCGCCGAACTGGTCGCCCACCTGGAACTCACCGTCGAGGCCGCCGCGGCCGGTCCGGCCCGGCTCACCGTGCACCACCTGGTGCCGTGCGCCCTGTGGCGGCCGTCCTACCGCGCCACCCTGGCCGACGGCGTGCTGCGGCTGGAGTCCGAGGCGGTGGTCTGGCAACGCACCGGCGAAGCCTGGGACGGGGTCCGGCTGACCTTCTCCACCGCCCGGTCGGCACTGGCCACCGAGCCGCCGGCGCTCGTCGAGGACGTGCTGACGCTGCGCGAGCGAACCACCGAGGAGAAGCGCGCCGTCGAGGTGGAGCTGCGCGAGGAGGCGATCTCCGAACTGGGCCCGGACGGCGTGGTGCCGGGCGTGGACGACGGCGGCGAGGTGCGGGTGCTGAACGCCCCGGCCCCGGCCACCGTGCCGTCCGACGGCAAGGCGCACCGGGTGCCGCTGACCTCCTTCGACGGCCCGGCGCACAGCGAGTTCAGCTGCGCGCCGGAGCTGTCGCCGCTGGTGACCCAGGTGGTCCGGTTCCGCAACACGGCCGGCCACCCGCTGCTCGCCGGACCGGTCGAGCTGGTCCGCGGCAGCGGGTTCACCGGGCGCGGGCAGCTGCCGTTCACCTCGGCGGGCGCCGACACCGAGCTGTCCTTCGGCAGCTCGGACGGCTACCGGGTGGTGCGGGAGACCGAGGAGCGCCGGTCCACCGCGGGCCTGAGCCAGCGTTCGGTGACCACCCGCACGGTGCGGCTGCACCTGTCCCGGTTCTCCGGCCCGGAGGAGCGGGACGAGCAGCTGGTCGCGGTGCGCGAACGGGTGCCGGTCTCCGAGGTGGCGGCGGTGGAGGTGCGGCTGCGCAAGGAGGAGTGCTCACCCGTGCCGGACGCCCACGACGCCGAGGGCATCGTGCGCTGGGACGTCCCGCTCGGCCCGGGCGCCCGCCGCACACTGACCCTGGTGTACGAGATCTCCGCCTCCTCGAAGGTGGCCGGCCTGTGAGCGGCGGCGGCCCGGGCGCCCGTCCGGGCCCGGCCGGAGCGGGTACAAAAGGAGCATGATCCTGCACCTCGCTCCCCTGGACGACTGGCTGGCCGACCCCGGGCGGCCGTACGCGACCGCCTCGCTGCTCACCGACGGGTTCATCCACTGCTCGGCGGACGAGCCGACCGCGCTGGCCGTGGCCAACGCCTTCTTCGCCGACACCCGCGGGCCCCTGATGGTGCTGCTGATCGAGGAGTCACTGGTGGAACCGATGGTCAAGTGGGAGGCCCCGAACGGCGCACCGCCGTCCGGGGCCACTCCCGGGGTGCTGTACCCGCACATCTACGGGCGGCTGAACCGCACGGCCGTGGTCGGCCTGGAGAAGGTCGAGCGGGGCCCGGACGGCCGCTGGGCGTCCCTCTCCCCCTGGAGCTGACGCCCCGCCCGGCCCACCGGCGCCGGCAAGGGCGCGGGCACCGGCCCACGCGGTGCCACCGCAGGCACCGCAGGCAGGGCGGGCACCACTAGAGCCAGCCCCGCTCCCGGGCCGCCATCCCGGCCTGGAAGCGGGTGGTGGCACCCAGCTCGCGCATCAGCGACTGGAGCCTGCGCTGGGTGGTCCGGGCGCTCCAGCCCAGCGAGCGGGCGATCGACTCATCGGTGAGGCCGGCCGCCAGCAGGCCGAGCAGCTTGCGGTGGTCGGCCTCCGGCTCCAGCGACCCGTCCACGGTGCCGATCGCGGCCTGCAGCTGGACGGCCCGCTCCCACTCCGCCTCGAAGAGCGTGTCCAGGGCCTGGAGCAGTGCCGAGGGGTGGATCACATAGGCGGCGTCGAGGACGCTGTCCCCGACGCTGATCGGGATGATCGCCATCCGGTCGTCCGACATGACCATCTTCATCGGGAGCACCGGCCTGACCCTGGCCTCCTCCCCGTCGGCGACCCCGACCAGGATGTTCCGCTCCAGCCGTCCCGGCCAGGCCACCGCCTCCCGGTCGTAGATGGTCCGGAACCGCACTCCCTCCCCCAGCCGCTGCCGCTGCAGCGGAATGTTGGCGACCGGGTCCTGGATGTAGGGCGGGCAGTCGAAGCCGCGGATCTGGTACTGGCTGGTCCCGGTGATGTGCTCCAACCGCTGGGCGATCGCCTCGCCGCCGGTCAGCACCTCGACCGAGTGCGCCGGGTCGGTGTACCGGGAGGCCTCCCGGAAGGCGTCCATCAGCCGGTGCATCTCGGCCCGGGCGTGCCGCAGTTCGGACTCCCGGTGGCCGATCAGGGTGCCGATCGCCACGTCCGGGGCGACCGGCAGGAAGCGCTGGCGGTCCACCGGGGCCCGGGTGGCCATGCCCTGCTGGGCGAGCCGGTCAAGGGCCCGCAGGCTCTGCTGGGGGGTCAGGCCGCAGAGCCCGGCGAGGTCCTCGGCGGTGGACTGCGGGTTGGCCACCAGCGCCGCGTAGACCCGCCCGTCCGGCCCGGCCAGTCCCAGAGCGCTGAGTGGTGCATCGGACACGGCGTCGCTCCCCCGTTCGCCTCTCGCCCCCGTACCGGTGGCGCACTCCCGCCACCCGGCGGGTCGCGGTCAGGTGGCCATACTCGGCCACGGATCACCGGGCTGACAAGGTGATCAGCCCACGATGCGGTCCGCCTCACAGTGGCGCCGCCGAACGACGGAGGGCCTCCCCGCCGAGCTCGGCGGGGAGGCCCTCCGGGGACCAGGGGGTCGGGGTGTTACAGCCCGACCTCGCGCATCAGCTGACCGACCTCGGGGTTGGTCAGCCGGCGCAGCCAGCCGGACTTCTGGTCACCGAGCGCGATCGGCCCGAAGTGCGTGCGCACCAGCTTCTCGACCGGGAAGCCCGCCTCGGACAGCATCCGGCGGACGATGTGCTTGCGACCCTCGTGCAGGGTCACCTCGACCAGGTAGTTCTTGCCGACGTTCGAGACCACCTTGAAGCTGTCGGCACGGGCGTAGCCGTCCTCCAGCTCGATGCCCTTGGCGAGCTGCTTGCCCAGGTCGCGCGGGATCGGGCCCTGGATGGCGGCCAGGTAGGTCTTGGTCACGCCGTACCGGGGGTGGGTGAGGCGGTGTGCCAGCTCGCCGTGGTTGGTGAGCAGGATGATGCCCTCGGTCTCGGTGTCCAGACGGCCGACGTGGAACAGCCGGGTCTCCCGGTTGGTCACGTAGTCGCCGAGGCACTGGCGGCCGTCCGGGTCCTCCATGGTGGAGACCACGCCGGCCGGCTTGTTCAGCGCGAAGAACAGGAAGGACTGGGTGGCGACGGTCAGGCCGTCCACCTTGATCTCGTCGTTCTCCGCGTCGACCCGCTTGCCCTGCTCGGTGACGCGCCGGCCGTTGACCTCGACCCGGCCCTGGTCGATCAGCTCCTCGCAGGCGCGGCGGCTGCCGATGCCGGCCCGGGCCAGCACCTTCTGCAGTCGCTCGCCCTCGGGCTCGCCGAAGGTCTTCGGCAGCTTCACGGCCGGCTTGTCGTGGCGGGCCAGCACCGCGTCCTCGATCTTGGCCTGGAGCTCGCGCGAGCGCTGCGGCTGACGCCGGGGGTCGCCCGGGGCGCCCTGGCCCTCACGGCGCGGCCGAGGGGCCGGGCTGGGCCGGCGCCCGGTGTAGCTGCCGCGGGCCGGGTTGGCGTTGGGGCCGCCGCCGAACTCGGGACGGTCGTACCTGCGCTCCTCGGGCCGCAGCGGGCGGTCCGGGAAGCGACGGTCGTCACGGCGGTCGTCACGGCGCTCGTCACGGCGACCGCCCGAGCCTGCGCCGGTACGACCCGCGGAGGAGCCGCTACGGCCCGCGCCACCGCCGTACGAACCTCCACGCTCACCGGAGCCGGCACGACCCGCGCCACCGCCGTACGAACCCCCACGCTCACCGGAGCCGGCACGACCCGCGCCACCCCCGTACGAGCCCCCACGCTCACCGGAGCCGGCACGACCCGCGCCACCCCCGTACGAGCCCCCACGCTCACCGGAGCCGGCACGACCCGCGCCACCCCCGTAGGAGCCGCCCCGGCCCCCGCCCTGTCCGCCGCGACTGCTGCCGCTGCCGCCGCCGCTGCTGTTCCTGCCGTTGCCACTGCTACGCATCAAAGTGTCCGTACGTCGTTACCGTCTGGGCTGTGCGGTCGTTTCGGCCGACCTCACCGCCCCCTACCGATCAGGCGCAGCCCGACCGGCCTCGCCACTGCCGTCCGCAGCCTTGGCGGCAACGGCGGCGACCGCCTCCGCGATCATCGTGCCCTCCAGGGACTCCGCTTCCACGTCGTCGACCTCGGGCAGGAACGGGGCAAGCTCCGGCAGCTCGTGCAGGCCGCGGAGCCCCATCCGTTCCAGGAAGTAGTTCGTCGTCCGATACAGGATCGCACCTGTTTCGGGCTCGGATCCGGCCTCTTCCACCAGTCCTCGCTGTACCAGGGTACGCATCACACCGTCACAGTTCACACCGCGGACGGCGGAGACCCGCGATCTGGACACCGGTTGCCGGTATGCGACCACCGCCAGGGTCTCCAGTGCCGCCTGGGTCAGACGGGCCTGCTGGCCGTCCAGGACGAAGCGGTCGACGGCCGGAGCGCAGGTGGCGCGGCTGTGGAAACGCCAGCCCCCGGCCACCTGCCGCAGGTCGAAGCCGCGCCCCTGGGCGGTGTACTCGGCGGACAGACCGCGCAGCGCCGAGGCCACCTCCGCACGCGGGCGCTCCAGCACGGCGGCCAGGTGGGCCTCGGCGGCGGGCTCGTCGACGATCATCAGGATCGCCTCCAGCTCCGCCCGCAGTCCCGGCCCGTCCTCCGCCGGGAGGCCGCCGGAGAGATCCCCGGGAAAGTCCTCGGCAAAGTCTTCGGGAGGAGCCTCGGGAGGGCCCTCGGGAAAGTCCGCCGGAGAAGTCGCCGGGGCCGACTTCTGGTGCACCACCTCCACGGGCACCACCTCCACCGCCACGGCCGCGACGGCGGTGACGGCCCCGGGAGCCGCGACCGGACCGTCCTCCAGGACGCTCGGCGCCGGTTCCTGCCACTCCTCGGCCCTCGGCTGACCCGGCACCCCCAGTGCCCGCCTGGCCGGCCGTCCACCGCCCGCCTCGCCGTTCCCGACCGTCATCGCCCGTCCTCCGCACCCTTCGCCGCCGCCTCGTCCGCCGGCCGGTCGAACTCGTCCGTCACCTCGACCGCGCCCCGGTCCGCCTCCGCCACCCACCGCACCACCAGCTCGCCGAGCGCTTCCGGCTGCTCGAAAGCGAGCACCCGCTCCCGGTACAGCTCCAGCAGCGCCAGGAAGCGGGCGACCACCACCATGGTGTCCGGGGCGTCCGCGACCAGCCGCTGGAAGGTGGCCTCGCCCAGCTCGGCCAGCAGGTCGACGACCAGACCGGCCTGCTCGCGCACGCTCACCGGCGGGCTGTGGATGTGGTCGACGTAGACGACCGGCCGGGGCTTGGGTGTCATCGCCCGGGCGGCGAGCTGGGCGAAGCGCTCGGTGCCGATGCCGATCACGACCTCGGGCAGCAGCGCGGCGTGCCGGGGCTCCAGGCCGACGCTGCGCGGGCGCCGGAGCAGTTCGGCGGCCCAGCGTTCGCCGAACACGGCTGCCGCCCGCTTGTAGGCCCGGTACTGGAGCAGGCGGGCGAAGAGCAGGTCGCGCGCCTCCAGCAGGGCGAGGTCCTCCTCGTCCTCGACCTCGGCGGCGGGCAGCAGCCGGGCCGCCTTGAGGTCGAGGAGGGTGGCGGCGACCACCAGGAACTCGGTCGCCGCGTCCAGGTCCCAGTCCGGGCCCATGGCCCGGATGTGGGCGAGGAACTCGTCGGTGACCGTCGCCAGCGCCACCTCGGTGATGTCCATCCGGTGCTTGGCGATCAGACCCAGCAACAGGTCGAACGGGCCCTCGAAGTTGTCCAGCCGGACCCGGAAGCCGCCCGGCGGCCCATCGGTACCCGCTCCGCCGGCTCCGCCCGCTCCACCCTCGCCGCCGGCTCCGCCCTCACCGCCGGCACCCGGGGCTCCCACGTCGGCCGACGCGCCGGGCTCCGCCGCTGCGACGGCGGCGGCCTGGGCGACGACGGGGCTCTCGGACGTGCTCGGCATGACGGTCCATCTTCGCCCGACAGCAGCGGCCACCCCGCACCGGGGCCGCCGACACGCCGGTCCCCTCCGGCCCCGCAGCCGCCCGCGCGGCCACCGCGCGGCCCTGGGGGCCGCCCCGGCCCCCCGCGGCCCCGAGGCGCGCGCTCAGCGCCCGCGCAGCCGCCGCACCAGGATGCTGGCCTCGCCGCGCTGCTCCAGGTCCGCCAGGACGACCGCGATGGCCTCCCGCACGATCCGGCCCCGGTCCACCGCCAGGCCGTGCTCGCCGCGGAGCACCAGCCGGGTGTGTTCGAGGTCCATCAGCTCCTCGGCGGACACGTACACGGTGATCTTCTCGTCGTGCCGCTCGCGCCCGCTGGGGCGGCGGGGGGCACGGCCGCGCGGACGGGGCCGCCCCGCGCTGCCCGTCTGGTCCTCGACCGCACCGGCGTGCTGGCGCGGCGCCGGGGCCGAGGTCCGGCCGCCCGGCTGTGCGGGGGCGGGCACGGAGGCGCCCGCCGCGCCGGTCTCGCGGCGCGTGTCCCGTCGGCCGTCCGCCTGGTCTCCGGCCCGGTCCGCGCCGCTCCCGGCGCGCTCCGGCCGCTCTCCGCCGTCGGCCGGGCCGACGCCACCGGCTGCGGCGACCTCGGCGGCGCCCTCGGCACCGTCCGGGTCACCGGCGCCGTTGACCGCCCGGGCGGTCTCCGGTCTGGGCGCCTCGACGGCCGAACGCGACGCGAGGGACGGCGAGAGCGCCATCCCGCCGGTGGTTCGGAACAGCTCGTCGGCCCCCGGGAGACTCACTCGGCGGGGCGGCACCGGTCGAGCACCTCCCTGGCGAGCTGGCGGTAGGCGGCGGCGCCGACCGAGTTGGTCGCGTACGTCGTGATCGGTTCGCCGGCGACGGTGGTCTCCGGGAAGCGCACGGTCCGCCCGATGACGGTGTGGAAGACGTGCTCGCCGAACGCCTCGACGACGCGCGCCAGCACCTCACGGCTGTGCACGGTGCGCGAGTCGTACATGGTGGCGAGGATGCCGTCCAGCCGCAGCTCCGGGTTGAGCCGCTCGCAGACCTTCTCGATGGTCTCGGTGAGCAGCGCGACACCGCGCAGCGCGAAGAACTCGCACTCCAGCGGCACGATCACGCTGTGAGCGGCCGTCAGCGCATTGACCGTCAGCAGGCCCAGCGAGGGCTGGCAGTCGATGATGACGTAGTCGTAGTCGGGCAGCAGCGGCCGCAGGGCGCGCGCCAGCGCGGACTCCCGGGCCACCTCGCTGACCAGCTGCACCTCGGCGGCGGAGAGGTCGATGTTGGACGGCAGCAGGTCCATGCCCGGCACCGCCGTCTTCAGCAGCACCTCATCGGCCGTCAGTCCACGCTCCATGAGCAGGTTGTAGACGGTGACGTCGAGTTCCATCGGGTTGACGCCGAGTCCGACGGAGAGGGCGCCCTGCGGGTCGAAGTCGACGAGCAGCACCCGGCGGCCGTACTCGGCGAGCGCGGCGCCCAGGTTGATGGTCGACGTGGTCTTGCCGACGCCGCCCTTCTGGTTGCACATCGCGATGATCTGGGCGGGGCCGTGCTCGGCCACCGGCGCCGGGATCGGGAAGTACGGCAGCGGACGTCCGGTCGGGCCGATCCGCTCGCGGCGCTGACGCGCGGCGTCGGGGGCGAGCGTGGCCGCGTACTCCGGGTCCGGCTCGTACTCGGCGTCGGGGTCGTCGTAGGCGCCGTAGGCGAACTCGCCGTAGGCCAGGCCGTGGGCCGGCAGTTCGGCGTCGTAGTCGGTCACCGTGGTCACCTGTGCTGTGTTCTGGCGTGCTTCGAAAGTACGGAGAGCGACCGAGCCGACCTCGGCCGAGCCCACGGAGGCCTGCCTGGCCCCGGACTCCCCATTCGGCTGGCCGGCGGTGTGCTCCGCCAGTCCTGGCTGACCACCCCCGGGAGCAAATGTCGACTCATTCACAAGTCGTCTTACCTCCTTGGGCATCCAGGACTCTATGTCGATTCGTCAGCGTGGCAGCATGCCGACGGTTTGCGACTCTAGGCCGTTCAAGGCGTTCGCAGCAACACAATCCACGGTAGTGGGCAGGATGTGTCGACTATCGGGCAACCCTCTGTCAAGGGATGCGCGGGCCCTTGACCCTAACGTTTCTGCGGTGGGGTGACACGACCCACAGAAATTGACGACAGAGCGACCTGCCCGTTCCACCCCCGAATTCGTCACGGGGTTCACCCCTCGTTCACACCTTCCGCGGGGACTCAGCGTGACCCCGCGGACGGGCACGGCGAAGCCCCCGACCCGAGGACATCGGGTCGGGGGCGACACGGAGTGGTGCTCAGGCGAGCACGGACTCCAGGGAGACCGACTCCAGGCCGAACGCCTCGGCGACGGCACCGAAGGTGATCTGGCCCTCGTGGACGTTCAGGCCCTTGGCGAGCGCGGCGTCGCGGCGCAGCGCGTCCTTCCAGCCCCGGTTGGCCAGCTCGACGACGTACGGCAGCGTCGCGTTGGTCAGCGCGTAGGTGGAGGTGTTCGGGACGGCGCCCGGCATGTTGGCCACGCAGTAGAAGACCGAGTTGTGGACCTGGAAGGTCGGCTCGGCGTGCGTGGTCGCGTGCGAGTCCTCGAAGCAGCCGCCCTGGTCGATGGCGATGTCGACGAGCACGGAGCCCGGCTTCATGCGGGAGACCAGCTCGTTGGTGACGAGCTTCGGGGCCTTGGCGCCCGGGATCAGCACCGCGCCGATGACCAGGTCCGCCTCGATGACGGCCTTCTCCAGCTCGAAGGAGTTGGACATGATGGCCTTGATCTTCGTGCCGAAGATCTTGTCGGCCTCGCGCAGCTTGTTGATGTCGCGGTCCAGCAGGGTCACGTCGTAGCCCATGCCGATGGCGATGGTGGCCGCGTGCCAGCCGGAGACGCCGCCACCGATGACGACGGCCTTGGCCGGGTGGGTGCCGGGGACGCCGCCGGGGAGGGTGCCGCGGCCGCCGGCCGGGCGCATCAGGTGGTAGGAGCCGACCTGCGGGGCCAGCCGGCCCGCGACCTCGGACATCGGGGCGAGCAGCGGCAGGGCGCCGTTGGCGAGCTGCACGGTCTCGTACGCGATGGCGGTGGTGCCGGAGGCGACCAGCGCGTCGGTGCCGGCGCGGTCGGCCGCCAGGTGGAGGTACGTGAAGACCGTCTGGCCCTTGCGCAGGCGGTGGTACTCCTGCGCGATGGGCTCCTTGACCTTCAGCAGCAGGTCGGCGGTGGCCCACACCTCGTCGGCGGTGGGGAGGATGGTGGCGCCGGCGGCCACGTACTCCTCGTTCGGGATCGAGGAGCCGACACCGGCGTTGTCCTCGATGTAGACCTCGTGTCCGTTGCGGACGAGCTCATGCACGCCGGCGGGCGTGATGGCCACGCGGTACTCGTGGTTCTTGACCTCGCGGGGGATGCCGACCTTCACGGCTAAACACGTCCTCTTGCCATGGGGGTCCCTACCGGAGAAGACCGGCGGGCAGCGCGCACGGGGGGAAGCCTCCGGATGGCACCGGGGCACGGCTCGATGCGCGACTGAGTACGAGTGTAATGAAGCCCAGGCGGCCTGTCAGCCTTCCAAAATGAATAAATTTACCGAGCTCATTGGCAGGTTCGTAGGCTTCCATCGCGATCTTCCTGTCAAAGCCGTGCCGACCTGGCATCTTCGACAATACTCCCGAACCGGGATCTACCACCCGACGGAGGCGCGTTCCCGCAGCTCGGCGAGGGCGGCGGCGACGGCCTCCCGGCCCCGTTCGTCACCGATCCGGCGCAGCACCGAGAGGGACGCCCGGTACTCCCGCTCGGCCTCGTCGAACCGGCGCTGGGCCGCGTGCGCCTCGGCCACCCGGGCCAGCAGCCGAGCCTCGGCGGCCTGGTCCCCCATCGACTGCCGGACACCGAGCGCCCGGCCGTACCAGTCGGCGGCGCGCACGGCATCGCCGAGCGCCCGGTGGCAGCCCGCCGCGCCCTCCAGCGCGCGGGCACAGAGGGCCTCGTCGTCGGCGGTCCTGGCGTGCTCCAGGGCCGCCCGGTAGTGCCCGGCGGCCTGGTCCCAGCGGCCCGCGGCGGCCTGGAGATCGCCCAGGTTGAGCAGCGCGGCCGAGGCGCGCCGCGGCCGGCCGTGGCGCTCGGCCACCGTCAGCACCAGCTCGTGCAGCTGGTGGAGGTCGGCCGGGGCGGCGGCGCCGGTCAGCGGCAGCGACCTGAGCAACGCGGTGACCAGGCGGCCCGCCGAGCCGTCGAGATCGCCCTGGCCGATCGCGTCGGCGACGGCGCCGAGCAGCGCGTCCCGCTCGCCGAGCAGCCACTCCCGGGCATGGGCGGCGGACTTCAGCCGCAGCGGACCGGGCAGCGGATCGGTCCCGGGGGCGCCGGAGGGGTCGAGCAGCGAGCGGGCCGACTCGGTGAGCCGGACCAGCCGCTCCAGCAGCCTGGCCCGGGCCAGCTCGATCTCGGCGGGCCGGTCGTCCCGCTCGCGCAGCCGGACCAGCCGGGGGTGGAGCCGGCCCGGGACGCGGTAGCGGGCGGTGCCGTCCGCGGCCGGCGGCTCCTCGGCCAGCAGCTCCCGCTCGGCGAGCGCGGCCAGGGTCGTCGCGGCCTCCGGGGCGGGACAGCCGACCAGCGCGGAGGCGGTGCGCGGGTCCGCGGCCTGGGCGGGGGCCAGGGTGAGCGCGCGCAGCATCCGGGCCTGCGCGGCGGTCAGACCGGCGTAGGCCAGGGTGAAGGCGCCGACCAGCGGGTCATTGTCGGGCACCGGGACGGGTTCGGCGGGCTCCGGCCCGGGCCGGACCCAGGCGGCCGGGTCACGGGCCGGCTCCGCCGGCGGGGCCACCGCGGCGACCGGCTCCGGCCCGGTCACGGCCGCCCCGCGCCGCTTCTTCCCCTGCTCCCCCTTGCCCTTCTCCCGGGGCACCGTCGGCTCCGGCGGGTCCACGGGCTCCGCTGACTCCTTCGCACCCTCCGGCTCCACCTTCTCCGCCTCGGCGACGGCCCGCAGCAGTTGCTTCGCCGCCTCCGTCACCGCCAGCTCGGGCATGCCGCGCAGCCGCCCGGCCATCAGCCGCAGCGCCGCCGGCTGGGAGCCGCAGGCTTCGGCCAGGTCCGCGGCGCCGACCGGGTCGCAGCCGATCCTGGTGCCGCCGACCAGGTCGCCGAGCAGCTCGGCCACCGCCGACCGGTCGAGCCCGCCCAGGATGACCGGGTCGATGTCCTCGATCCCGGTGAGCGGCCCGGCCGTGGTGGCGAGCACCAGGCAGCCGGGCTCGTCCGCGAGCAGCGGCCACAGCTGCCCGGCGTCGCGGACGTCGTCCAGCAGCAGCAGTACCCGGCGCCCGGCCAGCGCCGCGCGCAGCGCCACGCACGCGGGATCGTCCCGGCCGTCCTCGGCGGCGCCGGGCAGCGGGACGTCGGCGGTGTCCGCGCCGAGCTGCTCCAGCAGCCGGCGGGCGATCCTGGCGGGCGGCACCCGGCCGCCGTCGGGGGCGGACAGCCGGGCGAACAGCACGCCGTCGGGGTACTGGCCGGCGACGGTGACGGCGAACCGGACGGCCAGCGCGGTGCGGCCCGAGCCGGGCCGCCCGGCCAGCACCAGGACCGGGCTGCGGCCCTCGGCCGGACGCGCGGCGGCGGCCCGGAGCGCGGCCAGCTCGGCGCGCCGGCCGACGAACAGGGCGGGCCCGGCGGGCAGCCGGTCCAGCCCGGGAACGCGCTCGGCGGGCGCGCCGGTCCCGGCCTCCATGGTCGCCGTCTTCCTCGCCACCCGTGCCACTCCCGACGTCACCCAGCACCGACCGGCGGCCGCCCGCGACGGACGGCCCGTCTGCGAAGCGTAGTTCCGCCGTCCGCCCCGACCGAGGTGACATCCGGTCGTACGAACCGGTAAATCACTCCCCCGGCCGAAACCGAGCCGACGACGCGACAGAACCCGCCCGCCCTGACCCCGACCAGGCACCACCACGAGCAACCCGCACCGGCCCCGAAACCCCGCCAAGCACATCCGCGAGCAAGCCCGCCCCCTGAGCCCCCACCCACCCGCCGTAACCCCCGCCAGGCACTACCGCGAGCGAGCCGAAGGGGCGCGCCGGTGCCGAAAGGGAGGCGCGAGGGAGCGACGAAGGAGCGAGGGAGCAACGACCGTCGGCACCGGATCAAAGCGCCCCGGAGGCGAGCCGAGCCCAATCAGAGGGGCACTACCGCGAGCGAGCCGAAGGGGCGCGCCGGTGCCGAAAGGGAGGAGCGAGGAGGCCGCGAGGTACGAGCGGCATTGGAGCGACGACCGTCGGCACCGGACGTAAGCGCCCCGGAGGCGAGCCGAGCCCAATCAAAAGGGCCTCGCCGGCCAGGGCGAGTCCGCCGCCCGCAGCGCGTCCAGCCCGCCGGGCCCGTGCAGGGCCGCGTAGAGCGCCAGGGTCCCGGTGATCAGGGTCGGGTTGTGCAGCTCTCCGGCGTGGATCAGCCGGACCAGTTCCTCGACCGGCACCCGGGCGGACTCCAGCTCCAGTTCCTCCCCGTGCGCCTCGTACCGGTCCCCCTCCGCCTCGGACAGGTCGGTGGCGAGGAAGAGCCGCAGCGCCTCGTCGGTCCCGCCGGGCGAGGTGTAGAAGTCGACCAGTACCCGCCATTCGCCGGCCTTGCAGTGCGCCTCCTCGTACAGCTCGCGCTGGGCGGCGTGCAGCGGGTTCTCGCCGGGCACGTCGAGCAGCCCGGCCGGCAGCTCCCAGAGGCGCTGGCGGACGGGGTGGCGGTACTGACGCAGGATCAGTACCCGCTGCTGCTCGTCCAGGGCGAGGACGGAGACCGACCCGGGGTGGGTCTGGTAGTCCCGGCGGGCCCAGCTGCCGTCGGGCATCAGCACCTCCTCGGTGCGCACCCCGGTGACCCGGCCCTGGAAGGGGGTGCTGCTCCCCCGGATCTCCCATTCCTCCGCCACGTCGGCGACATCGGCGGTGCTGCGGTCGTCCATCACGCTCTCCCCTTTTCGTCAGTACGACACAATCTAACGCCGAACGGCGGCCCCGCAGGAATCGCGGGACCGCCGTCCGGGGAACGGACCGGGACTACTGGGCGTCGGCCGGGGCCGTCTTGATCTCGATCGCGGCCTTGACCAGACCCGCGAACAGCGGGTGCGGGCGGGTCGGCCGGGACTTCAGCTCCGGGTGGGCCTGGGTGGCCACCAGGTAGGGGTGCACCTCGCGCGGGTACTCGACGTACTCGACCAGGTCGCCCTTCGGGGAGAGGCCGGAGAACTGCAGGCCGGTCTTCTCCAGGTCCGCGCGGTAGGCGTTGTTGACCTCGTAGCGGTGGCGGTGGCGCTCCTCGACGTACTGCTCGCCGGCGTAGACCTCGCGGACGATCGAGCCCTCGGCGAGCTTGGCCGGGTAGAGGCCCAGACGCATGGTGCCGCCCAGGTCGCCCTTGCCGTCGACGATGGCCAGCTGCTCGGCCATGGTGGAGACGACCGGGTGCTTGGCGGCGGCGTCGAACTCGGTCGAGTTGGCCTCGGGCAGGCCGGCCAGGTTGCGGGCGGCCTCGATGACGACGCACTGCAGGCCCAGGCACAGGCCGAGCAGCGGCACCTTGTTCTCGCGGGCGAAGGTGATCGCGCCGACCTTGCCGTTGACGCCGCGGTCGCCGAAGCCGCCGGGGATGCAGATCGCGTCCACGTCGCCGAGCTGCTCGCGGGCGCCCTCGGGGGTCTCGCAGTCGTCCGAGGTGACCCACTTGATCTCGACCCGGGCGTTGTTGGCGAAGCCGCCGGCGCGCAGCGCCTCGGTCACCGACAGGTAGGCGTCCGGGAGGTCGATGTACTTGCCGACCAGGGCGACCTTGACGATGTGCTGCGGCTCGTGGACCCGGCGCAGCAGGTCGTCCCAGGTGGTCCAGTCCACGTCGCGGAACGGCAGGTCCAGGCGGCGGACGACGTAGGCGTCCAGGCCCTCGCCGTGCAGCACCTTGGGGATGTCGTAGATCGACTTGGCGTCGATCGCCGCGACCACGGCCTCCTCGTCGACGTCGCACATCAGCGAGATCTTGCGCTTGATGGCCTGCGGGACCTCGCGGTCGGCGCGCAGCACGATGGCGTCGGGCTGGATGCCGATGTTGCGCAGCGCGGCGACGGAGTGCTGGGTCGGCTTGGTCTTGAGCTCGCCCGAGGGGCCGATGTAGGGGAGCAGGGAGACGTGCACGAAGAAGACGTTGTCCCGGCCGACCTCGTGGCGGACCTGGCGGACGGCCTCCAGGAACGGCAGCGACTCGATGTCGCCGACGGTGCCGCCGACCTCGGTGATCACCACGTCCACGTCCTCGGTCGCCATCCGGCGGATCCGGGACTTGATCTCGTTGGTGATGTGCGGGATGACCTGGACGGTGTCGCCCAGGTACTCGCCGCGGCGCTCCTTGGCGATGACGGTCGAGTACACCTGGCCGGTGGTGACGTTGGCCGAACCGTGCAGGTTGGTGTCGAGGAACCGCTCGTAGTGACCGATGTCGAGGTCGGTCTCGGCGCCGTCGTCGGTGACGAAGACCTCACCGTGCTGGAACGGGTTCATGGTGCCCGGGTCCACGTTCAGGTACGGGTCGAGCTTCTGCATCGTCACGCGCAGGCCGCGGGCCTTGAGCAGGGCACCGAGGCTGGAGGCGGTGAGGCCCTTGCCGAGCGACGAGGCGACACCCCCGGTGACGAAGAGGTGCTTGGTCGTCACGGCGCGGCCAATCGATGCCTTGCCGGAATGGGGCTGTGCCAAGAGGGGGCTCCCGTGGGTCGCGTGTCGAAGGTGACGTGGTGGGAGGCTCGCGGCTCGCCGTCGCGACGGGGGAAGGGCGGTGCTGCGCACGGGGCCCTGAGGGTCGTCGGTTCGGCCGGTCCGGGGCGTTTGATCCCACCGGTCCACGGGATACCAGGGTATCAGTGACCGGGCCCGGACGCGTTCCGGCCCGCCGTCGCGGGGCCTCGGGGCCGCGGTTCCGGGTCGGGGAGCCGCGGGGGCGCTCCCGGGGCGCACGCCAGGCGCACCACCGGCGCACCATCGGGCGCAACCGTCACATCCGTCGCACCACCCGCCCGTCCGGGCCACCCGGGGGCGGTCCGGGGCCCTCGGCCGGGCCATCACCGGATCCCCACTTCGTGCCATCCGGAGCTGATCCTTCCGAGCCATCCTGACGGCCGCTCTCGCAATGCGCGGTATTTCCGCCGAAATGCGGCACCGGATCGCGCTGCGCCCGCGTGCTTCGCCCCTTTCGTCCGTCGTAAGCTGCTCGGACGCATCGCCGACAACACGAGCACGCGGAGGGCGTGGGAGGGTCAGGAACCTCTCGGTCCCCGATGCGCGACCGGACCTCCCCGCAGTGCCGCTCCGCCCACCCACCCCGAGGCTCGACCGAGCCCTCGCGGATGCTCCGGCAAGGCCCGCCACCACCCCACGGCGGGCCGGACGTCCCGGGTGGCCCCGGTCCCGCGGTCCCGCTGGCTCTCCCTCGGATCGCCGATGCGTCGTGACCACATTGCGAACTGGAGATCACGTGGCCGGCCGTATCGAGGACTACGCACTCATCGGGGACATGCAGACCGCCGCCCTCGTCAGCAGGGACGGAGCGGTGGACTGGCTCTGCCTGCCCCGGTTCGACTCGCCGGCGGTGTTCGCCGGCCTGCTCGGCACCGACGAACACGGCTTCTGGCGGATCGGCCCCGCCGAGGCGGTGGCCACCGCACTGCCCCACCCGGCCACCGCGCCCGCCGCCGAACCGGCCGGCCCTCAGGCCGCTCGGCTGCGGCTCGCCGACACCGGCGACCTGAGGGTCCCGCCGCCCACCGCGGCCGCCCCCGCCGTTCCCGCCGACCGCCGCCGCTACCGGGGCGACTCGCTGATCCTGGAACAGGAGTGGGACTCCCAGGGCGGCACCGTCCGGGTCATCGACTTCATGCCGCCCCGCCCGCTGGCCGGGAAGGACGCCGTGCCGCAGGTGATCCGGATCGTCGAGGGCGTGGTCGGCACCGTGCGGATGCGCTCCGCCCTGCGGATGCGCTTCAGCTACGGCCGGGTCGTCCCCTGGGTGCACCGGGTGGAACAGCCCGACGGCGGCCACCGCACCGTCGCCGTGGCCGGGCCGGACTCGGTCTGGCTGGACGGGGAGGCCGACACCTACGGGCGCAACCTCACCACCTACGCCGACTTCACCGTCCGGGCCGGCGAACGGATCGCCTTCGCGCTCACCTGGCAGGCCTCCCACCTGGAGCAGCCGACCCCGCCGGACGCCGAGGGACTGCTCGAGGCCACCGCCGACTTCTGGCACGAGTGGGTCGGCCAGTGCACCTACCAGGGGCCCTACCGGGAGGCCGTGGTCCGCTCGCTGATCACCCTCAAGGGCCTCACCTACGCCCCCACCGGCGGGATCGTGGCCGCCCCCACCACCTCGCTGCCCGAGGACATCGGCGGCGAGCGCAACTGGGACTACCGCTACACCTGGCTCAGGGACGCCGCGATCACGCTCTCCTCCCTGCTCCGCACCGGCTACCGCGACGAGGCCAAGGCCTGGCGCGAGTGGCTGCTGCGCGCGGTCGCGGGCGACCCGGAGAACCTCCAGATCATGTACGGCATCGCCGGCGAGCGCGAGCTCACCGAGTCCTCCCTCGACTGGCTGCCCGGCTACGAGGGCTCACAGCCGGTCCGGGTCGGCAACGGCGCGGCCGGCCAGCTCCAGCTGGACGTCTACGGCGAGGTCGTCGAGGCGCTGCACCTGGCCCATATGACGGGACTGGTCCGCAACGACCACGCCCACCACCTCCAGCTGCGGCTGATCGAGTACCTGGAGGACCACTGGACCGAGCCGGACGAGGGCATCTGGGAGGTGCGCGGGCCGCGCCGGCACTTCGTCCACTCCAAGGTGATGGCCTGGGTGGCGGTGGACCGCACCATCAAGCTGCTGGAGCAGACCCCCGAGGACGCCCCGGCCGGCGGCCAGCTGGAGCGCTGGCGGGAGCTGCGCGACACCATCCACCGGGACGTCTGCGAACGGGGCTACGACCCCGGCCGCAACACCTTCACCCAGTACTACGGCGGCCGGGAGCTGGACGCCTCGCTGCTGCTCATCCCGCAGGTCGGCTTCCTGCCGCCGGACGACAAGCGGGTGATCGGCACCATCGAGGCGATCCAGCGCGAGCTGTCCACCGAGGACGGCTTCGTGCTCCGCTACCCGACCCACGACCAGAGCGGCAACAACGTGGACGGCCTCTCCGGCCACGAGGGCGCCTTCCTGGCCTGCTCGTTCTGGCTGGCCGACGACCTCGCCATGATCGGCCGGGTGCAGGAGGCGCGGGAGCTTTTCGACAAGCTGCTGTCGCTGCGCAACGACCTCGGGCTGCTCGCCGAGGAGTGGGACCCGCGGCTCAAGCGCCAGGTCGGCAACTTCCCCCAGGCGTTCAGCCACGTCCCGCTGATCGACACCGCGCTGCGCCTCACGGCCTGCGGCGGCGCCTACCTGTCGGCCCAGCCGGACGGCCCGGCCGCCGACCGGGCCGGCGAGCAGGCCACCGTCTGACCCGACACCGGCTGACCCGCCGCCACCGTCGCGCTCACCCGTCGCGCTGCACCAGCTCGTCGTAGGTGCTGAGCACCTGGGCGACGGTGGCGGCCTCGTCCGGCCAGGTCTCCGCCTGCTGCCGGCCGGCCGCCACCAGGCGCGCGCGGCGCTCCGGGTCGGCCAGCAGCTCGCGCACCGCCCGGCCGAGCGCCGCCGGGTCGCCGGGCGGGACCAGCACGGCGGCGTCGCCGACCAGCTCGGGGATGCCGCCGACGGCTGTGGCGACCACCGGCACTCCGGCCCGCATCGCCTCCTGCACCACCAGCGACCGGGCCTCCCAGCGGCTGGAGAGCACCAGTACGTCGGCGGCGGACAGCAGGTCGGACACATCGGTGCGGTAGCCGAGCAGCCGCACCGGCAGCTTCTCGGCGGCCACCCGCTCGCGCAGCCCGGCGGCCTCCGGGCCGTCCCCGGCCAGCAGCAGCAGCGGTTCGGGCGTCAGCGCGGCCAGGTCGCGGGCCGCGTCCAGCAGCAGTCCGAAGGCCTTCTGCGGGACGAGCCGGCCCACCGAGAGGACCAGCGGGCGGTCCGGGCCGCCGCCGAGCAGCGCCGCCCTGGCCCCGGCCCGGGGCTGCCGTGCCTCGGGCATCGGCGGGGCCGCGACCGGGCCGAGACGGGCGTCGGTGGCGCCGAGTTCGCGGGCCCGGGCCACCAGGTCGGAGGAGGCGCCGAGGACGAGGTCGGCGGCGCGCGCCACCCGGCGCTCCATCAGCCGCTGGAGGCGGCGCTCCATGCCGGTGGCGTCCAGCGCGTGGTGCGAGGTGACCACCAGCGGCGTCTGCGGGCGCAGGCCCGGGAAGCGGCCGGCGGTGCGCAGCGCGAGGTCGGACAGCAGCCCCGCGCGCAGGCCGTGGGCGTGCACCACATCAGCGCCGGTGAAGGCGCGGCGCAGCTCGCCGATCGCGGTGGCGTCGCTGCGGGCGCCCGCGGTCGGGGTGATGTCGACCAGGTGGAACCGCGCACCGGTGCGGGAGAAGCCGAACAGCGCGTCCGCCCCGGCGGGGGCGCACACCGTGACGGTCACTCCGTGCGCGACCAGGCCCTGTGCCAGGGAGCGCACATGCGCACCGATGCCGCCGCTACTGGCGGCCAGGACGAGCACCACGTGCAGCTGCCCCGGTTCGGGGGTGGTCGCGGCTGCCCGGGCGGCGGAATGGTCCACGTCGTCTCGCATCCGACTCGATCAACTACGCGCGCCCCGGGCGGGGGTTGCCCACCGGCGGCGCTCGGGACAGGAAGGGCCAGTGTCCAGCCGCCACCATGCCAGGTCGGCGGCCCTCTTGGACAGTCGGCGCCCCCGGCGGGGCGCGTCGTGGCCGGTCCGCGAGGGCCGCCCGGGTTCAGCGGTGGCGGGGGGCGCGGGCCGCGGCGAGCAACTCCTCCGCGTGCGCCCGGCCGAGCTCGGAGTCCTCCAGGCCCGCCAGCATCCGGGAGAGCTCGCGCACCCGCTCCTCGTCGGTCAGCACCTTGACGCCGCTGCGGGTCACGGTGCCGTCGCTGGTCTTCTCGACCACCAGGTGGCGGTCGGCGAAGGCCGCCACCTGCGGCAGGTGGGTGACGACGACGACCTGGGCGCTCTCGGCGAGCTTGGCGAGCCGGCGGCCGATCTCGACCGCCGCCTTGCCGCCGACGCCCGCGTCCACCTCGTCGAACAGATAGGTGGGGACGGGGTCGGCGCCGGCGAAGACCACCTCGACGGCGAGCATCACCCGGGACAGCTCGCCGCCCGAGGCGCCCTTGGCGATCGGCCGGGGCTGGGCGCCGGGGTGCGGGGCCAGCAGCACCTCCACCTCGTCCACGCCGTGCGGCCCGTAGGCGACGGTCCGGCCCTCGATCTCGATCCCGGACAGGTCGTCGACCTGGCTGATCGCGAAGGTGACCCGGGCGTGCGGCATGGCCAGTTCGGCGAGTTCGGCGGAGACGGCCGCCGCGAAGCGCCCGGCGGCGGCCTGCCGGGCGGCCGAGACCTCGGCCGCGAGTTCCGCCAACTCGCCGCGCAGCGCGGTCTCCCGGGCGCCGAGTTCGTCGATCCGCTCGTCGTCGCCGTCGAGCTCGGAGAGCCGGAGGGCGCCGGCCTCGGCCCAGGCGATCACCTCGGCCAGCGAGTTCTCCGGGCCGCCGTACTTGCGCAGCAGCTGGGACAACACGGCCCGGCGGTCCTCGACGGCGGCCAGGCGGACCGGGTCGGCGTCCAGGTCGTCGGCGTACCCGGCCAGGTCGCCGGCCACGTCGGCGAGCAGGTAGCCGACCTCGTTGAGCCGGTCGGCGAGGGCGGCGAGCCGCTCGTCGTGGTGGCGGACGGCGTCCAGCGCGCGGCGGGACTGGGCGAGCAGGGTGCCCGCGTCCAGCGCCTCCGGGTCGGCCGGGTCGCCGGCCAGGGCGGCGTGGGCGAGGGTCGCGGCGGAGGAGAGCGCGTCGGCGTGGCCGAGCCGCTCGGCCTCGGCGGACAGCCCCTCGTCCTCGCCCGCCACCGGTTCGGCGGCGGCGACCTCGTCGAGGCCGAACCGCAGCAGGTCCGCCTCCTGGGCGCGCTCGCGGGCCCGGGTGGTCAGCTCCTCCAGCGTCGCGGAGACCTCGCGCAGCCGGCGGTACACCTCGCGGTACCGGGCCAGCGGCTCGGCGAGCGACTCGCCCGCGTACCGGTCGAGGGCGCCGCGCTGGCGGGCCGGGCGCAGCAGCCGCTGCTGGTCGGTCTGGCCGTGCACGGCGACGAGGTCCTCGCCGAGTTCGGCGAGCAGGCCGACCGGGACGGACCGGCCGCCGACGTGGGCGCGGGAGCGGCCCTCGGCGGAGACGGTCCGGCTGATCAGCAGCGCGCCGTCGTCGAGTTCGGCGCCGGCCTCGAGGGCGCGGGCCGCCGCCGGCGAGCCGGGCGGCAGTCGGAGGCGGCCCTCGACGACCGCGCGCTCGCTGCCGTTGCGCACCAGGCCCGGGTCGGCGCGGCCTCCGAGCAGCAGGCCGAGGCTGGTCACCACCATGGTCTTCCCGGCTCCGGTCTCCCCGGTCACCGCTGTGAAGCCGGGGGCCAGTTCGACGACCGCGTCGTCGATGACCCCGAGATCCCGTATCCGCATCTCGTCCAACACGGAGACGACCTTACGAGGTTCCGCACCCGCCGCGCGACGAGCGGCAACGACGCGCGGCAACTCCGTGCCCCGAAGTTCATCCGTTCCGGGCGTTTTCCGGACCCGCCGCGCCGGGAGCCGGACCGTTCCTCCGTGCCCGGCCCACTCCGGCACCGGCCCCCGGGACCGCCGGACGGCCGGTTCAGTCCCGTTACCCGGCCTTCGCAGCTTTTCCGATCTTTCCGGCCTGCTCGGCACGCCCGGCCTGCTCGGCGGTGGGCACGGTGAACCACGGCAGGAAGAACTGCGCGAGCGGACCGATCGCCAGCGCGTACACGACGGTGCCGACCCCGGCCGTGCCGCCGAGCAGGACACCGACCGCCAGCACGACCAGCTCGATACCCGTGCGGATCAGCCGCAGCGAGCCCCCGGTGCGCCGGTGCAGTCCGGTCATCAGCCCGTCCCGCGGCCCCGATCCCAGCCGGGCACCGATGTAGAGCCCGGTGGCCACGCCGTTCAGCAGCACCGCGGTGACCATCAGCAGGATCCGGACCGGGAGCGCCCCCGGCGTGCCGACGAAACGCAGGGTGAGGTCCATCGCCGCGCCGATCAGCAGCACGTTGGCGACCGTGCCGACCCCGGGCAACTGGCGCAGCGGGATCCACAGCAGCAGCACCAGGGCCCCGCAGATGGTGACCCAGGCACCCACCGAGAGGCCGAAGCTCCCCTGGAGGCCCTGGTGGAACACGTCCCAGGGGTCGAGCCCGAGGCCGGCACGGAGCATCAGGCCCATGCTGGTGCCGTAGAGGGCGAGGCCGACGGCCAACTGCGGCAGGCGGCGGCCCAGCGCGTGGGTGTCGCCCAGCAGCCGCAGGAGCGGACCGGGCCCGGCGGCGGCATCCGCGGCACCGGCGCCGGTGGGCGACGGCACGGGCCCGGACGGGCACTCGGACGGGGAGGGGGACGGGGACGGGAGGGTGCTCGTGGTGGCCATGGAATCTCCGGGCAGGTGGCACTGCACCGCCGACGGACCGGCCCGGCGGTGGCGGTCTCAACGGCCGCCCTGCCATGATGGCCAAGCCAATACGGCCCACGACAGGGCCAATCACGAGTAAGTGGACTGATCATCTTGGCCGACTGGCAGACCACCGTCGCTCCCCCGGCACTCGCCCGGCTGCTCGCCACCGCCAGGCTGCCCGAACCGCCCGGCGCCGCCCGCCGCCCCGCCTACCGGTCGCTCGCCGCCCGGATCCGACTGCTGGTCTCCGAGGGCCGGCTGCCGGTCGGCGCCCGGCTGCCCGCCGAACGCGAGCTGGCCCTGGCCCTGGGACTCAGCCGCACCACCGTCGCCACCGCCTACGAGGCCCTGCGGGCCGAGGGGTACCTGCACAGCCGGCGCGGCTCCGGCAGCTGGACCGCCCTGCCCGAGGGCTCGGCGCCGCCCAGCGACGCCCTGCACCCCGTCCCGCCGGACGAGCAGGGCAACACCTTGGACCTCGGCGTCGCCGCGCTGCCCGCCCCGCAGCCCTTCCTCTCCGCGGCCGCCGCCCGCGCCGTCGACCAGCTGCCCGCCTACGCCGCCGGGCACGGCCACTACCCGACCGGCGTCCCGGTGCTGCGCGAGGCCGTGGCCCGCCGCTTCACCGAGCGCGGCCTGCCGACCACCCCGGACCAGATCCTGATCACCATCGGCGCGATGGGCGCCCTGCACCTGGTCCGGCAGGCCCTGCTCGGCCGGGGCGACCGGGTCGCCGTCGAGGCCCCCAGCTACGCCCACACCCTCCAGGCGCTGCGGCTCAGCGAGGCCCGTCCGGTCCCCGTCCCGCTCGTCGACGCGCCCCCCGGGCCGGGCCACGGGGGCGGGCCGCGCTGGGACCTCGCCGAGTGGCGACGGGTACTGGGCGGAGCCGCGCCGAAGGCCGTCTATGTGATCCCCGACTTCCACAACCCCACCGGCGCGCTGATCGACGAGGAGCAGCGGCGCGAACTGCTCGCCGCCGCCCGGTCCGCCGGGGCCGTGGTCCTGGTCGACGAGACCACCGCCGAACTCGGCTGGGGCCTGCCCGCGGGGGTGCCGCTCCCCCGGCCGACCGCAGCGCTGGACCGCGCCGCCCAGGTGATCACCGTCGGCTCGGCCGGGAAGCTGCTCTGGGGCGGCCTGCGGATCGGCTGGGTGCGCGCCGCCCCCGCGCTGGTCCGCCGGCTGGCCACCACCCGCGTCTACAGCGACGTCGGCGCCCCCGTGCTGGACCAGCTGATCGCCGCCGAACTGCTGGGCGAGGACCTGCCGGCCGTCCGCGCCCACCAGCTGACCCGGCTGCGGGACACCGCCGGGGCGTTCACCAGCGCCCTCCGCGAGCAGCTGCCGCACTGGCGTTTCACCGTGCCGCCGGGCGGCCTGTCGTTCTGGGTCGCCACCGGCGGGGTGTCGGGCACGGCGCTGGCCCGGACCGGCGAGCGGTCGGGGGTCCGGCTCGCGGCCGGCAACCGGTTCGGCTCCGACGGCGCCTTCGAGCACCACATCAGGATCCCGCTCACCGTGCCCGCCCCGGCCGTGCCGGCCGCGGTCCGCCGACTGGCGGAGACCGCCGCCCGCGCCGAGGACGACGGCGGGTGGCGGGGCTTCGAGGACAACCAGCCGCTCGCGGTCTGACGGAGCGGCGGGGCGAAGCGGTGGGCCGGGCGGTGGACGAGGCGGACCGGGCGTCGTACTCCGATCCGCCCGGTCCACCGGGCCCGCGAGAATCAGGCGGTGTCCGCCCGACCGCGCCAACCGGTCACCGGCAGCGCGAACTTGGCCACCAACCGGTCGGTGAACGGCGCCCGGTGCAGCCTGGCCAGCCGCACCGGCGTCTGCCCCCGGCGCACCTCCACCCGCGCCCCGGCGGGCAGTTCGACCGAACGCCGGCCGTCGCACCACAGCACCCCGTGCGGGGTCTTCGGCTGCACCTCCACCGCCAGCACCGAGTCCGGCGAGGCCACCAGCGGCCGGGCGAACAGCGCGTGCGCGCTGATCGGCACCATCAGCAGGGCCTCCACCTCGGGCCAGACCACCGGCCCGCCGCCGGAGAACGCGTACGCCGTCGAGCCGGTCGGCGTCGCGCACACCACGCCGTCGCAGCCGAAGTTGGAGACCGGACGGCCGTCCACCTCGGTCACCACCTCGAGCATCCGCTCCCTGGCCGCCTTCTCGATCGAGGCCTCGTTCAGCGCCCAGTCGCGGTGCACCTCGTCACCGTTGGTCCGGACGATCACATCGAGGGTCATCCGCTCCTCGACCTCGTAGTCGGCGTCGACCACCCGCTCGACCACCACCGCCAGGTCGTCGCGCTCCGCCTCGGCCAGGAAACCGACCCGGCCCAGGTTGATGCCGAGCATCGGCAGCCCGTGCTCGCGCGCCAACTCCGCCCCGCGCAACAGGGTCCCGTCCCCACCGGCGACCAGGATCAGCTCGCAGCCGTCGGCCGCGCCCGGTCCCCCGGCCACCGTCTCCACGCCGTCCGGCAGGTCCAGGTCGACCGCCTCGGAAGTCAGCAGTCTGATCCGGATCCCCGCCTTCAGCAGGCCGTGCACCAGTCCCTCGACACTGCGCAGCGCCGCCTCGCGGCCCGTGTGCGCGATCAGGAAGACCGTACGTTCATCACTCATGCCCGCTGCCCTCTCCCTACGCCGGCCGGGTCGTCGTCGGCCCGGTACGGCCGCGCCACCCAGCATGGCGGACCGGACGTCCGCAGAGCACCCTATCGGGGGCCTTCGGCCACAGCCCGGTCCGCCTCCGCGGGGTCGAGCCGCGGTGCGTCCCGGCGCATCCAGAGGAAGTACTCGACATTGCCCGACGGCCCCGGCAGGGGACTCGCGGTGACCGCCCGCACGCCCAGCCCGAGCTGCCATGCCTGCCCGGCCACCTGGCGCACCATCTCGGCGCGCAGCTGCGGGCTGCGCACCACCCCGCCGCTGCCGAGGCGCTCCTTGCCGATCTCGAACTGCGGCTTGACCATCAGCACCAGGTCCGCGTCCGGGGCGGCGCAGCCGACCAGCGCGGGCAGCACCAGGCCCAGCGAGATGAAGGAGAGGTCCCCCACCACCAGGTCGACCGGGGTGCCGCCGATCATCTCCGGGGTCAGCTCCCGGACGTTGGTGCGGTCCATCACGGTGACCCGGTCGTCGCTCTGCAGCGACCAGGCCAGCTGCCCGTAGCCGACGTCCACCGCCAGCACGTGGGCGGCGCCCGCCCGCAGCAGCACATCGGTGAACCCGCCGGTGGACGCTCCCGCGTCCAGCGCCCGGCGGCCCTCGACGACCAGGCCCTGCGGCACGAACGCCGCGAACGCCCCGGCGAGCTTGTGGCCGCCGCGCGACACGTAGTCGGGATCGTTGTCGTCATCGGCCACCACGAGCGCCGCCGCGGTCTCCACCTGGGTGGCCGGCTTGGTCGCGGTGGTCCCGCCGACGGTCACCCGCCCGGCCGCGATCAGTTCGGAGGCGTGCTCCCGGGACCGGGCCAGCTTGCGGCGGACCAGCTCCGCGTCGAGTCGACGTCGTGCCACTGCCACTGGTGTTTCAGCTCCTACGGTGGTTCCCGCTCGCCCCGGTCAGTCCCGGTCGAGCGCGGCCAGCGTGTCGGCGAGCCGCTGATGGACATCTTCGTACACCGCGACGTGTGCGTCGGTCGGCACCCCGTCCAGCGCAGCCAGCCGGGCCAGCCCGGCGTCCACCGCCGGGTGCCCGGTGGGCGTGAGCCCGACGCCGAGCGGCAGCGGCTCACCGGGGGCCGGGACGGGGCCGGTCCGGCTCTCCGGTTCAGGCATCGGGCTTCTTCGGGGTGGCGGTCCGGCGGACGGTGGTCTTCCGGGTGGCGGTGCGCTTGGCGGGCGGCTGCTCCGCCCCGGCCTCGGCCGGCTTCTCCGCGGCTGTGGTCCTCTTCGCGGTCGCGGTCTTCTTGACGGCGGTCTTCTTCACCGCCGTCTTCTTGCCCGCCGCCTTCTTGCCCGCCGGCTGCTTCGCGGCCGGCGCGGCCTTCTTCGCGGCAGCGGGCTTCCGCGCCGCCGCCTTCTTCGCCGGAGCCGCAGCCGCCACTGCCGGGCCGTTCGGCGGCACCGGCGGGTCGACCTCCACCGGCTCGTCCACCACTATCCGCTCGGGCCCCGCCGAACCCTTCGTCTCCCGCTCCCAGCCGTCCTCGAACAGCCCGCCGGCCCGGGGCGCCGGCGGCGGCCCGGCCTGCGCCGGCCGCGCCCCCTCGTCCTCGTCCCCGACCTCGACCTCGACCTCGCGCAGCTTGCTCTCCAGGTAGGCCAGCACCACGCCCACCTTGGTCACCTGGTCGCCGACCTTCTCGAAGACCTTGTCGACCTCACCGCGCGCCATCCCGACGGCCAGGTCCACCCCGGCCCGCCCGGCGGTCACCGCCTCCTCGGCGAGGGTCTGCAACGACTGCGCCGACGGAGGGAACTGCCCGCCGAAGCGGCGCTCCACCTCCGTGACGTCGATGCCGCCCTTCTCCAGCAGACCGGCCGCCGTCCCGACGACCCGCTTGCCGACCTCCTCCACCAGTACGGCCGCGGCCGCCACCGCTCCTCGTACCGTCTTCGGCAGCATCCGGGTGCCTCCCATTCGCCTGCGCGTATCGCTCCGTCGCCAAGGCGCCCGGACGGATCCGGGCATCCCACCGACGACGCTACCGCCAAAACCCTCCTGCGGTAGCGTGGCCCGGCAGTCGGCCGCAGCCGGACCCCGCCACCCGCCGGGGCGCGGCGGCCCGTCCGGGGAAGGGATCCACCGCCATGGCCAACGCCGAGGAGTGCCGCGAGGCGCTGGAGCAGCTCAGCCGCAACCTCGCCAAGGCCACCGGAGACGTCCGCACGGCGGCCGGCCTCGACCGCTCACTGAGCTGCCGGATCACCGACCTCGACCTGACCTTCACCGGGCAACTGCGCGCCGGGAGCATCCAGGACGTCGAGCAGCACCCCGGCAGCCCCACCGGGAAGGCGGACATCCGGCTCACCATGAGCAGCGACGACCTGCTCGCCCTGGTCGGCGGCCGGCTCGGCTTCGCCTCGGCCTGGGTCGGCGGCCGGATCAAGCTGGAGGCGGGCTTCCGCGACCTGCTGCGGCTGCGCACCCTGCTCTGACCCGGCCGCCGACCGACCGGCCATCCACCGGCCGCCGACCGACCACCTACCGGCCGTCGGACCCGGCCCGGACCCCGGGCTCAGAAGCCCAGCTCGGCCAGCGCCTTCCGCCCGTCCGCCGGCGTGCCGTCCGCGTCCAGCGCCGTCCAGGCCGCCGCGCACAGCGCCCGCAGACCGTCCCAGCGGTCCGCCCCGACCCCCTCCAGCCGCAGCACGCCGCCCTCCGCCACCGCGACGAAGCCGCCGCAGGCGAACCCGCCGCCCGCCCCGGCCGTGACCGGCGCGTGCGCGGTCAACAGGCCCCGCAGGTCCTCCGCCAGGTACGTCGGCCGGTGCTCGGCCGGGGCCGCCAGCAGCTGCGCCGCCGTCGTCACCCCGGTGAACACCAGCAGGCTGTCCACCCCGCCGTTGAACGCCCCCTCGATGTCGGTGTCCAGCCGGTCACCGACCACCAGCGGCCGCTTCGCCCCGGTCCGCAGCACCGTCTCGCGGTGCATCGGCGGCAGCGGCTTGCCCGCCACCTCCGGCTCCACCCCGGTGGCCGCCCGCACCGCCGCCACCAGCATCCCGTTGCCCGGCGCGATCCCGCGCGCGGTCGGCACCGTCACATCGGTGTTGGACGCCACCCACGGCAGCCCGGACTGCACCGCGTAGGAGGCCTCCGCCAGGTGCGTCCACCCCACCGAGGCGTCGAAGCCCTGGACCACCGCCAGCGGCTCCTCGGCCAGGGACCGGACGGCGACCAAGCCGCGCTCGGCCAGCGCCTCCTCCAGGCCGAGCCCGCCGACCACCAGCACCTTCGCGCCGGCCGGCAGCTTCTCGGCGAGCACCCGGGCGGCGGCCTGGGCGGAGTTGATCACGTCTGCCGCCTCGGCCGGCACCCCCAGCTCGGTCAGGTGCTCGGCGACCACCCGGGGCGGCCGGGAGGCGTTGTTGGTCACGTACGCCAGCCGCATCCCCGCGCCGCGGGCCGCGTCGAGCGACTCCACGGCGTACTCGATGGCGTTCGGGCCGGCGTACACCACGCCGTCGAGGTCCAGCAGCGCCGTGTCGTACGCCTCGGTCAGCGGCAGCTCGCTGCCGCCCGGGGCGGTCCGTCGCACGGTAATGGCCGTTTCGGTCATGCCTGCTCTACCTCACTCATCGCGTCAGTCGTACTCGTCCGTCGGAAGTCCGGGCGGTCGCCGGGCGTCCGGGCGGTGGCCGGCAGTGACCCGCGGTGACCGTGGCCACGAGGGTGGCCCCCGGACACCGCACCGGCTCAGCCGTCCTGCCGGTCCCGCTCACCGGTCGGCTCCGGACCCGCCGTGGTTCCCGGACCCGCCGTGGTTCCCGGACCCGCCGTGGTTCCGGGGCCCGACCCGTCCGCCCCGGCCGGCGGCTCCAGGTAACCCGGCGCCCCCGGCAGCAGCGGACCGAACGCCCCGGCCCGGGCCGCCAGCGTCGCGCGGGTCTGCCGCAGCGCGGCCCGGTAGTGGTCGTTCTCCGGCCGCATCGCCACGGCCAGCGCCAAGTGCTCGGCGGAGGCCTCGAAATCACCCAGCCGGGCCGCCGCCACACCCCACCCGAACTGAGCGTAGTCGTCCGACGGATCGGCCAGCGCCACGGTCCGGAAGTTCTCCAGCGCCGCCGCGTACGACCCCACGTCGAACTGCGCCCGGGCCAGCGCCTCCCGAATGCTGCGCGAGTCCGGCTCGGCCCCGGCCGCCCGGGCCAACAGCTGCTCGGCCGCCGCCGGGTTCCCCTGCGCGAGCAGCCGCGCCCCCCGGCGGAACCACTCGTAGACGTCCCCCTCCGGCTCACCGGACCGCTGCTGCTGCCCGGACGAAGCCGCCCCGCCGCCGCCCCTGTCCGCACCCCCACCAGCGCCGTCGTCCACCCTCTCGTCGCGCTCCGCCACCCCGAAACCTCGCCCTCGGTCACGACACCCGGCCACCGGACCGGCACGGGTGTTCCGATCTCTGAACAACGCGTACCCGATTACGATGCCCAGAATGAGCACACCCAGTGCAGAAAGCGGAGTGGAGTCTCCGCAGGGCGGCCCCGGCAATCCCGGCCACGTCGCCACCGCAGGCCTGTCCCTGTCCCCGTTCCGCGGCCTCCGCTACGACCCCGACCGGGTCGGCACCCTGGCCGCCGTCACCTCGCCGCCGTACGACGTCGTCGACCCGGGCCGAAGGCTCGACCTGGAGACCGCCGACCCGCACAACGTGGTCCGGCTGATCCTGCCACGCCCCGAGCCCGAGGACACCGGTGACCGGCCCGACCGCGACACCCGCTACCGGCACGCCGCCAGGCTGCTGCGCGAGTGGCAGCGCGAAGGCGTCCTGGCCGCCGACCCCGAGCCGGCCCTCTACGTGTACGAGCAGCGCGTCCCCGCCGGCGACGGCAGCGCCGAGGTGCTCCAGCGCGGCCTCATCGGCGCCCTCGCCGTCAGCGGGAGCGAGGCCGGTGTGGTGCTTCCCCACGAGGACGTGATGCCCCGCCCGGTCGCCGACCGGGTCGGCCTGATGCGCACCACCCGGGCCAACCTCGAACCGCTGCTGCTCACCTACCGGGGCAACGGCGGCGCGTCCGCCGTGATCGAACGCGCCGTCCGCGCCGAGCCCCTGCTCACCACGACCACCACCGACGGCACCCACCACCGGCTGTGGGCGGTCACCGACCCGGCCGGGATCGCCGAGATCGGCCGCGACCTGGCCACCTGCCGCGCCCTCATCGCCGACGGCCACCACCGCTGGGAGATGTACCTGCGCCTCCAGCGCGAACACCGGCACCTGCCCCGCAGCCCCTGGGACCGCGGCCTGGTCCTGCTGGTCGACACCGCCCGCTATCCGCTGCGGGTGCGGGCCATCCACCGGGTGCTCTACCGGCTGCCGGTCGAGGAGGCCCTGGCCCGGCTCGGCGGCCAGTGGCAGATCAAGGAGGTCCCCGGCCCGCTGGACGGCGCGCTGCAGGCACTCGCCGAGCAGAAGCGACACGGCGGCAGCGGCTTCCTGCTCACCGGCGGGGACGGCGTCTACCACCTCGTCACCGACCCCGACGAGGCCCTGCTCGACGCCACCGTGCCACGGGACAAGCCCGAGGAGTGGCGCCACCTGGACGCCACGATCCTGCACGCCACGCTGCTCGACCACACCTGGCGGATCCCCGACGGCCCCGACGACATCGGCTACCTGCACACCGCGGTCTCCGCCGAACGCGAGGCCGCCCGCAGCGGCGGCACGGCCGTCCTGCTGCACCCGGTGCGGGAGAGCGTGGTCCGCCGGCTCGCCGAACAGGGCGTCACCATGCCGCGCAAGTCCACCTCCTTCGGCCCGAAGCCGGCCACCGGCCTGGTGCTGCGCAACCTGGAGCTGGGCTGACGCCGTACCGGCGCCGAACGCAGTGAGGCCCTGCCGCACCCCGGATCTCCCGGGGTGCGGCAGGGCCTCACTCGTGACGCGCCCCGACCGCCGGCGCTCGCCGGCGGTCGGGCCGTCGACTACCTGTCGTCGCGCTCGGCGGAACGCTCCGGCACCACGCCGTCGAACTCGTCGTCGATCTCGAGGTCGTCCTCGTCGTAGAACTCCTCGACGTCCTCCTCGTCCTCGAAGATGACCCGCTCGTCCGAGGACTCGCCACCCTTGCGGGCGGCCGGCTCGGCGGCCTGCTCGGCCTCCTCCTCGGCGAGCTCCGGGTCGAGGGCGTCGATGAACTCCACACCGTCGATCTCGGCGAGGCGCTCGGCGGCGTTGGTGGTGCCCTCGGTGTCCGCCTCGACGGCCTTGGCGAACCAGTCACGGGCCTCGTCGCCACGGTCGGCCGCGATCAGCGCCTCGGCGTAGGCGTAGCGCAGGCGCGCGGTCCACGGGTGCACCGCGGACGAGGCCAGCTCGGAGCTCTGCAGGGTGACGACGGCGGCATCGAACTGCTCCATGTCACCGCGCGCACCGGCCGCGACGAGACGCATCTCGACCTGGCCGGCCTTGTCCAGCTGCTTCACCTCGGGCTCGCCGGCCATCGCCAGCGCCTTCTCCGGGCGGCCCAGGCCACGCTCGCAGTCGGCCATCACCGGCCAGAGGTCCGCGCGACCGGTCATCCGGCGGGCGGCGCGGAACTCGGTCAGCGCCTCCGAGTAGCGCTGGGTCACGTACGAGGCGAAACCGGCCGCCTCACGGACGGCGGGGACGCGGGAGGCCAGCCGCAGCGCGACGCGCGAGTACTGGTAGGCCTCCTCCGGCTCGTCGTCGAGCAGCCGGGCGACCATCACCAGGTTGCGGGCGACATCGTCCGCGAGCGTCTTGGGCAGGCTCTTGAGCTCCTGGCGCACATCCGCGTCGATCTCGAAGCCGGTGACGTCCTCGGGGATCGGCAGGCGCTTGACCGGCTCGTAGTTGCCCCGGCGCTCGTCCTGGTAGTCCCGGCCGCCGCCACGCTCGTCGCGGCCACCGCGGTAGCCGCCGCGGTCGTCACGGCCACCACCGAAGCCGCCGCCCGAGGGACGGTCGCCACGGTCGTCACGACGGAAGCCACCACCGGTCGGACGGTCGCCACGGTCATCACGACGGAAGCCGCCACGGTCGCCGCCACGGTCGTCACGGCCACCACCGAAGCCGCCGCCCGAGGGACGGTCACCACGGTCGTCACGACGGAACCCACTCGGACGGTCGTCGCGACGGAAGCCGCCGCCACCGGTCGGGCGGTCGCCGCCACGGTCGTCACGACGGAAGCCGCCACCGGTCGGGCGGTCGCCGCCACGGTCGTCACGACGGAAGCCACCACCGGTCGGACGGTCACCACGGTCATCGCGGCGGAAGCCACCACCGGTCGGACGGTCACCACGGTCATCGCGGCGGAAGCCACCACCGGTCGGACGGTCACCACCGCGGTCGTCCCGGCGGAACCCACCGCGGTCGCCGCCACGGTCGTCACGGCCACCAGCGAAGCCGCCGCCCGAGGGACGGTCGCCACGGTCGTCACGGCGGAAGCCACCGCCGGCCGGGCGGTCGCCACCACGGTCATCGCGGCGGAAGCCGCCACGGTCTCCGCCACGGTCGTCACGGCCACCACCGAAGCCACCGCCCGAGGGACGGTCGTCACGACGGAACCCGCCACCGGTCGGACGATCACCACGGTCATCGCGACGGAAGCCACCACCCGACGGGCGGTCACCACGGTCGTCACGGCGGAAGCCACCACCGGTCGGACGGTCACCACCACGGTCATCGCGACGGAAGCCACCACGGTCGTCACGGCCACCGCCGAAGCCGCCGCCCGAGGGACGGTCGCCACGGTCATCACGACGGAACCCACCCGGACGGTCGTCACGACGGAAGCCGCCGCCGGTCGGGCGGTCGCCACGGTCATCGCGGCGGAAGCCGCCGCGGTCGCCGCCACGGTCGTCACGGCCACCACCGAAGCCGCCGCCCGAGGGACGGTCGTCACGACGGAACCCGCCACCGGTCGGACGGTCGCCACGGTCGTCACGACGGAAGCCACCACCGGCCGGGCGGTCGCCACGGTCGTCACGGCGGAAGCCACCACCGGTCGGACGGTCGCCACCGCGGTCATCGCGGCGGAAGCCACCGCCACCACCGCTCGGACGGTCGCCACCACGGTCGTCACGGCGGAAGCCACCGCCACCACCGGTCGGACGGTCACCACGGCCACCGCCGAAGCCGCCACCCGAGGGACGGTCGCCACGGTCGTCGCGACGGAAGCCACCGCCGCCACCGCCGCTGTAGGGGCGGTCGCCACCACGGTCGTCGCGACGGAAGCCGCCACGGTCTCCGCCGCGGTCGTCACGGCCACCGCTGTAGCCGCCGCCGGCGGGACGGTCGCCACGGTCGTCGCGGCGGAAGCCGCCGCCCGAGGGACGGTCGCCACGGTCATCGCGGCGGTCGTCGCGTCGCGGAGCACGGTCGTTGGACCAGCTCCCGCGGGACCGGGGCTCGTAGCCGCGGCCGTCGTCCGATCGACGCTCGGGACGGTCCTGAGGCTCGTTCGCCATCGTGGTGACTCCTTCTGCTTCTTCATCTCCACCGCGCATCGGGCAGCACCACTGCCCTCTCGCGGTTCGGCGCCGGCCTCCTGGCCGTACACCTTCTCCATTGTCCGACATCCAGGGGAACCCCGCGTCCGGGCGGAAGTCCCTGCTCTGCCGGTCGTACACACATGCGCACAACGCAAAAAAAGCCGCGGCCCCCAGCGAATCGCGGGGGGGCGCGGCTTTTAATAATTGTTGGGCGGCGTCCGACTCTCCCA